>JAUZSH010000001.1 GCA_030949605.1 Ghiorsea sp.
TTAAAATTGATATCGGATGATCTTTGTTCTCATCATATTGAATGAAAACAGCCTTTTATGACCGAATCATTTAGCCATTTAATGAAAATTACGGTATCGATTTTCAACTTTTTGCTTAAGTTGGTTGTATATTGAAATTCGTAGGATAATCAGAATCGTGATGTATATCCTTATCTCATTGATTTATAAGGATAAAATAACCAAGAAAACGATAAAGCATACCCGCTCAATGTAAGTTACTATACAACATTCGCAATTATGGCATGCCTGATTCAGCAGGGAACGCCTTTTGTTTTGAGGCAAAGAGAAAATGTTAAAAGTGATTTTAGCCGTGGTGAAAAGCTTTCTTCAAAAGATCATATAATCTCCTATGACAAGCCTAAAAAGAAGCCAGTTTGGATGACTCAGGAAGCGTATGATGAACTCCCAGATGAGATTAAGATTCGTGAATTTTCAGTCAATGGTACTGTGTACGTCACCACACTTTTAGATGCGAAAACATATCACAAAAATGAACTTGCCAAGCTCTATAAAGAACGCTGGAAGGTTGAGCTCGATTTCCGAAGCATCAAAACTCATATGGGCATGGAAATGCTTCGTTGTAAAAGTGCGAACATGGTAGAAAAAGAGGTTGCTGCACATCTTTTAGCTTACAACCTTATTCGTTCAAACATGGCCAATGCAGCCAATCAGAATGGTGTTAAACCGCGTGAAATTAGTTTTATGGCAGCTGTAAATCTTATGAGAAGTATCGTCGAAAAAACTGTTGCTTTGACTTCAGAGGCATTGGAAAAATGGGTTGAGAAAATTCTTAATGCCATTGCCTATACAAAAACAGGGGGCAGAAAAAGGAAAAGTCAGCCTCGGGTCATGAAGCGAAGACCCAAGGCCTACCCTTTGATGACTAAGCCTCGAGATGAGTATGCTAAGTAGCTAAAATAACTTCATTTTATCACGTCAGGTAGCGGTATTAGAGTCTGACCCCTTTTAATTCCTCAGAAGAACTGTTGCGTTATCCATTGTGACCTTCGCTAATAAATCTCCCGCATTCACAGCAATATTCGGAATACTTTTCAAAGACCCCTTCACTTTTTGTAACCGTATATGTTAAAATGTTTTTATTACAACGAGGACAGTGTTCCTTTAAATGATCTATGCTGATTTCCCATTGCGTTAATTTTTGTAATGTCGCTTTTATTTCGTTCTCTAACGTTAAAACTTCAGTGAATAATTCAAGAAAAACCATGTTGTCATGGCTAAATATTACTAATTTTTCCCCACCCAGATTCTCTTTTTTTAGCTGATATCTTAATCGAATCTTTAAATCTTTATCTTCAGTAAGAAAAACTGTTGTTTTATCTTGCTTTAAATCTTTGATTATTCTTTCGATTAATTTTGGATCTGCATATGCTTTTTCCTCAGATTTAAGGTCTAGTCCCTCAATCGTAAGAACCCCTTTCTCTTGCAATTTGTCAATGTAATTAAAAGCCCTTCTTGCACTTTTTGCTTTCTCTGGTTGATCAGACTTTTTACATCCCTGAATTCGTATCATAAGTGCAATCGTATGTAATCGCTATTCTTATCAGTTCATTCTGGTGAGGGTGTTGGCTACAAAATAAGGCGATTTTAAGGTGCGTGATATGAGATATAAACAATTAAACTTACAAGAGCGTCACTACATTGAACTAGAGCGTAAGAAGGGTACTTTTCAGAAGGATATTGCTTCGGCATTAGGGCGTTCATGTAGCACGTTGTGCAGGGAGCTTTCACGCAACACAGGGCAACGGGGCTACCGTCATATTCAAGCCAATAATAAGGCTTTCACGCGTCACAAAGATAAGCCGAAAGCAATCAAACTTACCAATGATATCAAGACGGTAATATCCGAATATATCGAACAAGACTGGAGTCCTGAACAAGTTGCTGGTCGATTGAAAAAGGATGATGTCATTAGCATTCATCATGAAACGATTTATCAATATGTTTTAGCGGACAAAAAGGCTGGCGGTATTTTGTATACTCATCTTAGGCACCAAAATAAAACCTACAGGAAACGTTATGGATCGGCGCATACTCGTCATGGTATCACCAATCGGGTGGATATTGATGAACGTCCTGAAGTGGCTAACAAACGAGAGCGAATAGGTGATTGGGAAGGTGATACCATGATAGGAAAAGAGCACAAAGGCGTGCTTGTAACACTCGATGATCGTCGCTCAAAACTTCGCCTTGCAGCACCGCTTAAGAGCAAGCATGCCAAAGACGTGACAGCAACCATTATCAAGCTTTTGGAGCCAATAAAAGACTGGGTACACACGATCACTTTCGACAACGGTAAAGAATTCGCATTCCATAAGACCATCGCCAAAGCACTCGATTGTAATGCCTATTTTGCAAAGCCCTATCACTCTTGGGAACGTGGTCAAAATGAGAATGCAAACGGTCTTCTACGGCAGTACTTCCCCAAAGCAATGAGCTTGCTTGAAGTGACTACAAAAGAAGTTCTAAAAGCCGTTCATAGGCTTAATAACCGACCCAAAAAGTGTTTGGGGTTCAAAACTCCATACGAAGTATTTGAGGAAAATACAGGAGTTCACATAAAATCGATAGTGGAAATTGCACTTATCACTTGAATTCAGGATCTGTAAATTTCTTGATATTGAACTTCAAGTAACAATATGTCAAAATTTTGATTAAGTAAAAGATCGAATAGCTTAGTGAATCTTTCATCCATATATATATTAGAGTCGATATACACAGATGCATTAGCTAGAGATGCAATAAATTTGTTTTTTGAGTCTTTATACTGAGTCAAAATTTGTTCTTTTCTTGCTTCAAGTTCTTTACATTCGACTAAAATTTCATCTTTTTCAGTTTCGAGCGCATGTTTTCTTGGGGTTCTGTCGCCACGATAAACAGCTAGTAATGTCCTTATCATTTTTATACTCTCCCATTCTTATTCAGAGCTTCTTATTTTGGAGTTAAGGGGTCAGAGCAATTTAACAGTAAACCACTGTTATAAAACAATAAACCCATCATCTTAGCCGCTCCAACACATACACCTTTCGGCTCAAATCACGCTCAGGCAAGGCGCAAGGCGCGAAGTTTGGCAGCGCCAAATGAACAACGCCGCCTGTGTGCGATTTGTGTCGAAGGATCAGACTATCATGCCAGCGCCGACCGTATTATTAGTAAACGAATCGATGATAATAAACGAACCCGTCCCCCGATTATCCGCATACGAATCACAGTTCAACGGCTGTTGCAACTTGAATGTAATTTGCCCGATTTCATTCATTGCCAAGCTATCTGCATCTTGCTCTTCAAGCGTATGAATATCGCGTTTAAAGTTTACTTCATCCACCAAGGCTTTGACCTGACGTGTGGTGTGTTTGATGATGTATTTTTTACGTTTTTCAAGCGGCTCATCACCAATCCAACACACGTTGGCTTTGAGTGATTTCTCACCTGTGGTCTCTTCACCTGCATGAACCAACATATCACCGCGTGAAATATCAATATTATCATTGAGTGTCAGCGTAATACTTTGTGGTGCAAAGGCTTCGTCCAAGTTGCCATCAAAAGCGACGATTTCTTTCACTGTTGATGTTTTACCCGATGGCACAACCGTGATGGCATCACCAACTTTGACCGTACCCGATGCAATCGTGCCCATAAAGCCACGATAATCAGGCAAGTCTGCTGTTTGAGGGCGATTGACCAACTGCACAGGCATACGGAATGATTGGTTATCCAAGTCATCCAATACAGACATGGATTCAAGTGTTTCCAATAAAGTATTACCCTTATACCAATCCATATTTTCGCCACGAATGGTGACCATATCACCTGCAAGTGCAGACATAGGCGTACAAATCAAATCTTTGATGCCTTGTTTGGCACAATATTCATCCATTTCGTCACGAATCGCTTCAAATGTGGCTTGATCATAATCCACCAAGTCCATTTTATTGACCGCAACAATCAAATGCGGAATACCTAGAAGCCCTAAAATATGGGTATGACGTTTGGTTTGTGCCAACACACCTTGTCGCGCATCAATCAAAATGATGGCTGCATTGGCAGTGGATGAACCTGTCACCATATTGCGTGTATACTGCTCATGCCCAGGGCAATCTGCCATGATAAATTTACGTTTGGGTGTGGCAAAATAGCGGTATGCTACATCAATGGTAATGCCTTGCTCACGCTCTGCGGAAAGACCATCAGTTAACATTGCCAAATCAATTTCTGCGGCTGAAGAAATGGTTGTTGTGCCTTTCTTTTTACGCACAGCCATCAATTGATCTTCAAATGCACCTTTGGTGTCAATCAATAAACGACCAATTAAAGTCGATTTACCATCATCCACACTGCCCACTGTTACCAAACGCAACAGCTCAATTTCTTTTACCAAGTCTAAATTTGCTTTACTCATTTTTTCTTTCCTATTTAATCCACTAAAAATGATTCAGATTGCTTTTCAAGCGTGCAAGAGCAAAGAAAATCGCGCAGTGTGCTTTTGCACATGAGCATATTTGATACTGCTATTGGATGCTTGAAAGGTGATATGCATTGTTTTTCTAGAAGTAACCCTCTTTCTTCTTGTCTTCCATGCTGTTTGAACCATGATCAATAATACGCGTTTCACGCTCAGAACGGCGCGAAGCCGCTGCTTCAATCACAATTTCATCCATATTGGTTGCATCAGAGCGCACAGCACCTGTGCAAGGACTGCAACCCAAAGTACGGAAACGACTCATCACCATCACAGGCTCTTCACCTTCCAAATACTGGTCTTTATTTTCCTCATAATAAGGAATCAACATCTCACCACGTTCAATCATAGGGCGTTCTTTAGCAAAGTATAAAGGTACAATCGGAATTTCTTCTTCACGAATATATGACCAAATATCCATCTCCGTCCAGTTAGAAATCGGGAACACACGCACCGACTCACCATCATGAATGCGAGCATTATAGATGTTCCACAACTCAGGGCGTTGATTTTTTGGATCCCACTGCCCAAACTCATCACGCATAGAAAACACACGTTCTTTGGCACGAGACTTCTCTTCGTCACGGCGCGCTCCACCAAAGGCAGCGTCATAACCACCTTCTTCAAGGGCTGCTAACAAAGCACCTGTTTTTAATGCCCCACAGCAACGTGCCACGCCAAACTCTTTAGGATTCATGCCCTTGGCAATCGCATCTTCATTTTTACGCACAATCAAGTCCGCGCCAATTTCTTCACAGAAATTATCACGAAACTCATACATTTCTTGGAATTTAAAGCCTGTGTCCACATGTAAAAGTGAAAACGGCAACGGTGCTGGATAAAAAGCTTTGCGCGCCAAATGCACCAACACTGACGAATCTTTACCCACTGAATACAACATCACAGGGTTACGAAATTCAGCTACCACTTCACGAATAATATGAATTGATTCTGCTTCTAACGCTTTAAGTTGGGTTAACTTATGTTTACTCATTTCTACCTCAATTACTTCTTAATAATCACGCGGTGTTTACCACCGCCAACAGCTTCAATAGATAAAACTTGATAACCTTGCTCTTCACATGAGGCAGGAACATTTTGCAAAGGCTCACCTTCTTTCAAAATCACCTCTAATTCTTGACCTGCATCCATCTTGGCCAATTGTAATTTCACTTTTACAAAAGTCATGGGACATGTTTCATTGGTAATATCTAAAAAATCCATATTTGTTATCCTTTATACAAAAATAATGTGACCATTTTCTGATTCATTCAAAAATGTGGCAACACCCACCACATCTGCAACTTCTTCAATCAAATCATCACGCTCTAACTCTAAAATATGCAATGCCATTTCACATGCCAACAAACGAATACCAAGTGCATGTGCTGCTTCGATAAGCTCGGGCAAGGTCGCCACATTATGTTTTTTCATCATGCTGGTCATCAAACATGGGCTTGCGCCACCGAAGTTTAAACGTGAAAGCGGCAATTTATTGCGTCCACCCAGTAAAAAATTAAACACCTTTGCCAAAATGCCTTTGCCCAAAGCTTTGCGCCCAAAGTCTTTTTTAAGCACATTCAAACCCCAAAATGTAAAGAATATCGTTACCTTGCGATTCGTTGCCGCAGCACCCGTTGCCATGACAAACGCAGCCAGTATTTTATCAAAATCACCACTAAAACATACGATGGTTAAATCTTTTTTATCTGTTTTTACAATATTTTCACTCATCTTAAACTCCTATTTCTTGATTGGGCTAGCATGTAAACCACACTCTGCCACTGCATCTTCTTGCTCCCACCACCAGCGACCTGCTCTAGGGTCTTCACCCACCGATATGGCGCGTGTGCATGGTGCGCAACCAATCGAGGGGTAAAACTTATCATGCAACGCATTATAAGGCACATCGTTACTTTTGATATAATCCCAGACATCTTGTGCTGTCCACATGATCAGTGGGTTAAACTTCTTGATACCAAAAGCCTGATCATCTTCCACAGCTTGCATATTTGATCGGGAATCTGCTTGCTCTTGCCTAAGCCCAGTTACCCATGCTTTAGCACCACTTAAAGCTCGCTTGAGCGGTAAAATTTTACGTACTTGGCAACACAACTTCCGCTTTTCCACAGCATCATAAAACAAATTCACACCATCTTGTTTAACCATAGCCTCAACTTCACTGGCATCTGGGAAATATATGTCGATATTCAAGCTGCTTTTCTTACGCCAAATTTGCATCACATCATAGGTTTCTTGCGGTAAACGCCCTGTATCAAGGCTAATGACATGAATACCTATATTGTGCTTATGTAAAATATCTAAAAGCACGACATCTTCAGCACCAAAACTGGATGCCAACACCACATCATGCCCATAGTCCGCCACGGCTTGCTTTAATAAGTTAATCGTATATTCAATTTTATTCGTCAATGTATTCACCTTTAACGCCAAACATTAGTAGTGCAGCCCAAGTACAGGCCACCAATATGTTATCACCAATAAAAACATCACCAATGCCGTGATGGATAAAACAGCCCCATATTTAAGCATATGGATGGGATTCACATAACCACTGCCATAAATCATGGCGTTGGGTGGTGTGCCCATGGGTAACATAAAGGCAAAACCTGCAATAATACCTACTGTGAGTGCAATCACTATAGGCTCTATACCCACAGCAGCACCCACAGGTATGGCAATAGGCAATACAATCGCCACAGCGGCAGCATTGCTTACGCTTTCTGTAAACAATAATGTAATCAATACCAATAAAGCGATGAGTGCTAAGCCCATCATATCACCTGGAATAAGCGTGTGCGCTAGCCATGTTGCAGCACCAGTGTCAGATAAGGCTTTACCAATGGCAATCGCCCCACCATACATCAACACCACGCCCCATTGCACGTGCTTTTCAACTTCTGACCAATCCACCAAACGCAAAGCAAACATCAAAACTACGCTCACCAGTGCGATACTGGCAAGCGAACTGGCATGTCCTGCAAACAACCATGCAACCACAGTGCCTAACATCAAAAAGCTCATCAACCAGCCTTTAAAGGTTAATACACCCAATTCCAAGCGCCTTTCCGCAAATTTATCCTGTACCACTTGCATATCCAGCTTGACACGCGACACCATGCGCAACAAAAGTAATGCTGCCACACACAAGCACACCCATCACCAAGGGTAAGGCAGCCAAACTCCACTGCATAAAGGAGAAGCTTTTACCTGTTAACTCACCCACCAAAGCCAAAGCCAGCGGTCCTCTAGCACCACCCAATAAGGTCGCTACCCCGCCAATAATTGCACCCCATGCCAAGGCAAAAAAGATAGCTTGGGCATAGGCATGTCCTTTCCGCAAACCCAACGCACGCACAATTTCCCATGCTATGGGTAAAAATAAGGCGGCAACGGCATGTTCGGGCATCACAAATGCCATCAGTGCAGGTAATAACAACATGACAATCAATAGCCGCTTTGAACTATTGCCCGTCTTTTTCAAGACAAACAGTGCTAAGCGCTCAGATAAACCACTCTGCATCACACCTGCCACAAGCATAAATGCACCCAAAATAAAGAACACCGCAGGGTTACCAAAAAAAGCAAACACTGTGCTCGCTGGCAACACCCCTAAAACAGGTAACAAAGCCAGCCCTAGCAACGAGGTGATGGGCAATGGCAGCAATTGAGTCACCCATAAAATTAAACACAAGAAAAAGACAAGCAAGGCATCAGAAGCCGCAGTGCTCAAGCCTTGTGGCGTATCACTATTTACACCCCAAACAAATGCCATCGCCAACGCCATCAAAGCGATAAAAGGTGCTATTTCCGTGAACAGCAAACGGTGAATGGGCTGCGTCTGTTTGCCTTTTGTTTTGATTCTTAAATGTCGGCGAAATCCATCTAACCAGCCATCCACCTTTCGCCCCAAAGGAGAGCTACTCCACCGTGTTGCCAAAGTTGCACTGCGACTGCTATCTAAAACACCACTTTCCATAGGTGTTAACACACGCCCCATATCTCGCAAACGGTGTGACGGTATATTGGAGCTTTCAAGCAAGGCATACTGCTGCAGCAATACAGCCTCAATATCATCCAAGGTTGGAATAGTTTGCTGTGCCAATGGGGTGTTGGGCAGCGGTCGAAAAGGAATAAGTAAAGGCACAACACCTTTACTCACCAATGCTTCCATACCATCAGCCGTTGATGTCACAGGCTCTAAACCGACAATCAAATGACTCACCACAGTGCCTGGTCTAAAAATACTACGCGCATGTTCTAACGCTTTGAGGATAGCATCCTGACCACCTTGCTTGGCTTTGCCTGGGCAAACCGCTTCAAAGCGCGTGGCATCAAACACTTCCACATTACACACAAAAATATCTAAACCTGCAGCATACAGTGCATCAATCACGGTTAAATCTTGTGGCGCCACGGTTTCCAAAGCAATTTGCCTTTGTCCTAAATGGCGGCGTAACAATGCAATCACAGGCAAAAGCTTAGCCAAACCCACATCATCTGTTGGCGAGAAACCATTGTATAAATATACGGTATCAATATCGCGCTCTGCCAAAGCTGCCACCACCACTTCCACCAACTCTAAAGGGTCGCGCAAAGGTGGTTCTGCCTCATTAAGCATGGAATCATACTGGCAATATGCGCAGGCATCACCTAGATTGGCAAAAAAACCACAACCCATAAATGGCTGTAATATCAGAAGCTTATCATGCAAAGAAGCAAAGCTTCCCATACGTGAACCCTTGCGCGTACGTTGCTTATAAAACGCTGGCGCTTGGATAAGCTCAACCGTTTCTTGTTCACCACCACATGCCAAAACAGCCTTGTTTCCATCCACAGAAACCAATGAAAATCCACTTTCTTCAGTATAAGGCTGCCCCACAGGCACGGAACAAAAATGTCCGCTCGGCAACCTTAAATCTAATACCGATTCAGCCGCATTGGTTTGGGCAAGCCAACGTGAAGCCTCGGGCAAACCATTGGGCAATGCCAAACCACGGCTTACCAAAGCAAGTTTGGTACGACCTGGGTTAGAAAATGGGTGCAGGTCGTCAACCATGGTGCTTAAACAGTTTTCTCAACCACAATACGCCACTGCGTATCTGAAAGCTGCTCTTTTAAATGCACTTTTTGACCCTGCTCTTCAAGCGATAACGGTACATTTTCAATCGGCTCACCATCATCCAAAATCACTGCCAACTGTGAGCCAATCGCCATAGTTGAAAGCTTTATTTTGGTTTTGACAAAGTTCATCGGACAAGCCACACCTGACAAATCAAGTGTTACCATATCCGAACTTGCTTCAGCAGCTTCAGCAAGCTTTTCTTCAACCGCATCAGGTACAGCTGCAAAACGTTTATCCGCCAATGCCACCCACGCAGCTTGCACATCTTTAAGCTTGGTGACACCAGCCGCAGGGTTGGATAAATCAATACTCATCATCGCACCTTGCACTGCATTAAAGTGTTTCATGATGTCAGCATCCGATGCTGCATTACTCATTAACAAACCAAACACTTCAGCATCATCTTCTGGTGCTTCGCCATACGTCACTAAAAATGCCCGCGCTGTTGAAATCACAGAGCGGCGAAGTGCCGTTTGTGCTTCAGCCCAAAACATGGCATCCGTATGTGCCTTAGCAATCATCAGCTCATATTCAGCTTCTGAAATCAAAGCATCAGACATGGATAACACCGCACCCGCACATTCACCTTTTTTATTGCCTTTGGTATTGAATGCTTCGTTTTCACTCCAATCGTAAATCAAACCATCAACTTCGCCAACATCAGCTTTGAATGGCAACAATATCTCAGATAGACCTTCTTTACCCAAACGCTCTGCCCAATCATGCATGGTTTCTGCGTCGCCCTTACCTTCTTTAAAGGCATTCAACACAGCAATGCCCGCTTCAGGCGCATGTTTAGCAGGCACCCAATCCGATGCAAAAGCAAAGGGCGCACCCGCAACACCTGAACCACCCACATGCAATTGATAATGCGGCACAGGTTGCCCTGCGACCTTCTTCGCCATGCCATGAAAACCCAAGTCTGCAATATGATGACGACCACAAGAATGCTGGCAACCCGATGCTTTAATCGTGATGCCTGCCAACGCACTATCTTGTTTTAAGTCCACCATCAATGGCTGCAAAGCCTCAGCCAAACCACGGCTTGATGTGATGCCCAAACGACATGTTTCTGTACCAGGGCAAACAGTAATATCCGAAATGCCACGTGCATGGGCTGTGCGGAGGTCGGCATTACCCAACACTTCAACCACATCATCCACTTTGACTGGGTTCACATCGACAATCACCAAACCTTGCTCAGTGGTCACCCGCAGTTCATTCGTGCCACCCAATCGTGCAGCTTGTGCCACAGCGCGGCATTGCAAAGGTGTTAAGTCACCTCGGAAAATGTTCAATAAAATAGATACTTTACCATCATGTTGTTCAACAATGCCATTTTCAGAAAAAGGCATGACATCCGTCGGTTGCCTCCAACCTGTATCTTCAAACACTACATCCGACAATGTGCCTTCAATGATGGCGCGTTGTTTTTTGTATTCTTCAACAAAACCTTCCGCACCCAGCTTTTGCGCTACATATTTCATACGCGCTCTTGCCCGCTTTTTGCGATCTGAATATTTGAAATGAATGCGCATCAACGCTTCACCAACAATCAATACGTCTGATTCTTCAATGAAATCTTCCAATTTAATGGCAGGCATAGGCTGCGAGGACAAACCACCCGCTGCCCACACTTCAAACCCTGCTTTGCCATCTTGGTGTTTGGCGATATAACCCACATCATGCATGCCGCTCAAACCACAATCGGTGGCACAACCTGAAAAGGTGACTTTAAATTTGCGAGGAAATTGTTGTCCCAGAGGGTGACGTAAAAAGTATTCCGCAAACTTTTGTGCATGAACCGTTACATCCGCATGTTCTGCAGGGCATTTTCCAGCTAAGAAACACGTGGACACATTACGTACAGTGTTACCACAGGCTTCACGCGAAGTGATACCTGCCTCATCCATTTTACGCAGAAATGGCACCACATCTTTAAGAGCAACAAAGTTTGCCTGAATATCTTGACGGGTAGTAATATGCGCTACTTTTTCAGGTGCTTCTTTGAGCGTACCATCTGTCGGCATTGCGCCTGCATATAATTCTGCACACTCACCCATCACTTCCAATTGCGCAGGTGTTAACACACCGCCTGGAAACTTAGCACGAATCATTTGTACACCTTCTTGGCGCTGACCATACACACCCATTTGCAAACGAAATGGTGTGAACCGTTCTTCTGCCATGGTTCCAGCTTTGAAAGCTTTGTAGCCAGCTTCAAATTCATCCACATCGGATGTATGTGCAAAATCAAATGTACTCATGTTTACCTCTTTAATATTAAACCACAAAGACACAAAAGCACAAAGTTACAGAGTCTTTAAGTGTACCTAGTTGCCTTCACCATCGTAGCATTGCCTATATAACTAGTGCAAACCTTTGTGCCTTTGTGCCTTTGTGCCTTTGTGCCTTTGTGCCTTTGTGCCTTTGTGCCTTTGTGCCTTTGTGCCTTTGTGCCTTTGTGGTTACAAAAAATTATTCGCCGAATTTAAGTTCGCATGCCTGTTCGTATGTGACCAACTCTGTAATCGTTGGATTTTCACCACAAAGGGGGCACTGTGGGTCTTTACGAAGCTTCAACTTCTTCCATTCCATACGCAATGCATCAAAAGTCATCAACTTGCCCGACAATGACTCACCAATATCAAGAATTTCTTTAACAGCTTCAACAGCTTGGATTGTGCCTACGCAACCTGCCAACGCGCCCAAAATACCTGCTTCAGAGCATGATGGAACCAAACCAGTTGGTGGTGGTTCTGGGTATAAGCAACGGTAACAAGGTCCTTCTTTATGCACATGCGGTTTATACGTTGCCACTTGCCCTTCAAAGCGGAACATGGCGCCTGAAATCAAAGTTTTCTTTTCAAAATAACACGCATCATTGACCAAGAAACGGGTTGGGAAGTTATCACAGCCATCAATAATAATGTCGTATTCAGAGATGATTTCACGAATATTTTCTTCAGTAACGAAATAGTTATACGTGTTTACTTTCACGTCAGGGTTGAGTGCCTGCATGGTTTTCTTTGCAGACTCAACTTTAGGGTCTCCAATACGGTCTTGGTTATGAATAATTTGACGTTGCAAGTTGGATAAATCCACCACATCTGCATCGGCAATACCAATTGTACCCACACCCGCCGCAGCTAAATAATAAGCCACTGGTGAACCCAAACCACCTGCACCAATCATAAATACCTTTGCATTTAAAAGTGCTGATTGTCCTTCTGCGCCCACTTCGGGTAAAATAATATGGCGCGAGTAACGCTCAATTTGTTCTTCTGTAAAATCAATCATGTTTTTTAACCTCAATTCACCACCGAGGACACCGAAGACGCAGAGAATATATATCTTTGTGCCTTTGTGCCTTTGTGGTTAAAGCTTACGCCTCTATATTTTTAAATAAGTCTGTGGACATATACCGCTCAGCCATGGATGGGAGAATCACCACAATACGTTTTCCTTTCATATCTTTTTGCGCTGCCACACGTAATGCCGCAGTGACTGCCGCACCTGATGAAATACCACCAGGAATGCCTTCTTCATTTGCCAAGCGTTGCGCCATGGAAAATGAATCTTCATTACTGACTTTCTCAACAGCATCCACAATATCCATATTTAGATTTTTAGGGATAAAACCTGCACCAATACCTTGAATTTTGTGTGGACTAGGCTCACCACCAGATAACACAGGTGAATCACTGGGTTCAACTGCAATCGCTTTGAAATTAGAGTTGCGCGACTTCATCACTTCAGCAATGCCCGTAATCGTGCCACCTGTACCAACACCTGCAACAAGAACATCCACTTTGCCATCACAATCATTCCAAATTTCTTCAGCCGTGGTTTCACGGTGAACTTGTGGGTTGGCAGGGTTATCAAATTGCTGCGGCATAAAGCCATCATCAATGGTTTTTACGATTTCAGTCGCTTTCGCAATCGCACCCTTCATGCCCAAAGTCGCAGGTGTAAGCACCAATTCAGCGCCCAAAAGTTTCAAAAGTTTACGGCGTTCAATGCTCATCGATTCAGGCATGGTGAGAATACATTTGTAGCCTTTGGCACGCGCCACAAATGCAAGCGCTATACCCGTATTACCCGAAGTTGGCTCAACAATCGTACCACCTTCTTTGAGTAAACCTTTGGCTTCAGCATCTTCAATCATGGCCTTGCCAATGCGGTCTTTCACCGAGTTTAGTGGGTTAAAAAACTCACACTTCACCAAAATTTCCGCATCCAAGTCTGCACCAATTCGGTTCAAACGAACCAACGGTGTGTTGCCAATTGCTTCTGCTGCATTGTTATAAATTGCCATGATTTTCTCCTTTTCCTCAAACCTTTATAGTGAATCATGAATTGATTTACCGTCATGCCCGAGTTCTTTTATCGGGCATCCACCCAAGCTTATATCTTAAAAAAATATGGATCCCCGCCTTCGCGAGGATGACGCAATATTGGCAAGTCAATTCCTGAACTACTATGCCGCTGTTATTAAGAAAATAAACAGGGATATGAATAGCTGCAATTAGCCTTCAATAATACTCTGTTCAATCGGTTCAACATGCACACCATCAATCGCTTCAAGCCATTTGACTGCAGCTTCCACCACTTCTGTTTTACCTTCGATTTCAAGCCCAACCAAACCCATATCTGCTTTGACTTCTGCTGTGCGAATATTGGTCACTACATCAAATTCTTTCGCCAACTGCCAAATCACAGGCTCAGTCACTTTTTCTTTATCGAAATTCAAATATACGCGTAATTTCATATCATCCACCTATTCTAAAGTTATATTTTTGTTCAAGTGCAAGGCATGGTAAGTGCGAGAAGCGCAGCATACTTTTCTAGTATGTGAGCATCACAGCACTTATCATAACGCCGCAATGGGATAAAAAGATAGCTTTAGCAGCCGCCAGCGATGGCTGGAACAATTGAGACTTCATCCGTATCTTTAAGTGCAGTATTGCGACCATCTAAAAAACGTACATCTTCATCATTCAGATATACATTCACAAAACGACGAATTTCACCGTTGTCATCACATAGGCGTGCTTTCATACCTGGATGCGCTGCTTCAAGATTATCAATCAAGTCACCAATCGTTGCGCCTTCAATAGACACTTCATCAGCGCCACCTGTTAGCTTGCGTAGTGGGGTTGGAATTCTTACTGCTACTGTCATATTATACTCCTATTTCTCTATTAATAATTAGATTTCACGCCGTCAGCTTCTGCCAACACGTCAAATTCTTTCAAAGATGCACCAATCAAGCGTGGTTTAGCCACTTCGTTAATCACTGCTTCCTGTGTTTTTAAACCGTTACCCGTAATACAAATTACGATGGACTCATCTTTAGGTAGCTTGCCTGATTCAAGTAATTTAATGGTACAACCCAAAGTCACACCACCAGCTGTCTCAGCAAAAATACCTTCAGTTTCAGCAAGTAATTTCATCGCATCAATGATTTCTTCATCGGTCACATCTTCACACCAGCCGCCGCTTTCTTTAATCACGCGGTTGGCATAAAAACCATCTGCTGGGTTACCAATCGCCAAAGATTTGGCAATAGTATCTGCTTTGACGGGATGAATCATATCCGTGCCATCTTTCACTGATTTAGAAATCGGAGAGCAACCTGTGGCTTGCGCGCCATAAACTGCCGTACCCGTATCTTCAATCAAACCAAGCTTGATAAATTCTTTGATAGATTTATCAATTTTGGTACACAATGAACCCGAAGCCATTGGCGTTACAATATGTTTCGGTGCTTTCCAGCCCAATTGCTCCATGATTTCATAACCCATAGATTTTGAACCTTCAGCGTAATACGGGCGCACATTCACATTCACAAATGCCCAACCATATTTACCAGCAACTTCTGAACACAAGCGGTTCACATCATCGTATTGACCTTTAATAGCAATGATGTTGGTGCCAAATACTGCTGCACCCAACACTTTACCTTGCTCCAAATCTTCAGGAATAAACACATAAGATTCCAAACCAGCCGCCGTTGCATTGGCAGCCACAGAACCTGCAAGATTACCTGTTGATGCACATGCCACAGTGGTAAAGCCAAACTCAACAGCTTTGGATAATGCCACTGCCACCACACGGTCTTTAAAAGATAGTGTCGGGTAGCAAACCGAATCATTTTTGATATATAATTCTTTAACACCCAAAGCTTTAGCAAGGCGGTCTGCACGAATTAATGGCGTGAAACCATTGTTTGCACCAACTTTTGGCTCACCATCAATCGGCAACAACTCTTTATAACGCCACATGTTTTGCGGGCGCGATTCAATCAACTCACGAGTGAATTTACCTTCAAGTTTTTCATAGTCGTAGACCACTTCCAAGGGTCCAAAACAAAATTCACACACATGAGTTGGTTCAATCGGATATTCCTGACCACACTCACGGCATTTTAGGGCGCGAACTATACTTTCACTCAATGTTATCTCCTGTGCAGAGGAACGTCTTCTGCGGAATATTATTTTTAATACAAACTTTTATTTGAAATCCGAAAATAAAAAAACCCTCGCGATAAAGCGAAGGTTGAAAGAAAATGCACGCCATGTGCGGATAAACTCACAACCCGAACATTATCGCTCTCAGCTAAAACGCTGAGCAGGCGTTGGCACCATTCCTTCTTAGTTATATAACTTGAGGCGGTTGCCGCAGTATCAACGGGCCTGTAACCCTACACTGCTCTGGATAAAATCGGATCCAATATGTGAGCCGAATTATCGGCTGTGTTTTTGAGATTGCAAGAAAAAAATAGCATTACCCCCTTATACAATCTTCCTCCTAAAATATTTTCCAATATGAATTGATGGTATTTCTACGGCAAAATGAAACATACTTGCCGTCAAAAGTGCCAACAACATTAATACTAGAATGACCACCGTGGGGGAGAAGAGAGGGCTTAAGTAAGCCAAAAATGTCAAATAAATCAATGTATGTGTCAAATAAAAGCTATACGATATTTTACCTAAAAAAGATAACGGGCGACTTTTAAAAAAATAAACCACACCTTTCAACTCACTTCCTACTGCAATCATGACTACAGCCCCTGTACCATTCAAAAGCCAAAACAATACCTCCCCTAACTTACCCGCTGGCTGCCAAGTAGAACTCAATAAAAGCAGACCACTCAAAAACAACAGCCACTTTTGATATTCAAGTAATGCCTGCAAGAAAATAGTTATCCGAAGCCCATAAACTCCCAATAACATGCCCATTAAAAAATGAAACACAAAAGTCTGATGCAGCAAAACACCCAAAACCAATGTGACGACAACCGTTAAAACCATCCGTTTTGACATACCTAAGAAAATAAACGGCAACAGTAGAGAAACTTGAAGCTCAACAGTTAATGTCCAACCCTGTGGTATCAACCTATGCTCTGTCCCAGGTAAAATTAAGGCTACTTGCTTCCACAGTTGCTCATAAAGCCCATCACCGTTGAACCACATATGAGAAAGCCATTGACTAGATATGTTTTGCAACACTTGAAAATCACAAAATATTTCAATGAGACACCAAGAAAGCAACATTGCTCCCCAAAAAGGAAGAGCAATACGCGACACCCGCCCAATCAAGTAACCCAAAAGCCAACGCTGATTAGCACAATTAACTTTTTGCATACCAAGTGTTAACACATAACCACTAAGCACAAAAAACAAAGCCACTGCCGCTGATCCATTCCAAAGTAAGTTGACTATGGGGAAATCGCTGTAAATTAAAATTTCATGTAACCAACCAGAAGCTTGGGTATCTAACAGGTGACCCAAAGCAACAGCAAAAGCAGCCATACCACGCACTCCATCCAACCACTCAATGCGTTGCTTTCCCAATGTTATAAGTTTTTACAAATCGCCAAGCTTGCTTCTGATTTGTTGAGTGCATAAATATGCACACCCGCCACATCATTCGCCAACAAGTTTTGGCACTGCTGTGTTGCCACTTCAATACCCATGGCTTTTACAGCGTCCAAATCATCAGCAATGGGCTGCATTTTTTGATGTAGCCAGTCAGGAATACTTGTGCCGCACATTTTAGAAAAGCGCACTATTTGTTCATAGTTACCAATCGGCATAATGCCTGGAATAATCGGAATCGTAATACCCAGTTTCTCGGCTTTTTCTCTAAACTGGTAATAAACATCGTTATCAAAGAAGTATTGCGTGATGGCTGCAATCGCGCCTTCATCTTGTTTGACCTTGAGGTATTTCAAATCATCTACCATGCCATCTGATGATTCAGGATGGCCTTCGGGATAAGTCGCCACTGCAACAGAGAAACCCTGCTGCTGACGCACAAAACGCACCAAATCTGTAGCATGGGCAAAACCACCATCCACAGCTTCAAACTTATCCGCGTCTTTGGGCGCATCACCACGCAAAGCAAGAATATTTTTCATACCTGCTGCTTTGTACTCATTCAATAATACTTCTAAATCGGCTTGGCTTGAACCCACACAAGTCAAATGCGCCATAGGCTCTAAAGCTGTTTCCTTCTTGATGCGTTCAACGATACGCAGTGTACGGTCTTGCGTTGTCCCACCCGCCCCATAAGTCACAGAGACAAAAGATGGGTTAAGCGGTGTCAATTCCTGAATACATTGCCATAGATTTTCTTCCCCCTTGTCTGTCTTGGGTGGAAAAAATTCAAAAGATATGGATGGTTTACCTACCGTTTTACAGTCGGCTAAAATTTGTTCTAGTAACACTTTCTTTTTATAACCTCGGAACAGTCACACCGCGCTGCTTCATATATTTACCTGCGCGGTCAGCATAGGATGTTTCGCACTCTTCATCCGATTCAAAAAACAAAAATTGTGCTACGCCTTCATTGGCATAAATTTTTGCAGGTAATGTGGTGGTGTTGGAAAATTCCAAGGTCACATGCCCTTCCCATTCTGGCTCAAGCGGAGTGACGTTGACGATGATACCACAACGCGCATACGTTGATTTACCCAAACAAATGGTCAACACATTGCGCGGAATTTTTAAGTATTCCACGGTGCGCGCCAGCGCAAACGAATTCGGCGGAATAATGCAAACATCGGATTTGATATCGACAAAACTTTTATCATCGAAGTTTTTAGGGTCAACGGTCGCCGAATGGATATTGGTAAACACTTTAAACTCATCAGAACAGCGCACATCATAACCATACGATGAAAGTCCGTAGGAAATCGCACCTTCACCCTTTGCATTTTTCTTGATTTGTCCATCCACAAATGGGTCAAGCATTTTATGCTCTTGCGCCATTTTACGAATCCACTTGTCTGATTTAATTGCCATGGTTATCCTATCTTACACAAAACTTCGGCTGCGGAACCTGCTTATTTTTAGACACTTGTCACGCAATCGTATTGATATGTAATGAGGGCTACAATAAAAGGCTCTGACAACTGCCGCCTAACTGAACCAGAGCAATAAAACCCATGATACCATGAGTATCTTCTTTGATGAATAAAGCGTTAAACTGTGACTTCGCAGATAGACTTGTTAGGTTGCAGCCTATTGCTTCATAGCTACTTTAAGGATATTCATGAAAAAAACATTTAACCTAACCCATCCCAAAACCAAATATGCAAGACTTGTTGATGCGGTACGCAGTGACATCAAACGTTATATCAAACGTGAACGTAAAAAAACTCTTCCTGAAGGATTCGATACTTGGGACTTTGACTGCAAGTTTGGTGCTAGCATTGACGAAGCCAAGGTGCTTGATGTATCAGCACTCTCACAAGCTATTCATGATGCTGAAACGCAAGGCTTAAAGTCATTTTATATTGAAATTTTGGCAAAAGCAGGACACCGACCGCCAAAACCAGTGATTGAAAATATTGAGGATGAAGCATAAAGCCGACATTCCGCACCCCTAAATCAAAGTGATGCTATGATGGTGCAATCTGTTTTCAGGATTAGACATATGACTGCTCAAGCTGCAAAAGCTTCTTCTTGGCAGGTAAACGACCAGCATAACCCGTGAGCGAACCATCCGTGCCGATAGTTCGATGACACGGCACCAAAATTGAAATCGCGTTTGCACCATTCGCCGATGCGACAGCGCGCACAGCCTTTTCATTGCCTATGTTTTTACTTACATTGAGCGGGTATCTCTTTTTAAAAAAATGATTTAAAATTGATGTCGGATGATGTTTGTTCTCATCATATTGAATAAAAATAGCCTTTTATGACCGAATCATTTAGCCATTTAATGAAAATTACGGTACCGATTTTCAACTTTTTGCTTAAGTTGGTTGTAGATTGAAATTCGTAGGATAATCAGAATCGTGATGTATATCCTTATCTCATTGATTTATAAGGATAAAATAACCAATAAAACGATAAAACATACCCGCTCAATGTAAGTTTTTAGATAATTGAAGGTAAGAACACGTTTTCCCATACGGAATATCTATCAATGCTTGCCAAACTCGATTTTGAAAATCAGTGCCAACCATCAATAAAGGAATATCAAAGTTTTGCCGCTTGTTTTGAAAGTATTCATCCAGTTGTTGCCGTGTTTGTTGAAGAACGAGTGTATCTTGTTCTATATATTCAGCATTCAACCCCTTCTGCAAACGGGCATCAATGCTTTTCCGCATCTTGCGATGCCTCCAGTCCGCCATACATAGTTGGTTATCATATGAGCCAAGTATCAATTCCCCCACAGGCGTTTGGTAGTATTGAATATTTATCACTTGTTAATACCTATACGACAAATTCATCAACCCGTATTGCGTAAGGTTGGCCTGCTTTTTAAATTCGCGCGTACGCAACATATTGCTGATAGAAAAACGCACATCACCAAACAAAACAACAAAGCCATATTGCATATCACCAATAAAGTTTTCTTTCTCAACACTATGGCTACTTTGAAAAGTGTTACCATCAAGAAATATATCCCTAAGTACGACACGTCCTTCTGCTCCAATAAATGCATACCAATCCCATTGTTTGGATTGTTTAAAGTAGGTCACCCCTTGAAATGCTGGGCGGATACTGGGAGGAGCCATGTCTCGTCTTAAATTACTGCCTAAACGCAGCATAATACCCGTAGAAGCATGGGTATATACATTACCTATGGTTGCAGATAATTGGGGATTGTACCGAATGGCACTAAGTTAAGCAATTTAATATGCTTTAGCTAGGTGTTAAGTAGCGTTTAAAATATTAGCTTTTAACATGTATTTTATACCTTTAACCCTACCAAACTTACGCCTTCCAAGACAAAGAAAAGCAGCGCGTTCAGTGCAGCAGAAGCTTGCTGGTGAACTGGCGAAGTTAAAGCAAAAATCATTCGTCCAGCTTGGTGAATGTTTCGGCAAGTTTATTCCTTCCCACCTTCTTACACCATCCAAATCAGGTCGGCATAGTCGCAACCGTATTTTCAGCAAACAAAACACTTTTTGGGCATTTCTTTCTCAGGTGCTGGATGCAGAAGGAGGCTGTAAAGAGGTTACCTTGAAGTTTCAAGCTTTTATGACGAAGAGTTGTGGAAAAGTAGTTGCCTGCTCCACCTCTGCATATTGCCAAGCACGCAAGAACATAGATGAAAGCTGGCTTGAAAACATTTTCAAGCACCTGTCGCAACAGTTATCACATGCTAAGGGAAGAATAAGCCTTCAAGGTAGGCGAGTTATCGTTGCTGATGGAACAGGCTTGAGTATGCCAGATACTGTGGAGAACCAAGAGGAATGGCCTCAGCAAAAACATCAAAAAGTGGGGTGTGGCTTTCCTCAAGCTGCGCTATGTGCTTGCTTTAATTTGGATAATGGCGCACTTCTTAGTTATGCGTTGGGTAATAAGAAGAGTCATGAGCTACCCATGTTGCGCCAGCAAAGTGACACGTTTAAAGCAGGTGATATTTTTCTCGGCGATAAAGGTTTTTGTAGCTACTACGATCAGTCTACATTTAAAGATAAAGGCGTGGATTCTGTGGTGACATTGGCACGCCGCAAACCTGTTTCAGTATCTCATGCGGTGAAGGTTATTGACCATAACGACTTGCTTATAACATGGCCTAAACCCAAGCATACTAAGGCTTCAAGTTACTCAAAAGATGACTGGGAACAATTGCCTGAAAGCCTACCAATGCGACAAATAAAGGTCGCTGTAAGCCAAGCAGGGTTTCGTGTTCAAGCGTTTTATATTGTGACAACTTTACTTGACCCAGTGTTGTATCCAGCCGATGAAATCGCAGACCTTTACTTTGAACGCTGGGATGTAGAGTTATTCTTTAGAGATATCAAAACAACCATGGATATGGATATTCTACGCTGCAAATCACCAGCCATGGTTCGGAAAGAAATCACCATGCACCTGATTGCTTATAATTGCATACAAAGCCTTATTGTAGAAGCTGTTGCACACACCAAACAGAAAGTTCGCCGCATAAGTTTTAAGGCAAGTTTGCAAACCATCAGGTCATGGAGCATACAACTTGCTCAAAAGATGCCAGATAAAGAGCGTCAACGTTTGCTTCGACTTTTATATCAAGCCATTGCTAAAAATGTTGTCATCGAAAGGGTGGGAAGAAGTGAGCCAAGAGCTGTCAAACGAAGGCCTAAAAACCATCACCTATTAACAGCTCCAAGACACGAAATGAAAATAACCCAACACCGGAATACGCATAGAGCTGAAATTGCTTAACTTAGTGCCATTCGGGATTGTACCCAAACTCCATACCAAACACCGTGGGTTGAATATAGCGCCAAAAGCGTGTGTAATTTAAACCAAACGCAGGTTCATTTTTCAACTGATGTTCCCAACCTTGCGGAAGTGGGCTATCAATCATCTTGTGAACACCTGTTTGTGTTTGTTCACCCAGCGCAGCAGGACCTACAACGCCCAAGGTGATTTCAAACTGGTTACCATATGTAAAGCTATCACTATGATATATCTGAGATAAAACCGATGCCCCAAAATACAAGTAGCCCGCATATGGTCTGTCATTCAATTGTAGGTTTGGGTCTGAAATATCATCAGGGGTAAACATCTTTTGCCCCAATGTGTATTTCACAAGATTAAGCTCTTCACCCTCTTCATAAAAAGGTGTGAGCTTAGAGATATAAACCAAAGCTGCCGGAGCCTCTTCTTTAATCAGCAGTGAAAACTGCACGCCATTGGTATAATATCTATCTTGGTTGTTCGGCGTGATTAAATCATTTTCATATTGCGCACTAAAAAACGCTCGCTTTCAGCCCAAACCAAGTTTGGCAATAGAGCAAAAGAAATCCATATTGCGACAAAGCGCATTCAGCAACCGATTAAGCTTCTAAGACCCTACGCACAGCATCTTCAGTCGCATCAATAGTGATTGGTGTTGCAATGCCTTTCATCGCTGTATCAGGGTCTTTTAAGCCATTGCCTGTTAAGGTGCAAACAATCTTATCACCTGCTTTGAAATAACCCGCTTTATTCAGTTTGATAATACCCGCAACCGATGCCGCTGAGGCTGGTTCGCAGAACACACCTTCAAGGCTTGCTAGCATATCATATGCTTGCAAGATTTCTTTATCGGTCACTGCATCAATCACACCACCCGATTCATCGCGCGCATCTTCAGCTTGCTGCCATGATGCGGGTTTACCAATGCGAATTGCCGTGGCAATGGTTTCAGGGTTTTCAACTGGTGCACCATTTACGATAGGTGCAGCACCAGCGGCTTGGAAACCAAGCATTTTGGGTAAGGTTTTAGAAATACGGTGTTCATGATATTCCTTATAACCTTTCCAATAGGCTGTAATATTACCTGCATTACCGACGGGTAAGGCATGGAAATCAGGGGCAAAGCCAAGCTCATCTATGATTTCAAATGCACCTGTTTTTTGCCCTTCAATGCGGTATGGGTTGACAGAGTTGACCAAAGAAATCGAACCATCAGCAGAAATATCGCGCACGATTTGTAAGGCATCATCAAAGTTGCCCTTGATTTGAATCACTTTCGCACCATAACGCATACCTTGACTCATTTTACCCAAGGCAATCTTACCATCAGGAATAAGCACAAACGCTTCCATGCCTGAGTTGGCGGCATACGCTGCAGCTGATGCCGAAGTATTGCCTGTGGATGCACAAATGATTTTACGAGAACCTGCATTGTAAGCTTGGGTCACTGCCATGGTCATGCCACGGTCTTTGAATGAACCCGTAGGGTTCAAGCCTTCGAATTTAAGAAAGATATTTAATTCAGGATTAATCGCATTGCGTAAGTTCAATGATTCGTGCAGTGGGGTATTACCCTCATAAAGTGTAATAATAGCATCATCTTTGGCGATAGGTAAAAACGCACGGTAACGGTCAATAATTCCTTGGTAATGTGGCATGAAAAAATCCTTAATGCATCAATAAAGTATGCCCAACTATGCTACCAAATATAACCACCGCAAGCTTTGCATTATTGCTCTTTCGGATAGCCTACAAATATACTTTCTTTCATCGGTCTATTTGGGGAAAAAGCGTCCATATTTAGGCTAGGTTGCGCACCACATATCCAATCCGCCATGACCTTGGCGGTGATTGGTGCAAGCGCTACACCATTACGATAATGTCCTGTGGCTACCCATAAACCCTTCTTAGAAGGCATTTTACCTAAAAATGGTAAGCCATCAGGGCTACCTGGCCTAAAACCCACCCATTGCTGTTCAACTTGCGCATCTTTTAAGCCTGGTACAAGCTTTTGTGTTGCTGCTAACAACTCATCCAGTGCTTCAACCGTGTTACTACGTTCAAAACCTACATTTTCCATGGTTGCACCAACCAGTATTCTGCCATCTTTACGCGGTACAAAATAGGCATCATCATGTTTAATGATATGTTTTAAGGTGTTGGGCTTGGTTTTGAGTAACACAATTTGCCCTTTCACAGGCTGAACAGGCAGCTTGAAACCACTTTGCTGGGTAAGATTTGCGCTCCAACTTCCCGCTGCCAGCAACACGGCATCTGCAGCATAAGTTTCACTTTGCACTGTTTTTACACCACAAATATTACTCGCTTTATCCTCAAGAAGCTGGCTGACTTCACAGTCTTCAATCACATCCACACCCAGCTTTCGCAAATACAACAACACCGCTCTTAATAACTCAGGGTTACGCACCTGATAGACATCCGACCATAACAAAGCTTCGACAACATGTGCTGACAATGTAGGCTCTTTTTCTACGGCTTGAGTAGGCGTTAAGCGCTGCATATCCCAAGCAAACTTATCCGACCAAGTTTGTGCGTCCTCTTGATGTTTCACTTTATCATCTGCAAAACAAGGAATCAGTAAACCGCTTTTGATGCGCTGAATGTCATGCCCTGTTTCAGCTTCGAGTTCAGCTTGCAAATCAGGATATAAATCAAGGCTGGCATTCACCAAATCCGTAAAACTATCGGGATAAAGCCACGGGTGGATAGGGCATAAGATACCTGCGCCAGCCCAAGATGATTCTTGTGCCACCTTACCTTTTTCCAACACCACAACATCTACGCCCTGCTGCTTTAAGCGTAGCGCGGTGAGTAAACCTATAATACCCGCACCAATAACAACAACTTTCATTTAACCCACCATGCCCGAAATATCTTGTGCAGAAAAGTCTGGATAAATGGCATCTGTAAAATAAAGACCGTGCGCGGGAGCAGTTTGTGCAGCCACACATCTATTTTTACCATCTAACAACTCTTGCATATATTCAGGTTGCCAACGACCCATGCCCACAGCGACCAAAGTACCTACAATATTACGCACCATATGATACAAAAAAGCATCTGCTGCAACATCTATAGTGATGAAGTGTCCTTCTTGTTTCACGTTTAACACTTTCAAATTGCGTACTGCGGCATTGGCTTGACAACCTGATGCCCTAAATGTGGTGAAATCATGCTTACCCAAAAGAAAGTGCGCCGACTGATTCATTTTATCAATATCTAATGGTTGAAAAACCCACCACGCTTGCTTGCTATGTAATACAGAACTGACTGAACGGTTCCAAATTTTATATTGGTAACGTCGCTCAAAACAATCAAACCGCGCATGAAAATCATTCGTCACAGCTTTAACACCATGCACCAATACACCAGCATCTCTGAGATGAAAATTTAAACCTTTGATATAAGCATGCGGGGACTTTTCCCACATCGTTTGCCGTACCTCGGCATGAATAAGCATATGCGTAGCGTGTACACCTGTATCTGTGCGCCCTGCGGCAGCGAAAGATGGTGCAGAATCTTTACCTTCAAGTTTACCTATGGCATCTTCCATCGCCTCTTGCACCGTAAACGCATTATCCTGCCGCTGCCAACCATGAAACTTGGCACCATCAAATTCAATCACCAAAACTATCCGTTGCTCTTGCGCTAAATGAGGCAAAAGATAGCCCAGCCTAACATCATACTTACCCAATATAGGTGACACTTCGTTGAAGAAAGAACAACAGCCCCCCTTTCTACTTCTCTCATCACCAAATCCCAACCTGTCCATAGCCTAAAAGCTTGCTCTTTAGCTTGGGATATCATGTTGTGAATGATGAAAAACAAGACTTGAGGCAGCTGAAACCAACGGTCTTCCATTTCTAGCCACTCTTTTTTACGACACTGTAAGACTTGCATCATTTCAATACGTAAGGCCGCTATTAAATATACATATGGCTTAAGGTCAGAAGCATATTTGGTGCGATCAAGTATGGTAAACCACTCTGCTTTGGAAAAAACACGGAATGCAATTAACGCGGCAAAAAATACTAAACCAAGGTGTATTGATAAATGCAATGCACGCAACAAACCTTCCTCCGATACGGGTAAATAAAAAGGATACTGCACCATAATACCTGGTGTAAAAAATCCATGGAAAATAAAAATAGGTAAAAACAACCATGTTAGCGCATAAAAGCTACGTAAAAAGTTCACCCGCGTAAAACCTTGAATATGTAATATATAAAAACACATCAAACATAAAAGAAAAGTGGGAAGAAACTCATTCAAAGCAATCACCCATATCATCAATGAAATAATAAATATTCCGCGAATCATCACAGCTTCTTATTTTTTATTTTTATCCTCATTCAAAAGCTCATCAAGATCTTTCATCAAATCATCCAGTTCAGAAGAAGGTCCAATGGTACCCTGTGACATAGTGTCTATTGAATGAATACCTCCAATATCTTCCGTCACCTCAAAAGTATCAAGCATTGGGTTATTAGCCTTTGATGCTAATGCAGCATCAAGATCAGAGAAGTGCGTGGGTGATTGCGTATTTATGCCTTCAAGTAGCGCTTCATTTTTGGCTACATCATTCAGAACATGTGTTTTATCTGGGTCCGCCAAATCATCTAACAGTACATCTTTATCATCCAATTCAGAATAAGTCACAGCACTGACATCAATCATCATACTTTGTTCATGAACCTCCAACTCAGATAACTCCGCATCCAAGCTTGCAAACAAATCCTCATCATCCACATCTACCTCAGTCTTGGCGGCAATATCAAGGCTTGCATCATCAGTAACTACAGAAGCATCCAAATCACTAAGATACAATTCAGCTGTAGCCTCATCAAAGGCAACCATAATATCACGATCACCTTCACCCAAGTCTGGTAATTCAAAGTCCAAGTCATCAAGGTTTACATTATCAGCTGAAGCAAGCAGGTCATCTTTGTCGGAGTCTATGGCAACAGCAGCATCATCGGTATCCAAGCTGGATAATTCAAAGTCCAAGTCATCAAGGTTTACATCATCAGCTGAAGCAAGCAGATCATCTTTGTCGGAGTCTATGGCAACAGCAGTATCATCGGTATCCAAGCTGGATAATTCAAAGTCCAAGTCATCAAGGTTTAGATCATCAGTATCTGAAGCAAGCAGGTCATCTTTGTCGGAGTCTATGGCAACAGCAGTATCATCGGTATCCAAGTTGGATAATTCAAAGTCCAAGTCATCAAGGTTTACATCATCAGCTGAAGCAAGCAGGTCATCTTTGTCGGAGTCTATGGCAATAGCAGTACCATCGGTATCCAAGCTGGATAATTCAAAGTCCAAGTCATCAAGGTTTACATCATCAGCTGAAGCAAGCAGATTATCTTTGTCGGAGTCTATGGCAACAGCAGTATCATCGGTATCCAAGTTGGATAATTCAAAGTCCAAGTCATCAAGGTTTACATCATCATCAGCTGAAGCAAGCAGGTCATCTTTGTCGGAGTCTATGGCAACAGCAGCATCATCGGTATCCAAGTTGGATAATTCAAAGTCCAAGTCATCAAGGTTTAGATCATCAGTATCTGAAGCAAGCAGGTCATCTTTGTCGGAGTCTATGGCAATAGCAGTATCATCGGTATCCAAGCTGGATAATTCAAAGTCCAAGTCATCAAGGTTTAGATCATCATCAGCTGAAGCAAGCAGACCATCTTTGTCGGAGTCTATGGCAACAGCAGCATCATCGGTATCCAAGTTGGATAATTCAAAGTCCAAGTCATCAAGGTTTAGATCATCATCAGCTGAAAGGTCATCTTTGTCGGAATCTATGGCAACAGCAGTATCTTCTGTATCCAAGTTGGATAATTCAAAGTCCAAGTCATCAAGGTTTAGATCATCATCAACTGAAGCAAGCAGACCATCTTTGTCGGAGTCTATGGCAACAGCAGCATCATCGGTATCCAAGTTGGATAATTCAAAGTCCAAGTCATCAAGGTTTAGATCATCATCAGCTGAAAGGTCATCTTTGTCGGAATCTATGGCAACAGCAGTATCTTCTGTATCCAAGTTGGATAATTCAAAGTCCAAGTCATCAAGGTTTAGATCATCATCAACTGAAGCAAGCAGATCATCTTTGTCGGAATCTATGGCAACATCATCCAAATTCAAATCAACAAGCTCAAAATCATCATCAATATCTGCCAACACAGCTTCAGATTTTTCTTCAATCAAAGATAAAGGATCTTTTTCCTCTCCTGCCAATGCTCCAATAGACGCAACATTCAAACCTTCTACAGCTTGGTCTGATTTTTTTTCTTCTAATGCCAAATTTGCATCAAAAAATAAACTTTCGCTCGTCATGCCATCATTTAAATCAGCAGTATATGTACCTTCTTCCGCATTGAGTTCAAAACTTCCCTTGTCCGTTTTAAAATCATGAAGACCTTCAGTGTCATCCTCGTCTATGGGTATCAATGGTATATCTGAATTCAACTGGCTTCCAGCGTCTTCCTCTAAAGAAATAGCACCAAAATCAAACGAATCAGCCTCAAGCATATGATCGTCTTCAACGCTATTCGAAGACGCTACATCTTGATTATCAAAAACAAGCCCTTCTTCCTCTTGAGTTCCAGGTTGCTCACTTATATCAAAATCTATTTCCAAACCTGCCGAGTCATTGTTTACACTTTCATCAGCGTCTTCCAAGGCAGATTTTTTATCGGGTTGCCCCATACCACTGAAATCAAAATCAATGCCTGAGTCTGCGGAATCATTAATATTTTCATCAATTGGCGCTGAATTCTCTAGAGAACTGGGTGTTTCACTTTCCTCTTTGACACTGGTTTCACCTGCAACTGCTGTTTCAAACAACACAAGCGCACTTCCAACAAGCACAGCTTTGGCTGCGCTAAGCGCATCATTGACAGCCAGCTCATCACCTTTTGATTTTTGAACCTTCACCATTTTCGCATGAGCTTCTGGGCTATCAGGATCTAACTTTAACGCCATGCGAACTTGCTGTTCCGCTTCATCTTCCATGCCGTAGCGCAAGTAAACATCTGCGTCTTCTAGGTAGTTTACATTCGGATCTGGGGCATCATCTGCATTAAACGGCTCCATTTCCCCTGTTTCTTCATCAGTTAGATCTGGAATTTCTTCCAAATCCACATCACTGCCAAACATTTCACCTGAAGCATCAACTTCACCAGTCTTATTTGAAGCTGGCGTACTCGGCATTTCAAAGTCATCAGAATTCATTAACTTCGTGTCATCAGCATCATTGTTGGTTGCCAATTCTTTAGCAGCATCGTCCTTTTCCGCAGGATGTTGGCGACTCTTCTTCATCAACATCAATACCGCTGCCAATAGTGATAAAACAAGTACTGCCAAAGTAATCAAGGCATACAGCATCCAATCAGTTGCGCTTGATGGTGTACTATTCGCGTTCGCTGTCGCTTGTTCCAGCTGTGTTTTGAGTCGTGTAATGACAAGCTCTAATCGCTTATTTTGCGCTTCCATTGCAGCATTGGTCGCATCAGCAACACCTTGCCCTGTATTCTTCTTCGATGAATCTTCAGCAGCACTTAAACGACCTTCTAACTCTGCCATTTTTGTCTGCAAGACACGCAGTGCAACATCTTTTTGCATGAGTTTTTTCTCAAGCTTTTGAGTAGCCACAACATTTTCTTCAGCCAAGACCTTCGAACTTAACCCTTCTTCATCAACCAAGCCTGCCTTATTCGATGCCTTATTCGATGCCTTTACCGCTGGTTTTACGGTCGTCCCTGTCGCTGCATCACCAATACGGACGCGGCCAGAATAACGTGTTCGCTGCGCTTCAGCCAAGGCTGCATATTGACTTTTCTTTTGCATAGCCTTCCAAGCCTTAGCCTGCTCAGATAACAAAGTTTTTGCTTCCGCAGGGGGAAACTTATTCACTTCAGCAGCAGTTGGCACATCCAAATATGCACCAGCTTTGATAAGATTAATGTTTCCTCGGGAAAACTGTGCTTTATTTTTTTCAAATAAAGCCATCATCACCTGTTTATTGGTGAATTTATCATCTAAGCGTAAGCGTTGTGCCACGGTAGTAATGGTATCACCATAAACCATGGGGCCATACCTAGAAGTTCTTGCCCAACCATCAAAGGATTGAAAAGAGTCTTCGCTTTCAACCACATCTTCAAAGGCTTCTTTACTTGCAGGTTTTTCACCCTTTATCGTTTTGGGTGCAAATGCCGCAGATGAAGTGGGGTCAATATTGGCTGAATTGACTGAAGATAAAGGTTTTTCTGGTGCGCTTAATGAGGCAGCGTCAAGGAAAACAGGGATTTTTTTGTAGTGTGTAGAACGACCATAGCGGATTTTCAGAATGACATTGAAGAATGCCTCATCAATGGCTGTATCGGAGCTTAAGGTGACACGAGAACCACGCTCATCATCAATAATATCAGCACGAATAGCATTTAAAACTGGGTTGCGGTAAACTTCTAAAATACGGTAGTCAACAGATGTGCCCATTTCAACAGACGTTCTTCTGAGTGACTCTGTATCACTCAAATGAAGTGGGATTTCAGCATAGAAAGGCTCGCCCATTTTACTGGCAACATCCACTTTACCAAAGGATACCGCCCAAGCAGCTTGCATACCCAATATTATAACAAACGTTGTTCCCAAAAGAACATGCATAGTCCGTTGGAACATGCTTGCCTCCTCTTTTCGCTTTTATTAAACTAGCAAATTAAAATTTCTGCTATCTGTACTGCATTTAGAGCCGCACCTTTACGCACATTATCGGCCACGACCCATAAGTGCAAGGAATTTCTAGAAGAATTGTCATCTCGTATACGGCTAATCCACACAGGGTCTGAGCCCGCAGCTTCCGATGGCATGACATAATCCTCGGTTGCAGGATCATCCACAACACACACCCCATCGGCCTCAGCAAGCAACTCTCTTGCTCTATCTGCACCCATATCACCCGCAAAAGTAACATTAACCGCTTCAGAATGACCATAAAACACAGGAACGCGTACTGCCGTCGCAGTGACTGCAATATCTGCACCCATAATTTTAACCGTTTCATCCATCATTTTTCGTTCTTCTTTGGTATAGCCATCTGCCATAAAAACATCAATCTGGGGAATCACATTAAAGGCAATTCGCGCAGGAAAAACATCCACTTCAACGGGCTGCCCATTCAGTAGTGCACCCGTTTGTTTTGCCAGTTCTTCAATCGCCACAGCACCAGCACCTGACACCGCTTGGTAAGTGGACACATTCACCCGCTCAATCGGCACAGCATCATGCAAAGGTTTAAGCGCAACCACCATCTGAATGGTCGAACAATTCGGGTTGGCAATAATGCGATTGTGCCGCGCCATCTCCAAAGCTTCAGGGTTAACTTCAGGCACAACCAGTGCAATCTCTTCATCCATGCGCCATGTGCTTGAGTTATCTACCACGTAACAGCCTGCTTCCGCAAACCGTGGTGCATGCTCTTTGGATGTACCCCCGCCCGCTGAAAACAACGCAATATCCACACCTTCAGGCTCAAATGTTGCCAAATCTTGCACCACAACATCCTTACCATTGAACGATACCGTAGAGCCAGCACTTCGGCTGGATGCGATAGGTATCACTTTTGAGACTGGAAACTTTCGCTCTGCTAATATTTCTAACATCACCTGACCCACTGCACCTGTTGCGCCAACAACAGCCACCACATAACCGTCTTCTTTTTCAGGTAAAAAGCGTTCCATGTTTGTTCCAACATCTATTCCAGCTTCTAAATCACTCATGCTAATTTCTCCAAAGCTACACATACTGCATCACCCATAGCTGAACACGATACAGGTGCTTGTCCATCTGCCAAATCTACGGTGCGCACACCTGCATCCAAAGTGTTCTCCACTGCTTGCTCTACTTTCTCTGCCAAGTCCACACGACTCAGTGAAAAACGCAACATCATGGCAACCGAAAGAATCGTCGCCAGAGGATTGGCTTTGTCTTGCCCCGCAATATCAGGTGCAGAACCATGAATTGGCTCATACATGGCAAATTCTTCACCAATCGAAGCAGACGGCAACATACCAATCGAACCTGTGAGCATGGATGCTTCATCGGATAAAATGTCACCAAACAAGTTGCCTGTCACAATAACATCAAATTGTTTGGGATTGCGAATCAATTGCATGGCTGCGTTGTCCACATACATATGCGATAATTCCACATCAGAAAACTCAGTTTGATGCACCTCAGTGACAATCTCACGCCATAACTCAGAGACTTCCAATACATTGGCCTTTTCAACACTGCACACTTTATTCGAACGCAAACGTGCCGCCTCAAAGGCTTTGCGCGCAATGCGCCTCACTTCAGATTCACAATAACGCATGGTGTTAAAACCACTGCGTTCACCATTGTATTCTTCATAGCCACGCGGTTGCCCAAAATAGATGCCCGATACCAGTTCACGCACGACTAAAATATCAACACCTTGCACCACTTCAGGTTTTAAAGTGGAGGCTTCGAGTAATTGGTCAAACACTTTGGTTGGGCGATAATTGGCATACAAACCCAAATCTTCACGAATACGCAATAAACCAGCTTCAGGTCGGAGTGGTTTATCCAAGACTTCCCATTTTGGTCCACCCACAGCACCCAAAAGTACGGCATCACAACTTTTGACCAATGTTTGTGTTGAAGTTGGATACGGGTCTTTCTCGGCATCATAAGCTGCACCACCAATGGTTGCCTCTTGCCATGTTGCGTCCAAATCAAACTTATCATTTAATACATCCAAGACTTTCAGGGCTTCACCCACAATCTCAGAACCAATACCGTCACCAGGCAACACCGCAATCTTTAAAGACATAACCACTCCTCATCACAACATACATCAAAATCAATGAGGGCGCAGCATAAGGATATAAGTATTCAAGCGCAATCGGCAGAAATCAAACTTGATTGCAATCATTTATCACGTACCATCGCCACCTTATTGAAAAAGACTATGGGAGATGTTTATGGATGCTAACGCTGTGCAACAGGCCATTCGTGAAGGAAAATCAATTGCAGGGCAAGATTTTTCAGGAGCAGACCTTAGAGACGTGGATTTTTCGGGTGCGGACCTAACAGAGTGCAACTTTAAAGAAGCTAACCTGTCGGGTGCAAACTTAAGCAATTGTAAACTTATCAAATGCGACCTCCGACTTGCTAATTTAAGTCAAGCCAACCTGATGAATGCAGACTTGACTGGTTCCAAGCTTCGCCGTTCTAACCTTGCTGGCAGCATTCGTTTGGGTGCAACCATCAAAGCTTCCGCACTTAAAGGTGCATACATTACAGGCCCAACGGCATACGTGGATTAAACCTAATGAATAACAATGTTTTATCACCACCAGCTGCATTTCCTTTACATCAAGATAAAAATTATATTTCTGAAAGCGAATGGGTGATTTGGAAGCTTTTATGTCGCCCCATCACCAGCTTACCTGAAAATACACCTGAAGATCTTCATGCCTCCACAGGTAATCAAATCAGCATTGCCCGCTGCGATGAATTGATTCGCATTGCCAATATTGCAACCCTTTCAGGCATTGGCACTTGGATTTCTCGCCTCTTGGCCGAAACAGGTTATGATGTGAATGATGTCTGCGACAAACCAGCAGATGTTTTATTGGATAGCATCAACAAACGTTTGGGTTACCCTTTATGCAACGAAGCAACCGTGCGTGCTTTTGAAAAATTACAACTGCAATGGCGTGGTGAAGAAAAAGCGGAGCAATCATGAAAGATAGAATTTTAATCACTGGCGGCGCAGGGTTTATCGGTTCAAATATCGCTGCGGCTTTGCTTCAACGCCCCAATACTGATGTGGTGATTGCTGATGACTTTTCTTCAGGTAATTGGCGAAACCTCATCAACGTCGACGCAGAAGTTCGCGCAGTGTTTTGTGATGATGTTCAACTTCTGCAGGATATTGCCAGCGGTCATTTTTCGGCGGTGTATCATGAAGCGGCAATTACAGACACAACCGTGATGAATCAAAAGTTGATGATGAATGTCAATACCGATGCCTTTGCTGCTATTTTGGAAGCTGCCAACAAAAGTGCTACGCGCGTTATTTATGCATCATCAGCAGGAACATACGGCAATACCCCTGCCCCCAACTGCATTGGTTCAGGTGAACAGCCTGAAAATATTTATGGCTTTTCCAAGCTTGCGATGGATAGAATTGCCTACCGTTGGCACGACAGACACAGTGCACCCATTATTGGCTTGCGTTATTTTAATGTGTATGGATCAGGTGAACATCATAAAAATGAACATGAAGGCACCAAAACTGCATCCATGATTTTACAATGGTACCAAGCCATTCAAGCGGGGAATCCCATTCGGATGTTTGAATTTGGTGACCAACGCCGTGACTTTGTATATATCGGCGATGTTATTGGTGCTAATCTTGCAGCTCTTGAAGCTCCGCGCTCTGGTGTGTGCAATGTGGGCTCAGGCAAAGCCCGTTCATACAATGATATTGTATCCAACTTAAATCGGATTTTAAATATTGATCACCCCACCGAATATATCCATAATCCTTATCCCTTCTTCCAAGACCATACTGAGGCCGACTTGTCCGAGAGCAAAGCTATTCTTAGCTGGAAGCCTCAATTCAGCCTAGAGCAAGGCATGGATGAATATATTGCGTTGCTTGAAAAAAATCATCGAGGTCCAGTGGCAACCGCATGAAATTTTTGTTTACACTTGTCTTAGTTGCCCTTTTAAGCACGGGCTGCATCAAACAAAAAATACATCAAGGTAATGTCATTGATGCCGATAGCATTTGGATTATTCAAGAGGGTGACACACGCTTTTCTATTGAATCTGAAATGGGATCGCCTGCTATTGTTGATCAAAATCATCCTGAACGGGCTTTGTATATTGAAGACTTTTACGATGAAGAAACAGGTGAAAAATATACGCGAGGTGTAGAAATTATTTATGATACAGCTTTTCGCGCCCAATCTATTCGCCGCTTTGGGTTTGAATAAGCCATGGCACGTTTACCTGGTCAAACATCTACTCTTGCGCTACTCACCAGCAGCCTTTGGGCAATATCTGCTTTATTCATATTGATTGTTGGGCATTTGGTTTGGATATTTATCATTTATGGTATGATGACCAATACGGATGCTCTCAAAGATTTAACAACGTTTATACCCGCACTTCATCATAATCATATGTATATATTAGCAGGTTTAGCTCTCCTTGCTGATTTATGGATATTGATAAGCCCTAAAAGATAACATGAACAACATAAAGGAAAACCATGAACTGGACATTATCCAATAAAATAACAGCCATGCGCATTCTTCTTGTGCCAGTGTTTATCCTTGCCTTTTATCTGCCTGCTCCACTTTCTTATTATGCTTCAGGCTTGGTATTTGCCATTGCTGGCTGGTCGGATTGGTTTGATGGTTACTTGGCGCGCTCCCGCAATGAGGAAACTGCATTTGGTCGGTTCTTAGACCCCGTTGCCGACAAACTTTTGGTTTCTGTCGCTTTAATCCTACTTGTTGATGTTGATTTCGCATCCACCATACTCGTTGTCATCTTGATTAGCCGCGAAATTATTATCGGTGCGCTTAGAGAGTGGCTAGCCGAACGCGCTGTGGTTGTTCATGTTTCGCAAATGGGTAAATGGAAAACACTGACCCAAATGTTTGCCATTGAAGGGCTTCTTTTGCATGAAGACTTTTTTGGGTTCCCTATGCATGAAGCAGGCACTGCATTTTTATGGCTCGCCACGGTATTAAGCCTGTGGTCTGCTTATGAATATATCAAAGGTGCTCTTCCTGAGTTTCGCAAAGGCGATTAAAGAAGTGCTGGTTAAAGTCTAGCACACAACAAATCGTTTAATTCTTTCTTGGTCAAAACAATCGGGTTGGTGGCATAACTTCCACCACTGATATTGTCGATGATGTTATCCACATCACCTTGACTTACACCAAATTCAGACAATTTCGGCATTTGCATATGCTGTTGCCAAATTTCCAACATACCCAAGAGCATCTTTAAAGCTTCGTTTTCATTCATATTCATCTCAGGTGCAAACAATCGCCCGACTTTGGCATATTTGGCAAGCGCTGGGTTATGCGCATCTCGGCTTTGCATGGCATGAACATTGGTTTTGGTCGCTTCAAACAATAAAGAACCGCACACCACGCCATGTGGGATGGGAAAGTATGCACCCAAAGGCGAAGCAAGCCCATGCACAGAGCCAAGCCCTGCATTGGCAAGCGTTAAACCCGAAAGGGATGAGCCATACAACATATCAGACCTAGCCTGAATATCTGAACCATCATCAAACGCCGCAGGCAAAGCATTCACCACCTTTTCCAAACCTGACCATGCCAGCGCATCACTCATCGGGCTGGCTTTAATGGATACATAACTTTCGAGCAATTGGGTAAACGCATCCATGCCACATGCAGCAGTCGTTTGTGGTGAACAAGTGAGCGTCAATTCAGGGTCGAGAATGATATGTTTGGCGACCAAAGAGACATCACGAAAAGACTTCTTAAATCCATCTTCGCCAATCACCGATAACACTGCATTTTTGCTGGTTTCGCCACCCGTACCCGCCGTGGTTGGCACAGCAATCAAAGGTGTGGTGGCTGAATTGAATATTTTGCCCTCACCCACACCTTCAAGGTAGCACATCACCGAATCACCTGAAGGCAACAACCCTGCCACGGCTTTGGCAGCATCCACAGCACTACCCCCACCAATGGCAAGCACCACATCAGGTGCAAAGCTTTGGTATTGGGCAACCCAAACATCAATCATTTGCGGGCAGGGTTCACCGCTTACCCGCTCGCGCCTCACTTCAAAGGTTTGACTTAAGTCATGCCAAAGCTGATGGCACAAAGCCGAATCATCAAACGACTTCCCGCCCGTAATCAACAACACTTTATTGCCATAATCTTGAATAAGGTTGACGAGCATCTCGCGTTTGCCCACCCCAAAATGAATATGCGGTGTGGCAGCGAAGTCAAAGTTGTCAAACATAGCTAAACCTTTGGAACAATTGATTTTCTTGGGTGTCCAAATAAGAAGCTTTGAGTTTCAGGCTTTGTGCGTTGTCTAAATCTACATCCACCAAACCTGAAACCTTTGTGCCGCCCAATAGCGTAAAGTGTGTGGTGAGAAACAATTCATTCACAGCTTTGTCTTGGATGAGAGTCGCATGAACTTGTGGGCCTGCAATCATATAGGCACTGCGATAAGTCAAATCTATCAAGCATTGGCGAACAAACTGACCTGTCACCTCATCTGTTTGTTTGACCACCACACCAGTATTCTCTAAGTTTTCAATTTTGGACACATCTTGCGATGAAGTCAGCACAATCACTTGCCTATCTTTCACTTTTTCTAAAGCAGCGAGCGGTATATCCAAAGAGTTGGATAACACCATCACATCAGGCTGTGATTTTAATCCTTGCATCTTTCGCCAAGCTTTAATATCCGCATATTTATCACCGCCGCCCACAGGCAACAGGTCTTGTGCTTTATCTTCTGCAAGTTGTCTAAAATAACGCGCCGAAGTCAGCATCACATCGGCTTGCCCTGCAAGCTCTTGATACAGTCGCCAGTCTCGCCTATTGGCAATACTTGGCGGCACGGCATATTCACCCATAGCTGCATCAAACAAGGCAATACGCCCATCAAGGCTTACGATATAATTGGCATAAATAAATATCTCACCCTGTTTTGCTTGTTGATGCAAATTTAAAGCAAGGTAAGTGCCTTCGAGTTGACGGGAAACATCACATGCAGGATAGAGTTGTTTTAGCATTTAGGCTTTGCGGTATAAGTAAGTCACAATACCTAACGTCGCCACAAATACCATCATTTGCATACCACTGGGTTGCGAATCATAACCCACCATCACATGCAGAATCTCACCCATCAAACTTTCATCGGATAGGATAAACGAGCTATCCCAAACGGTATCAATAATCGGTGGAATCATATCGACCAACACCAAGTTGCTGGCAGCTTGCGAAGCCATGCCTGCCGCCAGTAAAATCAACAATCCACCCATCACACTGAACACATGTTTCATCGGAATACGAATCAAACCTTGGTACAAAACCAAACCCAACGCACCACCTGCCAACAAGCCGAATAATCCACCGATTAACATCGCTTGCGGGTCATCTTCAACCTGCATCACACCAAACAAGAAAAACACAGCTTCACCACCTTCGCGCATGACTGCCGCCAAAGCTATGATCATCAGCCCAATCATGGGTGTGCTACCATCAGCCACCGATTCACCCACTTGTTTGATGCGCTGGCTCATTTCACGACCGTGTTTACTCATCCACACCACAGTCCACGCCAGCAATATCGAAGCAATACCCAAAACGATGGCGTTGAAAACAAATTCACCCGCGCCATCCATAGCATTTTCCACTTCATCCATAAAGATGGCAAAGGCAAAGGCACCCAATAACCCTAACCCAGCACCTGTTAAAATAGCTTTGTTTGCACCTGCAACACCCTTGGTTGCGGCAAATAACATGCCCAAGACGATAGACATCTCCAGCACTTCACGAAATACGATAATTAAAGCTGATAACATTTAGCTTTCCTCTGCTTTGCATGTTTTGCAAAGCCCAAATAGTAATAATTGATGCCCCTCAATCTTAAACCCGCGCTCTTCTGCCACTTTATCTTGTAATGATTCAATTTGAGGCTCACAAAACTCTTCAATACTGCCGCAACCAGTACAAACCAAATGGTCGTGATGCGATTTGTCTGCCCGCTCATAGCGTTTCTTATCCGCAAGCTGAATGGATTCAATCAACCCTTGGTCTGCTAAGGCTGCAAGCCCGCGATATACTGTGGCAATACCAATACTGATGCCTTCTTCTTTTAAAGCATAGGCAATTTCATCGGCATCCCAATGTTTATCAAAGCGATTAATCATATCTAAAATGGCTTGGCGTTGTGCGGTTAACTTCTGCATAATAACGAATGATAATCACTATCGATACAATCTTGCAAGCTTTTATATTTTGTTACCTAGATTCTGCAAGTGTTTGCACGTTCAGAGTGTAAGATGTTGGTTTATATAGCGTATTAAAAAAACACGTGGTCACCTTATTGGTGATGAGTGTTTTTTAAATAGTCTAGGTGAATTAAGAGATTGCGCTATGTATGTGTAAACACTTGCAGGATCTAGGTATTACCCTAAATAGAGCTTACTCAAAAAGTATGGCGTAAGCGTTGCGTATAGGTTGGAAGTGAGGCTCAAGGTGAAGGTGTAAGCCTGAGAAAGCACCCTGAGGTGACACGAGAATGACATATTTTAGTCCAACTGCGTAACATCAGTTACATAAGATTCTGATGTTACGCACCCAGCTATCTTGAACCTTATGTAATTCCTCAAAAGCTACCTTGACGGCTTTGATGTAAAGCTGTCGTTTTAAAGCGTAAGGCATTCATCTTTTAATGATGCTTAATCGTTTCCAGCTGAGCGGCCGCATAGAGTGAACATAAAGACGTGATTGCTCTGAACGTTCTTTTTACTTTGGTTGGCGACTTTGCCAAAGGCAAGTGTTTGATTGTTATATTTTTAGTGAGCAAGACTTCGATTCTTTCCAACCGTTTTTTGTAGAGTTGTCTCAAGGGCTCTCTTTGGTTTAAGTTCAAATCGTTAGTGATCATAATATAATATGCCTATGCTGTCATCTTTGTTTGTAAAAACTTGGCGGTGCAAAAGGACTGGAAAGTCCTGACCTTTTACCCACCCTTGTACAGGCTCTTCTGACCATTCTAACTTATCAATACGTACAAATTTTCCCTGTTTCTTGTCTTTCAAGCTAAGCGCAACAAGGCGGTTACTTTTTAGGGCAATGATAAAATGTTTCTTTATCTTTTTGTGCACAAAAGCCATGATTTTCACTTGAGGAAAACCAACTGTCTGCCAAGATATAACGCCATTTCAATTGGTTCTTCTGGCATGCTGAAATCATGCTGCGTAGCAGCTCATTTTTGGTAACATCGCTTCTCCTTTTTTCTTTGCGTGTCTTGACATCACTAAAGTGTATCGGCTTGGTAATGAGTTCAAAGGCGACAGGTAAACTTACATCGTTTGCATGGTACAAACAGTTCAACAAGTTGATGCCTTTGACTGAGCGGTTGACCGTATGATCAAAATGCCAGCAGATTAAATCATTCTCCTTGCTGTGCGCTTTTTCTTGCACCGTATCATCAAAAATAAGAACACCAGATTCTGATTCAATCTGACGAACATCTTTCTTTAAACCCTGCCAAAGATCCTTCGAGGTATAATCCTTCTTCGACAAGAAACGCGTGACTTGATCGTGGCTTATTTGACCATCTAACATCTCCTGATAAACCTGTGGCTGTGGTGCAGCCAAATGAGCTTAATAGGTAGTCTGTGTAGAGTTCAAATATGTTGGGATTTTCCATGTCCGAAGATTAACATATGTGCTGGGCGCGTAACATCAGTTACATAAGTATGTTTCGGGTAGCTTGTATGATGTCACAGCCAATAAAAACCACTAACTTCGATAGTTATAATCAGCGTTGCTAATGGCGAGGCTAAAGCCTCGCTTCCTTAAGTGCTGCAACTCAAGGAGAAGGTGTAAGTCTGAGAAAGCATTGGAAGTGCGACTTTAGTCGCGCATACATCGGCTTCTGTGGTTAGTTCGCCTCAACCACCCACTCCTGCAACTGGCTTTGAAATTTCGGTGAAATACGCACTTTAAGCTTTAGCCATTCATCATCAGCCTTTTGCGATAACACTAAACCATTCTCATGACACCAAGCCAATGTTTTGCCATCGGCAATGGGCAGTTGAAGGTCTAACTCGACCATGTTCTGCTCGCTCCATTTGGCGAGCAATGCCATCAAATCATCCATGCCATGCCCTGTCACCGCAGAAAGGGCTATGCGCGAACCATCAATGTTTTTTCTAAGTGTTGTTTTTACTTTGGGAGCCAAATCAATCTTGTTTAATACTTCCACAATCGGTGGGGCATTATCGCCATCCAAACCAAGTTCGCGCAAAGTTTCGACCACCACGGACTTATGATTCGGGCTTTCAGCATCGGCAATATCGCGCACATGCAGTATCAAATCCGCTTCAATCACTTCTTCCAGCGTAGCGCGAAAGGCATTGACCAATTCATGGGGAAGCTCCTGCACAAAACCCACAGTGTCCGACATCATCAGGGTGACGCTATTTTTAAATTTAATTTGCCTAAGTGTTGGGTCTAATGTGGCAAAAAGTTGGTCTGCTACATAGGCATCGGCATTTGTGATTTTGTTAAACAGGGTAGATTTACCCGCATTGGTATAACCCACCAATGCCACCGTCAACACATCCCTACGCTTGCGCCCTTCGCGTTGGGTGGCACGCATTTGTCGCACTTTAGCCAAATCTTGCTCAATACGTTTGATGCTGTCGCGAATCATGCGTTTATCCAACTCAAGCTGCCGCTCACCAGGACCACCCATAAAACCAACACCACCCCGCTGCCGCTCAAGATGTGTCCATGTGCGCACTAGGCGGCTGATTTGGTAGTTAAGGCTGGCAAGCTCCACCTGCATCACCCCTTCTCGTGTTTTGGCTCTTGCGCCAAAGATTTCAAGAATTAGCCCTGTTCTATCAATCACTTTACAATTGAATGCTGTTTCAAGGTTGCGTTGTTGGATGGGTGAGAGTTGATGATCCACAAAAACCACCGCGACCTCTTTAATTTCCACGCGCTTGGCAATGTCTTCAGCTTGCCCTGAGCCAATCAAGGTGGCGGGTATTGCCCTGCGTACATTCATCAACACAGACTCTTCCAAAGGGCAACCCAGCGACAATACCAAGCGTTCAAACTCTTCAAATCGCGACTTACTCGCCGCCTCACCCCAACGCATTTCGGCAAGCCTTGGATGCAGCGCAATCACTTTGTCTTGTTGATGTTCCGTCTCTGTTAGTTCGCTCATGGATACCCTTAAATTTTATCTGTTTATTGACAAGCTAGCCTTGGTCAGCCCATGCTTTGGCGCACAAGTATGACAACAAATAGCGTGAAACCTAGCCCGCATGATGCGTCAACGCGCTAAGCATAGCACTTTGGAGCAAGCCAACCCACTATGACACCTGTCGATAGCACTGCCAATATTAATATCTACCACCTCAATCGCTTATTCCTCTTCCGAAGCAGCATGATTGTTGCCGAAGTCTTGTTGCTGACGATTGCCGTGCGCCTTAGTGACAACCCTTTCCCTTTAGCCCAAGTGATGTTTGTCATTGCCTTATATGCCTTATTCAACCTTATAACTTGGCTCAAACAACCCAAAACATCCACGGTGTCTGCCAACTATCTCTTTACCCACCTCTGCATTGATGCCTTAGCCCTCACCTTACTTCTCTATTACACAGGCGGGGCAAATAACCCCTTTGTTTCTCTATTTTTATTGCCACTTCTTCTTGTCGCCGCCATTTTTCCTAAGCCTTATATTTGGAGTATGGCTATCATTACTACGGTGAGTTATGGGATTTTACTGCTCTTCCCCTATCAAGCCATGCACATGGGCAACATGAATCACGCAGCCATGAATCATAGCACCATGAATACCCACGCCATAGGCATGGCAGCCAGCTTTTTATTTAGTGTGGTGGTGATTTTATTCTTTGTGGTATCGATGGCGGAATCACTGCGCGACCGTGAACGTAAACTGGCAACAGCCCATGAAAAAAGCTTACGTGATAAACATGTCGTCGCCCTTGGCACATTGGCTGCAGGTGCTGCCCATGAGCTAGGCACACCTTTAGGAACCATGGCGATTTTGACCAAAGAAATGGAAAATGAATATGCCGACGATGCCGAATTGCTCGAACAAATCCAAATCCTCCGCGCCCAAGTTGACCGCTGTAAAGCTACGATTTCGCAAATGAGTAGCAGTGCAGGTCAACTTCGTGCCACAGGTGGCAAAAGCATGGTAATTTCCGACTACATCCATGATATTGGGCAACACTGGCAAGCCGAACACCCCCAAGCCAAACTTGAAATCATGTGTACCAAAGACACCCCCGCACCACAACTGGTGGTCGATGACACCTTACAACAAGCCCTCATTAGCCTGCTCAACAATGCCGCCGATGCAGGCGCACAACATATCACACTCAAGCTACACTGGGATGATGAACACTTATCCCTACACATCACCGATGATGGTTCAGGCTTATCTGAAGACATCCAAAACAAACTAGGCACACCCTTTATCAGCAGCAAAGCCCACGGACAAGGCTTAGGCTTTTATTTAGCTCAAGCTGTTATTTCACGCATGGGCGGCAGTATTTCAATTCAAAACCAGTCAACCCACAACGGTGTCTGTGTCCACATTCAACTCCCCCTACAAGACATGAGGATTTAATATGCAAGATATGATTCAAAGTGCCCCTACCCTATTGCTGGTCGATGATGATGCGTTGTATTGCCGTATTTTAGGCAATGCCTTAAAAAGGCGAGGGTTTACTGTGCTCACTGCACACAATGTGCAACAAGCATTGCATATGGTGGGTGACGTACCGCCTAAATTTGCCGTGGTCGATTTGAATATGCCTGGTGATTCTGGTTTGGTATTGATTGAAAAAATTCATAAGCTAGACCCACAAGCACATATGGTGGTGCTCACAGGTTATGCCAGCGTCGCCACCGCCGTAGAAGCCATCAAGCTGGGCGCAACCCACTACCTTGCCAAGCCTGCCGATGCCGATGAAGTGCTCAAAGCTTTGGGGCAAACCGACGGGCAAGTGGGCATTGAAATTAAACAACAACCCTTATCACCCAAACGCCTAGAGTGGGAACATATTCAAAAGGTACTCACTGAGAATGATGGTAATATTTCGGAAACTGCACGCCAATTAGGTATGCACCGCCGCACTTTACAACGCAAACTACAAAAACGACCTGTCCAAGAATAAAGCTATCCCTCCGTAATCTAGCCCTAAAACCTACTCTCCAGACAGGGTGCGACAACTTGTCACATATTCGTACACATTGCATTTGCTTAAAGTTCGCCCATCACAGTTTTGGGAGGAACACATGAACATCAAATCTTTAGCCATAGGTTTATGCTTAGCCACCACGCTCACGGCATGTGGCAGCGATAGCTTGCCACCAAGCGCAGCCACATCGACATCCACCACAGTGAATGGTCAAGCCATTGCAGGTGCGGTTAATGGTAAAGTTACGGTTACTACAGCCACAGGTACAGCAGTAACATCTGGCACAGTATCTGCAGGTACATTTGCAGTTGAAATCCCCAATGATAAACTCAGTAACGAGCTTGATTTTGAAGTCACAGGCACTTACCGTGATGAAGTTTCAGGGCAAACCGTTACCCTTACTACAACCAACCCTTTAGCCTTGCGTGTTGCAGCCAACACTTATCAGACAGGCACATTGGGCAATGCTCCAATCACACCTGATTCCACCATCATCCGCACCATGGTCGCCAACGGCAGTACTTTAGCGGCAGCAGAAACAGCATTTCAAACGGCTTTTGGTTACAAGCCTGATTTAACCGCTGCACCATTTGACCCCTACACCACACAAAGCATCACCACGCAAACCATGGCAGACCAAACAGCCGCTTTTCGTGTAGGTGTTTGGAGCCAGCTTGGTAAAGACTTAGGCTTAACGGCTGCCGACCTAGCTGAGTTACCCAACAAAGTTGCTACTGATTTAGCCGATGGCACATTGGATGGTGTTGCCGCAGGTAACCCTGTGACTTTCACCAGCGGTGTGAATTTACAAACCATGAATCAAGCCATGCCTTTGATGAACCGCGTCAGCATTGCCCTTGCCAAGTTTGCAGGTAGCCCTGCCAATGTTGCAGGTGTTGCTGCACCAAGTATGGGGCTTCCACCCATCACAGCAGATATACCAGGCACAACTAAAACCATGACTTTAGGCAATGGCACGCGTCAGATTAATGTGACAATAGACACGCCTGCAACAACGCCTTTCCAAATGGGCTATCGCAACGTCAAAACTACTCACAAAATAACATTGACCGATGCAGCTACTTCTTTACCTATCAACATCAATACCGATGCCAATATCAACAGCATCAGCTTCAAACCTTGGATGTATATGTTTGCAGGTTATCAACACAGTTCACCTTTTGGTGCTATCGATACCGCGCAAGCTGCATTAGGCATCTATACTGTGGATACTTATTATTTGATGCCTACAGGTATGATGATGGGCACAGAAGTTGTAGCTATGGGACAATGGGACTTGGAAGTGAAGCTGGGTGATAGCACTGCCGCAGCCGCAGACCCTTATACTTACAGCCACTTCTTCCCCAATGTGATGATGAATATGGGTATGGACTTATTGTTAGCCACAGGTAGCAACACCAATGACCAGTGGACAGATGGAACAGGAGTCACCAAACCGCGTGAATACCGTGTTTGGCTGCAAGATGTGGCTGCCAATGTAGGCGGCCATGATTTAAGTATTTATGTCAGCACATTGGGTATGGACATGCGTGTTGGAGGCATGATTTTTCCACCCGTATACCAAGGATTCTCTGTGCTGATGCCTAGTTATGCCATCAGCACAGCCACTTGCGAAGTCTCCACCGATGGTGGCACAACTTGGCAAGCTATGCCTATGACTGCAATCAATGGTCAATATAAAATCACAGGTCTTGCAGGTTTAAGCACAACAGCGCAAAACACCTTGGATATTCGCCTCACCGTCAATAATCATGTAATGACAACAGCTGCTGGCGGCAACCTACAGCTGAAGTTCACAGCTCCCTAATGCGTTCTCCTCGCATAGCAGCCCTCACCTTGGGGGCTGCACTCCTTTTTCCACTCTCTTCCTTTGCTGCATCATGTTGTGGTGGTGGCTCGGGTGGTTCATTGATACTGCCCAAGATGATGTATACCGCGACAAGCGTTGATATTGCTTATGAAACATACAATGGTTTCTGGGGTGATGACGGGCAATGGCGCGAAGACCCGCCAAGCTCTGACTTAAACCAAAAACGCCTGAGCCTTGGCTTCGCCCAACGCATCAATGACAACTGGCAAGCTTCAGTGTCAATTCCTTATATTTGGAACGACAATGTGTATGCCAACAACTCATTTCAAACAAGCGGCATTGGTGACACTTCTTTCACCGTGTTATACGAAGCTTTTGATGATATTACCTGTACTTGGGTGTTGGATACATGGGAAGATTACAAGCCTGCTATGTATTTTGGAGCAAGCCTCACTGCCCCAACAGGCATATCACCTTATGATGATGTGACCAACAATTTCGATATTACAGGGCGTGGATTTTATCGTTTAGACCTCAAAGCATCATTTGAAAAAACCGTGTTTCCATGGAATGTCAGCTTAGCCTTTAATTATGGCAAATATTTTGAGCGCTCCATCAACCGAGAATATGGCGTTTATGTCGCTCCGTATCAAAAAGACTTGGGTGATAGAATGAGTGTGAGCACTAGCCTTGGTTACACTTTCTTTTTAGAAAAGGGAAACACCTTCACCCTTACAGGTGCGTATGCCGACCTTCAAGAAAAGAAAGCCACGATTGAGGGGCTGACCGATGAAACTTCAGGTATGGAAAAGCGTAGTTTTAGTACAACTGGAGCTTGGGCGAATGAAGATAAAAGCGTTGTTCTCAAAGCAAGTTATGCCTACACACCCCGCTACCACGATTGGGGAAGAAATTTTCCAACCACCAACACATTATCTATGGGGGTAAGTTATGTTTATGACTAAAACAGCTTTGTTGGCTTGTCTTCTCTTGCTCTCTTCATGTGGCAACACGGTAGACGACCTCAACCCATCTGGTGAAGACTTACGACCAGCCATCACTGCCAACAGCATCGGCAGCCAACCCAGTCAAATTTCAGCTGATTTTTCTGCGCCTGCCACCAATGGCACAACCTTTAAGCTTTCCAACCATCTTACTGGCGGCGCAACTCCTGCTGATGCAGTCGTTTTGTATTTCACCATGTGGTGTCCCATTTGCATATCACATACTGACCATTTGTTGTTCAATATCATCCCACAATTTCAAGGGCGCGGTACAACAACTTATGTTTTGGTCGATTATGTGTCTGGTTCCATTGCTTCCACCACGGTCTCTGAGGCGGTCAATGGTTACGCAGGCTCGATTTTCACCACCATTGCCGATGAAAACCAAAGCTTACTCAACCAATTTCAAGGGGCGATGGGTAAAACCATTGTCATTGATAAAAATGGCGTGATTCAAATGAATGAAGATTTTCGTACAGGAGATCATCTTATCAACACACTCAACCGTATTCTACCTTAAAACGGTGAACCTGTAATACCACAAAAACTACGCACATAGCAGGGTGAAAGGTGTGCGTTCCTCTAATGTGTTGACGTGAAACATACTAAAGAAGGGACGGCAGCATCACTGATATTGAGCAACAACATTGGCTTTTATTTTAGTCGATGAGTTTTTTTGGATTATACTTAATCTGCACGATTTTCTTACCCTGAGATTTTAAATAGTTTTCCACGCCCTCATTATGAGGTTTTTTACCCCAATCTTCACCAATAACAAAGATGTCAGCCTTCACTTGTTTACACACAGCGATATAATCCAGTTCATGGTAAGGAAGCACAACATCCACGCAGCGTAAAGCCAGTAGCATTTGTATGCGTTGCTCAAGAGGAATAACAGGGGTATTGGGTTTATACAATTTAACAACTTCATCAGAAGCAACACCCACAGCAACTGTGTTGCCTAAGCTGGCGCAGTGCTCCAGTAATGCGAGGTGTCCAACATGCAATAAATCAAACGTACCTACTGTATAAACAACCATTATTTTTTATAATCCTATGATACAAATAACTTCACAGCTAGGGTAACACACTTCAAATAAAGAAGAACCAATATGTTACAAAGGACAAGAATGACACCTCAATCCCAACAACCTACCATACTCTCTTATGCAAAAGATATTCCCAACCTTTGCTCACTCGCAGGTTTGGCTTGCACCATACTTGCCATTTATTTTTGCATCCAAGGTGTGTATGCCGCTGCCATGATTGGCATGATTTGGGCGGTTGCTTTTGATTGGGCAGATGGGCTTATTGCGCGAAGAATGAAAGGGCGTACAGGTGATGATAGTAAGTTTGGTGGGCAACTGGATGTATTGATTGATATTGTAAGTTATGGCGTAACCCCTGCGATACTTCTTTTAAGTTATGGTGGTTTTTCTTTGGTCTATTTGGTTGGTGCATTTTTAATGGTTGCAACCAGTGCACTGCGCTTGAGTTACTTTAGTACATTTGGTCTTGCTGGTGGCACAAAATACACAGGTTTAGCCCTTGATAACAATAGTATACTGCTTGTGTTCATTGTTTTGTTTTCAAGCTTTTTTGATAAAGATACGTTTGCTGTGATTCTCTATGTTTGTTCTATGATTATTATCGCTTTGAATGTATCACAAATTAAAACACCCAAACTTTCAGGAAACCCAAGGAATGTTGTGATTCTAGCTATCTATACGCTGAGTATCTCCGCGATATATGGTTGGCAGCTCTTAAAATCCTGATAAGTCAGCACCTTGCAATAAAGTATAAAAAACATAATAGAAAACAGGATATATTGTGAAAATTACCCCCAGTGTTGTCGCGCAAAACAGTGAAGTAAATTATAAACTTTCGCTAAAAAATACCAGTAATATTGAATCCATAGAAGTGCTTTCGCGTGGTAATTATTATCATAAAGATAGCCTCGATTATACCATTAAAAACAGTAAAATTTTGTTTACCTACAGCATGTCCCACATTGGTGAATTTATCATCAAGGTGAATTTCACATACAAAGAATCAAAAATCGTTTGTTTGTATTGTCTTGATGATGAAATGATGAAACTCAGACCCTTAAAAGGTGATTTGCATATGCATTCCATCTATTCCGATGGTAAAACAACACCTTTTGCGATGGCATTGGCATCTTTGGGTGCTGGCATGGATTTTATGAGTGTCACAGACCATGATAATTATAGTGGCTCACTTGAAGCGATAGAAAAAGTTGAAGCAAACAATATTGACCTTTTGGTCTTGGCTGGTGAAGAAGTCAGCGTGGGTGGAAAAAAAGATATGTCGATTGCTTTGGGTAATGGGCATATTTTATCGATTCATGCCAACAAATCGATTGAAGACCAGCGCAAAGATACGGAAAAATATGAAGCTGAACTTCAAGAAATAAGCCAAGCTTTAGAAAAAGAGAATATTGATAAAAACATTGATGTTACGCATTACGCAAAGAATATTTGGGTGATTCAAAAAATTAAAGAAGCCAATGGTATTTCAATCTTAGCTCACCCCAATTGGGTTTATCGAGATGGAAAATATCACCTTCACCAAGCTTTTTATAAAGAAATGTTAAAAACATCCCAACTTGATGGTGTTGAGGTGTTCGGCGAAGAAAAAGTCAAAGAACATAACAATATGACCCATTTAACCGCCCTTCAAACAACCAACAAACATAAGTATTTAGCACCCTTTGCCAACTCAGATGCCCACGATAGCGACCATGAAGTAGGCGATAGGTTCACGATTGTTTTTGTCAAAGATAAATCTGCTTCAAGTATCATTGCGTCTATTCAAGAAGGGCTGACTTGTGCGATTTTTAAACGAGAAAATTATGAACATCAATTTATAGGCAAAGATGCGTTAGCCCAATATGTCTACTTTTTAATCAAAGAATATTACCCTAAACATTCTAGTCTTAAGAGCAGCTTAGCCAAGCTTTATATTGATCAATTAATCAATGGCGAACAATTTGAGCGTAAAATAAAAATTGTTAAAGAAAGGCTAGAAAATCATACCAATAATTTTTTTCAAGCTTAATATGACTCTCCGAAAAGGCTGTATTGACTGCCACTTACTAACCCGCATTATTCATAAATCGTCGTGATGATTGCGTAGAACCTTTGTTTGCAACGAATTTTAAAAAAATCGCTCGTAGCCGCGCTTACTAACGATTGATGAGAGATTTGTTGCGAATAAAGGGACAAGCAAAGGCGCGGCTGTATTTGTGAATAATGCGGGCTAACAGCTCGACTGTATTAATGCACTAAACACATAAAGACGTTACCATGCGCCACCACCAGTGAGGCAGTTATGAAATTTGAGCAATACCACATCACCGAAGATATTAAGTCTAACCTTGCTAAGCTGGGTTTTAAGCGCCCGACTGATATTCAATTCAAAGCCATTCCATCCATTATGGCAGGTGAAGATGTGTTGGCGATTGCGCAAACAGGCACAGGTAAAACGGCTGCTTTCGCCATTCCTGTGATTGATAAAATTCATAAGTTTAAGAGCAGTAAACGCTCATATGGCATCAAGTGTATTGTGCTTGCGCCCACCCGCGAATTAGCCCAACAAATTGGTGAAGTGTTCACTAAAATATCGCGGCATACCCGTGTAAAAACCTTCACTTTATTTGGCGGCGTGGAGCAAGAGCAACAAATTGCCAAGCTACAAGATGGCATTGATATTTTGATTGCCACACCAGGGCGGATGTTTGACCTGATTAACCAAGATGTGATTAAACTAGACGGTGTAAGCACCCTGATTCTTGATGAAGCCGACCACATGTTGGATTTAGGTTTTATTGAAGACATCAAATACATCAAAAAAATGGTATATCATAAACACCAAACCCTATTTTTCTCTGCCACCATCAATGATGAGATTAAAAAACTCGCCTATTCTCAGGTGAAGAGTGTCGCCATTCGCATTCAAGTCTCACCTAAAGATAAAGTATCTAAAAATATCAGTCATTTTGTCATGTTTGTCGATATGGATGATAAACGCTTCTTTTTGGAGCGATTTATCAACGAAAATCCTAAAAGTCGCATGATTGTGTTTGTACGCACCCGTGTCCGTGCTGAGCGTGTTGCCAAAGCGATGGCAAGGGTTGATATAGACACCGTTACCATTCACGGTGATAAAGACCAAGATGCTCGCTCAGACATCATGCGCAGCTTCAAACAAGGCAATGGCAACATTTTGATTGCCACAGATGTTAGCGCGCGCGGTATTGATATTGCCGATATTGATTATGTGATTAATTACGACTTACCCGAACGCGAAGAAAACTATGTGCATAGGGTTGGACGCACAGGGCGTGGCATCAACAAAGGCACTGCCATTTCATTTTGCGCACCCGAAGAAAAAGAGCTACTTGAAAATATCCAAGGTTTCCTCAATAAACCCATTGAAGTACTTAAGGTGTCAAAAAACGAATACGAACAAACACGCACCATTCCTGATGCCATCACCGACCTAAGAAGCATTATCAATGATGATGTGTTGCCCAAGAAAAAAACGTAAACCCAAAAAGAAAGTCAAGAAGCCGAAAAAGAAAAAAATAATGAGCCACTCACCCACCCAGAGTTTTGCAAGCGGCTCTAATGAACAAGACTTAGCATGACGAATGGTTGAACCTAGATCCTGCAAGTGTTTGTACGTTCAGAGTGTAAGATGTTGGTTTATATAGCGTATTAAAAAACACGTGGTCACCTTATTGGTGATGAGTGTTTTTTAAATAGTCTAGTTGAATCAAGAGGTTGCGCTATGTATGTGTAAACACTTGCAGGATCTAGGTTGAAACCCTTGCAATAATTTTAGTCCTTCATTAAATGGGTGAATGTTATGGTTTTATGAATTGGATTGGGCATTATTTTTTTCAGCATTGATTTCATCCACCCTATTCCCTGGTGGTTCTGAAGCATTACTGATTTATCGCTTACAAGATCCAAATCACCACGTTTACCTGCTTGTGCTCATGGCAACCTTAGGTAATGTGTTGGGAAGTATCATCACTTACTACATGGGTCAATATGGATTTAAACTTAGTCACCATTGGTTTCAGATTTCTCAGATCAAGCAACAGCAAGCTGAAACGCTCTTTGAGAAGTGGGGAACGCCTGCCCTACTCTTTGCATGGCTACCTATCATTGGCGACCCTTTGTGTTTGGTTGCTGGTGCTTTACGTTATAACATATACCTCTTTATCGCACTGGTTGGCTTAGGCAAGCTAACCCGTTACACTCTACTGGCTTGGGCATTTCTCTAAACCAACCTTTAATTGAGCCACTCATCCACCCAGAGTTTTGCAAGTGGCTCAATAGTCTTTTTTAAAGCTTCGTAACAACAGCAGCACAACAGCAATAGAAATACAGGCATCTGCAATATTAAAGGCAGGCCAGTGATAGTCTTGCCCATTCCATCGCACATACCAATCCATGAAATCCACCACATAACCTAAGGTTAATCTGTCCCAAATATTACCTGCTGCACCCACCAATATGAGCATCAACAGCCATGAATCAAAGCTTTGTTTTTGCTGCTCTTTCCACCACCACACCCCAACCACCACCGCAATCAATGATGTGACAATAAGTAAGCCATTCGTTCGCCACGCATGATCCAAGTCGGCAAACATAGAGAATGCTACGCCATAATTGTGTGCGCGAACAAGGTTAAAGAAGCCATCCACGACAACCATATTAAAGAATGGTATTTGCTGCTCAATCCACCATTTACTCCACTGGTCTGCAACAACCAATAAAATAAATGCTAGAATCTGAAACTTGGTTTGTTTATGCACGTTGAGTCTCCATCATGTTGCCAAGTTCAACAGTTATAACCTTGTGATTCAATCCTTTATTTGTAGGGTTTTGTTTTTACTTGATTGACTGAGAGGTTCTTGTGGCACTATTGATTAACGATGATTGCATCAACTGCGCAATTTGTGAGCCCGAATGCCCGAATGATGCCATTTTTGAAGGCACTGAAATTTTTGAAATTAACCCTGATTTATGCACCGAATGCATCGGGCATTTCGATGAACCACAATGCGTAGCGATTTGTCCTGTCGACTGCATTCCTAAAGACCCCAACCGCATTGAGAGCGACGATGAACTCAAAGAAAAATATACACAGCTTACAGGTCAAGCTGCATGAGCGGGCAACTGTATATTATTTCAGGACCATCTGGTGCTGGGAAATCAAGCTTATGCAGCAAGTTGCTTGAAGCTTGTCCCAATCTTCATTTATCCATTTCTTGCACCACGCGCAGCCCGCGCCCAGGTGAGTCCAATGGGCGTGAATACCACTTTTTAAGTACGGGTGATTTTGAAGCGCAAAAAAAAGAAGGTGCATTCTTAGAGTGGGCATTGGTGCATGGCAATTATTATGGAACACGGCAAAAAGATGTTGAGAATATCCTACATCAAGGCAGCGATGTCTTGTTAGAAATTGATTGGCAAGGTGCAGCACAAGTCGCCAAGAAAATACCCAACGCAGTGCGTATTTTCATCCTTCCCCCATCCATACAAGCCTTGGAAGAACGCTTAATCTCGCGTGGTCAAGATGATGCCTCGATTATTCAGCAACGTGTCGCTGCTGCTGAAGCAGAAATAGCACATGCCGATGAAGCTCATCATCAAATTATCAATGATGATTTTAATCAGGCTCTACAACAACTCACGCTATTGGGAAGCTCGAAACAAAGCTGTTAAAAAAAATGTGTGGCAACATGTTATAGCCCTACCTACCGTTTGTAATCGGTAGGGTCTATTTCGTAATGCTTCAACATTTTGCGTACTGTATTTCTATTTAACCCCATCATTTCCGACACTTTAAGCTGGTTACCTTCAGCTTTATCCAACACAAGCTTCAACAATGGTGGCTCCACCTGCTCCAACACATGCCTGTGTAACCCTTGAACATCCACATACCCCAATTGGTCTAAATATCGCCCAATACAGCGATGAACTGCACCTGAAAGCGTATCATCTTCTTGATGATGCTTAGCTTCATCATTACCCAATGCCAGCGCAACATCCGTCATGGTAATACTGGCTCCAGGGGTGAGTACGGCAAGTCGGCGCATCACATTTTTTAGCTCGCGCACATTACCCTGCCAATCAAAGCGTTGCAGCAAGCCTATCGCATCATCCATCAAAATTGGTGCCGTAATATTCAATTCTTCAGCCGCTTGCGCCAACAACGCTGCCGCAAGCTCTGGAATATCATCCCTACGCTCACGAAGCGGTGGCACATGCACAGGAATCACATTCAAGCGATAATACAAATCCTCACGAAATTGACCTTGTTTAATCTTATCTTGCAAATATTGATGTGTCGCTGCCAATAAACGTACATTCACCCGCTTGGTTTTGGTGCTGCCTACTCGCTGTACTTCACCAGTTTCTAACACACGAAGCATTTTGGCTTGCAATGCCAACGGCATATCACCAATTTCATCGAGAAACAACGTGCCACCGTCAGCTTCTTCAAAATGTCCTGCTCTGGCTTTGTCTGCCCCCGTAAATGCCCCTTTTTCATGCCCAAAAATCTCGGCTTCCAGCAACTCCGCAGGAATCGCAGCCGTATTGATAGCAACAAATGCACAAGCCGCTCTAGGACTTTGTTTGTGTAGTTCTTGAGCAACCAACTCTTTACCCGTACCCGATTCACCTGTAATAAGCACTGTCATATCGGATGCTGCTACGCGCCCCACCATGCGAAACAACTGTTGCATAGCCGCGCTTTTACCTAAAATCGGCTGGTGCTTCACCAGTGTCTTTTCTGGCTTGGATGATACTATTTCACTGGGGGTTGATGCCTTCTTGGATTTGGGTCTGGTGCGCTCAACAAGTTCACGCACTTCATCCAAGTCAAAGGGTTTGGGAAGATACTCCATCGCACCAGCACGGTAAGCTTCCACAGCATGATCGAATGTAGTTTCGGCTGTCAGCATCACAACAGGGGCATCAAATACCCCTGACTCCAAAGCTTGCATACCATTACCATCGGGTAAAAACACATCCAAGAAAATAATATTAAACTCATCACTCGCACTGGCTTCTTTGGCAGTTGCTAAATCAGCTGCTTCCACCACTTCAAAGCCCTGTTCTGTTAATACCCGACTCAATACCCATCGAATACCATCATCATCATCAACGATTAATGCTCTTAACATCTATTTTTTCTCCGTTTTTAAGGGTAAATACACAGTGAATGAGGTACGCATCAGCTCACTATTCACCACAACTTTACCCCCATGTTCTTGCACCACTTGCTGCACAATACTTAAACCCAAACCATTACCTCGTGATTTGGCAGTCACATAAGGTTCAAACATTTTATCTCGAATATGCGCGGGAATAGCGACACCATTGCTGGTGATTTTAATCGAAAGCACTGCACCTCTATGCTCAGATAAAATGACACCATGTTCAATACGGGTTTGCCAAACAATCAAATCAGAACATGCCTCAATGGCATTGCTCCAAAGATTTTCAATCGCCTGTCGCAGCCTACGTTCATGGCAAACCAAATCGGGAATACTCGGATCAAAGGCACGTTGTATTTGAATACCATCCACATCCTTCACCACATCATCAATCAATATATGGATATTGATGGGGTGCATTTGAATGTTCGCCCGTGGACCCACCTGCAAAAAACCATCCACCCGCTCTTTGATTCTATCCACATCCGTTAACATATGCTGAATAATTTCAAGTGCATCACCACGTACTTGTTCGCTCAACAGTTGGGTTGCACCGCGTAATGCCGCCAAAGGATTTTTAATCTCATGCGCTCGCTCCAAAGCAATGCGCGATACGGCTTCCGCCACTTCATGTCGTCGGCTTTGCACCTCTGCCTCCAAACGGTTACCCTCAGCAATCAAAATCACAGAAATATAACCATCTGCCTGCTGTGAAGCATACAGTGTATATGGGCGATGACCACGCACCGTATAAAAGGCATCCGAAGAAATTGTTTCGGCATTTAAAGCCCTTTTAAGCAGACCTGCGACTTCATCGGCAGGTGATATAAATGTTGTAAGGTGTTGACCCAGCATACGCTTTTCAGACACATTCAAATGCTCTTGCAATAAAATATTTGCCGTCAATATTTCACCTTGCGCGTTCACCAGCAAACAAGGCACAGGCAAATCAGCAAAGATGACTTGCGCTGGTAAATCAGATTGCAATGTCTAACCTTTGTGGGTCTATGCTGTGGTGAATATCCGATAAAAAATAGGCTTTGGCTGTTTCCACTTGCGCATCCCACTCAAAAACCTTTTGAAAAGAACCACGGAAATCTGCCGAGCCTCTCAATCCTTTGCTGTACCAAGGCACATGTCGGCGCACCAACTTGGATGCACGTTTCACACCATGAAAATCAGCCAAATGCAGCATATGTTCCAGCACCACTTCCCACACTTCTTCAGCACTGGGTTGTTCAGGCTTGGGCAAGCCCATGATGGCTGCATGGACCTCATCCAGCATCCAAGGATTTCCCTGCACTGCACGCCCCACCATCACACCATCACATCCCGATTGACGAATCATCTCTAAAGCTGATGCGCCATCAATGATGTCACCATTACCAATCACAGGAATCGACACCGCAGCTTTCGCCAGCCCAATATCTTCCCACGATGCTTGACCATTAAACATTTGCGCGCGTGTCCGCCCATGAACTGTCAGCATTTGAATGCCATTATCTTCGGCAATACGTGCAATGTTTTCCACATTTTTGCTTTCGCTATCCCAGCCCGTGCGGATTTTAAGCGTGACAGGAACATCCACACCTTGAACCACCGCATCAATCACCCGTGCCACCAGTCCTTCATCACGCAACATCGCAGATCCAGCCACCTGTTTCACTATTTTTTTAACAGGACAGCCCATATTAATGTCCACAAAATTAGCGCCGTGGTCTACTGCCCACTTGGCCGCATCCACCACATATTTCGAGTTTGAGCCTGCAATTTGAATAGACACAGGGCTTTCACCTGGATCCAACTCTGCCATACGCTCTGTGCGTTCACTACCAAATTCCACGGCACGAGAAGCAATCATTTCAGTCACCGTTAAACCAATGCCAAAACGACGACAAATACGGCGAAAAGGTAAATCGGTAATACCTGCCATCGGTGCTAAAGCGATAGGTGGGTTGATTTCAAAATCACCCAATGTAAAGCCAGGTAATACAGGTTCTGTCTGTTGGGTTTCATCTTGTTGGGGGTGCGCTTGTAACGTCATGAGTCTCTCTTGCTGAAAATGTAGTAAAAAGTCATTTGCCTAAATATTGGGCAACACTAGCGCATTATACATTCATGTCGATGAAATTTCATTGGCGACCATAAAAAAAACCCTCTTAGCCCCTTGTCGTCATATAGTGAATCATGAATTGATTTACCGTCATGCCCGAGTTCTTTTATCGGGCATCCACCCAAGCTTATATCTTAACTGATGTTACGCACCTATTCCTCGGAAGTGAGGCTTTAGCCTCGCCCAACTCAGGCTATGATAAGGATTTCGCCTGATTCTCAAATCTATTGCACCTGCTACAAGAGGGCGAGGCTAAAGCCTCATTCCCACGCTGAAGTATGGGAACGAAGAATTACAAAGGTTCAAGATGCTGGGTGCGTAACATCAGTTAATATTTGAACAATATGCTTTCACCATGCAGCGTATGCCGCATGACTACTTCTGTTCACTGGCAAAACACCAATTTCCAGCTCTCTGTGGCTGATGCAAAACAATTCCCCGACACCCATCTACCCCAAGTGGCAGTCGCAGGGCATTCTAATGTGGGTAAATCTTCATTATTAAACACTTTATTTGGGCGCAAAGGCTTGGTTAAAACCTCGAAAAACCCTGGTTGCACCCGTCTTTTAAACTTATTTGAAGTAGATGAAAAAATCTTGGTCGTGGACTTACCTGGTTATGGTTATGCCCGTGCATCAAAAGTTGAAAAATACAAATGGGCAGGTTTGATTGAGAATTATCTCAAAAGCCCCAAAGTCGCGCAACTTGTGCTGGTACTTTTAGACTTTAGGCATGGCCCCAAAGATAGTGACTTGCAACTCATTGATTGGCTTAATGAATCAGGCATTCGCTGGCAACCTGTTGCCACCAAGTCGGATAAACTTAAAGGCAATGCCAAACGTAAACGCAAACAAGAAATGATTGATGCCCTTGGCGGTATGCTGGAACCTGTTCTCACATCCAGCTTAAAAAACGAGGGCATGCAAGAGTTAAGAAAAATTATCATCGAAGAAGTCCTGAGCAACAATGACTGACCAAGAACTGCGTACCTATGCTTTTGTTGCCATTATAAGCACAGTTATAGTATGGGAACTTATACGACCCAAGCGAGCGTTAAACCAAAATAAGGTTAAACGCTGGCTCAACAATGTCGCACTGGTTGCACTGGACACTGTTTTGGTCAAAATTCTATTGCCTGCTGGCGCATTTGGTGTGGCAATTTGGGCAGAAAGCCAAGGTTTGGGTTTATTGAATAACATCAACCTATCCCCAACCATAAAAATCGTAGCTGCCATTATCATCTTGGATATGATTATTTATTGGCAACATCGGTTATTTCATGTTGTGCCTCTATTTTGGCGGCTGCATCAGGTTCACCATGCCGACCGTGATATTGATGTCACCACAGGTCTTCGCTTTCACCCCCTTGAAATTTTAATATCCATGTTGATTAAATTTGTGGCTGTGATTGCTTTGGGCGCACCAGCCATTGCCGTGATTGTATTCGAGGTCATTCTCAATGGCATGGCCATGTTTAATCATGGAAACATCAAACTTCCCAAAGCTTTAGACAGCATCATTCGTAGGTTATTTGTTACCCCAGATATGCACAGGGTTCATCATTCGATTTTCAAACATGAAACCAATAGTAATTATGGATTTAATTTATCCATTTGGGATAAGATGTTTGGCAGCTATCATGCGCAACCCGATAAAGGGCATGATAAAATGACGATTGGGCTTGAACAATACCAAGGTAACACACCCACATCTTCCATTTTTTGGATGCTCAAGTTACCTTTTACCGAAAAAGGCGGCATGTATAGCTATAGCCAACCCAACACAACCGAGGATAAATCATGAGTAAAGACATTGTTAACCGCTGTGAATGTATGCACAAAACCTTTGCCGAACTTAAAAAATACGGCTCAGTTGAAGCTGCCATGAAAGCAGGCGCTGGCATGGATTGTGAGGGTTGCACACCTTGGCTCAAGCTATCCTTTGCATCAGGTGAAAATGAATTGGCACTGGATGATCCGCGCCTCAAGGACTACGAATAAGCAACATGAACAACCCCACACCCGTCAGTCGAGGTGAGCATATTCTGCTTATCGCTGCCTGTATTGTGATTATCGTTGCTGGCATGAAGCTGGCGGCATCCTTACTCGTGCCTATTTTATTATCAGCCTTTATCGCCATCATTTGTTTGCCACCACTTTACTTCTTATTGGGCAAGGGAATGGCAGTCACACCTGCCGTTTTTGTCGTCACGGGTTCCTTGGTATTGACCAGTTTATTGGTTTCACTGTATACAGGTTCCGCCGTTGCTGACTTTACGAACAACCTTCCTTTTTATCAGGAACGTATTCAGGGGCAAACAGCACAAGTTTTAAACTGGCTATCAGGTTTGGGTATTGCCATACCCACAGATAACCTCTTGGCAAGCATCAATCCAGCATCTGCGATGAGGTTGGTTGGTGACTTATTAAGCGGTTTGGGAAGTGCGCTGACCAATGTCTTTTTATTATTATTGATTGTTATCTTTGTCTTATTTGAAGCCGTGGCTTTACCACACAAGTGGAAAATCATGGATGGTCATGCACCCAATGCTGCCAGATTCCAACAGTTTCTTAAAACGGTGCACCAATATTTGGTCATCAAAAGCTTGGTCAGTGTGGCAACGGGTGTTTTTATTACCGTTTGGCTCTCCATTTTAGGTGTGGATTACCCTGTTTTGTGGGGTTTAATGGCATTTTTGTTTAACTTTGTACCTAACATCGGCTCCATCATTGCCGCAGTACCTGCCGTAATGCTTGCCACCGTACAGTTAGGCTTGGATACTGCCGCCTACACCGCCTTGGGTTATATTCTCGTTAATGTGGTGATGGGCAACGTGATTGAGCCACGGTACATGGGCAAAGGTGTGGGTTTATCCACATTGGTGGTATTCTTATCGTTGGTGGTTTGGGGTTGGATTTTAGGTCCTGTGGGTATGTTGTTATCCGTGCCTTTAACCATGATTGTTAAACTCGCCTGTGAAGCCAACCCGAAAACTGAATGGATGGCTATTTTATTGGGTCCTGATATTGACCCAGACAACAAGGACATTAAAAAAATATGAGCAAAACTATTATTCCCATTAAAGTCATCGGTTCAACCACCCAACAAGCACAACCCATGGTTGGCAAACCCAAGTGGTTAAAAGTACGCGCGCCGATGAGCAAAGAATACCAAAACATCAGTAAAATGATGCGCGATTTAAAGCTAAACACTGTCTGCGAAGAAGCATCATGCCCCAATATTGGTGAATGTTGGAAACAAGGTTCTGCAACCTTTATGATTTTGGGCAAGGTCTGCACCCGCACCTGCGCTTTTTGCGATGTTGCCACGGGTAAACCCGATGAGGTTGATGCTAACGAGGCAATCAACCTTGCCAAAGCCGTAGCTGAAATCGGCTTAAAACATGTGGTCATCACATCCGTAGATAGAGATGATTTAAAAGATGGTGGTGCAGGGCATTATGCCACCGTGATTCAAGAGCTAAGAGTAAGACAACCTGAAGTTACCATTGAGATTTTAACGCCTGACTTCCAACGCAAACCTGATTCATGTTTGAATACCATCATGGATGCCAAACCTGATATTTTTAACCACAACCTTGAGACTGTACCGCGTTTATACCGCTCGGTTCGCCCAGGTGCGCGTTATTTCACATCATTACGCTTGCTGCAACGCGCCAAAGAAATTGACCCATCAGTGGTCACCAAATCGGGTATCATGCTCGGGCTTGGTGAAGAGCGCGATGAAGTGCTTCAAGTGTTGGATGATATGCGTGAAGCCAACATCGATATTTTAACCCTTGGGCAATACCTGCGCCCTAGCGAAGCGCATCATCCAGTCATGAAATATTGGACACCTGAAGAATTTGATGACTTCAAATATATCGCTGAGAAAAAAGGCTTTGGCATGGTCGCATCAGGTCCATTAGTCCGCTCATCATTTCATGCTGATGAAGTGTTTCAAGCACTTAAACTGAGAAACTAAAGACCTTCGAGCCACTTGCAAAACTCATGAGCGGCGATTGACTTCCCCACTCCAGCGCATTTTTAGGCTGTAATTTCGGTGTATGGAACCACCATGCCCCTCATTTCAGCCTAAAAACGCACTCAAAGTGGGATTGCCACTCATCCACCCAGAATTTTGCAAGTGGCTCCTTCTTCAACCATTACTTTGATTTTCACTGCTTTTTCAAAGTGATCGAGTTGGTAAACTGCTATCCACCATGTTGCAGCTTCCATAAGTAGAGCTTACTCAAAAAGTATGGCGTAAGTGTTGCATGTAGGTTGGAAGTGAGGCTTTAGCCTCGCATTAATGAATGATATTCAATCACTTCACCAGAAATAGGACAGAATCTAACACTTGGCTTTTTTTGGGCGAGGCTAAAGCCTCACTGCCTATGGAGCCTATTAATTTACTCCCTCATTCCCACGCTGAAGCATGGGAATGAGGGAAATGAGCTTATCACTTGAATTCAGGTCCTTATAAATCAATGAGATAAGGATATACATCACGATTCTGATTATCCTACGAATTTCAATCTACAACCAACTTAAGCAAAAAGTTGAAAATCGATACCGTAATTTTCATTAAATGGCTAAATGATTCGGTCATAAAAGACTATTTTTATTCAATATGATGAGAACAAACATCATTCGACATGAATTTCAAATCATTTTTAACTGATGTTACGCAGTCGGGCTAAAATTCGTCATTCCCGCGTAGGCGGAAATCCATCTTTACACATGCATTATTTTTACGCATTCCCATGCTCCTGCGTGGGAACGCATAAGCCTTGGAAAAGTTGATGCCTATTGTCATGGCGTATGCATTCCCACCGAGGGCGGTGGGAATGAGGAAAGCCGTCAAGGTAGCTTTTGAGGAATTACAAAGGTTCAAGATGCTAGGTGCGTAACATTAGTGAATTAAGATGGGTATGAACATAAGGAGCGAAAATGTATGATTGCAAGACCTGACCCCGTCGTCCTGAGCAAAACTATTATTCCCATTAAAGTCATCGGTTCAACCACCCAACAAGCGCAACCCATGGTTGGCAAACCCAAGTGGTTAAAAGTACGCGCACCGATGAGCAAAGAATACCAAAACATCAGTAAAATGATGCGCGATTTAAAGCTAAACACCGTCTGCGAAGAAGCATCATGCCCCAATATTGGCGAATGTTGGAAACAAGGTTCTGCAACCTTTATGATTTTGGGCAAGGTCTGCACCCGCACCTGCGCTTTTTGCGATGTTGCCACGGGTAAACCCGATGAGGTTGATGCTAACGAGGCAATCAACCTTGCCAAAGCCGTAGCTGAAATCGGCTTAAAACATGTGGTCATCACATCCGTAGATAGAGATGATTTAAAAGATGGTGGCGCAGGGCATTATGCCACCGTGATTCAAGAGCTAAGAGTAAGACAACCTGAAGTTACCATTGAGATTTTAACGCCTGACTTCCAACGCAAACCTGATTCATGTTTGGATACCATCATGGATGCCAAACCTGATATTTTTAACCACAACCTTGAGACTGTACCCCGTTTATACCGCTCGGTTCGCCCAGGTGCGCGTTATTTCACATCATTACGCTTGCTGCAACGCGCCAAAGAAATTGACCCATCAGTGGTCACCAAATCGGGTATCATGCTCGGGCTTGGTGAAGAGCGCGATGAAGTGCTTCAAGTGTTGGATGATATGCGTGAAGCCAACATCGATATTTTAACCCTTGGGCAATACCTGCGCCCTAGCGAAGCGCATCATCCCGTTATGAAATATTGGACACCTGAAGAATTTGATGACTTCAAATATATCGCTGAGAAAAAAGGCTTTGGCATGGTTGCATCAGGTCCATTAGTCCGCTCATCATTTCATGCTGATGAAGTCTTCCCAGGTTTAAAAATCAAAGGCTAGCGATAGTGTATATGATAATGGTTAGCCACTTATTATGATTGAAACCTTACCAGCAGTTATGGCTATACAATCATAGTGCTGACAGGCGACAAAACTACTAAAAGAAGCCGTTCGATTCTATCTACAATATCGGTGACAATCCAAGTTATAAAAGAAAACTGGTTTCCTAGGTCGCAATCTAATTGCTGAACTTACGAAATTGTCCAATGATATGTAGTTGAATAGTACGGTTCTTGCTCACCATTGTAATCATGGTAAGAGTGCGCCCACATATTTACTTTTTCATCATTTCCATAGAAGTCTTTTTTTGTGCTGTATTTAACATCGTCTTCCAGATTTGAATATACAAGCGAGGATATTCCTATATTGCCATGTAACTTGTCACCTATTTTAACTGACTTATTTACAGCATTCCCAATCCAAACTAAATCCCTATTGTTTGCACCAGAAATCCCAACTTTTGCACAAAGTATCTTTCCATGATCGATTCCAATACCAAAATTGACGGATGTATACGTTTCCATTTTAGTTTTTACTTTTTGAATCAGAGGAGGAAAGCATCCACTTCATTTGCATAGCTGCTTTCACGGCGTTACTTAAAGTTCTTTTTGTTGTTGTTCCTTGAAAGAAAACAAGCATCCCATCACCATTGAAGCTTCGTACTTCACCACCTAGGCTCTTTGCTATGGTGACAATAGTATGAAAATATGCTTTGTGCAGCTTTGCAACTGAGGTGCGATTATGGTTATTTAGTACCGCCGTAGAACCCCTCATATCAATATACAGAGTTGTTGCCTCAAATCGTAAGCCCTTGTTCCCAAAAGTTAGTCTTGTATCATCAATATCTGGGACATCTGAAATATCAGTGACTACGAACTTGTCATCAATTATTTCTTTAACTTTAGCGTCAATTCCATCTTTCATATCTATTTAGACCTCAGCAGATAAACCAATAATACGAATACTGGTGAAATAACAGCCGTCACCGTAAACCAGATTGCAATAATGAAATAATTATACTTTCTATGTGCAATACTGAGTTAACTATTATTTGCTGTGTTAAGTCTTGTTGGTACCCTGAAAATGTATGATGCTCTTCGTTAATACGCTTCGCTAACTTCTTTAAGAAAGTTTGGGGAGTATACTTTGCAATGTCTGCAAAATAAAAAATATTATCCGTGGGCAAAACGCCCTTTGGCTTGGCATCCCATGGCATTTTTAAAGAGGGAATAACTGAAAGTAAACAAATAGCCAATGAAATAGAGCATAATACAAGGCAGAAGACTAAATAGGATGTTAAAAACCCTGTTGTATTGAACGAGCTTATTACGTCACTAATTCCAAAGATTAATGCACCATTTACAGCAATTAAGGTGGCTGATTTAGCTTCAGCATACTTAAGCCAGTCATTTATATTATAAAATATTTCTTTAAGTTTCTCATCCATGCTATCAATAACTGTCGTTTAAAGCTTAGTGATTGTCTAGTCTCGCTTGTTCAAGCAATTATTGTAGTAGAGCACCTGCTTTAATAACGCCCCCTTTGAGTGCTGAACGGCACTTGACCGCTTAGTGACCGCAATGGGTCAGTTTGCGACCTTCAGCACTTAGCTTTTGAACGACTTACCTAGTAGCTTCAGAGTTGCTACGTTCAATCATAATGAGTAGCAAGGTTGAACTATAGTATTATAGTTTATTTTTCGAGTAAGGTCACCGCTTGCGCAGCAATACCTTCACCACGACCTGTAAAGCCCAGTTTTTCAGTGGTGGTAGCTTTGATGTTGATGTCTTCAATTCGCATAGCTAACACCTGCGCCAAACGCTCACGCATGGGTTGAATAAAGGTGGCGAGCTTGGGTTTTTGAGCAATCACTGTGGCATCAATATTGCCAATCGAAAAGCCGATGTCTTCAATGCTTGCCTTCACCTTAGCCAGTAGAATGGTGCTATCCACACCTTCGAGTGCTGGGTCTGTGTCTGGAAAATGATGCCCAATATCGCCTAAGCACGCCGCACCCAACAACGCATCACAAATCGCATGAATCAACACATCAGCATCCGAATGCCCCGCTAAACCAAGGTGATAAGGTATCTCAATACCACCCAAGATAAGCTTTCGATGCTCTGCAAAAGCATGTACATCAAAGCCTTGCCCAATGCGTATATTCATCTGATTCCCCTCATTTAAGCCTTTCCTCAAGCCACAGCATATCATCAGGTGTGGTGACTTTTCGATTATTCACATCACCTTGGCTGATATACACATCAAAGCCCGCTGCTTCGAGTACTGATGCATCATCGGTATGCAAATGTAAGTTATCCTTTTCAGTTTCAAGGGCTTGTTGAAACCAATCGCGCCTTGCCACTTGCGGTGTTTGCACAGCAACCAAAGAACTTCGATTTGGTGTCTCTAATACTTTGCCATCGGCAGCAATACGTTTAATCGTGTCATGCACGGGCAATGCTGGTACAGCCGCGCCATGTTTTTCGGCAAGCTTAAACACATCATCCAGCAAAGCTTGGGAAGGTAATGCCCGCGCAGCATCATGCACAGCAATCATATCAATATCATCAGGAAGTGCTGCAAGACCCCGCTGCATAGAGTTGGAACGCTCTGCACCACCAACAACGGGTTTTAACAATTCAAAATTCCAGCCATAATTTGCCACTGCATCAGCATACCATACATCACCAGCAGCAATAACAGGTTGCACCACCGCAACATGTGTGGACTGGTTCAGGCTTTGCAAGGTATGGATAATTAAAGGTTTCCCTGCAACTTCCAAATATTGCTTAGGAATATCACTACCAAAACGTTTACCACTTCCCGCAGCCAGTAATAAAACGGCTACTTTCATACAGAGGTTGCGACTTCCATCATCTTGGTTGCTTCTTCGGCTGCAGCTTTGGGGCTATCAGCTTGTAAAATCGGGCGACCAATCACCAAATAATCGGAACCCTGTTCTATTGCCATTTTGGGATCAGCAACCCGTTGCTGGTCTTGCGCATCTTGATTTCCCCAACGAATACCAGGGGTGACTGTGATGAAATCTGCGCCACATGTTTCTTTAATTTGTGCTGCTTCAAATACACTGCACACCACACCATCAAGCCCTGCATCTTTGGCAAGCTTTGCCCGCTCTAAAGCAACTTTTAAGGCTTGCTCTTTGGGCATGGTATCACTGGTGAGCACGGTAACCGCAATCAACAACATATCAGGAAATGCTTTGGCAGCTTGACTTGCAGCTTCCAGCATGGGTTTACCACCACCTGCATGGACATTGACCATTTGCACACCCAAAGCACCTGCGCTTTCAATAGCTTGGGCAACCGTATTGGGAATATCATGGAATTTAAGGTCTAAGAATACTTTATGCGTTTGCGTTAAGCTGGAAATCAACGATGGACCTTCAGCCACAAACAAACGCAAGCCCACTTTAAGCCAACCAACTGAATCACCCAATGTATCCCGTATGGCAAATGCCTCGGTTTGATTGTTTACATCCAAAGCAACCATCACTTTATCTTTCATTGAATCATATCGCATGTTGCTCTTCTCCAAACACATGTGAGCCTTGCAATGGCTCCATCGTTCCCCATTTGTTACATTTTGGACAATGCCACCGCATTTGATGCACTTGCACACCGCAATGTTTACACGCATACAGCTTCATGCTTAGTCGCCAATATTTGGCCTGTTGCACCAAGTTGCTGTTAGCTTCATCCAATGCTGCAAGACGCAACTCATGGCGCAGACTTAAATCCGAAAAGTTCAATTGATGCCTTAAAGCATGAGCAGCATCCAGGCCGTATGTTTGACTTACATTTTCAATCCAGCGCACACCCACTTCAACATCATGACGCTGTTGCCACATATCCCATAAAAAAGCTTCACCTTTTGTTTGGTAAAATGCTTCATTCGATAATAAAGCTTCAGGTAGTAGATTATGATGATCAACTTTAACCCGATCTAAAAATAATGAAGCCTGATGGATCACTTCATCTGTTTCACCCGTTTGCAACAATTGATGAATAAGCAGTAAATACGCATGGGTACAACTTGGTGAGAGTTTTAATGCTTCCAAAACAAGGCTTTCCGATAAACTCGCATCACCTTTTTCCAAAGCATTCTTAGCCATTTCGGCTTTCAAATATGCTCTATGCTCATGGTAAGGTTCATTTTCAACCTGCTCCAAGCGGCTAACCAACCACTCTGCTTCATCCCACTCGAGGCTTTGCTCACGAATGCGTAAACATGCATACAACGATGGTAAATGATCTGTTTGAATGGCCAGTGCTTTGGCATAATGCTTTAAGGCTCTATCCAGCAACCCACCTGCTTGAAAGTCTTTTCCTAGTGCAACATAGGCTTGGAAATGTAGTTCTGTTGCAACATCTGGGCGAGCTAAAATATTCTGATGGATACGCACTGCTCGCCCATATTCACCTTGAGAGCGAAACATTTCACCCAATGCCATGTATACTTCTGCCGATTCAGAACGAATTTTCGCCACCTGCACCATTTCTTGCAAGGCGCGGTCGGGTTTGTCTGATAATAAATAGTTAATGCCACGAAGCAATGGGCTTACTCGAATATCTTCGGGGGGCTCTTCAAGAGCTTGCTCAGAAAAATCTTCTCTATTTTTCCAAATCAACGCTACGGCAAATATCACTGCCACAACCATGAGTATGATAATAAAGATACTCATAAGTCATCTTGTAAAGGAATTGTTCTTAAATTCTCAACTTCTTTATGCAACATCGCATTTTCTTTTCTTAGGTATTTGATTTCTTTTTTATGTTTGCGTCGAGAAAAACTAAGGGCTAACACACCACCTGCAAAACCAAAAAAGAAAGCCGTAAATAAAGGAATAAATAAAGGAGCTTCATCGGTATGAAACCCTAAAAATGATAAATAAACAGGCATAGTATTGGTCAATGCGAATGTTGTTGCAAACACTGCAAGACCAATACTTACACTTAAACTAAGCCAGTTCATTTAAAATTCAAACGTTGAACTTGCTTACTTATCAACGCGTTCGCGCAATTCTTTGCCCGGTTTAAAATACGGAACAATTTTTGCGGGAACGTGAACAGCTTCGCCTGTCTTCGGATTACGTCCTTGGCGCGATTCACGTTTTTTAATACTAAAGCTACCAAAGCCACGCAACTCCACGCGACCACCATCAGCTAATTCTTCCGAAATCGCTGCAAAGACAGTACTTACCACCACTTCAGCTTCACGCCTTGTGATATCACCATTTGCAGCAGCAACTGCATCAATCAATTCTGATTTTGTCATACTCACCACTCCTATTTATAATAACATCAAAAAATATTTACTGTTTGTTTAAGAACTTTCTTTGCAATTCAAGCGCCAAAGCAGACGGTGCTTCTTCCGCTTTGTTGCGTTTGGCATAATCACGAATTGAATCACGCTCTTCATCACGCAAAAACTGGCGAATAGAAAGCTCAACACGTTCACGTCTGCGATCAATGTTCGTAATTTTCGCTTCAACTTCATCACCAAGAGCCAATGCGGATTGTTCACGTGGTACTTCACGTTGTGCCAACCTTGCAATAATACCTTCTGCCACTTCAATCAAATATGCATTGGGAAGAATATCGATAACAGTACCGTTGACCGATGTACCCTTTCTAGATCCTAAAGCAAATGTTTCAAATGGATTCGCTGTCAATTGTTTGACACCCAAGGCAATACGCCCACGCTCAACATCAACACCAATCACTGCGCATTCGACCTCTTGTCCTTTTTGATAAGCTTGAATGGCTTCATCACCAGGTATATCCCAAGAAATATTACCAATATGTACCAAGCCATCCAATTCATCAGTTAAACCAATAAAGAATCCAAAGTCTGAAATATTTTTAACCTTACCCAATACCTTGGATCCTGCTGGATGTTCTGCCATCCAAGCCTGCCACGGATTTTCACGGACTTCTTTCAAGCTCAAACGAAGGCGGCGTTTTTCTGTATCAAAATCCAACACCGCAACATCAACAATATCACCTTCAGCAACCACTTTAGAAGGCTCAATATCTTTACGTGTCCAGCTCATCTCTGAGCGATGAATCAAGCCATCTACACCCGGCTCAAGCTCAACAATTGCACCCACTTTAATCAGTTTGCGTACTGTGCCGGTGACTTTCATGCCTGGATCATACGTTTCAGTAACCCTAACCCAAGGGTCTTCAATCAAGTTTTTCATAGAAACTGAAATTTTTCCTGACTCGGCATCCAACTTAATCACTTCAGCCGTAATGCGTTCTCCAACAGAAAGCATTTCAGCGGGGTTATCAATGTGTTTCCAAGCAATATCGGACACATGTAATAACGCATCAAGCCCACCAAGGTCAACAAATGCTCCGAAATTAGTCAAACGCTTCACTGTGCCTTCAACTTTGCTATAAAGTTCATTGTTTTCAAAAAATCTGCACGCAACACAGCTTCTTTTTCCGCCAAGGGCTTCTTACGCGACACCACTACATTTTCAGGGCGTTGCTGTACTTCAATGATGGCAAAATCAAAAGTTTGATTTAACAACTCACCTGCATTGACAAAGCCTGTATCGGCTTCAGAACGCGGAAGAAAGGCTTCAAATCCACCCAAATCAACGCGAAAGCCACCTTTAACTTCTTTGCTTACTTTACCCGAAATCGTTTTATCAGCTTCTTTCAAAGCAATCACTTTATCCATGATTTCTCGGCGCTTACCTTGCAGCACGGACAACTCAACACCTTGGCGACCTTTACCAACCATTAACGCTGACACTTCATCCCCAATGGCGGGTATTGCTTCACCAATATCGGCAAATTCAGAAGCTTTAATAACACCTTCACTATTTCCCTTCAAATCCACAGTGATCACATCACTGGCAATCGCAACAACAACACCTGTCACATATTCGCCTCTTGAAAGTTTGGGCTGCTCTTCAAGAGAAGCTTCAAACATCGCAGCAAAAGACTCTTCTTCATTGGTTTCAGGTGTAGCGCTTTCTTCAGCGCTTACATCAGTAGATTGAACATCTTGTTCAATAGTATCATCAGGTTTGGTTTCAGTGTTCATGGTCAACTCACTCGCTTTTTATTTAGGAAACTATACTTAAGTCTGGATGCAAGATACAAATCCATAGCTTACTCATCGGTTCCTTTCATTAACTTTCTTCTTTGTAAAACATTCAAAATTCTTTCAACAACATCATCCATAGTCATGATTGTTGAGTCGATATGAATCGCATCCACGGCTTTTTCCAATGGTGCACAATCCCTACCTGTATCCCGCTCATCACGCTCTCTTAATTCTGCTGCAATACGATCCAAATCAGCATCTTCGCCTTTGGCTTTAAGTTGACTCCAGCGTCTTCTTGCTCGCTCGCGTTGGGATGCTGTTAAATAAAATTTGGCTTGGGCATCAGGCAAAACCACTGTGCCAATATCACGCCCATCCATCACACAACCTAGCTTGGCAATATCCCGCTGCACATCCAATAGTGCTACTCTAACTTGAGGCATAGCAGCCACTTTAGACGCGCGAGCGCCTGCATTCTCACTACGCAACGATGAAGTGCAATCCTTTTCAACATTGCCTTCTCTCAAATAGATACCTTCAGGCTTCCAAACCATGCCATGAATCGCATCATCAAGCATAGATAGCACTGCATTTTCATCATCCAATGACACATTTTTTTCTTCTGCGCGCCAGCCCACATAACGATACAAAAGACCAGTATCCAACACGGGCAAAGCCAATTCAGAGCCAATTAATGCGGCAATCGTGCCTTTACCTGAACCAGATGGTCCATCAATGGCAATTTGTAAACCTTGATTAACCTGCCACTGGCTCATGTTTCTTCCCAACGTACATTCATGCCTATGCTTTGCGCCAAATCGACAAAACTTGGGAAGGATGTGGCAATCGCGGCTGCATTTTCAATGCGAATATCTTTGTCCATTTTTTGTGCTGCCACTGCCATTGCCATGGCAATTCTGTGGTCGCCATGAGCATTCACTGTCACCCCACCTTGCAAGCTTGGCTGACCATGAATGATTGCACCATCTTCTTTTTCTTCAATATCTGCACCACAGGCTTGCAAAGCCGCCACCATGGTTGCAATGCGGTCGGACTCTTTGACACGCAACTCTTCAGCATCATCCAAAACAAACTTACCCTCGGATAAAGCTGCAGCCACAAACAACACAGGAAATTCATCAATCGCATCAGGAATATCTTGTGGGTTCACTTTCATACCCTGCAAACTTGTCGCTTTCACCCGAATATCTGCCACAGGTTCTGCACCCACTGTGTTTTCAGCTTCCAGTGTTAAATCTGCCTGCATACCTTCCATTACCCTGCGCCAACCATCACGCCTTGGATTAACACCAATGCTCTTCAATAATACATCCGAACCTTCAACAATGGATGCTGCTACGGCAAAAAATGTAGCTGAAGATGGGTCAGCTGGAATTTGCACAACATCTTGGGGGGCTGTCAGTTGACCACAAGGTTTAAGGCGGCATGTTAATGCATCAACACGCTCAACAGCTTGCCCAAACAAAGGAAGCATACGTTCGGTATGGTCACGCGTGGCTTTCGGTTCGCGAACAGATGTTTCACCATCAGCAAACAAGCCTGCCAGCAACACACATGATTTCACCTGTGCCGATGCAACAGGCGATACGAAGTCCATGCCTTTGAGTTTGCCACCACGAATCGACAGCGGCATCTTATTGCCACCTTCGCGACCATCCACTTTTGCGCCCATAGCACGTACAGGGTCTGCAACTCTTGCCATGGGGCGCGAATGCAATGAAGCATCCCCCACCATCACACTATGAAAATCTTGTCCTGCTAAGATGCCTGTAATCAAACGTGCCGCAGTGCCTGAATTACCCGCATCCAACACATTCTCTGGCTCTTTTAAACCATAAAGACCAACACCTTTCACTTCCAGTGCCGTCTTTTCTTCATTCAACCATGTCACTTCTGCGCCCATAGCTTCAAACATGGCAGCCGTGGCAAAGTTGTCATCACCTGGCAAGAATCCTTCAATACGGGTGATACCATCTGCCAGTGCACCCAACATCATCGAGCGGTGGGACATAGATTTATCACCAGGAACAGTGATATGACCTTGAAGTGCGCCTTGTGCAGGCCCTGCGATTAATGTGCCGCCGATATTCATGTGTTTTCCTTTTTTCGCTTTGTCAGCCAATCATCCCTTGCATCTTTTGCCGATGAAAAAATCATGGTTAAACTTTCTTTGTCACTTGCTTGAAGTGCAACCCTAATGTTTTGCAGCTCATCCATCAAAATATCAATCTGTTGCTCCAAAGCATCACGGTTTGCCAAGGCTATATCACGCCACATTTCAGGCGATGAGGATGCAATGCGTGTGAAATCTTTAAATCCGCCTGCGGCATATGCCATAGGGTCAAAATCATTTGTTTTTTTGCTTGTTTACTGCATTGACCAAAGCAAATGCAGCCAAGTGTGGCAAATGACTCACTGCCCCCAACAACTTATCATGTTTATCTGCTGGCATGGTGGACACATGCGCCCCCACATCTTGCCACATCGCTTTGACCACCGCCAAAGCTGAAGCCTGCGTTGCCGCATCAGGCGTGATGATGCAAACATGGTCTTGATATAATGTAGCAAATGCGGCATCTGCACCTGATTTTTCCGTGCCTGCCAAGGGGTGTGCTGCCACAAAACATGCATGGTCAGGAAGATATTGATGGGCAACATCTAGGGCATGTTGTTTGGTGCTTCCTGCATCGGTGACAATCACACCCTGCTTCAATGCGGGAGCGATAGCTTGCAACACAGCTTCGTAAGCACCCATAGGCACGGCTAACAAGACCACATCAGCATCTTTCACAGCACCCGCAAGCGAGGTCGTCCAGCTATCCACAATGCCTAACGATTGGGCGAGTTTAAGATTATCTTCATTACGCCCTGCACCAATCACCTTGCCCACAGCACCTTTTTCTTTCAAGGCTAAAGCAAGCGAGCCACCGATTAAGCCAACGCCAATGATTGCAAGTGTTTGAATCATGGCAACACCTTACGTAAAGCCCGTAAAAAAGCATCATTTTCTGTATATGTACCCACCGAAACGCGCACAATATCAGCCATGCCATAAGGCGCTAGTGGGCGCACGATTACACCTTCTTGCTCAAGTTTTTTCACCAAACTTAAACTATCTTGATATTGCAATAAGACAAAATTAGCAAAGCTTGGTGCTGCTAAGCAACCCAAATCAGCCAAAGCTAACTCAAGTCGCGTTCGCTCTGCTTTGCATTGGCCGACCTTATCTATTACCCAGTCATCATCTGCTAATGCTGCCAAAGCCGCAGCTTGCGCGATACTGTTGACATTAAAAGGCTCTCGAAAGCGATTGACGACAGCAATTAAATCTTGATTTGCCACCGCATAACCCACCCTTAAACCCGCTAAGCCGTAAGCTTTAGAAAAAGTACGGCAAACAACCAAACCTGCATGTTTGAGCGCATGGATACTGTCCGCAATCTCATTTTTAACGTATTCAACATACGCTTCATCAAGAATCACCACAATATGTGAAGGAAGTTTATCAAGGAAACTTTGAAGTTCGCTCGTTTTTAGTAATGAACCTGTGGGATTATTCGGGTTGGCAATACAGACAACTTTGGTGCGCTCATTCACAGCATCAAGCATGGCATCCAAATCATGAGCAAAACCATCACACTCAGGCACAGCGACCCCTTTCGCACCTGCTGCCGTGGTTGCCAAGGCATAAACAATAAAACCTCGTTGACTGTATATCACTTCATCTTCCGCAGCTGCAAAAGTGCGAATCATCAGTTCCAATACTTCATTGCTGCCATTGCCTATCAACAGTTGTTCAGCGTGAATACCATGTTTCTTCGCCAATGCTTGTTTGAGTTCAAAACAATCGCCATCTGGATAACGATGAGCTTCAATTGCCGTCTGCTGTATAGCCTTCAAAGCTTTGGGTGAAACGCCATACGGGTTTTCATTGGAAGCAAGTTTGACTGTGGATGCTATGCGACTTACAACGTCTTGTTCACTTAAACCAAGCTCACGCAACATCTGGGCAATAGGTTTACCTGGAATATAAGGATGCAGTTTTTCAGACTGTATTACAGCCTGCTTTAACCAATCGATACCCATTCAAAGCTTCCGCGAAACAGGGCAAGAGCCCAATACTTTTAACATCACCCCATCTTGCGCTTGGATTTCTGCTAAAGCTGCTTTGACATTGGCATCATCTCTATGCCCCAACACATCAATAAAGAACACATATTCCCAAGCTTTCTTGCGCGATGGGCGCGATTCAATGCGTGTTAAACCAATCTGACGGCTAGCAAACGACTGAATCAAGGTATGCAATGCGCCTGGCTCATCTTTGGTCGAAATCACTAGCGCTGTTTTATCTTCGCCTGATGGTGGCGAATCATGCTGCCCAATGACGAAGAAACGGGTCACATTATCATGATGATCTTCAATATTTTTCTGCAATAATGGTAGTTCAGTATAATCCACAATAGAATATGGACCAATCGCCGCCGCATGTTGCCAATCTAAACCTGCTTCACTGCCTTGCCGTGCATCCTCAACCATTTTCGCCGCATGCACGGTGGATGAAGATTCCATCAATGTTGCCTGTGGCAAATGTTCTTGCAACCAATCATGACACTGCGCCAAGGGTTGTGGGTGAGAAATCACCAACTTAATATCTTCTAATTTTTCAGCATGTGTAAATAAATGATGATGAATAGACAACTGCACTTCTGCACAGATATAAGTATCGCGGTCAAAGTCGGCAAACAAGTCTAAAGTGTGGGTCACTGCCCCTGCAAAGGCATTTTCCACAGGCACCAAACCATACGTGGCTCGACCTGAATCCACAGCATCAAAAACCAATGCTAAATTGGCACATGCCATATAGTTGACCGATGAACCAAATTGTCTTGTGGCTGCGGTGTGGGTAAACGTGCCTTCTGGCCCTAAATAAGCAATGGTCATGGGGTGCTCAAGGGCTAAACATGCGCCAATAATTTCACGAAAAATACCATGGATGGCTTCATCGGGAATGCGTGTACTGTGGTTTTTATCAGCATCTTTACCATTTTGCGCCAAAAGACGTCGAATAATCGATGCTTCACGGCTTGGCACATAAAACGGTGTGTTGGCAGGTTGGTTTTTCTTATGCTCACCAACTTCTGATGCCAGTGCTGCACGCTCATAAATCAGCGCCAACACCTTATCATCAACGCTATCAATAGCTTGGCGTAGTTCATCTAAAGTCTTAGTGGGTTTACCTGAATCAGAAGTTGAAGTCATGCGCGAAGCATAAAGAGACTGCCCAAGATAGGAAGCTTGAATTTATTCTTCAGCTTTAACTGCAAGAAAGGGCTGTAAATGTTTTCATTTGTCATCAATCGTCAATAGTTAAGCACGAATACCAAAGCCTATAGTAGATTAAACTCAAAAAGTCATAAGCTATTGATATGAAATAATATCATGTTTTCAGCCGTATAAAGTGCAAAACTTTGACTAGGCTGACCACAAAAGTCTTGCACATAACTGGAAACTTATGCGGTTATTTTCATAGGAAGTGAGGCTTTAGCCTCGCCCAAAAAAAAGCCAAGTGTTAGATTTTGTTCTATCTCTGGTGAAGTGATTGAATATCATTCATCAATGCGAGGCTAAAGCCTCACTTCCAACCTATACGCAATGCTTACGCCATACTTTTTGAGTAAGCTCTATCGTAATTCAGGAATTGACCTACCGATATTACATCACCCTCGCGAAGGCGGGGATCCCTATTTTTTTAAGATATAAGCTTGGGTGGATGCCCGATAAAAGAACTCGGGCATGACGGTGAATCAATTCATGATTTACTATATCATTTCAACTGCGTAAATCAGCTCATAAAAAAGGCTGCAAGTGTTTTCACTTACAGCCTTCTCCAACATTTATAAAAAATGATTTATTTTACTTTTTTTTGTTCCTGCACGTTTACGCTCATTTTCCATCAATAAACGTTTACGCAAACGAATACTTTTCGGTGTAATTTCAACAAGCTCATCATCAGCAATAAACTCAATCGCACGTTCCAAAGACAAATTCAATGGTGGCACCAAATCAACTTTTTCATCCGTACCTGATGCGCGAACATTGGTTAATTTCTTCTCACGGCTGGCATTTACAACCAAGTCTGAATCACGGCTATGAATACCAATAATCATACCTTCATAAATCTTCACGCCTGCACCCATAAACAACTTACCACGCTCTTGGATTTTCCACAGGCCAAAAGAAACCGTTTCGCCAGTACCATTGGCAATCAACACGCCATTCAAACGACCTGGCAACTGCCCAACAAACTCACCATACGAGTGAAAGACATGATTCATGGTTCCTGTACCGCGTGTATCTGTTAGGAACTCAGATGTATAACCAATCAAACCACGGGTAGGACACATAAACTCAATGCGCGTCATACCATCATCGGCTGTTTCCATGCTGGTCATTTCTGCGCCACGTTTACCCAATTTTTCAATCACTGTACCTTGATATTCTTGTTCAACATCAATGGTCAAATGTTCATAAGGCTCTGTTTTCTTGCCATTTTCTTCACGCAAAATCACCGTTGGACGTGACACTGCCATTTCAAAACCTTCACGGCGCATGTTTTCCAGCAAAATACCGATATGCAGCTCACCACGACCTGAAATCTTATAAATATCAGCAGAATCCGTTTCTTCAACTTTCATTGCCACATTGGTACGAATTTCTTTGTACAAACGGTCACGAATTTGACGTGTAGTAATAAACTTACCTTCTTGACCAGCAAGTGGTGATTTATTCACGTGCAATTCCATGGATAATGTTGGTGCATCCACAGTCATCACAGGCAACGCTTTAGGGTTGTCTTTGTCAGTAATCGTCTCACCAATATTGATATGTTCAATACCAGCGACTGCAACCAATTCACCTGCCGAAGCTGAATCAATTTCAATACGATCCAAACCTTTAAAACCAAGAAGTTTACTTACTTTGAAGTTTGATTGCGAAGCATCCGCGTGAACCACGCCCACTTGCTGCCCCGCTTTAATCGTACCATTGGCAATACGACCCACAACAATACGCCCAATATATTCATCCCAATCCAAAGTCGTTGCAAGGATTTGCAATGTTGCTTCAGGATCGCCCTTTGGTGGTTCAACATGGCTCATGATGGTTTCAAACAAACATGTCATATTATCAGATTCTTCGGTGTGATCCATCATGGCATAACCATTTTTGGCTGATGCAAACACCACTGGGAAATCAAGCTGCTCATCTGTTGCACCCAAAGCTGCAAACAAGTCGAAAGTTTGATCCACAACTGCATCTGGGTCTGCGCCTTCACGGTCAATTTTATTCACAACTACAATGGGCTTTAAGCCAAGCGCCAAAGCTTTACCCGTTACAAAACGCGTTTGCGGCATTGGACCTTCAGCAGCATCAACAAGTAAGACCACGCCATCTACCATGTTTAATACACGCTCAACTTCACCACCAAAGTCAGCATGGCCTGGTGTGTCTACGATGTTAATATGCGTACCGTTGTAAGTAATCGCAGTATTTTTCGCTAGAATTGTAATCCCGCGTTCTTTCTCAATATCGTTGGAATCCATCACGCATGTTTCCAAATCTTCACGCATATCATCCAATGTGCCTGATTGCTTCAACAACTCATCGACAAGTGTAGTTTTGCCATGGTCAACGTGGGCGATAATGGCGATATTTCTTAAATTACGGGACATAGTGTTACCTCAAAATCTCATTCAAATCCTTTACAGCCACCTGTAAAGGGCGGCGCATAGTAGCAGGATGTGAGGCAATAGAAAGAAAAGCTATTTTCCTTTATAAATCAGCACTGTCTAACTGCCTTAAAGCTTCATAAACAACAATTGAACATGCATTGGCAAGATTGAGCGATCGCACAGGTGCATCGCTGCGCATGGGGATGGTCAAAGCATTGATTTCCTCCCTGATGTTTTGAGGAAGACCGCGTGTTTCAGGCCCAAACACCAATACATCATGGACTTGGTATTGAATATCCCAATAGCTTTTATCGGTTTTGGTGGTCAAACCAAACAGACGTGGCTCACACGGTAAATTTTCTTGCAACCAAAGCTTGAGCGCACTCCAGTCGTCATGCTCCTGCACATCCAGATGTTCCCAGTAGTCCAGCCCTGCCCTTCGCACCTGCTTTTCAGATAAATCAAAGCCCAAGGGATGAACCAGATGAAGCTGGCTTCCTGTGCAGGCACAAAGTCTTGCAATATTCCCCGTATTCGGTGGTATTTCTGGTTCAAACAACACAATATGCAATGCTTTTTTCATAAAAAATCCTTATTTATTGAGTCACTTGCAAAACTCTGGGTGGATGAGTGGCAATCCCACTTTGAGTGCATTTTTAGGCTGAAATGAGGGGCATGGTGGTTCCATACGCCGAAATTCCAACCTAAAAACGCGCCAGAGTGGGGAAATCAATCGCCGCTCATGAGTTTTGCAAGTGGCTCTATTGACTGGTGTTGCGCACAACATCAAATTATAATTGACGTTACACAGCCGAGCTAAAATTCGTCATTCCCTGACTCATCCATTACGCTCGAATGATCTGTATGATTTCCCTAGACATTGCCCATAAAGCACGAGTAATTTGCTTCAAGCGAGTGCGAATAAAGTTGCACTTAACACATCCACCACCCGCAACTTGGGCGCGAATTTCCTCGCGCGGATAAATCGTTTCACGCCAAAATGATATACGCAGCCTTACGCTGGGTAACATGCGCGCAAAAAGTCGCTCTGCCATGTAGGGTATAATCTCATGATTCATAAAGCGTTTAAATAATCGCTTTTCGATAAAGCCCATTTTGGGTTGGGTCTGTTCCAAAATAAAGGCAGGTATAGGTGTATTCATATGCGCTTCAACATAAGATAAGGCATAGAAACAAGGACGTTCGAGTCGATACTCCACGATACCCTCTAACACCTCATCCCACTGGCTTTGTTCTTCAATTTTCTTGGCGAGTAATGCAATATCATAAAGCCATATCAAGCGTTCAAAAGAGTGTTTTAAAGCATGAAAACAAAGGTATGGAAGCATGACTCGTGGGTCTACTATTTTTGCATCTTCACCTGCAATTTTCCCGTCTTGAGAAAATTTAAAAAAGTCATCAGCATGAAGCGGTGTAATATGTTTCCAAGCCTGAATACGTTCCGAACCAATAGGTTCAATGTGTAAATCAAGTGGGATATCACCAAGCTTAAATAACATAGGATAAGCATTGATAGGACGATAATGCAAAACACTGCCCGCGACCTGCTTGGCCATAAGGAGGTGTTTTTTATCAAAAAGAATATCAATATCCGTATGGGGTCTAAGGTAAGATTTCGGATAGAGCTGTTCACTTACAGCCAATCCGCGCATACAAATAATGGGAATATTGGCATCATGATAAGCGCGAAGCACGCGGGAAGTTGCATGCTTGAGTCGTAAAGCATCCGCCACAAAAACGCGTTCATTCATCGGGTTCAAAAGCCAAGGTCTAGCCGTGTCTTTTTGTGTTTCAGTTAAGGAAGTCCACAGCAAAGGAAACATCGCATCGGCTTGTGCAAGCGTCCAAAAGTCAGTATTGGACAACACATGTTCAGGAATATTTCCTTGTAATAACTTGCAAGCCGATTCACGATAGGACCAAAAATTATATTGCTTCATAGCACAAGCTTATGAATAAAAGCTAGATATTCAACCTGTATGGCGAATCATCGTGATATATGTCACATATTTTTTTGTATAGTTACAAGATATTGCAATTACCTCACCATTCATTTTGATAAAAATACCTGCATTTGAGGAATCAATCATGAGCAAACAAGCAAATATGGCTAGACGAAAACTTTTAAAAGCCGCGATATATACACCACCCGTTATTCTTGGCTCCATGATGGCAACGCCAAGAAAGGTCATGGGAATAGGGCCTTGGTTTCCTCCTGCTTCAGACCCTGCTGGCTCGACAGTCAGTTGTCGTTTATGGGCCGGAGGTTCGGTCACAATCACCATTTCTTCAGGTACGAATGCATGCTGCCCTTGTGTACCCAATGCTATTGGTTTTAATAATGCAGCAACATGCGCAAAAAAACGTTGTGAATTATCTTGCGGCACCAACTGTGACCCCGGTGTGTTAGCAACGGTGCGTTGTAAAGATTTTTGTACAACATGTGGTTTTACAGTGACGGGGTGCCTAAGACCCTGCACCTGTGATGCTGCAACAGGTGTTTGTCCTTAAAAGTGATTTTCTGGCATTTTCTTTTCGCCTAATATCCTTATTTAGGATGTGCGACTCAAGGTGAAGACCTAAGCCTGAGAAAGCGGGCTAGTCGCGCATACATCATGACGTTCACCATACTAATTACGGAGATGCTAAAATGAGTGACTTATATGAAATTATTGTCCCTGACTTACCCCAACAAATCCAAGGTTTGGTCTGCGAAGAAATTGAAGGTGAGAATACTTATTTTTATATTCATCAAGAGCAAGGTACGACAATCACACTCAATGCAACAGCATCAGCAATTTTTGATATGTGTGATGGGCAGACCACCATTGAAGCCATAGCTCAAGTCATTGCAGACACATTGGATGTCAATTTTGATGAAGCATCTCGTGATACACATATGGTTTTAGAAGAATTGACAGGTTTTGGTTTTATTACGGCTCAATAGCCATGTACACCCCCCATTGCATACACTTAGATTCGCAACTTTTCAAGAAACCATACCCTAACCCGCATTATTCACAAATACAGCCGCGCCCTTTCTTGTCCCTTTATTCGCAACAAATCTCTCATCAATCGTTAGTAAGCGCGGCTACGAGCGATTTCTTTAAAATTCGTTGCAAACAACAATACCTTCGCCAAGATTCAGCGCGTTTCGCGCAAAGCAAGCGAGTAACCATAACATTCTAGAATATTGTGGTATATTAAAAATAACATCCCCCAAACCCCGATGTTATTTTTAATATACGCTTTCTAAATCAATGTGTTACAAACACTAGAGTTTTTTACCAATGTATTCTCTAAAACTGGTGAAGGTATTGAAACAAAGGTTCTACGCAATCATCACGACGATTTATGAATAATGCGGGCTAAATCAGCCTCAAAAATTTATCCCTATCCATATTCTCCGCACCAAGGCTCAACAGATGTTGCGTTGGCATTTGACAGTCAATCAGCTTAATGCCTTCACCCATCGCCCAATCACAAAGGTAAGACATGGCCATTTTTGAACCATCTCGCTTTTTGCTAAACATAGATTCCGCATAAAAAACATGCCCCAAGCGTACCCCATAAAGCCCGCCAATGCGTTCATCTTCATCATAAATTTCAAAACAATGTGCGTAGCCCAACACAAATAACCGTGAATAAGCTTCTATCATTTCAGGTAAAATCCATGTTTCACCCATTTCGCCATTCTTTTCTCGCCTTGGCGCAGCGCAGGCTGAAATCACCGCTTCAAAATCTTTATCACGATAAGCATGGTAACGTACTTGTTTTAACCTACGTTTCAAACGCGATGAGCGATGAAATTTTTCAGGAAAAAGAATGGTTCTTGGATTGGGCGACCACCATAAAAATGGCTCACCTTCAGCATACCAAGGAAAAATGCCATGCGCATAAGCATCAAGTAATGTTTCAGGTCTCAAGTCACCACCCACAGCCAATAAACCCTCTTCACTGGCTTGGCTAGGGTGTGGAAACCTTGAATTCGGTGCAGCTATCATGCGCCAAACCTATCAAATATTTGACATGCTTCATCTGTTTTTCAGTATCAGCCCTATGTTTTCTAATAATTGTATACTCGAAACTCCAGACAAAGCTCATTTTTCTCTGCAAGAGCTCTATGACTTACCCGAAGATGAAATCATTCATCGCATTCATAGTTTGCGCGAAACATTGGGTGATCAATTGCTTATTTTAGGGCATCATTACCAACGCGAAGAAGTCATTGGTTTTGCCGACATCACAGGTGACTCCTTAAAGCTCGCTCAAGAAGCAGCCAAAACCAAAGCACCTTATATTATCTTTTGCGGGGTGCATTTCATGGCGGAAATGGCAGATGTACTTACAAGTGATGAGCAAGTCGTCATTTTACCTGATCCTGCGGCAGGCTGCTCCATGGCAGATATGGCCAACGATGAACAAGTGCAACGCTGCTGGAATGAGCTAAACACTGTGATTGAAGCCGATAATAGCGTAACGCCTGTGACCTATATCAATTCTACTGCCGCCCTCAAAGCTTTTTGTGGTGAACATGATGGCATTGTTTGCACTTCAGGTAATGCCAAGCGCGTGATGCAGTGGGCATGGGACAAACGCGAAAAGATTTTATTCTTTCCCGACCAACACTTGGGGGAAAACACAGCATTGACCATGGGTATCACCGACGAAGATATGATGATTTGGGACCCCTTCAAACCTATGGGTGGCAATTCAACTGAAGCCATCAAACGAGCCAAGCTTATTTTATGGAAAGGCTTTTGCTCCGTACACCAATTGTTCAAAACTGAACATGCTGACACTATGCGTAAAAATTATCCCAATATTCAAATTCTAGCTCACCCTGAATGCTCACGCGAAGTTTGCGAAACATCCGACTTTGTGGGTTCAACGGAAATGATTATCAAACACGTTGCCGCAGCACCCCAAGGCAGTCAATTTGCCATTGCTACAGAGCTCAATCTCGTCAACCGCTTACGCATCAATCACCCTGAACATCAGATTTGGTTTTTATCGCCTACGGTAAGCATGTGCTCGACCATGTTTCGTACTGACCCACCTCACCTTTACTGGGCAATGCAAGAGATATTGGGTGGTCAACAATATCATCAAGTCTCTGTACCAAAATCACAACAAAACATGGCATTAGTCTCTCTTCATAACATGCTTCAGCTAGGGTAATCACATGTTGCGCTTACTCATCATCTTGCTCCTATTCGCACCCTTGGCGCATGCCGCAACCTATGCGGAAATGAATCAACAAGTGAATGATTTTGAGACAAGTGGTCAGGCTCGCTTCGCACCCAAAACCATGAAGCGCGTGCAAGCATTTCAAGGCGCATCCATGTTGGCTCATGAGCAATCCAGAGGATTTTCTAATTCAAATCCAGCCTATTCTCTCACCCAAGCCATCGATAAAACACTACAAACACTTGAAGTTGCCAAAAGTAACGCGCTTATTTTCCAGCAAACCTTTCCTGCCTTGCTACAACAAGAAGCGGAAGCCAATAAAGCCTTGGTTTACCACCATAAACCACAAGTTTTGCCCGAAGAGACAGTACGCAATTTTTTTAATGATGCACAAGTACAAATGAACATTGCCATCCGCAACACCGAAAATGGTCATTTAAATTTAGCCCGTCAAGCCGCAGCAAAATCAATATTACTTTTTCAAAAATGTATTGATAGCGCTATGCCAGGGTTGATCGAGCAAAGCGAACGCGCCCTAGATCAGGCTAGCAGTGTTGGTGCAAAAAAATATGCACCACGCACCTATACCATAGCCAAAGAAGCACTCGAATCCTTAGAGGCATACAACAGTGATATTCAAAAGGCGCAAGCCGAACGCGAACCCATACCCCGCCCAACCCGCATTGGTTACGCTATGGAAATGGCAATATTTGCCCAAAAAATTGCCATTAAAGTTAAAAGCTGGAAGCGCGATCAAGGTAGCTATGAAAAGTTAACACTAAAAGCGCGAGACAACAGGTTGCTCTTGGCTAAGGCGATGAAAGTACCATTGGACTATGATCAAGTTGAAGTGGACATTCAAGCCGATGAACTGTTGAAACATGTTCAACAGTTACTGCAAACATTGGAACAAGAACGCCGTCAACATCAACAAGCCATCGCTTTATTACAAAAAAACTTTGATGACCAATTGAAACAACGCCTACACAAACAACGCTTAGAAGACCAAAAGTCTTTTCAATCTCAAGTTGGTAAAATGAAATCAGCCTTCAACAGTAAGTTAGCGCGACAAACTTTTGAAAAAAATAGACAGCAACAAATACGTGATTTATTCACGGCTAACGAAGTCGAAATCATCACCAAGCTTGAGGGGTCACTTATGATTCGCGTTAAAAACCTCCAATTTGGCTCAAACAGTAGTCAAGTTGACGGTCAATACTTTGACTTATTGGGGCGTATCAAAGAAGCATTGGATTTATACCCTGCCCGTAATATTATTATCGAAGGTCATACTGATAGCACAGGTAATGCCCAAGATAACCGTCAATTGTCATTATCTCGTGCCGAATCTGTGTTAGAGTTCCTGATTGCATCAGGCATAGATGCCGAACGCATCAAGGCATTGGGTTATGGTGAGGCTAAACCCATTGCCACCAATATGTATAAAAAAGGACGCGCTATGAATCGTCGTATTGATATTATCATTCAGGCTCCTGAATGAGCCAACAACCACCCTATTCCAAGTACCAACAAGCGTTGCTGGATAAAACCCATGCTTTATTAAACAGCGGGTTACCCGAACATGATTTAAAAATGTTAAGCCATGTCTTGGGAGAAATGCAGCAAGGCTTAGAAGTCTTCAAACCCTATCAGGCATGGCGCAAGGTCAGCTTATTTGGTTCAGCGCGAACCCAAGAAGCACACCCGCAATACCAGCAAGCCAAAGCTTGTGGTAAAGCTCTCAAAGATGCTGGATTTATGGTCATTACGGGTGGTGGTCCTGGCATGATGCAAGCTGCCAATGAAGGTGCGGGGCGCGATGTCTCTTTTGGTATTGGCATCAACTTACCCATGGAACAACAGCTCAACCCCGTGGTGCATAATTCACCACGCAGCTTTGAATGCAAATACTTTTTCACACGAAAATTCTTCTTTCTTCGTGAAAGTGATGCTGTGGTTCTCACTGCGGGTGGTTTTGGCACATTTGATGAAAGCTTTGAACTACTCACCCTGCTACAAACAGGTCGAAACCCACCCATCCCTGTGATTATGCTGGAAGCACCTGGCGATGATTTCTGGGGGCCTTTTCTTAAATCTTGGGTACGCCGATTATTGGATGATGGTTTAATCAGCGCTGATGATACCAATTTGATTTATCATACCGACAATGTTGAAGATGTTAGCAAACACATCACACAATTTTATACCAACTACCATAGTTTTCGTTATGTGGGGCAAACGGTATTGCTGCGACTTAACAACCCTTTGTCTACACAATCCTTAGAACGATTGAATGCCGAGTTTTCCAATGTGTTATACAAAGGTACGATTGAACAAGTATTCAACTGGCCCAAACATGATGATGCTTGCTACGCACATTACCCGCGTTTACGGATGCAATTGCAACATGGGCGCATGAGTATTCTTCCCCAGCTTATTCAACGCATGAATGCTTTATACCAGCAAGAGCATTCATAGTTTTGCATGCCTTAAAAATATATCTTATAAAACAGTATGTTACGATAGTGAATAGTCATTCCGACTGTGTATGATGAATGCTTGCTTGCCCAAGCCAGAAGATGAAATACCCCAATATTTTTTCTTAATTGCAGAATCCTTAGCGCACTCTTATAGTGCAGCCCCCTGCATCAGCTTGATGCAGTATTTCAGTTCCAATATTCGAGGTAATTTCACATGGCCGTTCAACACACACTATCAATCATTAAACCTGATGCAGTCGCAAAAAATGTTATTGGTGACATCATTCGTCGCTTTGAAGAAAACGGGTTATCCGTTATCGCTACCAACATGACGCACCTTAGCACCGCTGAAGCAGGTCGCTTTTATGCTGTTCATGCAGAGCGTCCATTTTTTAAAGACTTATGTTCATTCATGAGTTCAGGTCCTATCTTGGCCATGTGCCTCGAAGGTAAAAATGCAATTGCACTGAATCGCCAATTGATGGGTGCAACAAACCCGAAAGAAGCTGAAGAAGGTACGATTCGCGCCGACCACGCCGACTCTATTGATGCCAATGCCGTTCATGGCTCTGATTCTGAAGAAAATGCTGCCATTGAAATCAATTTCTTCTTTTCTGACTTAGATATTAACAGCCGCGCTTAATTATATAATGACTGAAAAATCTTCTGCGCTCAAAACCACCCTCAAAGATAAGCTGCCTGAACAAACCCGCGTGCGTCGCGCAAAACTGGCAAACATGCGTGAATTAGGTCAGGCATACCCCAACACTTGGCGTAGCAATGCCAGCCTGCTTGACTTACATCAACAATATGATCAGGCAGATAAAGAAACCCTTGCCGATCAAGGTATTGAAGTGTCTGTTGCTGGTCGTGTGCTGGCGCATCGCGTGATGGGTAAATCCAGCTTTGTTAAAATTCAAGATAAGGAAAGTGTAATCCAACTCTTTCTTAATCGCGATGCTTTGGGTGGTTCAGAAGTTTATAATCCTACAAAAAAATGGGATTTAGGCGATATCATTGGTGCAAAAGGAACCTTATTTTTCACCAAAACTGGGGAATTATCTGTCAAAGTTTCTCATGTTGAAATGATTACTAAATGTTTACACCCACTTCCTGATAAAATGCAGGGTTTAAGCGACATTGAAACCCGCTACCGTCAACGCTATGTGGATTTAATCGTTAGCCCTGAATCACGCGATACTTTTCGCACCCGTTCGAAAATTGTTTCCTTACTGCGTCAAGGTTTGGAAGAACAAGACTTTATGGAAGTCGAAACACCCATGCTACAAACGCAAGCAGGTGGTGCTGCTGCAAAACCTTTCCTTACCCATCATAATGCTTTGAATATGGAGCTTTCACTGCGTATTGCACCTGAACTTTATTTAAAACGCTTGCTTGTGGGTGGCTTTGAACGTGTGTTTGAAATCAATCGTAATTTTCGCAATGAAGGTCTGGATGCAACCCACAACCCTGAGTTTACCATGGTTGAATTTTATCAAGCTTATGCAGATTTCAATCATGCTATGGACACCACGGAAACCTTAATTCGTAATATTGCTCAAGGCATCAACCGTAGCCAAGTGACTTGGGAAGATGTTGACTTGGATTTTGAGCAACCCTTTAAGCGTATTCGCCTGGATGAGTCGGTCTTTGAACACCGCCCTGATTTGCGAGGACACGCCAATGATAAAGCTTTGCTGGCAACGGTTTGTTTGCAAGAAATACCCGAGATTAAGCCTTTGATTACTTGGAAAGCTGGGCATTATTTACTGGCATTATTTGAAGAGCTTGTTGAGCCAAAAATTACACAGCCGACTTTTATTACCCATTACCCTGTGGATGTTTCCCCACTTGCACGCCGCAACAATGATGATGAAAGCGTAACAGATCGGTTTGAACTGTTTGTTGCAGGTCGTGAAATTGCCAATGGATTTTCGGAATTGAATGACCCCGATGACCAACGGGGTCGCTTTGTTGCTCAGGCGCAAGCCAAGGCTGCAGGTGATGCTGAAGCCACTGGTATTGATGAAGATTATCTTCGCGCCCTAGAATTTGGTATGCCTCCTGCTGCAGGTGTTGGCATTGGCGTTGACCGCTTGGTGATGATGCTAACGGGGCAACATTCCATTCGTGATGTATTACTCTTTCCCCATATGCGTCCAGAACAACTGATCAAACGAGGCTAAGGTGCGTGCTGAAAATTTTATGGTTACCAATATTGTTACAGCCCACGAGGATGAACTTGTGGGTGATGTCCATGACAAAATGAACCGTGAAAAACTGCGAATGTTACCTGTTGTTGACAGCTCTGGCGTTGTCAAAGGCTTGCTATCAACATTTTCCATCATGAAAACCATTATACCAGACTACCTGATTAGTGGTGATTTGGAGCAAATTTCTTATGCGCCAGACTTGGGTATTTTATGTCGAAAATATGAAGAAATCCTCAATTTTCCTATTCGAGGTATGGTTGATACTTCACCTTTATTTGTTCATCAAGAAGACTCTCTACTATCTGTTTCTGCCGCTATCGCCTCACATGGTAAACATGAATATGCACTGGTTGTTGATAACAATAAAAAATTGTTAGGTGTCATTTCTGCAGGTGATATTCTTAACCGTTTAAAAGTGAAAGCCAATGAGCTCAATGATGCATAATACAAGTGGTCACGAAGCCTCTGTCATATTTGGCTTTGACCCAACTTGGGTTGCCGTAACCATTTTATTGGTTGTTTATGGTGTGATTATGGCAGAAAAATTCAATCGTGCGGTACTCGCGCTTTTGGGTGCAGGGTTAATGATTCTCTGCGGTGTGATAACGCAGCAACAAGCGGTTGCAGGTATTGACTTTAATACCATTGGTTTACTCACAGGTATGATGGTGATTGTGGCTATCAGTCAAAAAACAGGCATGTTTCAATATGTTGCCATCAAAGCTGCCAAAGCCGTCAAAGGTAGCCCGTGGGGTATTTTGGTGATGCTATCCATTGTAACTGCGGTATTCTCTGCATTTTTAGACAATGTCACCACCGTTCTTCTCATTGCACCTGTCACGCTGTTAATTACAGATGCTTTGGGTGTGCGCCCCTACCCTTATTTATTTGCACAAATTTTTGCATCCAATATTGGTGGTGCATCTACGCTTATCGGCGATCCACCCAACATCATGATTGGCTCGGCAGCTAACCTCAGCTTTATGGATTTCTTGACTAATTTAGCCCCCATTACTCCTCTTATCTTTTTACTCACATTGGGGGTCATTTGGTTCATCTTCGGACGTGACTTAACAGCAAGCCAAGAACAGCGTGATCTGATTATGCAGTTTGATGAGCATGAGGCATTAAAAGATATTCCTTTGCTCAAAAAATGTTTATTTGTTTTATTTGCTGTTATCGGTGGCTTTTCTGTTGCTCATACTTTTCATTTAGAACCTGCAACCATTGCCATGTTTGGCGCTGCCATGCTTCTACTGCTTCAAACATACGGTCAACCCGTTCACGATAAAGACCATGCTTATGAGCGTGTCATGTCAGATGTTGAATGGACAACCATCTTCTTTTTTGTTGGTCTCTTTATTATCGTTACAGGTGTTGAACATACAGGTGTGATTGCAAGCTTGGGTGAAAAGGTTATCACACTGACTGATGGTGATTTTAATGCAACCGTTGGCGCTGTACTGTGGGTTTCAGCCATTGCCTCGGCTTTGATTGATAATATCCCTTTTGTTGCCACCATGATTCCTTTGGTGCAAAGCATGGAGCCTACATTTGGTGGTGCGGAAGCGATTGAGCCTATTTGGTGGGCCTTAGCCTTGGGTGCATGTTTGGGTGGTAATGGTTCGCTTATCGGTGCATCTGCCAACTTAATCGTTGCAGGCTTTGCCCAACGCGCAGGTCACCCGATTCTCTTTCTTCAATTCATGAAACACGCATTCCTATTGATGATTATGAGTATTGCTGTTTCACATCTTTATATCTATTGGCGTTACTTAACTTGATTCAACGTTTTGAATTGCTGCTTGCTTTGCGCTATCTTCGTTCACAGCGTGGGGAAAAATTCGCTTCATTGGTTGGTTGGAGTTCTGCGGTGGGTATGGCGATTGGTGTGATGACACTAATCGTAGTGATGTCGGTTATGAATGGTGTCGCCACAGAAATACGCGATAAAATTCTTGGTTTTTCTTCGCATGTCGAAATCCAAGGACCTGACGACACTTTTCCCAATTGGCAAGAATGGTTAAGCATAGCCAAGCAGTTACCCCATGTTGAACAAGCCTTACCTTATATTTCTACACAAACGCTAGCTAACCATAAGCACCGCTCAACAGGTGCAATTCTCAAGGGCATTGATATTGAACATGATACAACCATTGCAGCGTTTATTACCAAAGGTGTGTTTTTAAAGCAGCCAGTAGACAACAAGCATATTTTTGAAGTTGTGATTGGCAAAGATTTGGCACACAAGTTGTCGGTCAGTGTTGGCAACAGTATTCGCTTATTATCGCCATCATCAGGCATCAGTCCCATGGGGGCATCACCCCGTATGCGAGCCTTCAAAGTTGTAGGTATTTTTGACTCTGGATTTTATGAGTATGACATTGGTCTGATTCTCACCTCCATGCAAGCGGTACAACGACTCAATCGCTTAAACAATGAAATCACGGGGATAGAACTGCATCTGAGCAACCGTGATCAAGCAACTCAAGTTGCCAATGCTGCTAGAAATAGCTTGCCTCCAAGCGCGTGGGTTACCGATTGGCAGCACCGCCATAAATCATTTTTTCAAGCTTTAAAAATGGAACGAACTGCGATGGCTATCATTCTTTTCTTAATTGTTATTGTGGCTATTTTTAATATGCTTTCGTCCTTGGTTATGGTTGTGATGGAAAAAAGAAAAGAAATTGCCATTTTAAAAACCATTGGCGCTTCACACGCATCCATTATTCGTATTTTTCTCTTGATGGGTATTATTCTAAGCAGTATCGGCACATTGGCAGGTTTGTTCGCAGGCATCGTTTTATCATTAAATTTAGAGGCAATCGTTGCTTGGATAGAAAAAGTCAGCCATACTACATTTTTATCTGGTGACGTGTATTATATTGACCATATCCCTGCCATTTTAGATACGACTTCTGTCGTGATGGTGGCAGCCATAAGTCTATTCATGGGTATCTTGGCAACACTGTATCCCGCTTGGCGGGCAGCTAAAATACCACCCGCTGAAGCTTTACGCTATGAATAATAAAGGAGCAAGCCCATGTCTTTAGATGCTCTGAAAAGCAAAGCAAGACAGGCTATCTTGAATGGGAAATATGAAGTTGCATTAAAACACTATACAGACATCCATCAAGAAGCACCTTCTGATTTACGCATGTTTACTAGGCTTGCAGAAATGAAAGAAAAAACGGGCAATGTAAAAGGTGCGGTATCGGACTATACTAAAATAGCCAAACAATATGCCGATGATGGTTTTGTTGTTCAAGCTATTGCCATTAACAAACTCATTCTCCGCCTTGATTCAGAGCAAACAGCAATCAAGAAGCGTTTGCGCGACCTATCTTCTGAGCGAGGAGAAGACTGGGCTTTAAGTACAATCATATCCAGTGACATCTCTCAGTTAAATAAGCCCAAATCGCACCGCACCCCATTACTGTCGGGACTTTCAGGGCAAGAACTGGATGATTTCATTGATTCCCTAGAACTGCGTGAGTTTTCTGCAGGTGAATTTATTTACCATAAAGGTGATCGTGGTGATTTACTTTATATCATTGGTCTAGGTATGGTATACCTTGAAACAGAAGATACGCGAGGCAATAAAAAAGTATTTTCCAAATTAGCTGAAGGTGATTTCTTTGGCGAGCTTGCATTTATGAGTCAACAAAATCATGTTGATTCCGCTATTGCAAAGTCTGATGGCAATGTACTTTTGCTTAATCGTAAAAATTTTGACAACTGGGTTGAGAAGTACCCCTCTATTCATCAAACCGTTGAGGATTTTTACCGCCAACGTGTACTTGCAAGAATTCTAGCGATGACACCTGTCTTTGAAAAAATACCAACAGAAGCTCGCATCTCTTTGGCAGAGCAATTTAGTTCTGCATATTTTACAACGGGTGATACGATTATCAAAGAAGGTGATGTGGGCAATACATTTTTTCTCATACGCTCAGGCAAGGTTAAGGTTGTGACCGTCAATAAAAAAGATACATCCAAAGTTATTGTGCTTGGCACATTAAGTGAAGGTTCATTTTTTGGTGAGGTATCCATGCTGACCAATATGCCACGTACAGCAACAATTACCGCCATAGGAGATGTAGAATTAATGGTGCTAACAAGTGATAAATTCTTGAATATCGCTAAACAATACCCCACTGTAAAGCAAGTCGTTGAAGTCTACCTCAAGCAGCGTGTTCAAAACACAATCAAAAAAATGCATGCATAACCATACCATGCTTCGTGTAACCAACCTCTGCAAGTCATATCATACGCCGCAAGGTAGCCTAGAAATTCTGAAGAATATCAATTTTAGCGTTGATCAAGGATGCTTTACTGCTGTTGTTGGTGAATCAGGATCTGGAAAGAGCACCTTATTACAACTTCTTGGAACTCTAGATTATGCAGATTCGGGAGAGATCATATTAAACGACATCGCTATTCATAATCTTCCTGAACATAAACTCGCGATGTTACGCAACCAACATATTGGCTTTATATATCAGGCTCATCATTTGATTCCAGAACTTACTGCTGTTGAAAATATTATGCTGCCCCTCCTTATACAGGGTATTGGGCAAAAAGAAGCCAGATCAAAAGCTTTGAACTTACTTCAACAGCTCAAGATCGAAGAACGTGCCTTTCATATTCCCGCACACCTATCGGGTGGCGAAGCGCAGCGTGTCGCTGTTGCTAGAGCTATGATAACAAAGCCATCACTCATCTTAGCTGATGAACCTACAGGGAACTTGGATGAGTCCACAGCTACAACCGTATTTAACATGATGTACAATATGTGCAAATCAGAAAACATTGCTGTTATTATGGTCACGCATAGTCAATCTTTTGCCAACAGTTGTGACAATATATATAAGCTGTCTCAGCACCAGTTATCACCAGCAACACTTAAAAACACTTGACAAAACAAAGGCTTCTACCAATAGTTGCTAACACTGTTTCTAGTCACATAAGTTCAAAAAACAGAATTCACACCTTATTCTATCGAGGAATATATGACCAAAGCTGAAATAGCAACTATCATATGCGAACGCGTTGGGCTATCAAAAAAAGAGTCCTCGGAAATTGTTGAAGTCCTGCTTGAAGAAATTAAAGATGTTCTTTCTCGTGGTGAAGATGTCAAAATATCAGGATTTGGTCATTTCAGCGTGCGTGATAAAAATGCACGCCGTGGTCGCAACCCTAAAACAGGCGAAAGTATTACCATCGAATCAAGAAAAGTTGTCACTTTTCGTGCCAGCCAGCTTGTTAAAAATCAGCTTCAAGAAAACTAAGGCGCATTAAAACCCCATGGGCGTTCAAAGCAGCACACAACTCAAGAGTCTAAAAAATTCAGGTGTACAAATCCCCGTATTACCTGATAAGCTTTTTTTCTCTATTCGTGAGGTGAGTGACTTATGTAATATTGAACCACATGTTCTTCGCTACTGGGAAACTGAATTCAAGCAACTCAAGCCTGTTAAAAAAAGTGGTAATCGTCGATTTTATCGACACAAAGATATTTATATGGCTTTACAAATCAAACACTTACTTTATAACTTAAATTTTACAATTCGTGGCGCAAAAAAACGTATTTCAAGTGGTGAAATGATTGAAATAAAACACAATAACAATAGAATGTGCCTACATTCAATTCGAGAGGAACTTGAAAGTATCAAAAAACTCTTAGACTTTTAGCTTTCACAAAACGGGGCGTAGCGCAGCCTGGTAGCGCACCACACTGGGGGTGTGGTGGTCGCAAGTTCAAATCTTGCCGTCCCGACCATTTTTTCTTTATATATCAATCTCCACCACTTCTAACTTACATTGAGCGGGTATCTTTTTCTAAAAAAATGATTTAAAATTGATATCGGATGATCTTTGTTCTCATCATATTGAATGAAAACAGCCTTTTAACTTACATTGAGCGGGTATCTTTTTTTTAAAAAATGATTTAAAATTGATGTCGGATGATGTTTGTTCTCAAAATATTGAATAAAAACAGCCTTTTATGACCGAATCATTTAGCCATTTAATGAAAATTACGGTATCGATTTTCAACTTTTTGCTTAAGTTGGTTGTAGATTGAAATTCGTAGGATAATCAGAATCGTGATGTATATCCTTATCTCATTGATTTATAAGGATAAAATAACCAAGAAAATGATAAAACATACCCGCTCAATGTAAGTTTTATGACCGAATCATTTAGCCATTTAATGAAAATTACGGTATCGATTTTCAACTTTTTGCTTAAGTTGGTTGTAGATTGAAATTCGTAGGATAATCAGAATCGTGATGTATATCCTTATCTCATTGATTTATAAGGATAAAATAACCAAGAAAACGATAAAACATACCCGCTCAATGTAAGTTCTAACCTTTATTTCCATACATGTTGCCATGCTTTCAACGAACCCAGCAAAGTGCCTGAAGCGCTCCATGTCATTCCAATCTATCGGATATGGCACAACATCTACTGCAATACTTGGCATTTGCTTTTTGGATATTTCCTCGTTCACCTCTTTTTCAAGTGAAACAAAGCATGCACTCCCTTTAAACTTAAATCAATCGAGTCTGACCCGAATGGCACTAAGTTAAGCAATTTAATATGCTTTAGCTAGGTGTTAAGTAGCGTTTAAAATGTTAGCTTTTAACATGTATTTTATACCTTTAACCCTACCAAACTTACGCCTTCCAAGACAAAGAAAAGCAGCGCGTTCAGTGCAGCAGAAGCTTGCTGGTGAACTGGCGAAGTTAAAGCAAAAATCATTCGTCCAGCTTGGTGAATGTTTCGGCAAGTTTATTCCTTCCCACCTTCTTACACCATCCAAATCAGGTCGGCATAGTCGCAACCGTATTTTCAGCAAACAAAACACTTTTTGGGCATTTCTTTCTCAGGTGCTGGATGCAGAAGGAGGCTGTAAAGAGGTTACCTTGAAGTTTCAAGCTTTTATGACGAAGAGTTGTGGAAAAATAGTTACCTGCTCCACTTCTGCATATTGCCAAGCACGCAAGAACATAGATGAAAGCTGGCTTGAAAACATTTTCAAGCACCTGTCGCAACAGTTGTCGCATGCTAAGGGAAGAGTCAGCCTTCAAGGTAGGCGAGTTATCGTTGCTGATGGAACAGGCTTGAGTATGCCAGACACTGTGGAGAACCAAGAGGAATGGCCTCAGCAAAAACATCAAAAAGTGGGATGTGGCTTTCCTCAAGCTGCGCTATGTGCTTGCTTTAATTTGGATAATGGCGCACTTCTTAGTTATGCGTTGGGTAATAAGAAGAGTCATGAGCTACCCATGTTGCGCCAGCAAAGTGACACGTTTAAAGCAGGTGATATTTTTCTCGGCGATAAAGGTTTTTGTAGCTACTACGATCAGTCTACATTTAAAGATAAAGGCGTGGATTCTGTGGTGACATTGGCACGCCGCAAACCTGTTTCAGTATCTCATGCGGTGAAGGTTATTGACCATAACGACTTGCTTATAACATGGCCTAAACCCAAGCATACTAAGGCTTCAAGTTACTCAAAAGATGACTGGGAACAATTGCCTGAAAGCCTACCAATGCGACAAATAAAGGTCGCTGTAAGCCAAGCAGGGTTTCGTGTTCAAGCGTTTTATATTGTGACAACTTTACTTGACCCAGTGTTGTATCCAGCCGATGAAATCGCAGACCTTTACTTTGAACGCTGGGATGTAGAGTTATTCTTTAGAGATATCAAAACAACCATGGATATGGATATTCTACGCTGCAAATCACCAGCCATGGTTCGGAAAGAAATCACCATGCACCTGATTGCTTATAATTGCATACAAAGCCTTATTGTAGAAGCTGTTGCACACACCAAACAGAAAGTTCGCCGCATAAGTTTTAAGGCAAGTTTGCAAACCATCAGGTCATGGAGCATACAACTTGCTCAAAAGATGCCAGATAAAGAGCGTCAACGTTTGCTTCGACTTTTATATCAAGCCATTGCTAAAAATGTTGTCATCGAAAGGGTGGGAAGAAGTGAGCCAAGAGCTGTCAAACGAAGGCCTAAAAACCATCACCTATTAACAGCTCCAAGACACGAAATGAAAATAACCCAACACCGGAATACGCATAGAGCTGAAATTGCTTAACTTAGTGCCATTCGAGTCTGACCCTATTGATGATAGACCCTATTGATGAATGCGCTATTGATGCGTAGATGGCTAAAATTAAACTTGAAAAGCCCTCGCATTGCATATCCAAGGCATCACGATAGCTTGCGGCAACTGATTATTTGAAAGTAACACGAGGTAAACCCATGAATCATTCCGCACTCACTGCCCTATCCCCGCTTGATGGTCGTTATGCCAACAAAGTTGGTGACTTACGCCCTATTTTTAGTGAATTTGGTTTGATTAAAGCGCGTGTATTGGTGGAAGTGCGTTGGTTGCAGATGTTGGCAGCACACCAAGATATTCAAGAAGTAAGCAGCTTATCGGCGGAAGCCAATGCATTTTTGGATGTTATTGTTGATAACTTTTCTGAAGCTGATGCCCAAGCGGTGAAAGACATTGAAAAAACCACCAACCATGATGTGAAAGCAGTGGAATATTTCCTTAAAGATAAGGTCAAAGACCAAGCAGAATTAAACGCAGTGTCTGAGTTTATCCATTTCGCCTGCACATCTGAAGACATCAACAACCTTTCCTACGGTTTGATGCTGAAAGAAGCGCGTGACACCGTGTTGCTTCCTGCGTTGGATAAAACCATCGCCACCATGGAAAACATGGCAAGCGATATGGCAACCATGCCGATGTTGGCGCGCACCCACGGGCAACCTGCATCACCCACCACCATGGGCAAAGAATGGATGAATGTGGTCGCACGCTTGGACAGACAACGCGCACAAATTGCTGATGTGGTGATTTCTGGCAAAATCAATGGTGCAACAGGCAACTTTAATGCCCATTTGATTGCCTATCCTGAAGTCGATTGGTTGAATACATCGAAAAACTTTGTTGAATCTTTAGGGCTTGCTTGGAGTCCGTATACCACCCAAATTGAACCCCACGATTATATCGCAGAACTCAATCAAGCCACATCTCGTTTCAATACCATCATCATTGATTTCTGCCGTGATATTTGGAGTTATATTTCTATTGGATTCTTCAAGCAAAAGGTCATTGCAGGCGAAGTCGGTTCATCTGCTATGCCGCATAAGGTGAACCCGATTGATTTTGAAAATGCCGAAGGCAATTTAGGTTTAGCCAATGCCATGTTGCACCACTTGGCAGAAAAGTTGCCCATTTCTCGCTGGCAACGTGATTTAACCGACTCAACCGTATTGCGTAATCTTGGTGTTGGTTTTGGTTATACCATGCTTGCTTTATCTTCTTTAGAGCGTGGCATGAGCAAGTTGGAAGTGAACAGTGATAAGATGCTTGAAGACTTGGATAATACGTGGGAAGTGTTGGCAGAAGCTGTGCAAACCGTGATGCGCCGCTATGCCTTGGACAACCCTTACGAACAACTTAAAGCACTGACCCGTGGTAAAGGCATTAATGCCGAACGTATGCGTGAGTTCATTGAAAACCTTGATATTCCTGATGATGCAAAAGCCCGCTTGAAAGACATCACACCAGCCGATTATATCGGTAATGCGGCAATGATGGGTAAAAAGAAGTACAGTTAAGTTCCCAATGTCCATGTCTGATGTTGGGGAATCGCACTGACCTTGATATTTCAAGGTGTTGGATTACACTGGCTTAATAGCATATAAGTAAGGCACTTCGTGTGGTGGTTTGAATGGGTGAGGTTACAATGAAATATATCGCATTTTTTTTATTGGCATTTGCAATGTTAACACCAACAACACAAGCTTCTTTCGCTGCAGTAGAGCCTGAAGAAAATAACGAAGAAAATACTCCTGATGCGATGTCGCGCTTGATGCAAGCTCCCGACATTGACGTGGAAAGTATTCGTGACCCCTTTCTATCCTCATTTGCCAAAAATCGTATGGATGAAGCAACACGTTATAAAAATCGCAAACGTCTACCATCCAACCAAAGAAAACGTGAAGTGTTGGAACAATTTGATTTAAGCACTTTAAGCTTGGTGGCAACTTTCAAAAAATCAGGCCGCGACTGGGTTGCAAGTGTCCAAAATTCAACGGGGAAATCATACACCATTCGCCGTGGCAACTACATCGGTAAACGCGGCGGAAGAATTGAGAAAATTGATGGGCAAACCGTGTATTTGGTTGAACAAGTGGTTAACCCTGCGGGTGAAGTTATTGATCGCCAAACCACACTAACCTTGGCTGAGGTCAACGACCAATAGTCCATATTTTTTGAACCCATGAAAAAGAAAGATGTTGTATACCTTTTTGAAACCTTGCAAGCCATCGACCCTGAACCTCAAACAGAGCTCAATTATAACACACCATTTGAGCTTTTAATTTCAGTATTATTATCCGCTCAAGCTACGGATGTGGGTGTCAATAAAGCCACCGCCAAACTTTACCCTATCGCCAACACTCCCCAAGCCTTTTTGGAATTGGGGGAAGAAGGCTTAAAACTCTATATCAACACCATTGGCTTGTATAACAGCAAAGCCAAACATGCCATACAAACAGCGAGAAAGCTGGTGGATGAATTTGATGGTGAAGTGCCGCGAACGCGTCAAGAGCTGGAGTCTTTGCCAGGTGTGGGGCGAAAAACAGCCAATGTGGTGTTAAATGTATTGTGGGGCGAACCGACCATGGCAGTGGATACGCATATTTTCCGTGTTTCCAACCGAACAGGGCTCGCACCAGGCAAAAACCCTTTGGAAGTTGAAAAGAAATTGCTGCAAGTGATTCCCAAAAAATATATGAAGCATGCGCACCATTGGCTGATTTTGCATGGGCGTTACACCTGCACAGCACGCAAGCCCCAATGTCATGCTTGCCCGATCAATCATGCTTGCACATGGGCAGAAAAAACAATCGCATGATGCGTTCTACTCCTTTTATATTCCATGATCTTCAAGATTCTCAAGTTTTTTCATTGGTTCAGAAGGCAGGTCAGCAAGGTTATCTTGTCCATGGTCTTGTTCAAAACAAGCAGCAAGCACCATGGGTAAACTGTAGTCGCTATATTCAACACTATGTTGAATCTCCAAGCTTAGGCGATATCAACGCTGGTTTATACGCATTAAACTTAAGAAAACACAAGTTGAATGGTGTATTTGTCCCTGTTGTTGATGACATCGCGGAGTTGCTGGCTGAATACGCACCACTACTGAGAAAAAATGGTTTGAAATTTTTAACAGCCAAGCCTGAACAAATCGAGCAAATCAACACCTTCTACCTGCAGCAGTGGGGAGGAAAGCTAAGTATACCGCCAACGGCATATTGTAGTGGTGAGGATATACTTTCAACGGCTAAGAATATTGGGTTTCCCGTGCTTCTCAAATCTTACCGCGATGGTTTTGTTGCATTCGATTCGGAAAAAGATCTACAGCACTGGCTGAAGACAGTAGAAGGTTATCCCTTTCACTTTGTTCAACGTGTTCAACGGTATATCCAAGGCAACATCAACACTATGGCAACCGTCATGCTTTTATTTGATGCGCAATCCCGTCCTGTTCGTGGTTTTACAGGGCGTAGACTTCGCGTTGTGCCAACGCAATTTGGACCCTTCGGTGAAACTCTCGCCGCGCAAGCAGAGTGGATACCCGACTTATATGATGCTACAGTGGAATTACTGTCGGCAATCGGCTGGGTGGGATTTGCCGAGGTTGAGTGTAAGCAAGATGAGCATGGTGTGTGGCATCTGCTTGAAATTAACCCTCGCCTGTCGGGTTGGGCATGTTTGGCAGAAGATGATGGTGCAGGTTTACTCTCGGCTTATCATCAAATTTGCACAGAAGATGCCAAGCTTGAGCCAAGTTGTTTGCAGCATTCAACAACACATTATCAACGTGTCATTGCTTCCGCATTGCATCAGCCTGATTGGTCTTGTTTCAATAAGCGCACCTACAAAACCATGCTTACTTATCCGAAAAACCAATGTTTTAGCGCATGGGACAAAGAAGATAAATCCGCCAACCAAGCTTGGTCTGCTTATATGTTACAACGCCTCAAGAACAAAGCTTAAGAAATCTTAGCCTTCATCACTTGCCAAGCATCAGTAACATTGGGGAAATGTAGTCGATAAAACTTGCAGCTTTTATCAATGCGTTGGTTAAGCTTGGGCAAGTCTATCGCCATACCATACTGCATATGTAAATGTTCGGGCAAAGCACTTAAGCCTTCAAACCTTGGTATTTCAAAACATTCTACCGATGCAATATCTGCTTTATATTGATGCAAAACAATCATGGTTAACAACAAAGGTTGGCGCTGAATAGATGTAGGATACCACAAGTGACATCGTGCAGTGTTGCCTTGCGCATCAGGAAAATCAAAATAATCGGCGCGCATCAGACCTGTTTTTTCAATCGCGTTACGATCAAATGCAGGGTGTAACGGATGCTCCCACTGCATAGGGCGCGGAAAAGGGTGAACAAAGCCATCTGCATCCAGCAAGGTAAATTCATCCGACAAATAAGCCGCTCCATCCAAAAGGGCTGCGGTACACATGCTGCTTTTTCCTGCCCCTGAAACGCCTGCAAACATGATGGCAGCACCATCAATATGCAATACAGCCGAATGAATCGATAGGATATTTTTCATATTCAAAAATTGAACAAGTTTACTGTACAAATGAATTTCCAAAGCAGCAGTCACTTCATCAGCATCATCACTCATCCATAATACTTCTTCGGCATGATTGGCATGTAGTGTAAACACAAACTGTTGATCTTGATGCCGTATACGAAAAATTAAATCTGCATTTTTACCCTGAACAGGCTCATACAAGCATAAAAACTTCTGCATACCTGTTTCACAAGCAACAGAGTCCGATTCGACTTGAACAACAACATCAGCAATCAAATACTGATAAGACCAAACCATAAGATTAGTCATTAGAGCCACTTGCAAAACTCTGGGTGGATGAGTGGCAACCCCACTTTGAGTGCATTTTTAGGCTGAAATGAGGGGCATGGTGGCTCCATACACCGAAATTCCAGCCTAAAAACGCGCCAGAGTGGGGAAGTCAATCGCCGCTCATGAGTTTTGCAAGTGGCTCATTAATCATGGATAAAACCAAACCCTGCAAGTTCTTGAAGAATATCCTGAACATCCTTCAAGATAATATTATGCTCAATACCCATGGTATCTGCAATCAAGTCTGCCATCTGTTTGTCTGTATTTTTTCCATTACACATATCAAAAACAACAGATGCCGTAGCATTGAGTGTCATCGTTGCCCCATCATTTTCATTGATATAAACATATGTTGACTCATCAATTTCCTCACAGACCAAAGGTTCATTTTTTATCGGAAACTCTGGCACTTCAATATCGTATACTTCACGCATTCTGATCTCCTAAAGTGTACGCTACCATCTGACAATCTGCACAGCTTAAATTATGCTGACAAAAGTTCCATCGCTCAACCGAAGGTGTTTTGTTGCCTTGATTTGGCGCATCTGCAACAGCTTGCGATAAGGATTGTCTTCGAATATTGCCTAATTTGTGTTCCCGATTGAAAATACATGGACTAATATCCCCATTGGCGCAAACAGCAAGCTTGCCTTTACGAAAAGCACTTTCATTTTTAACACCATATTGGATTTTAACTTGATCTGTTTGCACCACTTGATGATGCTTACTGCTCTGTGGGGCATCAGGCATATGTGAATTTTGCGATGGCATCAATGAAATACCCTTGGTATTGAGGTTGCTTCCTCGCCCTGTTTCATGCACGGGGTCAAATCGAACTGATGTTTTGTCCAAACAAAACTCGCTATTTGCAAAGTCCAGCATGGCTTGTTCATGCCCAGCATTTTGTTGCATCACTGCCATGCCAATACGCACCTTAAACCCCATGTTTTGGGTGCGATGAATTGCGGCAATGGTCTTTTTAAAGCTTCCTTGAACCTGTGTAATCCCATCGTGTACAGCTTCATCTGGTGAATACAATGAAAATGCAAAGATGGGCTGAAATTCAACCAGCGCATTCAACAGCTTTTCATGGAGCAATAACCCATTGGTATACACCTCAATACCTTGAAAATCGAGCTGATGTGCATATGCAATGGCTTCAATAATATGACGATGAATCAATGGGTCACCACCCGTAAACTGGACAAAGGGTTGCCCCATATTTCTTGCTTCATCAAGAATACGTTTTATTTCTTCTAAGCTTAAGAAATCCGAACATTGTGGGGATGATGATGCATAGCAGTGAATACATTTTTCATTACACTGGTCGGTGACTTCTAAAAACAACAAACCAAGTTCATCGCCAATGAGCATTTTTGAGGTGTTCTGCGGCGTTAATGAAGCTGTAGAAAGCCCTTTTAACCAAGCATGTTTCCGCTCAAGCATTTGCAACTGTGGCTTGATATGTTTGAATTGTTCTAAGGGTTGTTGTGCAATCACTGAAAAAATATAATCAGCAAATTGCCCCGTAAAATCAAGGCTATCCTGACTATTGAAGGGGTTTATCAAGGTCAAACGCTTATGCACGGTGTCGGAAATGACCGTAATAAAATGATTATCGTCTAAAAATAAATAATGGGGAAGCATGTGAGTTAGAGAGGTATTCCAAGGTATGTATTCATAATAAGCTAATCAGACTCTTCTAAGTTTCGATTAAACACACTTGTATTTTCCCTTAGCAGGAACAAACTGGCAATTACATGGCCCTTTTCTACAACCCGCAGGCACAAAACCACATACTTTACAAAAATCCTTACATTTAATGGTTGCAATTTGCCCTGGCGCGCAATTCACACCACATGATTTTGTACACTGGTTTTCGGCGCACTTCACAGGGTCAAGCTGTGTAGACCCTGGAACACAGGGGCAACAAGCATTGGTCCCTGAAGAAATGACAATAAGTATAGGTGCAGCACCTGGAGGAACTTTGCAATTTTTCGTCTGACCAATTGCTCCCATCACCGAACGCGGGGTAGCAAGCATGGAGCCCAAAATCATCGGTGGGGCATAAGCCATTGCCTTTAAAAGCTTCCTTCTTGCCTGATGATTAACGCTCTGTTCCATATCCATAACTCTTCCTCCAATAACCTAAAAATTTTATCAAATATCTAAACTCTGTGCAACATAATATAGATGGGCCTGAATTCAAGTGATAAGTGCAATTTCCACTATCGATTTTATGTGAACTCCTGTATTTTCCTCAAATACTTCGTATGGAGTTTTGAACCCCAAACACTTTTTGGGTCGGTTATTAAGCCTATGAACGGCTTTTAGAACTTCTTTTGTAGTCACTTCAAGCAAGCTCATTGCTTTGGGGAAGTACTGCCGTAGAAGACCGTTTGCATTCTCATTTTGACCACGTTCCCAAGAGTGATAGGGCTTTGCAAAATAGGCATTACAATCGAGTGCTTTGGCGATGGTCTTATGGAATGCGAATTCTTTACCGTTGTCGAAAGTGATCGTGTGTACCCAGTCTTTTATTGGCTCCAAAAGCTTGATAATGGTTGCTGTCACGTCCTTGGCATGCTTGCTCTTAAGCGGTGCTGCAAGGCGAAGTTTTGAGCGACGATCATCGAGTGTTACAAGCACGCCTTTGTGCTCTTTTCCTATCATTGTATCACCTTCCCAATCACCTATTCGCTCTCGTTTGTTAGCCGCTTCAGGGCGTTCATCAATATCCACCCGATTGGTGATACCATGACGAGTATGCGCTGATCCATAACGTTTCCTGTAGGTCTTATTTTGGTGCCTAAGATGAGTATACAAAACACCGCCAGCCTTTTTGTCCGCTAAAACATATTGATAAATCGTCTCATGATGAATGCTAATGACATCATCCTTTTTCAATCGACCAGCAACTTGTTCAGGACTCCAGTCTTGTTCGATATATTCGGATATTACCGTCTTGATATCATTGGTAAGTTTGATTGCTTTCGGCTTATCTTTGTGACGCGTGAAAGCCTTATTATTGGCTTGAATATGACGGTAGCCCCGTTGCCCTGTGTTGCGTGAAAGCTCCCTGCACAACGTGCTACATGAACGCCCTAATGCCGAAGCAATATCCTTCTGAAAAGTACCCTTCTTACGCTCTAGTTCAATGTAGTGACGCTCTTGTAAGTTTAATTGTTTGTATCTCATATCACGCACCTTAAAATCGCCTTATCTTGTAGCCAACACCCTCACCAGAATGAACTGATAAGAATAGCGATTACATACGATTGCACTTATGATACGAATTCAGGGGGTACACTTGTCTATATGTGAACGCAATGATACTTTAACATATTTTTACTGATAAAATCAGCATCTCCCTAGCAAAATCCTTGCTTTTCGATGTTAAGACAGTAACCATATGCTGACTATTCTAAGAAGGTAAAAAAAATGCTGAAAAAACATTACGCTTGTCATGTATTGATTGCCCTTGCTGCGGCTACAATGATTTCAATTCCTTTATCTACGGCTGAGGAGGCAACTCTGTCGCCATCCAGCATAGAAGAAAATAAGCCCTCAATAAAGGATCAAATAAAAATGGGGAAAGTACTTTTCACTCAAACTTGTAAGCATTGCCATACGGTAACTTATGAAGAAAGTGCAATTGGGGCTCCAGGTCTACGCAGTGTGTTGGAAAGACATGACGAAGCATGGTTACATCAATGGATAAAGAGCCCTGAAACTTTTGCTGTCACCAATGTGACTGCGCGCGACCTCATTGATAGCAATCAATTTGGCTTGGCTATGCCGACGCTACCCGCGATGCAACATGATGATAAACGTTCTGCAGTGATTGAGTATCTTAAGACCTTGAAATAATGTAACTATTTAGAGCTTACTCAAAAATTATGGCGTAAGCGTTGCGTATAGGTTGGAAGTAGTAACAACGCTGTGTTTCTCTGTACTTTTTGGTTCATCCGGATAATGCGTCCTTAACTTGTTAAAATCTGGGAAAACTGGATTTCATAATGTCTACGAGTCTTTTATATCATGGTTTTGGCCTTCCTACAGGCTACGAGTATCAAAGCAGTCGCTACGAAAATGGCAGCATCATATTTGTCATCCTAGAGAAGCGTTTTGCGCTTCGTTGCAGTTCTTGTGACTTACATTGAGCGGGTATGTTTTATCATTTTCTTGGTTATTTTATCCTTATAAATCAATGAGATAAGGATATACATCACGATTCTGATTATCCTACGAATTTCAATCTACAACCAACTTAAGCAAAAAGTTGAAAATCGATACCGTAATTTTCATTAAATGACTAAATGATTCGGTCATAAAAGGCTGTTTTTATTCAATATTTTGAGAACAAACATCATCCGACATCAATTTTAAATCATTTTTTTAAAAAAGATACCCGCTCAATGTAAGTTGTGACAGCCGGGAAATTCATTTACGAGGTAGCCATACTCGGATGTTTCGAGCACTGCCAATTGGTAATAGACCGTGTTATTTCGAATTCGCAGTTCCTCGCGTACAATGTTTAAAATGCAAGCTTGTTCGACAAGTTAAAGTGCGGTTCACCAAGGGTTCAGAACAGCAGACATCTTTCCTAAATAACGTGATTCTCTTATTGGTTATTAACCCTACCTCAGATACACGGTTTGTGTATGATGTATGCATCATGGAACCCTACAAAGAAATCATCCACTGTAAGCCTCAAAAATTTTTGCGTATGACAGGAATAACGCAAAAAAACTTTTCAGATTTATATGATAAAGTAAAGCAATATATTGAAAATGAAAAGAAGCTTAACCCTCTGAAAAGGCGCGGTCTGAAAAGTTCTAGAGTATCATTGCAAGATTGTATCTTGTTAGCACTTTACTATATTCGCCACTATCCAACCTTTCAAGTTCTTGGCAATGTTTTTGGAATACAAGAGTCCTACTGTCACAAGGTATATAGCCGTTATCTGAGGATCATAGCTAACGTTGAAAAACTTCCTAGTCGACTAGACCTTATTGATAATAAAAGGGAAACATTGATTGTAGATGTATCAGAACAACCCATAGAGCGTCCTGTAAAACATCAAAAACAATATTACTCAGGCAAGAAAAAAAGCCATACGATTAAAGCTCAAATCATAGCTTGCGCTACAACAGGAAAGGTTTTATCGGTTGTTTGTGCAAAAGGGAAAAAGCATGACTTCAGCGTATTTAAAGAAAGTCGCCTTCCTATTCACCCAAATTCTAAACTCTTAGCTGATTCAGGCTATCAAGGGCTTAAAAATATCATGAGAACTCCATGACACCGATAAAAAAACAGAAAGGAGTTGAGCGTTCAAAGGAAGGTAAGAGCTTCAATAAATCCTTATCAAAGAAGCGTATTCTCATTGAAAACATTAACCGATTTTGTAAAATATTCAGAATAGTCAAAGAGGTATATCGGGGGAAACACAAAAACTATGGCTTAAATTGGCGGGTCGTGGCGGCTTTAGTCAATATGAGATATGGGTTTATTTAGGAAAGATGTCTAGCATACCAAACGGTTTAAAAAACTGGCATTAATTTTGTCGCGATACATGACGATTAAAGCAGTGGCTAAATACCTGCGCGTGAGCTGGGACTTCGTGAAAGACATTCAGAAAGACTACCTGCAGCATCGCTATAAAAGACCCAACATAAAGAAGCTTAAACGTGTTGCTATTGATGAGGTGTACATGGGTAAAAAGGCGGGTTATTTGACTATAGTTCTTGATTTACAATCGGGAATTGTCGTTTATGTAGGCAAAGGAAAAAGCGGTGAGTCGCTTGACCCATTTTGGGAGAGATTGAGTCGGGCAAAGGTTAAATTGGAAGTCGTGGCTACAGATATGGGGTCGCCCTTTATCAAATCAGCTAGGGATAATCAGCCAGATGCAGTGAATGTGGTTGATCATTTTCATGTCATCAAACTCTTCAATGAAAAGCTGACCACATTGCGCCGCGATATGCAACGTGATGCAGAGACGGCAATGGGTAAAAAAGTGCTCAAAGGCATTCGCTGGTTACTCATGCTCAAACCTGAAAATTTAGCGCTGAAAAAGGAGTCTGCAAGGCAACGTTTGGACCATGCTTTAGAGCTTAATAAACCCCTTGCCATAGCGTATTATATGAAGGAGGAACTCAGGCTTATCTGGCAGCAGAAGAGCAAAGAAGATGCATCAAATCTGCTGTCTGAGTGGGTCAATAAAGCAGAGGTATCAGGGATTCGTGTAGTAAAGTCTTTTGCGCGAACTTTGGCTAGGTTGCGCGTAGCAATATTAGCCTACTATGATTTCGATGGTCTTTCATCCGGCAAGATTGAGGGCAGTAACAACAAGATCAAAACGATCCATAAAGTAGCATATGGTTACCGAGATATGGAATTCCTGAAATTGAAAATCCTCTCAATGCATGAAAATCGGGAGGACGCATTATCCGGATGAACCACTTTTTTTTTTGCTGCGACTTTTTGAGGAAACTCGAAATAGGACAAAATTTAGCCCGCATTATTCATAAATCGTCGTGATGATTGCGTAGAACCTTTGTTTGCAACGAATTTTAAAGAAATCGCTCGTAGCCGCGCTTACTAACGATTGATGAGAGATTTGTTGCGAATAAAGGGACAAGCAAGGGCGCGGCTGTATTTGTGAATAATGCGGGCTAACACTTGGCTTTTTTTTTGGCGAGGCTAACACCCCAGGGTGCTTTCTCAGTCGCGCATGCATCATGATACTTCTCATGCGGGGCTAAAGCCCCACTTCCTATATTTAGATCGCAGTATTACCGTTCATTTTTAACGAATAAAGGTATTATTGGAATTGACACGCTACAAATGAGAGTGGAGTCATTCTTTCTCAACAAAGTGCGTAACATCAGTTAATAACACTACTGTCCGACGAAAGTTCGAGGCTTTATTTCCAACTCTTTATGCCATAAAGGTTTCCTTTGCGGCACGATGTTATGAGACAGGAAGTAATATTTTACGCTTTACGTCATTCCCGCGAAGGCGGGAATCTATTGTTTGCAAGGTTTTTTGGATACCCAGTCAAGTCGGGCATGGCGATATGTAACTTTCGTCGGACAGTAGTGAGTTAATAATTAAAAATACCCTCCCGCTGGGCGGGAGAATACAGTCTTTAGAAACGCCCACCAATGAGCTTGGTTGTTAGCACCATATCTAAACCTGATGGTGTATTTTTGAATGCAATTTCAGGCGTGGGGATACCCAAATGAATTTGACCATCTTCCACTTGTGCAAAAGATTTGGATGAACGGTACATTCCATATGCAGCACCTGCAATAATACCCAGACCCAAACCACGGGAAACATAGCTCCAGTTATTAGTCGGTTGATCTGTTAATAGCATCGCACCTAAACCGACCAAAGCACCAACACCTGCACCATAAAGCGCATCATCCATCACATTGGCCACTTCATAATCACCCGCAGATGCGTGTGCAGGTGTGAGGGTTAATATCGCCGTAGCCAGTAATACTTTTAAAGTTTTCATATTCATACTCCAATCATAAGATTATTCAATGGCGTGCAGCATAGCTTCACACGCTTTTTTTGCATCATCAAAAATCATCATGGTTTTATCCATGTAAAACAAGTCATTATCCAAACCAGCATACCCCACTGATAATGAACGCTTAATAACCAATATATGCTCTGCCTTGGTCACTTCCAGAATCGGCATACCATAGATAGGACTTGCGCTATCTGTCTTTGCAGCAGGATTCACCACATCATTGGCACCAATCACTAAAGCGACATCAGTATCCGAAAATTCTGGGTTGATCTCATCCATTTCTTCCACAATATCATAAGGCACATCAGCTTCAGCCAGCAATACATTCATATGTCCTGGCATACGCCCTGCCACTGGGTGAATGGCAAAACGAACCTTCACACCCTTGCTCTGCAACACTTCCACCAGTTCTTTGAGTGCATGTTGCGCTCTTGCCACAGCCAAACCATAACCTGGAATAATCACCACACTTCGGGCATTGGTCAGCAAAAATGCAGCATCTTCTGCTGCACCTGATTTCACAGGTCGCTCACCTATTGCCGCACCACCACTTGTGGATGAACTTGTGTCTGAACCAAAGCCGCCCAACAAAACATTAAACAATGAGCGATTCATTGCTTTGCACATGATATACGAAAGAATCGCACCTGATGAACCCACTAAAGCACCTGCAACAATCAACATATTATTGCCCAAGGTGAAACCAATACCTGCGGCTGCCCAACCTGAATACGAGTTTAACATCGACACAATCACAGGCATATCCGCGCCACCAATCGGAATAATAAGCAACACACCCAAGACCAAAGCAACACCCAACATGAGCAAAAATGCTTCTGGTGACTCATTCACACAAAAAACAATACCTGCACCAATCATCACAATACCTAAAGCCAAATTCAACAAATGTTGCCCTGAGAAAGTGACTGGGTTGCCCGACACAAAACCTTTAAGCTTACCAAAAGCCACTAAAGATGCAGTGAAAGTAATCGCACCGATAAATGTACCTAAAAACAATTCAATACGACTTGCTGTATGCATGGCACCCAAAACATCTGCAATACCATAAGCCACAGGGTTTAAAAATGCAGACACAGCAATCAATACTGCCGCAAGACCAACCAATGCATGCATGAATGCCACGGTTTCGGGCATACTTGTCATCGGCACTTTTTTCGCCGCCACACCACCAATAATAGCACCAATGCCAATGGCAATGAGAATCCATGTGTAATTTTGTACACCATCGAGTTGTAATGTCACCAAGACGGCAATACCCATGCCCAACATGCCAAACATATTACCTCGGCGTGAAGTTTCAGGTGAAGATAAACCTTTTAGTGCTAAAATTACCAAAATAGAAGCGACCAAATAAGCCAGTTCTGTCATATTTGCTGATAACATATTATCCCCTTACCCGCGCTTCTTAAACATAGCGAGCATACGCTGTGTCACCATAAATCCACCAAAAATATTCACCGATGCTAAACCCACTGCAATTAAACCCAACACAGTTGCCAAGTTCATTTCCACAGGTCCTGATGCAATAATTGCACCGACAATCACAATGCTGGACAGCGAGTTGGTCACACTCATCAGTGGCGTGTGCAGCGCAGGGGTCACATTCCAAACCACATGATAACCCACAAAGATCGCCAAAATAAATACCGTAAACGACATCACAATCGGGTCAGCCGTTGTGCTTCCCACGGCGGCATCATTCATCATTGCAGCATGTGCTGCTAAATCACAGTTTCCAGAACCACACATTTTATGCATCCCCTTTTAGTAAATCAGGTTTAAGAAACTCACCATCTATACATAACAAAGAACCTTGAATAATATCATCTTCACGGTCGATATTTAATTCACCTGATTCTTTATCCAGCATCAAACCCATAAAATTCAACATATTCTTAGCATACAACGCACTGGCATCGGTTGCCAAGGTTGCAGGAATATTACTCACGCCAACAAGGGTCACCCCATCTTTAATCCATACTGCATCTTTTTCTGATAATGGGCAGTTGCCACCTGCTTCCACAGCCATATCCACAATCACCGCACCTTGTTTCATCTTGGCAACCGTCTCTTCCGTAATCAATACAGGTGCAGGCCGCCCAGGAATCAAAGCGGTGGTGATAATAATATCTGCTTTGGCGGCGTGTTCCGCAATCAACGCCGCTTGTTTTTGTTTGTATTCGTCCGACATTTCTTTGGCATACCCACCAGCGTCTTCGGCATCAGCGTCGTCATCTTGCGGGACTTCAACAAACTTCGCCCCCAAGCTTTCCACCTGCTCTTTGGCTGCAACGCGAACATCAAAGGCTTCCACCATTGCACCCAAGCGGCGAGCAGTGGCAATCGCTTGCAGCCCAGCCACACCTGCGCCCATAATCAACACTTTCGCTGATTGCACCGTACCCGCCGCTGTCATCAACATGGGCATGAACTTTTGGTAGTGTTCCAAAGCTAAAAGCACAGCTTTATAACCTGCAATATTGGCTTGGGATGAAAGCACGTCCATACTTTGGGCGCGCGAGGTGCGCGGAATCATTTCCATACAAAATGATGTTAGCCCTTGTCTATTGTAATCTGCCAGTAGTGGGTTGGTAAAGGGTGCGTGTAAAGATGCCACCACCGTGCCCTTGCCCACTGACTTAACCTCGTCTTTATGCAAAGGTTGGACTTTCAATACAATATCAGCAGCCAACACTGTCGCTGTAAAGTCATCGGCCAAGATTGCACCAGCTTCTTCAAAGGCTGCATCGGTGAAGCGTGCGCCATCACCAGCGCCGCGTTGCACGATAACATCACAACCCAATGCAATGTATTTTTTAACTGTTTCAGGTGTGGCTGCCACACGGGTTTCATTTGCAGCAGTTTCAGCAGGAATTGCTATGCGAGCCATGATTCGTATCTCCCTTCAAAGTCCAAGCCGCGAAACATTAGAGCATGCGTCTGATTTTACAAATAATTAATCATCAAATGTTGTCGAAAAAAATATAAAGTGACATCCTAGCAAATCACTTAATAATTTGAGCATGTTTATTTCTAGCGGTGATACCTTGTTAACAGCCTTATTTACCATTGGTTTCTTCCAATACCTTTGGTTATCCGTGGTATTTGTACGCAAAGGCTTCGCACCGTCAACCATACGTTTGGCCATGCTTCCCTTGCTCTCTATTTGGGTGTTGATATGGCCAGCATACGACAACACTCATCTACCACTTTACACCCTAGCCCTCTTTTTTGCCCCCATAACCCTTGCCAAGTTAAACTCTATTCCCTTTGCTCGCCATCTCAAACTTTGTTGGCACGCCTTGCCGCCTAAAACGCAACAACCTTCTCCTTGGTTAATGCTTATCATCACCTTGTGGATTTGCGCCCAACTGTTTGCCCTTGCACCTGAACTTGGTTTTGGGCTTGCCTTAAGCTTCACATTGGCATGGCACTTGGCAGATATTATCGACAGGTTAGGTCAAGGTCTACATCTTGGTTTGCCTAAAAATCCCCAACAAACACTGGCAGCACACCTTCTGTTTGTTTTATTCACCAGCTTCTTTTGTTCTTGGTCACTACAACTTTACCACGACATCCCATGGCATCAGTTTTTTATCACAACAACCATTGTTGGGCTATTCGGATCAATGATTCGCGCACTGATTGCCACAGGTTGGAATATGCCACTCACCTTCTTGGCTATGAGTTTTGCTCTATGGTTACTTTGACATCCTCCCCATGAATAAATTCAGGGGATTCGGTTAGCATATTGCCAACACAGGTTCTTGCTTCATCGTGGTTGCTACTGCATCCACTCCACAAGCTAACACGGCATGTCCTGCCGCAAGTATATTCTTTGCTGCATTGAAGTCTGCATTGGCTTGATAGCCGCATACCTGACATTCAAACTTGGATTGAGAAAGTCGGTTTGCCTTGGCAGTGTGTTCACACCGACTGCACCGTTGTGATGTATATGCCGCAGGCACATATTCGACACTGCCGCCGCGCCAAGCTTGTTGTATTCAAGCATGGCGGCAAACATCGTCCATCCTGCATCAAGGATGGACTTGTTTAAGCCTGACTTCGCTTTGACGTTTGTTCCGTGTTTATCACTATTTCCCTTCGCCGATTTGCTCATGCGTGACGTGCCAAGCTTCTCAAGGACGATCATCGCGTGGTTCTTGCTGATTTCAGTGGAAGCTTTATGCAGTGCATCTTTGCGTATATTGCCAATCTTTGAATGGATGTTTTGAACCTTCTCCTTTTGTTTATGCCAATTATTTGAGAATTTAACCCTTCGGGCTAATATCCTCTGTGCCTTGGTAAGGCGTTTTTCATGCTTCCTGTATGCCTTAGCACCAATGTATGTCTTACCATCGCTGCAAGCAGCCATGATGCTCACACCACGGTCAATACCCACGGCTGATGAAGATGGGTGTATTGGTTCTGCAACTTCCAACTCACAGAGTATGGAAACATACCAGTGCTTGCCATTGCGTGAGACTGTGGCTGATTTGGCTTTGCCTATTAAATCACGCGACTTGCGAAACTTAACCCATCCAAGCTTGGGCAATTTGATGCGGTTGCCTTCAACAGATATACCTTGTGGGAAAAGAAAGGAATCTTTACCACCACTACTGTCCGACGAAAATCACCCAAACCCAAAGGTTAGCTGGTTTGAACGATTTTCTGGAGGCTTTTGAAGCTCCTTTTGCAAGAGTAGATCAAAGATGTTTCGTGGGCTCATCAGGTTTGCCGCAACGAGTATAGCGACCTGATGCAGGGATAGTTTTGAAGCACTTTTTTTATTCACAAGCTTGAGCAATAGGTAACTAATCATGGCAATAATAATCTGTGTTCTCACAGCATTCTCATTGGTTCCAAGAAAACGTTTGATTTTTAGGTTCTGCTTAATCCATTTGAAGAACAACTCAATCTGCCAACGTTGTTTGTATAGGTCTGCAATCTCTACTGCAGTTCGTTTTAGGTCATTGGTGATGAATGATAACTCCTTGCCATCTTCCTCGCGCAAGAAACGAATATGGCGTAATATACAGGGGCAATCTTTCTTGGCTTTGGTTGAAGAGAGGTGAATCAATTCATCTTTTAACACCCCTTTCCCTGATGCCTTCAGCACTTCAGCCACCTCAAACCTTGTCGTTGATTTCATGCGCCCGACAAAAGAAATGTCACGCAGGCTCATGCTATAGTACCATGCATAATCGTTGTAGGCTCTATCAAAAACATAGGTTGCACCATCCAGTAGAGGCATCTTTTCAGCAGCCTTTTTATCATGTTTACTTGCCGTGGTGATAGAGAAAAATGTTGGTACCTTGTTGTTTGGGTCGTAAACAGTATGAATTTTAATACCTGCCTTACCACTACGAAATGTTGCCCAATTAAATTGTTGTTTACACAGATTAATGGTGGTCGAATCAATCAATCGAACAACATCTTTGCATGAGATGGTTGCTTCTCTCAGCTGATTTAAAAGCCAATAAAAAGTTCAAGATAAATTGCTGATGGACGCTCTCGATTGGCATCGGACAAAGTCGAACGCGCAGCTTTTGAGGCTCCAAAATGATAATATAAGTGACTCTGACTTGCCCACGATAGGCAGGTATCTCGAAGTGTTTGTTTGGATGAAAGTTGACCGTACAAAATCGTACAAAACTGCGTCCAGCAGCTCATACTACCCGCACGTTTGTCACCATGATGGCGGTCGACAGCCCTCTTAAAAACAGAACGAGGAACTTCTGAAAGTAATTGTGAAAATACTGTGTTAATGTATCGCATGGTCTGGATTCTCCGATCGTTTGATTTGCTGTCTTAATAACTACAAATCTAACATATTCCTCGGGAATTCAGACCTTTTTTATGACCCTACTGATTTTCGTCGGACAGTAGTGCTTTACCACCTTTCTTTTTGAAACGTGGCATACGTTTATTGGGTTGATTCTTATCAAAACAATCACGTATGGCACGGTCAAACTGTTTTAAGGTTTGTTGTAGTGATTGGCTTGGTGCTTCGTTGAGCCAATTCATTTCATCGGACTTTTTCCAAAAGTTTGTTAAGTTCCAATTAAGTTCATGATACCACATGATAGGTACTTTTCGCTCAAGCCTACCTTTGGTGAGCGCAAGGGCCTTGTTCCATACCGCACGAGTATGACCTGTAAACATCACCATATCAGCGCGTTGCGTTGCATTAGGCTCAAGTCTGAATTTCATGCCCTTGCGAATCTTCATAGCTTCATGATACTTTGGCCTATGATTAACTCAAGTGATTATAGAACGGGTAGGATTGCATATTTAACCTCCGTGTTCATTTGATGTTTACTACCAGCACCTTATATCCCCGACCTGAAGGACGGGGATATAAGGTGCTGTTGATAATTTTGGCGAAGGTGTTGACAAACATGACAGATTTATTATTACAAAGCCTCATTGATATAGCCTTAGCCGAAGACATGGCATTCCATGATTTAACTGCCAAAGCCACCATTGCCCAAGACCAGCTTGGTAGAGCAACCATTATTGCCAAGGAAAACGGTGCATTATCAGGTTGCACAGTTGCCAAGCAGGTGTTTGAAACCATGGATGAAGGCATTTCGCAGACGTGGCATAAACATGATGCCGATAAAGTCCAAGCTGGTGACTTGATTTGCGAATTATCGGGCAATATGCGTATGCTGTTATCTGCGGAGCGCACCGCCCTCAACTTTATGCAACACTTATCAGGCATTGCCAGCGCAACATCCTTGTTTGTGATAGCACTTGATGAGACAGGGTGCGATATTGTGGATACCCGCAAAACAACGCCTGGATTGAGAGTCTTGGAAAAACAGGCTGTATTGGATGGTGGCGGCAAGAATCATCGCTTAGACCTTGCATCAGGTATGCTCATCAAAGAAAATCATATTTTGGCAGCAGGTTCGATGACCGATGCCATCACCGCTTGTCAGATGCTTTCCCCCGACACTTGGATTGAAGTGGAGTGTGAAACATTGGATGAAGTCATCGAAGCGGTTCATGCCTGCCCAGACATCATTTTATTGGACAATATGAGCCCTGAAATCGTAAGCCAAGCCCGAAAACTTGTGCCTTCATCCATCCTTCTCGAAGCATCAGGCAATATCACATTGGATAATGCTAGAGCTTATGCCGAAACGGGTATCAACCGCATTGCCGTCGGTGCAATCACCCACTCTGCACCCTCTTTGGATTTATCCATGCGGGTTGCAAGCTCCGACAAAGATTGATAATATTTGTATGTTAGACACATCTTAAATCTAGGGGTTCACATAAAATCGATAGTGGAAATTGCACTTATCACTTGAATTCAGGAGTGTTAAAAAATGAATGATGATGAACAACAACACCCCGACCGCTTCGCGCCCACCCCTCTAGCCAGAGGGGAATCACAAACACCAGTAAGCTTAGAAAATTCCCCTTCAAGTTTGAAGGGGTGGCAGCCAGAGGCTGACGGGGTAGATGCTACAAGCAATAACATTTCCCCTTCAAAAACAACTCTCCACCCTCTAACCAAAGAGGAATTAAAAGCTCCTGCAACACAACATTCCCCTTCAAGTTTGAAGGGGTGGCAGCCAGAGGCTGACGGGGTAGATGCCACAGGCAAAAAAGATATCTACCACATCAACCAACACATCATACTCAAAAAATTCACCGCAAACTTACCACGCAATCCCCGCTTAAGAGACAAAGCCAAGGCACTTCGCAAGGCAGGCGTATTATCCGAAGTATTATTTTGGCAACAAGTTCACCACAAGAAGTTTTATAGCATTGATTTTGATAGGCAGTGTATTATCGGCAACTATATTGTTGATTTTTATGTGCCCTCTTTGAGCCTTGTCATTGAAATCGACGGTCAAAGTCATGACCATAAAGGTGCTTATGATGAACAAAGGCTGCCTTTTCTTATATCGTTAGGTTTACATGTTTATCGCCTTCAAGATGGTGATGTGAAACATGATTTATCAGATGTGATGCTCAGGCTTGAAGATTTTATCATACAAACTTATGCCATTGACCGACCACACCCCGCCCGCTTCGAGCCCACTTCTCTCACCAGAGAGGAGTCACAAACAAATGCAAACTTGGAGAATTCCCCTTCACCTGTGAAGGGGTGGACGCGAAGCGGACGGGATATCCCCAAGAAGAGCACAACACCATGAATTTTAGCATTCAACATTTCGAATCTTTGGATTCCACCAACAAAGAGGTCTTGCGCCAAGCCAAAACAGGTGCAAAAGAAGGTTTAACAGTGGTTGCCGTAACGCAAACCGCAGGCAAAGGTAGACTAGGGAGAACTTGGCAGACCATAGACCATGCGCTTGCCATGAGCGTGTTGCTGCGCCCTGATTTTCCAGTTGCCGAAGTATCCAAGCTATCACTTTTAACTGCCGTGGCTTTGCATGATGCGCTTTCATTATTTGCATCCGAAATTGGCATCAAGTGGCCCAATGACCTATTGATTGAAGGCAAAAAAGTGTGCGGTATTTTAACTGAAATGCAGCAAACCGATACTGGCATTGTCGTGGTCTTGGGTATGGGTATCAATATTGAATTACCCCCAGTTTGGGATGCAAACATGCGCACTTCACCCACCAGTTTGAATGAACATAGCACTCGAAAAACAAACAAAGAAGATGTGCTTCAAGCTGCCTTAGAAGCTTTAGATACCCGCTACACCCAACTAAAAAATCAAGGCTTTGCACCTATCTTACAAGCATGGGAAGACGCACACATTGCCAAAAATAAAGAAGTCTCTGTATACAGTGGTAACACCTATGTCCAAGGCATTGCTTTGGGTCTGGCAGATGATGGCTCACTGCGATTATTGGTCAATGGCGAAGAACGGCGTATCATTGCTGGCGATGTATCAATTATGGGTAAACAAACATGAATAAACCGCGACACTTCTTATGTATTGATGTGGGCAATACGCAAATGGTCTTTGGTCTGTATGAAGGCACAGATTTGAAAGCGCATTGGCGACTTTCAAGCAACCATCAGCCCACATCGGATGAACTAAGCTGGCAATTGTTTGGCATGTTTTCCCAATTTGACCACAAGCCCAAAGATTTGAATGGCATTATGGTGGCATCCGTTGTGCCACATTTGGACGAAATACTTAAAGAAGCATGTTTACAAACATGTGGCTTAAACCCTGCCTTTGTGGGTGATAAAGATGTAAAAACTGGGCTTGCCATTGATTACAAAAACCCTAAAGAAGTTGGCGCGGATAGAATTGTCAACGCGCTGGCTGCGCGCGAATTATTTGGTGCGCCTACCATTGTGCTGGACTGCGGTACTGCCACCACCTTTGATGTGGTGTCGGCAAACGGGCATTATGCAGGTGGTTTAATCATTCCTGGCATTGAAGTTGCCCTTGAAGCATTGTCAAAACGCGCTGCCAAACTCCCTGAAATTGCTATTGCCCCTGTGGACACGCTGATTGGCAGAGATACAGTCAGCAGTATGCAAGCAGGTGTGTATTGGTCTGCCGTGGATGGATTAAATGGCATTATGAAAAGATTATTGGCTGAAGATGGTTATCAAGATGCTGTGATTGTGGCAACGGGTGGTTTGGCTGCTAAATTAAGCAATGACATGCCTAAAGTGCAACATATTGAGCCTTATTTAACCCTCAAAGGTATACTTATGCTGGCACAGAAGCACTTTATCTCATGAAAAACATACTTGGCATCATCTTTGTTGTTGGTATGGCATGGTTAGCTTGGAATGCTTGGTTTCCACCACAAATCATTGGTAAGCAACAGGATGCGCGCGCTTGGATTCCAGAGCGACCACACTTGGACGCGCTTGAAAATGAAAAGTGGCGCGTATTCACCAAACGTATGGTCTGGAAAAAGGCAGTGGAAGACCTACAAGCCAAATTCCAAGAAAACAATATGAACCCCATCATTCTGGAGCATAAAGAAGCTGTGCAGTTACATGTCTTTGATGACCCGCGTACCTTTGTTTCCAACAAAGAGGCGCAAGCTGCAAAAAAAGAATGGCATATTGAAAGTGTTGATATTTTACGCCGCTCTGATGGTAAATATATGTTGGGGCTTGGTCGCTTTTATTTACCTGCATATGCCCAGCTTCGCCAAGAAGCTTTGCAAAGCTTGAAAAAACCCTACAAATATTTTCAAGACACCAAAATCATCCCAACTTACCGCTTCATATTCCCTGCCTTACCCGAAAAAGAAGCGGAAGTGTTGTGGAAAACGATTCAAGATATGGGCGCGATTAATCCCGTGATGATGACGGAAAATGAGTTTAACGCCATGTTTATGGGTGGCATGTAAGTTGAACCACCATGCCTAAGCAACCGATTCAACTCTTGGCATCACCGCATTGTAATACCCGCCCCAATACCCCCATTGATTTAATCGTGCTTCATGCCATTTCATTGCCCGATGGTGAGTTTGGAAGCAAGCACATTACCGACTTCTTTTTGGGCAACTTAGACACAAGCGCACATCCAAGTTTTAAAGATTTGGAAGGTGTGAAAGTCTCCGCTCATTTTGTGGTGGCGCGTGATGGAAACATCACCCAATTTGTATCTACAAATCAACGCGCTTGGCACGCTGGCAAGTCAACATGGGAGGGCAGAGACAACTGCAATGATTACAGTATTGGCATTGAAATCATTGGCGATGAACGGCAACCCTTCACCCGCCAACAATACACCGAAACAGCAAGGCTTTGCCGCAGTTTAATTGCGCAACACCCAACGCTTGAAAAGCACCGCATTGTCGGGCATCAAGACATCGCCCCCACCCGCAAGTGGGACCCTGGCACACAATGGGATTGGTCGCGTTTCCGCCGTTCCTTCGCCCATATCAAACATTTACACACTGCTGATATAAAAAAGTTTAGCGACCTCTTGCTTGCGGGCGGCGTTGACCACCACCGCTTTTCTGCCCTTGCGAGCGGCGGTTGTTGTTTTGCGATGAATTACCTCGCCCACGATTTTGCCCGCCGTTTCGACCACCACCTTGCGGTTTTTCTTTCGGCAAATCCGATAATTTTTCAGTCGCTTCAAACCCTTCAATGGTGACTTTAGGAATATCTTTCTTAATCAAGCGTTCAATGCCACGCAATAACTTTTCTTCATCAATGCTGACCAATGACATGGCTTCGCCTGTGTTACCCGCCCGACCCGTGCGCCCAATACGATGCACATAATCTTCAGGCACGTGTGGTAACTCGTAGTTGACCACATGCGGTAGTTGGTCGATGTCCAAGCCACGCGCTGCAATATCTGTGGCGACCAACACCCGAACTGAACCTGCTTTAAATCCTGCCAACGCTTTGGTTCGCGCGGTTTGGCTTTTGTTACCATGAATCGCTGCTGCACCAATGCCGTCGCTTTCCAATTGTTTGGTTAAACGGTTTGCACCATGTTTGGTTTTGGTAAACACCAATACTTGTCGCCAATCACCCTCAGAAATCAACTTGGATAATAATGCGCGTTTCTGCGATTTGTTCACAGGGTACACCACTTGCGTCACTTGATGTGAAGTTTCATTGCGTGCCACTTCAATATACGTTGGGTTGTGTAAAAAACCACTAGCGAGCTTCTTGATTTCATTGGAAAATGTTGCTGAAAATAGAAGGTTCTGGCGTTTCTTAGGCAGTAGTTTCAATATTTTGCGAATATCGTGGATAAAACCCATATCCAACATGCGGTCTGCTTCATCCAAAACGAAAAATTCAATCTTTGATAAATCTGCTTTGCCCTGATTGATCAAGTCCAACAAACGACCTGGTGTTGCCACCAAAATATCAACGCCACGCCTAAGTTTGGCAATTTGCGGATTGATGCCCACGCCGCCAAATACCACGGTAGAGCGAATCGGCAAGTGTTTGCCATAGGTTTGTACACTTTCATCAATCTGCGCTGCAAGTTCACGGGTGGGTGTCAGCACCAAAGCACGAATATGCTTGGTTTTACCTGCTTTAGCTTGCAATAAATGCAACATCGGTAAGGTAAAGCCTGCTGTTTTTCCTGTGCCAGTTTGCGCGCCAGCCAATACATCATCACCATTTAAAACGGCAGGAATAGCATTTTCCTGTACAGGTGTAGGTGTGGTATACCCTGAGTCAGATACAGCTTGAAGAAGCTCTTTAGAGAGCCCAAGTTCTTGAAATGTCATGTTTAATTATAGATTGCACCCAAACTTCAAGTCACTGACCAGCGGGTGTTGTTGTTCCGATTTATTTTCCAAAAAATGTTAGGTTTCAGTGATAACCTAACACAACCAGCCAATATATTTAGACTTTGAGGATGCTGCACTATGAGGCTATACCCATAAAGCACAAGCCCTTATCATGACCCAATGATAAGCCTTTATAATAATATCGATCACATACGATTGCACTTATGATACGAATTCAGGAGAGAGAACTATTGTCAACTGTTAGAATACAAAATGTTAGAGTGCAAAAAGGGCGGACATTGCTGCCCGCCCTTCTCGTTTTTTCAAGGCATATTGCATCAGGTTTACTGAAGCAATAGCCCATCACTTTCATTGTAATCCACAGTGATGCTGTCACTACTGGCTTGGTTGCCTATGAGGAAGCGCGCCAATGGTGTTTCCACGGCTTGTTGAATAAAGCGTTTGAGTGGTCTCGCCCCGTAAATTGGGTCGTATCCCTCTTTAGCAAGCCACGCTTTTGCCATATCGGTTACATTTAATACATAACCCTGCGCTTTCAAGCGTTTTGCCAATGATACCACCAACAAATCCACAATATGCACCAAATTGCTTTCGGATAATGGCGCAAACAACACAATATCATCCACACGGTTTAAGAACTCTGGGCGGAAGTGACCACGCAAGCGTTCCATCACCCGTTGTTCCACTTCTGCATTGATGCCTTCCAACATTTCATCACTGCCAATGTTGCTTGTCATCAAGACAATAGTGTTGCGGAAATCCACCGTTCTACCTTGTGAATCCGTCAAGCGACCATCATCAAGCACCTGCAAGAGAATATTGAACACATCAGGATGTGCTTTTTCAATCTCATCAAACAGCAACACAGAATATGGGCTACGGCGCACCGCTTCAGTAAGCTGCCCACCTTCTTCATGCCCAACATAGCCAGGAGGCGCACCAACCAAGCGCGACACACTGTGTTTTTCCATATATTCCGACATATCCAAACGAATCATATGGTCTTCGCTATCAAACAAGGCATTGGCAAGCGTGCGTGCAAGCTCGGTTTTACCCACACCCGTAGGGCCTAAGAAGATGAATGAACCCATAGGTTGATTGGGGTCTTGAATGCCTGCTTTGGAACGAAGAATCGCATCAGCCACAGCTTTCACCGCTTTATCCTGACCAATCACCCGCTCATGAAGCACAGATTCCAAGCGCAAGACTTTTTCGCGTTCACCTTCCATCAAGCGTGTCACTGGAATGTTTGTCCAACGCGCCACCACTTCTGCGATTTCATCATCAGTCACTTCTTCCTGCAACAAATCGCTGGATGACTCCTGCGCTTCAAGCTCTTTCAACTTGGCTTCCAATGCTGGCAATGTGCCATACCTAAGCTCGGCAACTTTCTCAAGTTGATAATTGCGTTCTGCTTCTTCGATTTCCAAGCGTGTTTTATCCAGTTCTTCCCGCACAGTTTGTAAGGCATCATGTGCAAGTTTCTCGCCTTCCCATTGCGAGTGCATTACATCACGTTTTTCTTTCAAGTCAGCAAGCTCTTTACGCAAAACTTCCAAGCGCTCTTTGCTTGCATCATCGGTCTCTTTTTTCAACGCCGTTTCTTCGATTTCGAGACGCATTGTTTTCCGCGTAATCTCATCCAATTCCGCAGGCATAGAGTCGATTTCAGTTCGAATCGATGCACACGCCTCATCAATCAAATCAATGGCTTTATCAGGCAAAAATCGGTCATTGATATATCTATCCGACATGGTTGCCGCTGCCACAATCGCTGCATCTTGAATGCGTACTCCATGATGCAATTCAAAGCGGTCGCGCAAACCACGCAAAATAGAAATCGTATCTTCCACGCTTGGCGCATTCACCAATACAGGTTGGAATCTGCGCTCCAATGCCGCATCTTTTTCAATATATTGCCTATGTTCATTGAGTGTGGTTGCACCAATACAATGCAACTCACCCCGCGCAAGCATAGGTTTAAGCATATTACCTGCATCGGCAGAACCTTCGGTTTTACCCGCACCCACAATGGTGTGCAATTCATCAATAAATAGAATCACGCGACCTTCGGATGCTTTGATTTCATTCAGCACCGCTTTGAGGCGCTCTTCAAATTCACCACGGTATTTCGCGCCTGCCATCAAAGATGTCATATCCAAGGAAAAGATAGTGCGATGTTTTAAGCCTTCAGGTACATCACCCGAGACAATGCGTTGCGCCAAACCTTCGGCGATTGCAGTTTTACCCACGCCCGGCTCACCAATTAACACAGGATTATTTTTGGTTTTTCGCGATAAAATCCGAATCACCGAACGGATTTCACTATCCCGACCAATCACAGGGTCAAGCTTGCCTTGCCTTGCCATTTCAACAAGGTCAGTACCATATTTTTCCAAAGCTTCATATTGTGCTTCTGGTGTATCACTGGTGACGCGCTGATTACCGCGCACAGCTTCCAAAGCCTGTTCAAATTTTTCCATGTTTAAGCCTGCACCCATCAATGCTTTGGCTGATTCCGAGTTTTTATCATCCAAAATCGACCACAAGATATGCTCCACAGACAAATAGGCATCACCCATTTTCTGCATTTTATCCATAGCTCTCACAATGACTTGATTTAGCTCTTGGGTGACAAAAATTTTACCCACTTCGCTTCTTCCCGTCACTTTGGGGCGTTTGCTCAACACATCCATAACCTTGGCTTTCGCCAAATCCAAAGGCACATCAGCTTTATTTAAAAACTGCGCTGCAAGCCCTCGATCTTGCTCCAATAATTCATACAACACATGCGGTGTATCCACCTCTTGATGCGATAAACGCACCGCAGTGGCTTGCCCTGCTTGTATGGCTTCAGCAACTTTTTGTGTAAAACGACTTGTATCCATGATCCCTACCTCTCAAGTATTATTTTTGACCTTACTTTTCTTACGTCCTTTATATTATAAGGTCGCATAATACTATTTTCAAGGGATTGATTGGGTAGCAAGCGATGCCAATAATTCATAGACAGGAAAAATAACAGCACCACCCAAAAACATGTCCAACAGCGGTGTTACCACGAGTAGCAAGATGGGAATGAGCAAAAAAAGTTGCCGACTTCGCAACCAAGGCGCAAAAGGTCGCAACGGTTTCACGAGAAGAATAAGCTCACCCACCACCATGCTCGGCAATGGCAACAAGTGCAGCCCCATCAAACATAAATTAAGATACATCAGCACCTTTGCCCACCAATGATGCAAGGGTGGCAAGCCTGCGGGTGATGCATGCTGCAATGCCCATGTATATAACAAGAAACCGATGAAACAAAGCCCTGCATGAATGGTCAACCGTAAAAACGCTGCATACAATCCAAAACCTTGCGGCTTGGGCAGACCCATAATCACAGCCCTCGAAAAAAGAATACTCACCATAAAAGGCAGCCATGCTCCTTGCCACATCAAGCTTGGTTTTCGCTTCAACACATAAGCTTCAAGCACAGGCACAGTGGTTAATGTGAGCAGCAGCGGAAAGCTGTACAACATCATTTGCCGAACCGCGATTTCAAAGGATTCCATGCCAACATGCTTACCCCAAACTTAACCATACACAAGCATCAGCTATTTAATTTTCCACTTGACACTTGAGGTTCATCTCGCAACACTTCGCGCCGTCTAACCAACGCATGATACTTATTTATGCATAATGCCCGAGTGATGGAACTGGTAGACTTGGGGGATTCAAAATCCCTTGCCTCACGGCGTGGCGGTTCGAATCCGCCCTCGGGTACCATTTGAAGGTTCGCTAAAGGACCATAAGAGCCAATAAGCCTAGTGTTTATTGGCTTTTTTATTGCCTTGATTCGCTCAAAAAATCACTACGGTACGGAGATCTAATGCCGAGTTAAGCGGAACCCCGCCTTGAGCCAAAAGGGGAATGCTGCAAAAGCATTCACTTTTGGTGAGACGAAGGGCGGAAGTCCTGAAAGGATTCCGTTTGAACGATATGATGAGAACATCGGGACGATGGCGATATCAAGTTTTCAATCATTTTCGATATATACCCGCTCAATGTAAGTACGGTACGGAGATCTAACTATATAAAAGAGGGTCAGTTTTCCCTAGGCTTGCAAACCCTTGATGACGATAGTGACATGAGTCGCAATGCCCGCAAGGCGTGCCATCAGCTTTAGGGTCATAACATGAACGAGTCATGGCATAATCCACTCCCAATGATAAACCCAGCTTAATAATCTCCGATTTATCCAATTGTAGCAATGGTGCAACCACTTCAAAGTCAGCACCTTGTACCCCTGCTTTGGTACCTAAAGCTACCGTCTTAGCAAATGAATCAAGAAACTCAGGTCGACAATCAGGATAACCTGAATAGTCCACTACATTCGCCCCAATCACCAGTTTATTCGCACCCACTGTTTCAGCAAATGCTGCGGCCAAAGATAAAAAAATTAAATTGCGTGCTGGCACATAGGTTGAAGGAATGGAGGATGTTTTCACTTGGTCTTTGGGTACATCCAAATCACTGGTGAGTGATGAACCGCCAATAGCCTGCAAATCCACAGCAATAACCTTGTGTTGCTTCGCTTTAAATGCTTGCGAAACCTCTACCGAAGCTTGCAATTCAATGTGATGCCGTTGTCCATAGTCAAAAGCAATCGTATAACATTCCCAACCCTGCTTCTGGCTTGCCCAAGCTAATGCTGTGGCTGAGTCTAAACCACCTGACAATAAGACCACAGCCTTAGTATTTGGATTCACACTCATACGCCTGTTTTCTCCGCATCCCAAATATATTTATGCAATTGTAGCTGTATACGCACAGGCAAGTTATCCTGCATTATCCACTCTACCAAATCTTGAGGTTCAAGTGAGCCCCAAGTGCATGACATCAATACCGTACACTGACTCGCTAAGTCATACTGCTGAAGTATACCTGTTGCCCACACATAATCTTCGCGGCTGGTTAGTACAAATTTGATTTCAGTATTGTTGCGTAAATACTGCATGTTTTGCCAACGGTTACGCCCTACTTCACCACTTCCCGGTGTTTTGATGTCAAGAATAATCGAGACTTGCGTCGGTACTTTTGAAATGTCATAAGCACCTGCTGTTTCAAGCTGAACATGCTGATACATGGAAAGCAAGCCTTCAAGCAATGAAATACAATTCTTTTGTGCAAGAGGTTCTCCGCCTGTCACGAGCACCAACGGTGTTTTAGGCTCTGAAAGAGATGTAAATATAGTAGAAAATGTTTGTGTTTCCCCCGAATCTAAAGGGATTGCTTGCGGGGTATCGCAATACACACAGCGCAATGGGCAACCTGCAAGGCGAATAAAGGTACATGGCATTCCCGCTAATGTACTTTCACCTTGAACACTTTGATAAACTTCATGAATGCGAAGTGATTCCATAGCAAGACGTATTTATTTTATAGCTCCATTACTTTCAGGTAAAGATTTCAACTCAGCTCTTGCTCGCTCAATCATGCGCCCATCAGGATAATTCTTCATAACACGCTGCAAGGTCTTTCTCGCTTGATCATAATATTTCATGCTTTTATACACGGATGCAATTTTGAATAATGAGGCGGCATGTTTACTACTGTTCGGATACTGATTGGCAACAACAGTAAACGATTCTAATGCCTCGTCATTGCGCAGAAGTGCAGCAAGGCTTTCACCCAACCAATAATAGGCTTGATCCGTATATTCACCTTTGGGGTGAGCTTTGATAACCTTCACAAACCTTGAAGAAGCTTCATCATATCTGGCGCTTTTAAAGGCTAAATATGCTGCTGTATATGCATTCTTTTCATCACTAACTTGCGCTGGTGTTTGCGGTATGACTTTAAGTTGTACGGGCTCAACTGGGGTCACTTTGGGCTCAACAGTTGCAGATAAGGCATCCAAGCGTTGATTTAATGATGGCTTGGGTTTTAAGGATAAAACCTTTTTTGCCTTTTTTTCTGCTTTCTCTTTCAGCTGCATATTCCTTTGCATCGCAGACTCAAGCATTACAATCTTTGTAGCCTGCTCACTGTTGACACGCTCCAAGTTAACCACGCGTTGATCAAGCGCATCCAACCGATCATGTAATTTAGCACCACCAACATGAACATCTTGTAAAGATTGGACAATCAACGGTTTGTCCATCAACCAAGGATCGGGGTCTGGCTTTGTTGTTGCACAACCTGATAAAAACACCAACGACAAAGCCACCGACAAAGTCAGTGGCTTCAATTCAAAAGAAAACAACGTCACGTCGTTGTATCTAAATTAATGGTTAACAATATCACCATGGCGATTTTGTGCCCAACAAGCTTCACCCGAACGACTGCATACAGGGCGTTCTTCGCCGTAAGACACCGTGTCAATACGTATGGCATCAACACCATGTGATACCAAAACAGATTTTACCGACTTGGCACGCTCTTCACCCAATGCAAGATTATACTCACGGCTACCACGTTCATCACAATTACCTTCCACTGTAATATTCACATCAGGGTTATTGTTCAGCCATTTCGCATAGCCTGTAAGAATCGCCTTACCAGCCCTATCAATTTTCGCACTATCAAATGCAAAATAGACTGAATTGGTTGAAGGTTTCATTGCACTATCACTTCCTGAACCATTCACTCCTGAACCATTCACTCCTGAACCATTCACTCCTGAACCATTCACTCCTGAACCATTCACTCCTGAACCATTCACTCCTGAACCATTCACTCCTGAACCATTCACTCCTGAACCATTCACTCCTGAAGAGTTAGACGAATTCGAACTCATTTCACCTTTTTTAATATTACTTGTCAGCGTAGAATCATCTTTCTTGCCGCTACAACCAGCAAGCGTCAAACTTGCTGCAGCAAGTGCAATCAATGCTAATTTCGAATATTTCCTTAATTTCATTAGTGTCCCCTTATAACCCATCTTTTACAGCTTTAAAATTTTGAAGCAAATTCAACAATAATATTCACTTGCTGTCCAGCGTTTACTTTTTGATATGCCAACGCAAGTCTCAAGCATACAAGTTAACGCTATTTAAATTGTGACATTCATCATATTTTAAAGTAATATTTTCCTTATCGTTGAGCTTCATTAGGAAAGCATGGATTAACTTTGGATACAACATAGGCTCGCATACACAGGTTTTCTAAACCAACGTGCAACATTTATTGTTACCTAGATCCTGCAAGTGTTTGTACGTTCAGAGTGTAAGATGTTGGTTTAAATAGTCTAGGTGAATAAAGAGGTTGCGCTATGTATGTGTAAACGCTTACAGGATTTAGGTGTTAGTTACAAGTACTGCTTTTGTAAAAAATTAAATGCTAAGTTGGTATCTTGTGAGCATACGATACCCATTCAGAAATGTGAGTAACGCTTCCTTAGAGAGTACCATTAAATATAAAAAACCATCAGGAGATGTTTTACATGTTAAAGCTTAAACACGTCATCACTTCAAGCATGCTGGCAACCACACTGCTATCGCCCAATATAAGTTCTGCAAAGGCTTGGTATCCAGGACAAGCCCCTGCTTCTTATCATATAGGTGGTCTTGCTACTGGTGCTAACATGGTAGGGTGCACGAGCTGCCACGCTGGATCACCCGAGACTGAAAGTAATATCACCAAATCATTTGGCGTTGCCTTTGCACGAATATCAGATGATGATAATGCAGGAACATTAGTGACAGCATACAACACACTGGCCACGCAAGATTCCGATGGTGATGGCTTTAGCAATCAACAAGAGGCTTTCTTTGGTTCAGACTTTAACACCAAGGCAATAACTCCTTTTCTATCAACTGCTGATATGAATATTACCACAGTTGCTGCTCAATCAACAACGGGTGGGCGAGTCAATATGCTGACACTTCAAGCAGGCGTACCCACAACTGCACTGGGTGGCACTGTTTCTTTTTCTTCACCTTACAACAGTATTAACCCAACACTGACTACGACCAAGTTTCTGTTTCAAGCTGGCGGCATCCAAACAGGTGCAACCATTGCTTTTTATGATAATAATAATGTACCAATCACATCGACGATCACAACCGACAGCGGTTTTATTGTCAATGCCAATGGAACGGCTGATGTGACAGTCAAAGATGAAGGTGTATTTGATTTATATTCAACCGCCATTTTTCAACAAGATGCCATTAATAAATCCAGAGCATCTACAATCAGTCTTTATAACACTACTGACCCTTACATAAGCCGTTGGGCAAAAATTAGCCCGCTTGCAACGATTGAGCCTTACGCAACCATCGATGCTTATGCCGTAATTGATAATTATGCTGTAATTGGCGCTTATGCTCAAATCGGTTCTTATGCTTATATTGCGCCTAATATTGATATTTACACAGGCATTGATATTTATACCAAGGTTACTGTTGATGCTTATGCAACCGTTACTACAAATGTAATTTCGCCAACGACCATAACAGAAAAAACAGGTATAGGTTATGTATCAGCTAAGTTTGCTGTGACCACAACTGCACCAGTTTTAAATATTCAGGGTACATCTCTCGCCGACAATAATATCGATGGGGGAAGCGACTCCACAGGTGGCTTACATTGCATGACAACTGGACTTGGCACACCCGCCTTAATGTTTTTAGGTTTATTTATTGCTGGTTATTTTATACGCCGCAAACGCAGTTAGTTGGGTAGAATGACTTAAACTTAGAGGCTCTTACAGCAATGTAAGAGCCTTTTTTATGCTATTTTAAATCTTGAAGTTTCCATCGTGGATTGGCATCCCAGTCATCATGGATACAATCACCTTGAGCAAAGCGCATAGCACCCACATAAGCAATCATACCTGCGTTGTCTGTGCAGTATTCGAAACTAGGAACATAAAGCTTAATTCCCTCTTGTTCAGCCACCTTATCAAGCATGGTTCGCAGTGTTAGATTAGCTGCAACCCCGCCTGCAATCACAAGGCTGTTCACGCCTTCAGCTTGACACGCTTTGATAGATTTTTTGGTCAACACATCGGCAATAGCAAGTTCAGTTGCTGCTGCTAAATCTGTCTTGGCTTGGTCATTAAAATTTTCGCAACCTTTGGCTGCATACATCACAGCAGTCTTTAAGCCTGAGAAACTAAAGTTAAAGTTGGGCTTATTGAGCATCGGACGAGGCAGTTTGAACACCGATGCGTCACCACTTAAAGCCAACTTGGCAATCTCAGGGCCGCCAGGATATGGCAACCCAAGCACACGTGCTGCTTTATCAAAACATTCACCCGCAGCATCATCAATCGTTTGCCCAATGACTTGATATTGACCCAAGCCATCCACGCGAATCAACATGGTATGCCCACCTGATACAAGCAATGACATGAATGGAAACGCAGGCAAGCCCTCATTGCTCAAGCCTGGTGCAAACAAATGCCCTTCCATGTGATGAATGGGTAACACAGGAATATCGTTCACCAAACCCACACTTCGCGCATAGGTCACACCCACCAGCAATGCCCCCATCAACCCAGGCCCTGCGGTAACCGCGATACCATCCACATCTGGCCAGTCACAGTTGGCATCTCTCAAAACTTTGCTTGCAAGCGCAGGCAACACCTTCAAATGTTCTCGCGATGCAATTTCAGGAACAACACCGCCAAATTTGGCGTGGGTTTCAATTTGGGAAGCAATACGTTCAGCGATGATACCCTGCTGGCTATCATAAATCGCAACTGCTGTTTCATCGCATGATGACTCTATGCCTAAAATTCGCATGTAAACCTCTATATTTATAGAATAGCGCAAAACTAACGCGTAAAAAAAGTTTATACACATCAGGTCATTTCAGCATTGCCGATACTGCAACACATTCCTATTGCGTACCTTTCTCAACAACCAAAACAAAGGATTGGAGAACCCAACACAAACCATTAGCATTCGCAGTTATGTTAACTTTTACTCTTGTTTTTCTGATTGCCCTATTTATTTCTACTGCGGTTGAGTTTTGGCTTGATCAACGCCACCTTAAATCCGTGATGACGCACCGAAACACTGTGCCAGAACGTTTTGCCGATGCCATTTCATTGGAAGCGCACCAAAAGGCAGCTGATTATACTTCTACCAAACTCAAAGTTGGTTTTTGGGCTGGGCTTTATGGCTTGGGATTATTGCTTGTGTGGACATTGGGCGGCGGCTTGGATGTGTTAGACCAGACTGTACGCGCATGGGGCTGGTCGGAGCTCACCACAGGTGTGGTGTTTATTCTTGTGTTTTCCATGTTAGGCAGCCTGCTTGATTTACCCTTCTCTATTTATAATACCTTTGTGGTTGAGCAGAAATTTGGCTTTAATAAAGTGACGGCTAAATTATTTATCACCGACATGCTTAAAGGCGGCGCTTTGATGTTGGTGCTTGCTGTACCTTTAATTTGGGTCATTTTATGGTTGATGGCATCAGCAGGCACACTTTGGTGGCTGTGGGCTTGGGCAGTGTGGGTTGGCTTTTCGCTGCTTATGATGTGGTCATATCCCACCTTTATCGCACCGCTATTTAATAAATTTGAACCCCTTAAAGACAAATCTCTTCAAGAAGCAATTGAAGGACTATTGACCCGATGCGGCTTTGAGAGCAATGGTTTGTATCAAATGGATGGCAGCAAACGATCCAGCCACGGCAACGCTTACTTCACAGGTTTTGGCAAAACCAAGCGTATTGTATTTTATGATACTTTATTAGAACAACTTTCTACCAATGAAACCCTTGCCGTGCTTGCCCATGAATTGGGTCATTTCAAACGTAATCACATCAAAAAACGCATGGTCGTGACTTTCTCTATCTTCTTGGCTGGTTTTGCCATCATGGGCTGGCTTGCTGAACAAGCTTGGTTTTATGAAGGTTTAGGTGTCTCTCAGGCATCCAATTATGTGTTGTTAATCTTATTTATGTTGGTTATGCCTGTGTTTACATTCATGTTATCACCCATGATGAGTATGTATTCGCGCAAACATGAGTTTGAAGCCGATGATTATGCTAAGGAACACGCTGATGCTGCTGATTTAATTTCAGCACTGGTCAAAATGTATGAAGATAATGCGGCAACGCTAACGCCTGATTCCTTATATTCAGCGTGGCATGATTCGCATCCGCCCGCACCGATTCGTATTGCACATTTGGAAAAATAACTGAATTGATGACACAGAAAGCAAAGTGTTAGCAAAAGTAGGCAAGGCTAAAGCCTTGCTTCCACTGGAAGTGCGGCTCAAGGTCTAGTGCGCTGTGCGATAGTTTCATACTGGAAGTGCGACTTTAGTCGCGCCATCAACAAAACACCTTATTTGGCTCAGGTAATGGAGAAAGTATGAATCCTAAAATCGAACTATTATCACCCGCAGGCACTATCAAAAATATGCGTTATGCTTTTGCTTATGGCGCAGATGCCGTCTATGCAGGGTAACCCCGCTACTCACTTCGTGTGCGCAACAATGATTTCCAATTAGAGAATTTAAAAATTGGTATTGATGAAGCTCACGCCCAAGGTAAAAAGTTCTTTGTTGCCAGTAATTTGCTCCCCCATAACAAAAAACTCAAACGCTATTTGGAACACATGGAACCTATCATTGCCATGAAACCCGATGCCCTCATCATGGCTGACCCTGGTTTAATCAGTATGGTGCGCGAACAATGGCCTGAAGTACCTATTCATTTGTCGGTACAAGCCAACACGATGAATCATGCAGCTGTAAAATTCTGGAAGTCGGTTGGGGTGAGTCGTGTGATTCTTTCCCGCGAGTTGGGTTGGGATGAAATAGAGGAAATTCGCCAAGAATGTCCTGATATGGAACTGGAAGTATTTGTCCATGGCGCTTTGTGCATGGCGTATTCGGGGCGTTGTTTGTTGTCAGGTTATTTCAATCACCGCGATGCCAACCAAGGCTCTTGCACCAATGCTTGTCGTTGGAAATACGGCATGAAAGAAGGTAAAGAAGATGTCAGCGGTGATGTCATCAACATGAAAGATTTAAATGATTTCATGAATCCACAACCTTTTACACCAACAGTCTCAAGCTGTGGTGACTTGCCCCGCCACCCGCTTGCCGATGAAGTCTATTTATTGGAAGAAGAAGGGCGACCCGGTGAAGAAATACCCATCTTTGAAGATGAACATGGCACATATATCATGAATTCCAAAGATTTAAGAGCCGTCGAACATGTCGAACGTTTGATTAAGATTGGTGTGGATTCCCTCAAAATCGAAGGGCGCACCAAGTCACATTATTATGTGGCACGCACTGCCCAACTCTATCGCCAAGCCATTGATGATGCGTTGGCAGGGCGTGAATTTGATTGGATATTGATGCGTAAATTGGATTCATTGGCGAACCGTGGTTACACCGATGGTTTTTTACAACGCCGTCACACGGCAGCCCATCAAAACTATGAAAAAGGTTCATCCACTTGGGATTACCAACGTTTTGTCGGCGAAATCATTGCTTATGATGAAGAAACAGGCTTGGCTGATGTGGATGTGAAAAATAAATTTGCTGTGGGTGATTCACTGGAATTGATTTGTGCCAATGGCAACCAAACTTTCACTATTAAATCCATGGTGAAAGCCAAAGATGGCTCTCGTATGGATGTTGCACCAGGCAGTGGGCATATCGTGCGCATTCCTTTGCCTAAAGCTCCTTCTAATGTGGCATTGCTGGCAAAAAACATCGCAGCTGAACAAACGTAATCATTTATCGTAGGGCTTTGCAATTGTCCATAGTGCATCGGCTTGTAAATGTTCGCTTAAAAAGGTTTGTACTTGCTTATGCGTTACCGCATTAACTTTATCTGTCCATGCCAATGGTGAATAAATCACCTTATCATCAAGCAGTCCGCCAAGCTGCATCATCGAACCTTCTACGGCATCCATACTCATGCGAAACTGCACGGTAAGTTGACGTTTGGCGCGCTCAACCATGTCTGTGGAAACACCCTGACAAACATCAAGAATCGTATCCTGCAATACATCCAAACACGGCTCTAATTGCTCAGGCATGGTGCTAGCACTGATACTAAACAATCCTGAATCGGTGTAAGTCGAAAGATGTGAACCAATACTGTATGCCAAGCCACGCTTTTCTCTGATTTCTCGAAATAGGATAGAACTCATGCTTCCACCTAGCAATTGGTTTGCCAACCATGCCACAGGTTTCTCAGGCGACGTCACATTTAGCGATTGCCAAGAAGCCACCACTTGTGCTTGCTCCATTTGTCGAGTCATTTCATGTTTGCCCGCATGAATTTGTGGTGTTAGCCGTTTCGATTTGACGGCTGAGCTATCAGCAGACCATGCGCTGTTGGACACCTGCGCTACCAAGTCATCATGTTTAATCCGCCCCGCTGCAGCAATGAGCACATTACCCCCACGGTAATGTTGATTCAAATAGTCGCGTAAATCTTGCACTGAAAAGTTCGACAATGTTTGCTGCGAACCAAGCACGGGGGCTGCCATGCTATGCCCAGCAAACACTTGCGAAATATGCTGTTCATACACCCATTCATCGGGGTTATCATCCACCATACTCATCTCTGCAAAAATCACTTCACGCTCACGCTGCCATTCATCTTCGGGCAATGCTGGGTTGAGCAACATATCGGAAATTAAATCAAGGGCTTCTTGCCAATCTTCAAACAACACATGGGTGTGAAAACACGTGCGTTCTTTGCTTGTAAAAGCATTGGCATGACCACCCAATCCATCCAAACGCTCGGCAAGCTGATGCACATCCAATTGGTCTGTACCTTTGAATACCATGTGTTCTAAAGCATGGGCAATGCCCGCCTGCGCTGGCAATTCATCGCGGCTTCCCACATCTATAAATATGCCAATGGCAATACTTTGCGCATTAGGCAAATTCCGCGAAGCAATTTGCACACCGTTATCTAGGGTTGAATGTTCAAAAAATCTATTGTCTATCTGCATTATTCACCTTGTCTTGATTTAGGCTCGACATCCTGCGTTTCCTTATCCTTTGAAGCAAGCTTGACCCTATCCCAACGTATTGGCACAGTATCTCTGCTTTAGGCGGAGAAGACTAAATGAGCGAACAACAAGAATTAAATGTTCAACCTGAACAAAATACGGGTGCGCTTAAAACTATCGCAACTATTGTTTATGTTTTACAAACACTTTCGTATTTCACAGGTGGCATTACTTTTATCGCAGCAGTCATCTTAAATTATATCAAAAAAGAAGATGCCCATGGCACATGGCTTGCATCTCACTTTCGTTGGCAAATTCGTACATTTTGGTTTGGTATTCTCTGGGCAATGATTGGCACAATGATGTTGATTGTAGCTGTTGGTTACTTTGTGCTTATCGCCAATGCTATTTGGATTATTTACCGCATTATCAAAGGTTGGTTGCGCTTATCTGAAGGCAAAGAGATGTACCCTAATCAATCATGAAATGTGTGTTTGAGGCTGACCAATTGGGTGAAGCGTATATCATCAAACACCTCTTAGAACGCGCATCTCTGCATCCCATCATTCACGGCGAATATCTGCAAGGTGGTGTGGGCGAAATTGCACCATCAGGTTTATTGAAAATTGTTGTGGCTATTGATGAATACGATGAAGCCAAAAGTATTATTCAGGCATGGGATGAAGCCGAATGGGATGAAGATGCTTGGCGCCATGAGGCTCAATAAGAATCAAAAGGTTACTTCACCTTAAATTGATGCTTCTCTACTTCAATATCACCATTCACACTTACAGTAATCCGACTATCACCCGATGATAATGCAGACGCAGCATCCCTAGACTTAGACATCATCGCCATTTCACCTCTATACATAGGTTGTGGCGAATATGAATGACCTGTGTTCAAATGGCGAATATAAAAAGATTTGCTATCCAAAGCTTTGCTCACTGCCTCTGCTTTAAGGCGAAACTGCTGAATCGCTTGAATACGCAACTTTTCCTGCACGCTGCGGCGCAAACCATCACTTATTCTAAAGCTTAGACTTTGAAGATTCGCCCCTGCTTTCTCAATAATATTCAACCAACGTGGTACGTCATCAAGGTTTTTACTTGTAATCACACCTGTTTGCACCACAACCCAACCATCACGCACACGGTTGTATTGATTGGGTTTCCAAACTGGATTCACACTGCGACTCGATGTTTTGAGCTTCACACCCTTTTCTTTGGCTAAACTTTTCTTGATGTCACCACTCATTTGATTCACATGCTGACGTAACTTTTCAAGCTTTTTACCGCGCGCTTCAACGCGAAAGCGAACCACAACCTCGTCATTAGGCACTTCGATTGTTGCCTCTGCCGACAAAGAA
>JAUZSH010000002.1 GCA_030949605.1 Ghiorsea sp.
GAGCTCCTGTTTTTGTACCTTGCCAGTCTATGTACCATGTGATGTGATAGAAAACGCTAAAGGCGATGCCGAATAACATAAATCCGTAAGCGGAAGTTAATTTTGAAATTGAATGCGAGTTGATTGCTTTGTTAATAAATAAGTAACTTATATATAAAGTGTAATGATGTCCACAATATGAATGGATTCAATAAAATACCGGCTAAGAAATATAAAACCACAGCCGTTGTAATAAGAATAAGTAGTGATACTTTTCTTGTGTATATTCATAGGGCATAACGACCTGCATGAGGGGCTGGAGCGAAGCGGAAGTCCCTCTCGATGCTTTGGTTAGCCATCATGACTTGCCGAACCTAAGTGTTTATTTTTATCCATAATCGATAGGCTATCAGAATATGAAGATATTTTCGTATATTTCTCAAGCCCTTGTATTATTTCATCTGAGTATTTTAATTTAAAATTTAGCCAAAAAAACATTACTAAAATTGCACTAAATATCATTGAAAGTGACAATAAAATATACCTTTAACAGTAAAAAGTAATGGTAAGAATGCACTAAACGAAAGATTAAAGTTACCTTTAGGGTCAGCTGGTAAAAAGCTTAAAGGGTAGATCACCCCTATGAAAAATAATAAAGTTACTAGAACCAATGCATAAGTAATTTGTGGTGATGATTCGGGATTACCCTTCACTGAATCAAGCATATCCGATGCTAGACGCATATGATGCCGGGTATCTCTAATAACGCTATCAATTGCTTCTCTTTCCTTTTGTAGTTTACTGACCATCTCTACATTAAAATGCGAAATACTTGGCATCCTAGGCTGGGTAACTTCAAAGAAAGCAGAACCTTTGTTTAACCGTTGATGATTAGCAGCCCTCTTACGAAACTCTTCGCTTTTTATTTTCATTTGTTCTTGGTGATTTATTATAGATGATTTAATTTCTTCAATGACTGATTCACGAGGAGAGAAAATAGAAAAGTCTAGTTTGTCATAGTAATGTTCTGGAGGTAGGTAGTTTTCATCTTCGAAAAAATCATTCAGTCTTTCATACTGTCTTTTGTTTGTATGCTTGTTATACCAGTTAAAATATAAATCACTCGCAGAGTCCTTTACTCTTCTGCACTTAGTTAGCGTATCCCTACATTTATTTACCTTCTCTGAATAGCTTACTTGATTACTTAATATTTTTGTTATTATGAATGCACCAAATATACCTACAATTGCAGCTGCTGACTGAGATAAAGAGCTAAAGAACCAATTCCAATCCATGTTTAATAACTTCCTATTTGATGGCTAACTAACCGAATAGGAGTAATCAAAGTTCCTCATTATTAACTCCTATAGGTGGACATTAGTTCCGCTCTATTGCATATTAAGCCCTAAAAGCGGAACAGGAGCGATAATGCCGATATATCCATCCAAGGTCAAGAAAGAACCAACATTTCGACCTCAATCTGTGCGCTTGATGGATCAAGTGAGTGAAGTGATGCGCTATTATCATTATGGTCGGCGTACTGAAGAGGCATATACGTATTGGATTAAAGATTTCATATTTTTTCACCATAAACGTCACCCTAAAGATATGGGTAAATCCGAAGTTGAATCATATTTAAGCTATTTGGCGGTGAAGCGAAAAGTTGCCATTTCAACACAAAATCAAGCTTTTAATGCGCTTTTATTTTTGTATAAAAGCGTTCTTCATTTGCCATTTTCGGATGATATTGCTGCGACACGTTCAAAAAGAGCTCCACGCTTGCCTGTTGTGCTAAGTCAAAAAGAGGTTAGCCGTCTTTTTCATGTGATGAAAGGGGAAACATTGTTGATGGCGCGTGTGATGTATGGCGGTGGCTTGCGCTTGAATGAAATGCTTAGATTGCGGGTTCAAGACATTGATTTTGATTATGGCTATTTAACCATTCATGCGGGCAAGGGGGATAAAGACCGTACGACTTTGCTAGCATCTTCTTTATTTGATGATTTAAAGGCGCATTTGCGAGGTGTTCGAGAGCTGTTTAACCACGATGTGGAGCAAGGTGTTGCCAATGTGTGGCTGCCTGGTGCATTGGCACGAAAATATCCCAATGCCCCCAAATCATGGGAATGGCAGTTTGTTTTTCCATCTAAATCATTGTCAAAAGACCCTGAAAATGGAGAGCTGCGCCGCCATCATGTTAATCAATCGAATTTACAAAAGGCAATCAAGCGGGCTAAGGAAAAAGCAGGGATTGATAAGCGGGTAACATCGCACACTTTGCGCCACTCCTTTGCTACGCACTTATTAGAATCGGGTACGAATATCCGCGTAGTGCAAAAGCTGCTCGGGCATGCCGATGTCAAAATGACGGAAATCTATACCCATGTCTTGCAGCAAAACCTTGGGGCTGTGGTTAGCCCTTTGGATACGCTAGTTCGTGATTAGGTTATACGATGCAATAACTTTGTAATGACGAAAATACTGATGTCGATATAGTTCGAGCAAGAAAGATGATTGTTTTAGGTGGGTATCGGAGTTTTTAGCTGTGACATTTCAAGATTTATTACTGACATTGCAACACTTTTGGGCAAAGCAGGGCTGTGTGGTTCAGCAGCCTTATGATAGCTCAATGGGTGCTGGCACATTCCATCCGTCCACCTTTTTGAAGGTGTTGGATGATAAAGATTGGCGCACAGCTTATGTGCAGCCTTGCCGCCGTCCGACGGATGGGCGGTATGGTGAAAACCCCAACCGTTTACAACATTATTATCAGTTTCAAGTGATTTTAAAACCTGCACCCGATGATATTTTGGATTTATATTTGGCATCGCTTCGTGAAATCGGCATTGATACGGATGTTCATGATATTCGTTTTGTTGAAGATGATTGGGAATCACCAACGCTTGGTGCATGGGGTTTGGGTTGGGAAGTCTGGCTTAATGGCATGGAAGTCACCCAGTTTACTTATTTCCAACAAGTCGGTGGCGTTGAGCTTCCGCGTACACCGGGTGAAATTACTTACGGGCTTGAGCGTTTGGCGATGTATATCCAAGGCGTTGAAAATGTTTATGATTTAATTTGGGTTGAGCAGCCTGATGGTAAGAAAGTGACTTATGGCGACGTGTTTTTACGCAATGAGCAAGAGTTTTCAGCTTATAACTTTGAACATGCCAATGTTGATTTTTTACAACAGCAATTTGACCAAGCTGAAGGCGATTGCAAAAAGTTGGCTGAAAACAATCTCTTTTTACCTGCTTATGAAGAAGTCATCAAAGCTTCTCATGCGTTTAACTTGTTGGATGCACGCGGTGCGATTTCTGTTGCCGAGCGGCAACGCTTTATTGGGCGGGTTCGTGGATTATCGCGCACGGTTGCCCAAGGCTATGCGGGGGGCAATCATGAATAAAATAATGGGTGTTATTTTATTCATGTGCGACAGAAAAGTTGAGAAGGCAGACGAGTTATGAAAGAAGCATTATTGATTGAAATAGGCGTTGAAGAAATCCCCGCAGGTGTTGCACCGCGCATGGGTAAAGCGTTACAAACAGCATTGGTTAAAGTATTAAAAGATGCGAATATTGAGACATCAGAGCTTAAACTTGGCGTTACACCACGCCGTTTATTGCTGCATATTGCCCAATGCCCAACCATGCAGGCAGACCGTGAGCAAGTGATTTGGGGGCCACCTGAAAATATCGCGCTCAAAGATGGTGAGCCGACCAAGGCTGCGGAAGGTTTTGCCCGTAAATCAGGTTTAAGCGTAGCTGATTTTGAATTCACCGATAAAGGTGATGGCAAAGCGAAATACATGAAAGCCACCATTACCGTCAAGGGTAAAAAGGTAAGTGAAATCTTGGCAGCTGCTATGCCTGATATTTTGCGCAATTTGCCAAGCCCGAAACAAATGCAATGGCAAGATGGTGAACATCGTGTGGATAGTTTTATCCGCCCGATTCGTTGGATTGTTGCAAGATTGGGTGATGAGGTGTTGGATTTCTCTTTTGCAGGTATCCAAGCAGGCAAACAATCGTATGCCCACCGCATGTGCAAAGATGCCAAGGGTGACATCAGTGTTGAAGACCCGTTCGCGTGGCTTGAAACGCGCATGGTGATTGCAGATCGTGATGCGCGCAAAGCAAGTATTGTTCAGGGATTAAGCGATGCTGCACAAGCAGCAGGCGTATCCTTGGTTGAGGATGATGAGCTTGTTGAAGAAGTGACCGACTTAACCGAATGGCCGCATGTGATTACAGGGCATTATTTGGAAGAACTTCTGAAGCTTCCGATTGAAGTAAGCCGTATTGAGCTGAAACATCATCAACGCTGTTTCTCCACCAAAGATGAAGATGGCAACACTTCCAATGTGTTTTTTGCGGTAGCGAACATCAAATCCAAAGACCCAGCTATGGTGGCACACGGCAATGAACGGGTGGTCAACGCAAGGCTTGCCGATGCGATGTTCTTTTTTGAGCGCGACCCCAAAGAAACATTGGAAGCGCGTGTTGAAAAACTTTCATCTGTCGTCTTTCAAGATGGGCTTGGCATGGTGGGCGACCAAGTGCGCCGTTTGCGCGGATTTATCCTTGATAATGCTAAGAAATTGGGTGTGGATGCCAATGATGCACAACGCGCGGCATATTTGTGTAAATCTGATTTAACCACTGGTTTGGTGGGTGAATTCCCTGAACTTCAAGGTTATATGGGAAGTATTTATGCCAATATTGATGGCGAAAATGAACATGTATCTACGGCGATTGCACAACATTATGAGCCAGTTGGGGCGAACGATTTGGTGCCTACGAGTCCGATTGCCAAGGCGATTGGTGTGGTTGAGCGGGCTGATAAACTGTTGGGTTATTTCCATTTGGGCAAAATTCCGACAGCGAGTGCCGATCCCTTTGCTTTGCGTAGATCTGCAATCGGGCTGGTCAACCTGTTGGAAGATAAAACCAACCCTATTGAAATGACGTTGAGCCAAGTGTTGCAAGAAGCTGCAAAACAATGGAATCAACAGCGGGTGACCATTGCCATTAGCGATGAAACGCAAGCGGCAGTTACAAACTTTATCCATGAACGTTTATTGGGTTTGGCGGATGGATTTATGGTGAGTAAACCTGCGATGGATGCGGCATTAAGTGCCAGTGTTGAATTGCCTTTGCATAAACATTTGGCTGTGGCTGAACTGTTAACCAAGTTTGCTGATTCAGATGCAGGGCAAGCCGTGGCTGCGGCAAATAAACGCATTGCCAATATCCTAAAAAAAGCGGGTGCTGTTTCTGATAATATTGATGAAAGCTTGTTGGTCGAAGATGCCGAAAAAGTTTTGTTTGCGGCACTGAGTAAAGCAGAAAACAATTTCCCTGATGTGCCAAGCGTGCAATTGGATGTTTTGGCAGGTTTACGCGAACCCGTAGATGCCTTTTTTGATGGGGTGATGGTGATGGCTGATGATGAAGCCATTAAAAGCAATCGTTTGGCATTGCTGGCGCGACTAAGAGCTTTGTTCTTGCGTCTTGCGGATGTTTCAAGGTTAGTTTGATTGGCTGATAATTCGGTAAGTGGGCATAGAAAGCGTTTGAAAGAACGCTTTGCCCAGCATGGACTGGATGGGTTTCATGAATATGAAGTGCTGGAAATCTTGTTGACCTACGCTATTCCGCGCAAAGATGTCAAACCGATTGCCAAACGATTGTTGGCACAATTTAAAACACTTGCAGGTGTGTTTGATGCACAAAGCCAAGAGCTGAAAAATATTGAAGGTTTGGGCAATGAGTCGGCATTGTTTCTCAAACTTATCAAAGCGGCACAAACGCGGTATTTGGCATCAGAATTGGCAGAAAAGCCAAAACTAGACTCTCCCAAAGTGGTCAAAGATTGGTTGCGCCTCAAGCTACAAGACAAAAATATTGAATATTTTGGCGCGTTGTTTACCGACCAACAAAACCGCTGCATATCATCTGAAATTTTATTTGAAGGCACGATAGATAGAGCCGTGGTATACCCGCGAACATTAATCAAACGCACCTTGGAATTGGATGCCAAAGGTTTGATAATTTTTCACAATCATCCCGCAGGCACAGCCCAAGCCAGCGAGCAAGATATCGCCTTGACCAAACAATTGATTGAAGCGTGCCACACCTTAGATATTAAACTGTTAGACCACTTTTTGTTGGCAGGTACACAAGTATTATCCTTTCAAGAACAAGGGTGGTGGCCACGGTAATGTTTATCAAGCAAAGCAACAATCATGCGTATATATCATACACCTGTCATTTAAAGTTCACACTACATGTATAATGTTATCATTGCCCTAGGCGGGAATATGGGTGATGTGCGCAACAGCTTTGATGGGGCTTGCGCCATGTTGCATCAGAGTTTCCCCATCATTAAGAAATCGAAGCTGTATCAAACCGCCGCGCTTACCCATCAAGGCGCAGCTCCACAGCCTGATTATTTAAATGCCGTTATTCATGTTCAAAGCAGTATATCACCCGCTGATTTACTCGCCGAATTACACCGTATTGAAGCTTTATTCGGCAGAGAACGGAAAGAGCACTGGGGAAGCCGTACGCTGGACCTCGATTTAATTGACTATGAAGGGTGTATTTCAAATAGCTATGCTTTAATGCTGCCCCATCCCGCCTTAAATCAGCGTTTATTCGTCTTGCAACCCCTGCATGATGTGCAGCCCCATTGGGTACATCCTTCAACGGGACTGCATGTTCAAGACATGATCGATACGCTACGCCAAGCAGGTGAAACCTTGCACCAAGGAAAAGACTGGTAATGGATGTTCACCCAACTGCATAACATCAAGGGCATTGGCTATCCCCTAGGGGAGTATCTCCGCCTAAAGGCATTCACCTCCCGCCATGCGTGGCGCAACAGTCGCGATTTGCGAAACCTTTGATGGAAAGGTTGCGCTTTTACACAAAGGAAAGCCTCTGCAATACACGACGTTCAAACGAGGT
>JAUZSH010000003.1 GCA_030949605.1 Ghiorsea sp.
GTGGTGGCCACGGTAATGTTTATCAAGCAAAGCAACAATCATGCGTATATATCATACACCTGTCATTTAAAGTTCACACTACATGTATAATGTTATCATTGCCCTAGGCGGGAATATGGGTGATGTGCGCAACAGCTTTGATGGGGCTTGCGCCATGTTGCATCAGAGTTTCCCCATCATTAAGAAATCGAAGCTGTATCAAACCGCCGCGCTTACCCATCAAGGCGCAGCTCCACAGCCTGATTATTTAAATGCCGTTATTCATGTTCAAAGCAGTATATCACCCGCTGATTTACTCGCCGAATTACACCGTATTGAAGCTTTATTCGGCAGAGAACGGAAAGAGCACTGGGGAAGCCGTACGCTGGACCTCGATTTAATTGACTATGAAGGGTGTATTTCAAATAGCTATGCTTTAATGCTGCCCCATCCCGCCTTAAATCAGCGTTTATTCGTCTTGCAACCCCTGCATGATGTGCAGCCCCATTGGGTACATCCTTCAACGGGACTGCATGTTCAAGACATGATCGATACGCTACGCCAAGCAGGTGAAACCTTGCACCAAGGAAAAGACTGGTAATGGATGTTCACCCAACTGCATAACATCAAGGGCATTGGCTATCCCCTAGGGGGAGTATCTCCGCCTAAAGGCATTCACCTCCCGCCATGCGTGGCGCAACAGTCGCGATTTGCGAAACCTTTGATGGAAAGGTTGCGCTTTTACACAAAGGAAAGCCTCTGCAATACACGACGTTCAAACGAGGTGACAAAATATCAAAGTAGCCAGTGAGAAGTCTCCTGTTTTCAGCCGTATAAAGTGTAAAATCTTGACTAGGCTGACCACAAAAGTCTTGCGCATAACTGGAAACTTATGCAGTTATTTTCATAGGAAGTGAGGCTTTAGCCTCGCCCAAAAAAAAGCCAAGTGTTAGATTTTGTTCTATTTCTGGTGAAGTGATTGAATATCATTCATCAATGCGAGGCTAAAGCCTCACTTCCGAGGAATAGGTGCGTAACGTCAGTTATATAAAAAGGCACACAATATTTTTTGAGGAAAATCTAAATATCACTCTTTGCGATTATCTTTATAATAGTTCAATAAACCATTGGTCGATGAGTCATGGCTGGTGACTTCATCATAATCATCCAGTTCAGCAAGAATTTTCTTCGCCAAGACTTTGCCCAGCTCAACACCCCATTGGTCGTAAGCATTCAAGCCCCAAATCTCACTTTGTACAAACACCTTTTGTTCATACATGGCAATCAAACTGCCCAAGGTTTTGGGGGTGAGCATTTGGAATAAAATAGAATTGGTCGGGCGATTGCCTTCAAACACCATGTGCGGCAACAACATCTCAATTTCTGCTTCTGTTTTTTTGGATAAATCTTGACGGACTTCATCTTCAGTTTTACCCAACATTAAAGCTTCAGTTTGCGCAAAGAAGTTGGTCAATAGAATGGGGTGATGTCTGCCTACTGGATTTTTGGTTTCAATGGGGGCAATAAAATCACATGGCACGATTTTGGTGCCTTGATGAATCAATTGGTAAAACGCATGTTGCCCATTGGTACCTGGCTCACCCCAAATGACAGGGCCCGTGGAATAATCAACCTTCTCACCATCCACGGTGACTTGTTTACCATTACTTTCCATATCCAACTGCTGCACATAAGCAGAAAAGCGGTGCATATATTGGTCATACGGCAATAGCGCGTGAGAATCGGCATCAAAGAAGTTGTTATACCACACACCAAGCATGGCAAGAATCACAGGAATATTTTCTTCCAAAGGTGCAGTTCTGAAATGTTCATCCATTTCAAATGCGCCTTCGAGTAGCTCTTCAAAATGATCCATACCCAAATACAAGGCCGTGGATAAACCCACCGCACTCCAAAGCGAATAACGACCGCCCACCCAATCCCAAAATTCAAAGATATTTTCAGGGGCGATACCGAAGTTGGTGGCAGCTTTGGTGTTAGCTGATACGGCAATAAAGTGTTTGGATACCGCTTGCAATGTGCCACCACGGGTTAAGAACCAATCCCTTGCCGTTCTTGCATTGGTCATGGTTTCTTGGGTGGTGAATGTTTTGGATGCAATCACAAACAGTGTGGTTTCCCTGTGTAAATGACGCAATACTTCAACCGCGTGTGTGCCATCCACATTGGAGATGAAGTGAATATCTAAGCCACCAGCACGACCATAGGGCTTGAGGGCTTCGGTCATCATTACAGGACCTAAGTCTGAGCCACCAATACCAATGTTTACAATGTCTGTAATCGGCTTCCCTGTGCTGCCTAGCCACTCTCCTGAACGCACGGTGTCGACAATTTTACGCATACGCGCCAACACACGATTAATATCAGGCATCACATCTTCACCATCCACCATCATGGGGCGGTTGGAGCGGTTACGCAGGGCTGTGTGTAAGACCAAGCGATTTTCTGTGTGATTGATTTTTTTAGCATCAAACAACCGTTGGATACAACCTTCTAAATCACGTTCCCTCGCCAAATCCATCAGTTTGGCTTTGGTTTCTTCGGTCATCAGGTTTTTGGAGTAGTCCACCAATATATCATTGAATTTGAGCGAATATTTATCAAACCGTTTTGGGTCTTGCGCAAACAAGTCGCGCATATGCACCTTTTTCATCTCTACTGCATGTGTTTCCAATGCTTTCCAACTTGCCATATCTGTTAACTTTGACACCCCAGCCCCCTAAAAAATAATTAATAATTAATAACTGATGAGGTAATTGCAAAACTCTTCATCCGAGTTGAATTACCGCTATTTAACCCGCATTATTCACAAATACAGCCGCGCCCTTGCTTGCCCCTTTATTCGCAACAAATCTCTCATCAATCGTTAGTAAGCGCGGCTACGAGCGATTTCTTTAAAATTCGTTGCAAACAAAGGTTCTACGCAATCATCACGACGATTTATGAATAATGCGGGTTAAAACCTGAAAAAACTCCCCACTGGTAATATAAGTTATCAACGACACAAACCAACAAGGAGATTAAAGATGAACCATCGCAAGTCTGGCAAAGAATTCAAGGGGGCATTATTTCCTTGGCTTGAGGGTGAGCTTGGTTCACTGAGCGAAAAGAAGTGTCAACTGAGGCACATGCTTAGCGGTGAAAGGGGGGAAGGTGGATGGCACGACGTTAAGTGTTTTGACCCCGATTCGGACTTATTTCATCTTCATCTCAATTGTATGACTGATTTTGCGGTGACTTTATAAATTGTTGAAGGTGAGCCGCCTGCTTGCTTCACGCTGCCTAACACTGCATTGATATGTCGATGGTAACGAAAGCCTATACGTTTGTTGAGTGGCATCACCACCTTACCTTTGCGATTAAAGCTGCTGGACAACATTAGCCCACCACATGCCTTGGCAAGCTTTCTTGTGTCATCATCTGTATCGACACGAATCGCAATATAACCGCCTTGATAACATGCAGGGTGCAAATGTTTTCGCGCTTTAAAGACCAAGGTCACCGCACCTACCCACGATGATTGGGCGAGCGTTCTTAAATTTTTGGAAATATATACCGCTTGTTGTAATGCGGTACGCTTGGAATCAGCAAGCAATAAAAAGGGTGCAGAGCGTTGTTTAAATGCCTGCACCCGCTTGATAGCGGTAGGACAAAGGGCTGATGCCGCAATGCCTGCCAAGGTTGAGGTTTGATGCGCAATTACACCACCCTGCCGCAACATCTTCGCGGCTTTTAAGGTTTGCACTTTATTCACAATCAAGCCCTTGCTATTACAATATTTTCTAACGCAAAAAGCAGTTGTTTTAATTGCCTTAACGACATCGATGTTAGTCTTCAGCTAAAATAGCTTCAGCTTGCTTCGCACGATCAAAGCGAAGCTTGTGTGTCAAATCTTCATCAGTTTGCGCCAACATTTGCACAGCCAACAAACCTGCATTTTTTGCTCCATTGATAGCCACCGTTGCCACTGGCATACCTGGTGGCATCATCACCGTTGAAAGCAAAGCATCTTCACCATTCAAAGCACCTGATGCAATGGGTACACCAATCACAGGTTTCACAGTTTTTGAGCAAACCACACCCGCCAAGTGAGCCGCCATACCTGCCGCACAAATAAATACTTGGCAACCCGCAGCCTCAGCTTCTTTAATCGCTTCAACAGTGGCTTCAGGTGTGCGGTGAGCCGAGCGCACCATCGTTTTGTAGGTAACGCCAAATTCATCAAACACAGCTTCTGTTTTTTTCATCACAGGCATATCATTTTTGCTGCCCATCAATATCAAAACTTGAATATTTTCCATGGTTAAACTCCGTAAAACTTTATTATAATCTAGGTATAAATTGATTTAGAAGCGGTGGAGTATAGCCAAAATATATGATTCAAGCCAATAGCGATTGAATTTCTTCTTGGGATAATGGTGCGGGAAGCCTTGCGCCAAGTTGTGCCACGACTTTGGCTGCCGCATGACTACCCAAATGACCTGCTTGCTTCCAAGTTAAACCATTGGTGATACCGTATAGTACGCCAGCGGCATACATATCACCTGCTCCCGTCGTATCCAGCGCATCCACCGTAACACTTTCGATGGCAATGACTTCACCGTCATGCATAATAATCGAGCCATTGCTACCCAAAGTAAGCGCAACATTATCACATGTTTTATGGATAGCATGAGCTGCATGGATAGGACTATCTTCACCTGTAAGCGCAACAGCTTCATCTTCATTACAAAATAATAAGTCCACAGGGCCTTCAATCAGGTATTTAAATTCATCACGACAAATATCAACCAAAAAGGGGTCGGAAATAGTCAAGGCTATTTTGGTGCCACATTGGTTGGCAATATCAATGGCGTGTAAAGCTGCCTCTTTGGTAGATTCGCCTGCAAACAAATAACCTTCAACATAGATATAGTCAGCCTTGGTAATCGCATCTTCATCAATATCAGCAGGTGATAAGGTCGCTGAAACACCAAGGTTGGTCAGCATGGTGCGTTGGGCATCGGGGGTAATTAATACAACACAAGTTCCTGTGGTTTCATTGCTGGCTTTGGCACCAAAATGAATACCTAAATCTTGTAGCTCAGTCGCATATTGAAGTCCAAAATTATCTGAGCCTGTTTTACCACAATAAGCCACTTTGCCACCCATATCAGCAATACCAACAATAGTATTGGCAGCCGAACCGCCTGAACAGGTATTGACCTTGTGCTCTTGGAGGGCATCTAAAATCTTTTGCTGATCCACTTCATTGGTTAAGGTCATGATACCCTTTTCAATGCCTTGCTGCTCTAAAAACACATCATCACACTGGACTTGTAGATCCATAATGGCATTGCCTACGCCGTATACATTAATTGTCATGATTATAAACCTATACCTTAATTATTTTCACTGTCCTGCAATGGTCATATTTGAAATACAAATACTGGGGACAGATATGCTACCCAACCAAGTCGTATCATTACCAAGATGCGAGATATTGGCAAACATATCTTTAAGATTACCTGCAATGGTAACTTCTTGCACGGGCTGTGTAATGATACCATTTTCAATCAAAAATCCTGCCGCACCACGCGAATAATCACCCGTCACTCCATTGATGCCAAAGCCCATCAGCTCGGTGACTAAAAAACCATTTTGAATATCATCAAATATGTCATTTTGGCTCATATGACCACCGCTTACCAAAATATTGGATGTGCCAATGCCAATGTCACCCGTGAGCCCTCGACTGGCATTACCTGATGCCTTAATACCTAAGCGTTTGGCGGCATACCTGTCGGTTAAAAAACCAGTAAGTTTGCCTGCTTCAATGATGTTGCGTTGCTGGCATAATGTGCCTTCACCATCAAACAGTCGGTTTGCCATGCCTTGGGGGTGATTAGGATTCTCTTCAATATTCATAAAGTTAGGAAACAACTGTTGACCCACAGCATCACCTAAAAAGGTTCGCTTTTGCAGCACGGCACGTCCGTTAATAGCTGAAAACAAATGTCCAAGTATTGAAGTGGCAATGCGAGGCTCAAACACAACAGAGCAGGTTCGACTCGACACGACCTTGCTACCCAAACGCGCGGCAGCGCGTCGCGCTGCTTCTTCACCAATGCTATGTGGGGAACGTAAATCTGATGCAGCAAAGGCAGAGTGCCAAGCATAATCACGCTGCATCGCTTCATCCTTGCCTGCAATCACGGATACAGACAATGAAGTCGATGATGTTTGGTTGCCTGCCACAAAACCATCACTACACGCATATACTTTTTCATGGTCGCCAAATCCTGCGGTTGCCCCCTCACTGTTGGCAATGCGTTGGTCTGTGGCTAAGGCAACTTCTTCGCATTCTAATGCCGCCGATGTTGCGGCTTGGCTATCCCAACCGTGAGCGATATGTGGATGCTCTATAGACCATACTTTCAGGGCTTGTTTGTTGGGGTGATTCGCACCCACAGGTGCTACAACATCAGGGTCAGGCTCGGAAATCTTTGCCATATCCACCACTTGTTGCGCTAAGGCTTTCAGTCCAGCATCAGATAAGTCAGACGAACTGGCAGAAGCAAAAGCTAGTCCTTGAGCTGTGTCCACAAAACCTCGTAGCCCGATGCCTTGGGCGCGCTCAGCTTCAATACTTTCTACCACACCGTGGCGAACATTAATGGATTTATCCACGCTGTGTACGGCAATGGCATCCGCATGTTTTGCGCCTGCTTGCTTGATGTAGTCCAGAAGTTGCGCTGCTTTATGATTGAGATTCATGATTGTTCCTTATTGTGTTGTAAGAGGATAGGCACGGCATCGCAGAAGCTTGGGTATTTCAGCTGGGGTAGCAAGTCTTGATGCAGTTTTTGATTCGATATGCGTTTGTTGTCTTGAAAAAAACTTAAATATGCTGCGCTCATCTGCTCCCCAGCTTCTTCGGGGCTGAGAATAATGGGCTGAGGTGCACCAATCATGCCTGCAAGGCTACAAACATACTCCACATGTGGACATGGTTCATCATCAGACAAGTTGATGATGCGCCCACGTTTTGGTTGCTGCATGGCAGCCATCAGTGCAGCAACAATATCATCGACATGGATGCGGTTGGAATAATGGGCAGGTTGCCAGGCTACCGTTTTATAATGACCTGCCATAAGTTTGGATACGATATTGCGCTCATCACCATATATACCCGCCAAACGAAACACTTCGGCAGGGGCATGCGATGTCAGCCAAGTATGTTCGGCTTGAAGCCGCTTTACCCCTCGTGAACTTGTGGAAAAATTGGTATTGCGCTCATCAATCCAATGACCACCGCTGTCGGCATAGACGCTGGTGGCAGATAAATAGCCCGCCCATTTGAGCGCAGGCAGCTTTTCAATCAAGGGCTTTACCCAAGATGATTGGGTTTCAAAAGGTTGGCGCTGCTCAGCATAACTTAAAGGAATCGAGTCAAGTACAGCATCACAATCAGCCAACCATTCACTATCCAAAAACGCAGGGTTATGCTGAACAACAGCATGGATACCTCGATGATTGAATGCGTCGGCGGCTTCTTGATGACGCACCGTAGCTTTGATGTTGATGCCTTTCGCCAGACATGCTTGAGCCAACTTACTGCCCACATAACCGCAGCCTAAAATCAACAATGTTTTAATGGGTTTACTCATGGGCTACCTCTTGCTTACTGCATCAATTCAAACTATTGTGCGCCCCTGTGAAATACACAGTAATTGGGCTTATGGCGCAATTGGTTAGCGCAACCGGCTCATAACCGGTTGGTTCTAGGTTCGAGTCCTAGTAAGCCCACCATATTACAAAAAGCAAAGCATGACGTAAGCGAGGTGTTTGACAATGAGTAGTGTAAATCCTGATGAGTTGAAAGCCTTGGTGCTTGCCCATATTAAAGATGCAGATGTTGAAGTGACTTGTTACTCTGGCGATGACCATTTTGAAATGACTGTTGTTTCCGCAGCTTTTGTTGGTAAACCTCGTATTGTCCGTCATAAAATGGTGTATGCGGCATTGGGTGATAATATGCGCCAAGCAGTGCATGCTTTAGCTTTGAAAACAAAAACGCCTGAGGAGGCAGCAGCATGAGTGATTCAGTCCAAGAACAAATCGGTGAAATCGTTAAAAGTAATGATGTATTGTTGTTTATGAAAGGTACACCGCAAATGCCACAATGTGGTTTTTCGCAGCGCGTGTGTGCTATTCTTCAATCACAAGAAGTTCCTTTTGCAGCGATTAATGTGTTGCTTGACCCGTCTGTTCGCGAAGGTATTAAAGTATTTAGTGATTGGCCGACTATTCCTCAACTTTATGTGGGTGGTGAGTTTGTTGGTGGTTGCGATATTATCTCTGAAATGCACGAAGATGGTGAACTAGCAACATTACTTTCACCTTTCAAACAAGGTGATACTCAAGAAGCATAGTGTTTGCTTTATCAAATAAAAAAATAAATAATCTTGATATCAATATTAATACTTCACAGATTGTTTTTCTCTTGATGATCGAGCCTGCATAAAATGGCAAGCTCGGTTGGTCAAATTCTCAGCCAAAAACAAGCGCAACGCCTTGCGCTTACGCCGCAACTTACCCAAAGCTTAAAAGTTTTGGCAATGAACAGTCAGGATTTAGAACTGTTTATTGAAGAAAGTTTAGAGTCTAACCCTTTGCTAGAAATGGAGCTTCCGAAGGAAGTCGCCAGTCAAGAGGAAGTCGTACCTGCACTTAAAGGTGTAGAGGAGTGGCAAGAACCCGATGGCGGCGACCGCTGGGATAACATGTATCAAAATAATCGGGGCTTTGAGTCAGGCTCTGATATAGAGCAGCAGTGGCAAATTGAGCAAAGCCTCAGTGACTCCTTACATGAGCAAATCGCTCAACAGCCTATGGATGACCTAGAGCGGCAGATAGCCCATACCATTATTGATTCATTGGATGATGATGGTTATTTCCGTGCTTCTATTGAAGAGGTTACATCAGCTTTAAGTCAAAAAAACATTAAAAAAGATAAAGTGATTGAAGTACTGGAATGCGTAGTTCAAGAGCTTGAGCCATCAGGTATTGGTGCGCGCGACTTAACCGAATGCTTGTTGCTACAAATCTCTGATGACGATTCCTCTGCGATGATTGTACGTCAAATCCTACTTTATCACGCGGATATTATTACGGATGACTTGGCATTAATCAAAGCCATACCATGTGATATTGAAGCTTTGGATGCGGCGCGTGCCTTGTTGCGTCGCCTTGATCCTTTTCCTGGACATGGCTTACGTGGGCAAGATAATATTTATGTTCAACCTGAAATTATTTTTCGCACCATCAATCAAAAAATTGAAGTTGAAGTACCCAAGTCAGGTTGGCAAAACTTAAAAGTCAGCGGGCAATGGGAAGGAAAAAAATGGGTAGGTAAAGATCGTGAGTTTATGGATGCAGCAAGCCAAGAGGCCAAGTGGTTGCTAAGTGCGCTTGGTCAACGCAGTGAAACGCTAATGAAGGTGGGGCTGTGTTTGGCAGCACGGCAGCGGTTATTTCTTGAACATGGTATATTGGGTTTAAAACCGCTAACCTTGCAAGATGTTGCCGAAGAAGTGGGACTTCATGAATCGACGATTTCACGGGTGACGCATGGCAAGTATGCTCAGACCCCTTTGGGTTTGATTGAGCTTCGACGCTTTTTTTCGGCAGGCTTACCCACTCGTGGTGGGGGCATGATTTCTGTGTACCGTGTGCAGCAACGAATCAAAATATTGATTGATTCAGAGCCAGCAGCTAGCCCCATTTCTGACCAAGCTATTTCAGACCGACTTCAAGCTGAAGGCATTGAAATCGCAAGGCGCACGGTAGCCAAATACCGTGAACAGTTAGAGCTGCCATCAAGCAGCCAAAGAAGACGCGCTGCTAAAGCGCGACAAATGAAAAGCCGGAGGTAGGAAATATGCAAGTATCGATTACAGGTCGCCACGTAGAGCTGACAGAGCCGCTTAAAGATTATGTCCATGAAAAATTGGGGCATTTGAAACACTCATTTGACCATGTTGTAGATGTGCATGTGGTGTTAACAGTTGAAAAGCATAGGCAACGCGCCGAAGTTAATATTACAGCAAACGGTGTTGTGCTTCATGCTAAATCTGAAACCGATGATATGTATGCATCTATTGATAGTGTTATTGACAAATTGAATCGCCAGCTCAAACGCTACCGTGCGAAGTTGCAACGCCATCAAGGTTCAGGTCGTAAAACAAGCATGCGCTTGCGTCATAAGGCTTTGGATATTTCTCATGACAGTGAAGAGCTTACAGAGAGCTATACACCCAATACCCTCGTTGAAGAAGCCGTGGATGTTGAAGTGATGAGCATGGATCATGCTGTGATGCACATGGAACTTTCAGAAAAAGAAAACGTACTTCTTTTCACCAATGAAGAGACAGGCAAGCTCAATGCATTAACACGCAAACCCGATGGTTCTTTAAGCTGGATTGAGCCAGAAGTGGCTTAATGATGCCTGAAGATACCATGCTTGTGATACCTGAACATGTATTGTTGGGATCACAAGCCCAAAGTAAGCGTGCTTTATTGACGGAAATGGCAAGTTTGTTGTTATCTATTGACCTAGACCTTGCTCTTGAAGTGATTACCGCACGTGAAAAATTGGGAAGCACGGGCATGGGGCATGGTGTTGCCATTCCCCATGGTCGTTTGGAAGGTTTGCAAACACCTGCAATTGTGGTTGCTATTCACGAAAAAGGTGTAGATTTCGATGCGATTGATAATGAGTTGGTGAATATCGTGGTCATGCTTCTTGTGCCGAATGATAATCATCAAGCCCACTTGGGATTGTTGGCAAAGTTGGCGCGACTGTTGCAGCAAAGCCATGTGCGCCAAGCTTTGCGTAATGCCAAGACTGAAGAAGATGTTGCGCAATTGTTTCAAATATAAACGCGATGTTTTTGTGTTCGTGGTGATGTAATGTTATTAATTATCACAGGACTTTCAGGTGCAGGAAAAAGCACCGCACTCCATGCCTTAGAAGACAATGGTTTTTTCTGTACGGACAACTTGCCTGTAACCATGCTCGCGGACTGGGCAGAAAACATGTTGCAAAATGAAGACAATGCGGCTGTTGGTATTGATATTCGCAGCTCAGAAAATCCTGAATTGTTATACCAAGCTTTATCTTCTATTCGCCAAGGCCTGAACTGGAAAATTATGTTTATTGATGCCAAAGATGAGGTATTGCAACGTCGTTTTTCAATGGTTAGGCGTAGGCACCCCCACATACCCAACATCTCCTTGGAGAAAGCTGTCGCCTCCGAGCGGCAAGCCTTATCATCGCTGCAACAGCAAGCAGACATTGTGTTTGATAGCTCCAATTTAACGCCTTACCAATTATCTGACTTGGTAGAGAGCTACTGGCGCAAACAAAAATCAGTGCTGGCAGACCAACAACCTTTGGTCTGGTCGTTGATTTCCTTCAGTTATCAGCGGGGGCTTCCATCAGGCGCTGATATGGTGATGGATATGCGCTTCTTACCCAACCCACATTACGAACTTGAGCTTGCACCGCTCACGGGTCAAGATATCGCCGTACAAGACTTTTTAAGTGCCTTGGACGAGGTCAAACAAGCAGAGCAGTATATTCAAGACTGGCTGCGTTTTATTGCGCCCAAAATGATTCGAGAGCGCAAGCGGTATTTCACACTGGGTTTTGGTTGCAGTGGTGGCAGACATCGATCGGTGTATATGACTGAAATGATTGCCCAATGGCTCAAAGATGAAAATATGGGCATACCCATTGTACGCCATCGTGAGATTGGGGATATTCATTGATTGGAATAATACTTATTGCCCACATGCGTATTGCTTCAGAAACAAAAGCAGCAGTGGAGTCTATTCTACAGCCCCAGACCTCATTTGAGGCGGTTGATGTTGTCAATTCAGATGACACAGATACGCAAAGCACATTAATCACAGCCTCATTAAAGAAAGTAGCACGAGATTGTAATTCCATTTTGGTGATGACAGATGTTTTTGGTGCTACACCATGTAATATGGCAATCCATATGATTCTCCAAGAGAATATAAAAGCTGATGTTGAGCTAATCGCAGGGTTTAACCTACCCTGTGTGATTAAAGCGATATTGGAGCGCAATCATTATAATTTAGCAGACTTGGCTCATTTAAGTTTGGATGCAGGGCAGAAATATTTACGCTTAGGTTCGCAAGAGACGGTCATGAAGCAAGCCTGATGCAAGGTCATGTTGTTATACAAAATAAACTGGGCTTACATGCACGTCCCTCGGCGCAATTTGTAGCTCTTGCAAGGCAGTTTGCTTGTGACATTCAAGTGCAACGGCTTGACATCATCGTGAATGGTAAAAGTTTGATGGCGATTCTGACTTTGGCCGCCAGCCAAGGGACTTTACTAACAATTATCACCAAGGGTCAACACGAACAAGAAGCATTACAAGCATTGTGTGCGCTGGTTAACAGCGGGTTTGGTGAAGCACTGTGAGTCTGCAAGGTCAAGCCGTGACGGGTAGCGGTGGTATTGTTTGTGCCACTGTACAAAAACTGGACAGCCAAGATCAAATCATCCCCGAATACTCCATCCATGCCCAGCGATTTGATGCGGAAAAGAAACGGTTCTTAAATGCTGTGGCACAGGCTTCACAAAGTCTTCAAGAAGAAATATCTGCGCTTCAAGGTCACCCCCACGCCAAGGGTTTACTTCCAGTTTTAGAAACCCATTTGATGATGCTATCTGACCCTGAGCTACATGATATCACCCAGCGATTCATTGAAGATAAAAGCATCAATGTCGAATGGGCCTTGAAGTTTTGTTTGGCGGGATTTGTTCAAGCTTTTGCAGAGATGGATAATGTTTACCTCAAAAGTCGCCAAGCTGATATAGAACAAGTTGGCAAACGACTTCTTCATTATTTGATGGATCAAACCAAAGTGGATGAGCCTGTACATGCCATTATTGTTGCTCAAGATTTTTCACCTTCAGAAATTGTGAGGCTTTGGCGCTTGGGTGCGGTTGGTTTTGTGGCTGCTCAAGGTGGTAAGGGTAGCCATGCTATGATTGTTGCCCGAGGTGTAGGGCTCACTGGTTTGGCAGGTGCGCAAACACTGTGGTCGGCTGTCAAAGATGGTGATAAACTGATCTTGGATGCAGAAAATAATACGTGGCTTTTAAACCCTTCGCAGGAGCAAGAGCAGCATTGTCAAGACCTGCAGAAGGCTTTGCACGATAAACAAGAATCATTGCAAAGTTATGCAACCCAAGCAACATCAAGAGAACGCAGCGATGGTATATCCTTATTGGCGAATGTTGAGTTTGTTGAAGAAATCACCTTGGCAAACCAATATGAAGTGGATGGTATTGGGCTGTTTCGTACAGAGTTTTTATTCATGCAATCGGCGGCATTACCAACAGAAGATGAGCAATACGATTATTACCATGCCATGGTTCAGGGCATGAATGGCAAGCCTATTACATTTCGCTTGCTGGATGTTGGCGCAGATAAATTGGCACATGCGCGCATATTTTTTGGTGATTATGATGGTGAAAATCCAGCTTTAGGTCTTCGTGGGGTGCGAATGTTGTTGCATAAGCCCAACTTATTAAAAACACAATTGCGTGCCATACTGCGCTGCGCTGATGAAGGTGATATATCTATACTTGTGCCTATGGTGGTGGCAGCCGAAGAAGTGAGCGCGGTGCGCCAGGTGATGGTTGAAGTGCAACAGGAATTGGGGTTAAAATCAGATATAACTTTGGGTTGTATGATTGAAGTGCCAGGAGCTGCATTGGTGGCGGATGATTTGGCGCAGGTCTCTGATTTTTTCTCCATTGGTAGCAATGATTTGGTGCAGTATACCTTAGCCGTTGACCGTGCCGATGAGCATGTAAGTTATTTGTATGATGCCAACCACCCTGCAGTTAAGTGTTTGATTCAAATGGCGGTGGATGCAGCGCAAAAAAATGATATTCCAGTCATTGTGTGTGGTGAGTTGGCAGCAAGTAAGGCATGGACACAAACCTTTGTCGATATGAAAGTGGACGCATTATCGATGGCATCGAGCAGTGTATTAACAATTCGTAAGCAGTTATCAGACTTGAGCAACTAAGGTGGGTTCGGGCATACTGATGACGCTTCATATACAATTCATAAACTGCTGCTTATGCTGCCCCTAACCCGCATTATTCATAAATCGTCGTGATGATTGCGTAGAACCTTTGTTTGCAACGAATTTTAAAGAAATCGCTCGTAGCCGCGCTTACTAACGATTGATGAGAGATTTGTTGCGAATAAAGGGACAAGCAAGGGCGCGGCTGTATTTGTGAATAATGCGGGCTAATTTAAAAGGGGTGTTTTGATGTCTGAAATTTCATTGTTGGGTGCATTTGCTGCGGGTATTTTATCTTTTCTTTCGCCATGTGTCCTACCCTTAGTTCCTGCATATTTATCATTTATTAGTGGTGTATCTGTGGATGCGCTGAGAAATGAAGAAGACTTGGATCATGCTAAAATTCGTAAAACTGCAATCATTCAGTCGCTTTGGTTTATTCTTGGGTTTAGCTTAGTATTCATTGCTTTAGGTGCATCCGCTTCATTGATTGGGCAATGGCTACTTTCCAACATGGCGATTTTGGCCAAGTTTGCAGGGATTATTATTATTGTGTTTGGCTTGCATTACACAGGGCTTATTCGGATTCCATTTTTGATGATGGAAGCCCGTATGGACACGCAAAATGTGAAAGGTACGAATGGTGTTGGTGCGCTGATACTTGGCTCTGCCTTTGCTTTTGGTTGGACACCATGTATTGGACCTATTTTGGGTGCTATTTTGGCGATGGCAGGGGCGCAAGGTCAGATTGGCGAAGGTATGCTTTTGCTGGTTCTTTATTCTGTTGGTTTAGGTATACCCTTTCTTTTGGCTGCATTTGCCACCAACGCATTCCTGAATTGGTCGCAACGCTTTAAGCGACACCTTCATGCTGTTGAAGTGTTTTCAGGTATTCTTCTTGTCATGGTCGGCACGATGATTTTCTTGGGAAGTTTTACTGAAGTAGCGGCCTTTCTTTTGGAATACTTACCATGGTTAGCCGATATTGAAGGGCTTGCTGATTTTTAAAGAAAGTTGCGGTTCAGCTCATGATATGCCACAATTTTGCTAAATAACCTTATGTTTTATCAAAATTTACGCAGGAGTGTTCGCATGAAACTTCAATTAAAATTATTGTTGATGCTTGCCTTTTTTGTACCCATGCAAACGCAAGCAGATACATTTACGATGCCCGGTTCGGTAGCTCAAGATGAACTGGTCAAACCTTTTCCTCAACCTTATGTGGTTAAAAAAGGGGATACATTATGGGACATTGCCCAAGAATATTTTTCTGACCCTGAGAAGTGGCTCAAGATTTGGGAGCAAAATTTGTATGTATCCAATCCTGATTTAATTTATCCTGGCAATGAAATTTGGTTAAATATGCAGCCCACTAAAAAAATTGTACCCAAAGCCGAACCTAAGCGACCTATGGTCAAGCTGGAGCCACGCATTATTTATAAACCTGCCGAACGAAGTGAAGCGCCGATTGATACCAGTGTTTTAATTACCGCCTTGGCAAGACAAGACTTCATCAATAAGAAAGCCATTGAGGGTGTTGGTCATATTATTGATTCCGAAGATGAGCGTTTAAATTATGGTGCCAATGATAAAGTTTATTTGTCATTGGATGTGCGTGCCAAACCTGGAGATACCTTTAATATTTTCCGTACGGGTGATCCCATGTATACTTTTGATGACCAAGGCAATCAAACGCTGGTCGGTTATTTGGTCAACCATCTTGGTGTGGTCGAGGTTCTTTCTGAAGAAGGCGGTGTTTTTCGCGGTATCATTACCAAAGCATTTGAAGAAATTGGGCGTGCCGACCGCTTGAAACGCGCCTTACCCACTGATTATAATATTAAGCTCGATTACCTCGATAAACCTGTGTTTGGATATGTTACATATATTCGTGGCAACACCACGGCAGCAGGACAAGGGCAAATCATTAGCATTGATTTGGGTACGGCTGATGGCTTGAGGTCAGGTACAGTGTTGGGCGTGTATCGACCAGGGAAATTGGTCATCGACAAGACATACCATGAATTAACTCATCGTGCATTACCTGAGGAAAAAGTGGGTGAAATCATTGTCCTTGCAACACAAGAAAAAGCATCGATTGCGATTGTGCAAAAATCTTCATCACCGATTAGTATTAAAGATTTGATTCAACCTTTATCGCGCAAATAAATGCAGTGATAAGCCCCTTGGTTGCGTATTATCTACGCTTGAGTTTGACCGCAGGTGTTGGTGCGGTCACAGCAAGGCAATTGATTGAAGCATACGGTTCGGCAAGTGCCGTTTGGCAGGCAAGCAAGCAAGATTGGTTAGCCGTTGAAGGTGTTGGTCCAAAGTTGGCACATGCGCTTGAAAAGGCGAAATCAGAGCAAGTTTCCCAACACATTCAATCCATCATTGAGCAATGCGAACAAGAAAATATTCATATCCTATGCCCTGATGATGATACTTGGCCCAAGCGATTAGAAAGGTGTGCCGATGCCCCTTTATTACTGTATGCCAAGGGTGAGTTATCGCACCTGAATGCTACGCATATTTTAGGCATGGTTGGCGCACGCAAAGCCAGCGCCGAAGGTAAGCTCATTACACGGCGTTGGGCATCGTATGTTTCCAAGCAAGGTGTAGTTGTTGTGAGCGGCATGGCTCCAGGTATTGATTCGGCAGCACATGGTGGCTCACTGGATGCACAAAGTGCGGGAATTGCAGTATTGGGTTATGGTTTGATGGCAGGAAGACCACACCAGAAGCGGCAAATTGAAGCCATGATTGAACAAGGCTGTGTGATCAGTGAGTATGCACCAGACAAAGCTGCTCACCCCAGCTTCTTTCCCCAACGCAACCGTTTGATTGCTGGGTTGGCTCAAGCATTGCTGGTGGTTGAAGGCGGCTTGAAATCAGGCTCTTTAATCACAGCAAGGCAAGCCTTAGCATATGGACGCGAGGTATTTGCAGTGCCAGGCTCAGTGCTGAATGATGTTCATGCGGGTTGCCATCAGTTGATTCAAGATGGCGCAATTCTAGCCACAGATGCTCAAGGTATATTGCAAAGTATGCACTGGTTGAATGCAACGATGACTGAAGCAAAATATCACCCAGCTTCGGCCATTGAAGCGAAAATTATTGCGCTGCTACGGGTTGAAATTAAACATGTGGATGCACTCGCCGAAGATTGTGCCTTGACCGTTCCTGCGCTTTCTACCATCTTGCTCACCCTTGAGTTGGGTGGTGTGATTGAAAAATTACCCGGTAGCCGCTATACAATAAGCTAAGTTTTATAAGGAGATAGTCGTGAGTGCAGTCGTTGTAGTGGAGTCTCCAGCAAAAGCCAAAACCATTGAGAAATACCTTGGGAAAGGTTATAAGGTGCTTGCCTCTTACGGGCATGTTCGTGCCTTCCCCAAGAAAGATGGCTCAGTCGATGTGGATAATAATTTCGCATTGAAATACGAAGTCATCGAAGACAAAAGAAAACGATTGTCTGATATTGAAAAAGCACTGAAAAAAGCCGATGAACTTATTCTAGCCAGCGATTTGGATAGGGAAGGGGAGGCCATTGCTTGGCATGTTGCCGATGAAATGGAAAAACGCGGCAAACTCAAAGGCAAAAAAGTTTCTCGCATTACCTTTAACCAAATTACCCGCAAAGCTATCCAATATGCCGTTGCCAATCCAACAGAGTTGAATATGCCATTGGTCGATGCCCAGCAAGCGCGTTCGGCATTGGATTATTTGGTTGGCTTTACACTGTCTCCATTATTATGGCGTAAGATTCGTGGTGGTTTATCAGCAGGTCGGGTGCAATCGGTTGCCCTACGTTTGGTATGCGAACGTGAACAACATATTCGTGACTTTAGACCCAAAGAATACTGGACGGTTGAAGCAACATGCGCCAATGGAGAAGCCGCTACTTTCAAAGCATTGTTGAGCACATTAGATGCTAAAAAGTTGACCAAGTTTGATTTGAACAACCAAACATTAGCACACAACGCTGCCCAGGTTGTAGAAGCCGGTGGTTTTGTGGTTAGCGATGTGCAAAAGAAAAAAAGTAAGCAGCACCCTGCTGCCCCGTTTATTACCTCCACCATACAAATGGAAGCGTCACGCAAGCTTGGCTTTACAGCACGAAAAACCATGCAAATTGCCCAGAAATTATATGAAGGTGAAGAGGTTGATGGTGAGCGCGTGGGCTTGATTACCTATATGCGAACGGATTCTACCAGCTTATCTGAAGAAGCGATTGATGAAGTTCGAGAGCAAATTAACCGTCAATTTGGTGCTGAGTTTGTTCCCAATAAACCTCGTGTATTCAAAACTAAAAGTAAAAATGCACAAGAGGCGCATGAAGCCATTCGCCCCACATTGTTTGAGCGTACACCAGAGAGCTTAAAAGGCTCACTTTCTACGGATGAATTGAAATTATACACACTCATTTGGAAGCGGGCAGTCGCTTCACAAATGGAAGCTGCGGTGCTTGACCAAGTACGCGCTGATTTAACAGCGGGTAACACCATTCTTCGTGCTAACGGCTCAACATTAATATTCCCAGGCTTTCGCACCCTGTATATCGAAAGCACTGATGAGCCGAGTCAAGGTGCTGATGATAAAACATTGCCACCACTGGAAGTGGGTGATGCCATTCATATTTCAGGTGTTGAGCCTAAGCAACATTTTACCGAACCCAAGCCGCGTTTTTCAGAAGCCACACTGGTCAAAGAACTGGAGGCTCATGGTATTGGTCGCCCATCAACCTATGCCTCGATTTTGAATGTATTGCGTGTGCGTAAGTATGTGGATATGGATAAAAAACGTTTTGTGCCTACGGATGTTGGTGAAATTGTGAGTAAGTTTTTGAAAGATTATTTTGGTGATATTGTCGATACCAATTTCACGGCTGATATTGAAAGCAAATTGGATGCGGTAGCGCGCGGTGAGTGTGATTGGAAACCTTTACTGCATGATTTCTGGGGTCCATTTAAAGCGCGCATTGACCACACCCAAGAGCATGTCAAACGCTCGGATGTCACCCATGAAGCCACCGATGAAATTTGCCCTGAATGTAGCAAGCCTATGGCAATCAAACTGGGTAAGTATGGTAGGTTTTTGGCATGTACAGGTTATCCTGAATGTAAAGTTGCTCGACCTTTGAATGATAATGGAGAAACACCTGCTGAACCTGAAATGTCTGATCAAATATGCGATAAATGTCAGGCACCTATGGTGATTAAAGCAGGTCGATATGGAAAATTCTTGGGTTGTTCGACCTATCCAGCATGTAAAAACATTCAGCCATTGGAAAAGCCCAAAGATACTGAAATTCCATGCCCGACATGCCACAAAGGTACATTTCTTGAAAAAAAATCACGACGCGGAAAAATATTTTATTCATGTTCGCAATATCCTAAATGCAAACATGCCTTGTGGAATAAACCTTTGGATAAACCGTGCCCTGAATGTGGCGCACCGTTTGTGACAGAGAAAGTCACCAAACGCAACGGTACGGAGCATGTTTGTGCCAGCGAAACATGCACATGGAAAGAGCAAATCCAAGCGCCAGACTGATGAGTTTGAATTATCGTATGGGTACGATTGATGATATTGAAAATGTCTTTCGATTAAGTCGTGCGGTACTCAATGAAGCTTGGTCAAAAAGTGTAATGTTACAATCTTTGCAAATCGGTTATGATTTGTATGTCTGTTACCAAGGTGAGACGCTGGTCGGTTATGTGTTAAGCCAAGATATTTTGCTGGAAACACAAATTATGCAAGTATGTGTGCACCAAGATGTTAGACGGATGGGGGTTGGTAAAACATTAATGTTAATGCTGATGAAAGAGAAGCAAGATATGAATGAATTGATACTTGAAGTACGTGATTCAAATACTGCAGCGCAGCAATTTTATAAATATTTGGGCTTTGAACAAGTTGGTCTACGTCCCAATTATTACAGTCAAAGTCAAACCAAACCACGTGAAGATGCTGTGGTGATGGTTTACCCAAAATGATTCAAGATTTATTACACAACCAAACATGGATGGATGTGCGCACATGGCGTGCGGAGTGTGTACATGAGCTAACCCCTGCGCAGACCAAGGTTTTATCGGTGGTTTCACCCCTAACAAGCTTCCTTGAAAGGGAGTATGCTTTAAAATTGGATGTGCATGTCCATGATCAATTTGTGGATGAGATGAGCGAAAAAGAAGCACAATTATTAAAGGTCAACCAAGATGAACGCTGCTTTCGTCGCAAGGTTTCTTTGCTTTCACGCGGTAAAGTCATGTTTGATGCAGAATCGATATTACCTGTGGATCTGTTACCCATCATGATGATGGCAGAGCTTGAAAAGGGAAAACGTCCATTGGCGAATTTATTGTCTGATCAGGGGCTTTCACTTTCACGTTCTAATTTAAGTATTGTACAAGTGAAAGGTGGTTTTTATACCCAACGTTGGGCAAGAAGCTCTGTGCTGGGGTCAAATTCAGGTGTAAAAGCCTTGGTCACAGAAGTTTTTCATGATGCAATGTGGCTGTTGCCTTATCGCAATTCCATCAATCGTTAGTAAGCGGCTACGGCGATTTCTTTAAATCGTGCAACAAGGTCTACGCAATCATCACGACGATTTATGAATAATGCGGGCTAGGAAACACGGCTTCATCAAAGGCTGCTTGAAGAAGGCGCTGATGTTGAAAGTGTAACAATTGACAGTTGTCTTGCGCTCTTTAGCTTGACGCGGCTGTAATCAAGGCAATTTAGGTTTAAGGTGAAACACTGTGAGCAATAAAAAGAAAAATGATATGCCTATTGAAGGCGTGATTGATGGTACAGATTTTGTTGAGTTAAAACGCGACATGCAAAGTGCGAAAGTTATTGCATGGCTACAATATAACCAACAGCAACTCATTGCGGGGGCTGTAGTATTGGTGCTGGGTCTGGTCGGCTCTTCACTGTGGCAAGCGCAACAAGCCAGCCAGAAAGAAGCGGCGGCATTACTTTATATTCAAGCAACAAATACAAGTAACATGGAAGAAAAGGCAGCTCTTTTTGATAATGTGATCGCAACATATCCTGATTCAGGTTATGCCATATTGGCTCGCTTGAAAAAAAGCACACAATCTGGTGTTGATGAACAAAAATCTGCGCTTAAGTCTTTGATTGGTGGTCAAGGTGCACCTGAATTTGCATGGCAAGCTCGTTTGGATTTGGCAGAAATTTTCATCTCTGAACATCGTCATGAGAAAGCCAAAGAAATATTGTTATCACGCATGGGGTCAGAATATGAGCAAGCCCGTTTTGCTTTGTTGGCGCAGGCAACTGTGGATACAGATGAGAAAATGACTTTGATTCAGAAAGCTTTGGATGCCGCTTCTCATGATGAAGATTTGAATGCAGCACTTAAAGCAGAGCTCGCTCAACTCAAAGCGTTCAACTAAAATGAAATATGTCACCTGTGCCTTTGCAGTTGTTGCCTTTGTCGCAGGCACATTTTCTTTTGCACCGCGTGCAATGGCTGAACCAAAGATACAAACTGTGTGGTCGGTGGATGTGGACCAACGCTTACCCAACTCACCTTTAGCCTTAAGCCAGCCAGCCATGGTGCAACATCAAGGCGAAACCTGGCTGGTTCTTGGTGGTAGAGATAGTTGGGTGCATGTTTACGACTTGGATTCAGGTCGTGAAATTCGTAGATTCCCTTTGCCTGCACCTTCGGATTCAGGTGCATTAGCCTTACCTAATGGTTGGGTTGTTTTGGGCGATGTTCAAGGGCATTTGTATGCTGTTGACCCCGTAGAAGGTAAGATTGTTTGGCAAAAAGAATTGACGGCTGCCTTGACCATTCCTCCTTTACCTTTGGGTGATGACTTCCTGATACAAACAGGTGATAATGAGTTGTACCGTTTTTCCAGCAACGGTGAAAAGCGTTGGAGTTATACTGGATCCAAAAATACGCTGAGTTTGTACTTTGGCGCTCAAGCATTAATTGTTGATGACACGATTTATGCCGTGTTTAACAATGGTGATGCTGTGGCATTGAAGGCATATACAGGCGACTTGATTTGGAAGCGTCAAACGATTTTATCCAGTGCGACTTCGGCTTTAACCGATTTGAAAGCACCTTTAGCACAACCCACGTTTCTTTCGCAATTACATTTGTCTGGTGAAAAAGTGAATGATGTGTTGATGGTACCTATTTTTCAGGGTGAAGTGGTTGTACTTTCATCAATGGATGGCTCGCAATCATTTGATGTGCCTTTATCGCTAAAGAGTTCGCCGCTGGTGACAGGTGAATATATGTTTATGGCTGATAGCTTTGGTTTTTTACATGCTTACAATCTCGACAAAGGAAATCGCGTGTGGAGCAAGAAAATTTCTAGCCATGCGCTGATGGGACCACAATTGTTTCATGACTCGCTTTGGCTCACGGACAATCAAGGTACTGTTTTTAAGGTGAATATGAAGGGTGAAATTAAAGATATGAAACAGCTACAAGGTAGTATTGCTCGGTTGCCAGTCGTGACCAGCCAAGGTTTGGTTATTCGCACCGATCGTGGCGTGATGGCGTTGGTGAAATAATGGCATATCAACTTCCAGTCATTGCCATTGTAGGTCGCCCAAATGTTGGTAAATCAACATTATTTAACCGTATTCTCAAAAAACGACAAGCTATTGTGGGCGATAGGCCTGGTGTTACCGTCGATCGCTTAGAGACGGAGTGTCTGATTGCTGGTGAACCATGCGTACTTGTGGACACAGGTGGTATCGGTGAGTCGCAGCATGGCGAAATGCAAGGTGCGATTGATGGACAAGTGGAAGCTGCGCTGGATGTTGCGGATGTGGTTTTGTTTGCGGTGGATGCCATTGCAGGACCAACACCTGTTGACCACGCTTTAGCGCAAAAACTACGCAAATCCAATATCCCTGTGATTTTAACAGTGAATAAAGCAGAGAATGCTGGTCTGGCACAAGAGTTTTTTGCTTTGGGTATGGGTGATCCGCAACCTGTCTCGGCTGCACATGGTCATGGTATGCAAAGTTTATGTGCTTTGATTGCCAAAACTATTCCCAAATATGATATTCAAGATGAAATCAGTGATGAGAAACCTTTGGCACGCATCACGGTGATTGGTCGCCCGAATGTTGGTAAATCAACATTAATCAACGCATGGTTGGGCAAAGATAGAATGGTCGTTAGCCCCATTGCAGGCACGACGCGTGATGCGATTGATACCGATATGCCTTATGAAGACAACTTTATTCGTTTGGTGGACACAGCAGGGCAGCGTAAATCAGGGCGCATTAGTGATGTGATTGAATTTGTAGCGCGTGTCAAAGCAGTTCAGGCGTTTAGACGCGCTGATGTTGCGGTGATGGTTTTGGATGGTGCAGAGGGTATTGTTGAGCAGGATATGCGTTTGATGCATTTGGCTCAGGAAGAAGGTTGTGCGCTGATTGTTGCGGTCAATAAAGTTGATTTATTGGGTGATGATGAGTGGAAGTATTATGTTGAGCGTTTGGATTTTAGAATGCGTGGCTTGCCAGATATTCCCGTGTTTCGCACTTCAGCAAAACATAAAAAAGGTGTCAAAAAATTACTCAAACATGCCGTTGAAGCAGGTATTGCCAATGGTACGGACATTGGAACGGGTGAATTAAATCGTTGGATGATTGATGCTGAGAAAAAACAATATGCGCCCAGTGATGGTGGTTCAGTTGTACGCTTAAAATATGTATCTCAAATTGGTACCACACCACCAACCATTCGTATATTTAGCAACCGTCCACAGGCGATTAAACCATCTTACAAACATTATCTCGAAAAGAGTTTTCGCCAATACTTTAAATTGCCAGGTGTTCCCGTGCGTATCAAGTTTGGCAAAACAGACAACCCTTATGAAGAAAAAGCAAAGGGTAAAACCAAGACTGCTAACGAAAGAAGGCATCAGGAAAAGAAAAGAAGTCGCGGTTAATGCATTGCTTTGAGGAAACAAAAATATTGCCTGCCAGTGCCAAGGTGATGTATGACTTGGTGATGGATATTGAGGCATACCCAGCTTTTGTGCCTTGGGTGTGTGGGGCAGAGTTGTTGGAAGTGAAGGATAATGAGTTAAGTGCCGAATTGACCATGGATTTGGCAGGTATGAAACACAAATTTCAAACCGTCGATTATTTTATGCCGCACAAACTTATCGAGATTCGTTTGCTATCAGGACCGTTCAAGTTTTTAGAAAGTGTGTGGACGTTTGAATATATTGATGAAAACAGTTGTGAAGTACACTTTTCCATTGAATTTGAATTTAAGAATATGATGCTGGATATGGTGGCATCACCATTGTTTGGCGTTGCATGTAAAACAATGGTGAAAACATTTGAAAAACGCGCCGCAAGTCTAGCTAAACTAAGGAGTTAGCCATGCATATCTCTGTTGTTTATGCTTTGCCTCATGAACAGTTTATTGAAGAACTTGATGTTCCCGAAGCGTGTACGGTTGAGCAAGTCATTCAAATGTCGCAAGTGTTGGTGAAATTTCCAGATATTGATCTAACAGTCAATAAAACAGGTGTTTATGCTAAGTTGGTCAAGCTGGATTATTCTTTGCACGAAGGTGAGCGTATTGAAATTTACCGTGCCGTACCTCGTAAACCGCGTAATGCACATGCTTCAGATGATAAAAAAGCACGGATTCGCGCCAAAAAAGAGCGACAAAGCCATCAAAGCTAATTTTTAACGGATGTTACGCACCTATCACATAGGTTAATCTTCGGGCATGGGAACGCATAAGCCTTGGAAAGGTTGATGCCTATTGTCATGGCGTATGCATTCCCACCGAGGACGGTGGGAACGAGGAATAGGTGCGTAACAGGAAGCGTATGGCACGCAGTGAGTACAATGGATGCTGTTTGCTAGCCTTGAAACACTACCCGCCCATCTTTAAGTGTGTATTGCACTTGCCCCGTCATGGTTCTGCCATGCCAAGGTGTGTTGCGTCCTTTAGAGCGAAGCTGTTCGCGGTCTAACGTCCACTGTTTTACTGGGTCAAAGATACAAATATCTGCTGCATTGCCTTCCGACATTGTACCTTCGGGTAAATTCAATAATTTCGCAGGGTTGACGGTCATTTTGGCAATCAAATCCGACATGGATAACACTCCCGACCGCTCTAAATCCAAAGAAATCGGCAACATGGTTTCCAAACCCACAATACCAAATGCAGCACAAGATAAGCCACAGCGTTTATCATCTTCATGATGTGGTGCATGGTCGGTTGCAATCACTTCAATCGTGCCGTCTCTTAGCCCTTCAATCACTGCCAACCTGTCTTCTTCGGTACGTAGTGGCGGGCTCATCTTGGCATCGGCATTAAAGTTGAGCACTTCATCTTCAGTCAACGCAAAATGATGTGGTGCAGCTTCTGTGGTGACTTTGAGACCTTCTTTTTGCGCCAATCGTACTTGCTCCACTGCGCCTTTGGATGAAATATGTGCCACATGGTAACGCGCGTCGGCACGGCGAGTCAGCATAATATCCCGCGCAATCATGCTGTCTTCACCTTCAACGGGCATACCTTGCACACCAAGCTGGGTGGATACCCAGCCTTCATTCACTGAACCGCCTTCAGTCAGTTGTTTTTCTTCCGCATGTTGGATAATGAGATAACCAAAGCTGGATGAATATTCCAGCGCTTTACGCATCACACCTGCGTGCCAAATGGGTTTACCATCATCAGAAAATGCTACCGCACCTGAGCGAGAAAGTTCGCGCATTTCAGTCAATTCTGTACCTTTAAGGTTACGCGTTACTGCCCCAATCGGATGCAAATTACACAAGCCAATCTCTTTGGCGCGCGCAATCACTTGCAACACAATACCTGCATGGTCAATACATGGTTCAGTGTTGGGCATGGTGCAAATCGAAGTCACACCACCCGCAATCGCAGCCTGTGATCCTGATTCAATATCTTCTTTCCATTCTTCGCCTGGTTCTCTTAAATGCACATGCATATCAATCAGCCCAGGGCAAACAATCAAACCTTTGGCATCAATGGTTTGCCCTGCTTTGCCAGAAAACTTACCAACACCTGCCACTTTACCCTCTGCAATCCAAACATCGCAGACTTCATCAATCTTGTTTGCAGGGTCAATCACTCGACCGTTTGTAATGAGAATATCTATCATAATTTATCCTTTCCTGCGGTATTTTTGCAGCTTGCTGTTTGGCTTATCGGGGTGTGTCATTTCAATCAAACCCGCCTCTAATGCTGGCTTGAGGTATCGCTCTCTAAATGATTTTCTATCCTGAAGCCCCAGCATATTTTGAAGTTCTTCTCGGCTCATCTCGCCCTTTATCCCATTGATTAACAGTTTTACTTGGGGGGTAACTTGGGGGCTTTCTTGGGGGGTATCTTGCAAAATTGCATCCAAAATTCGCTTCAACATAAACTGAATAAAGTGGGCTGAATCAGAATGTTCCGTACTTTGTTGCAAAGCAACATAATAATCTTCTTGATGCTGGTAAACCAAGTTTTCAATAGGAATATCCGCAAAAAATGCGTTCCACTGTTGCAATATCAACGATTGCCAAAGCCTACCCATGCGCCCATTTCCATCGGCAAAAGGATGAATAAATTCAAACTCATAATGAAATACAGAGCTCATAATTAGGGGATGATGTTCAGCCACCTTTACCCATTGTAAAAGGTCTGTCATCAGCAAAGCGACGCGCCCAGCAGGCGGTGCCATATGTATGACCTCATTGCCTTTCATCACGCCAACACCACTTTGTCGATACACACCATATTCATCAATCAGCCCAAGCATAAGCGTCTCGTGCGCCTGCAACAAATCGGCTTCAGAATCCGCCTGCCATTGGTTCATTTTATCATAAGCAAGAATCGCATTTTTTACTTCCTGAATCTCACGCGGTGGCGCAACAACCGTTTTGCCATTCAAAATCGCTGTGATTTGTTGCTCACTCAAGGTGTTGCCTTCAATCGCTAACGAGCCTTGAATGCTACGAATGCGATTGATACGGCGTAAGCGTAAATCATGCCTTGGCTGTGCCGATAAACGACCGACGTGCTCACTGATTTGTGCAATCAAATCAATGATGGCAGGCGTAATGTTAAAGGGTGGGTGGTAGCTCATGATTTAATAAACCTCATCATTTCCAAACGACTGCGTATTGGCCCAAGCGGCGCTTTTTTTCAAGCGCATGAGCCACTGCTGTTTTCAACGTATCAAGCATCACCTGGCTTTCTTTGGACGGTTCAGTCTTCATTGGGCTGCTCATACATTCGCCTCCTTCAGTAGCTGCCGGGACAGCGTTTCGTGCACAACCTTTCGGTTTTCTCCGTGCTGTTCAAATAACAGAACAGGTTTGTTACCATCGTTCATAAAGCAAATGCAATGATCCACCGCGTGACTGAACAGGTCAAACAGGTTGTTCAGACTGCGCGGAAACCGCCAAGCCTTCTGCTTTGCATCGCAGCTGAATCAGGCGCAAATCAGCTGCGTCCCGAAAGTGTGGATTCCAAAAGCAAAGTCCTCTTTTGCCTGCAATATGTTCTTCGATCTCGGACAGAAAAATCCGGCTGGCTGCAATCAGTTCACGCTCCGGGGCAAGGGGTGACAAACCTGCTGCAATCAGGTCTGCATTCACAAAGTTTGTACACCCGCACCAAGCCATGATTTAATAAACCTCATCATAACGTTTGTTCCCATTCGCTTGCATGAACATAAACAAAAACCAATCGAGTCTGACTCCATTGATAGAGTCTGACTCCATTGATACGGCACATAAGCTGAACACAGAAAATCATCGAGTTTCTGCAACTCCCGATCCGACAAACGTACGATTTTACTCATGCACTGCTGCTTCATTCATACAGTGCCCCATCATGTGTTAATCTCATCTGCAAAAATGTTGTTCTCGTAAGCATCTTCAATTGCTGAATCCAATCGTTGCAACAACTCCAACAGCGATTCACCCGGTCTGCGCACCAGCATTGCCAAGCCCTGATCATAATCAGAAGCCGTTGCTGCACAGGAGACAGGCCCACACCTGCCCAGTGTAACTTCACCATTACCATCGATCAGGTATTCAATATTTTCCAGTTTCATTTTTCACTCCTCGCGAATATCGCTTTCATCGATTGAGAATCTGTCTGCCCAAGTTATACATTCATGCTCCCCTCATCTGAACTTACAACCCCTTCCAGTACGACTACATCGATTTCCGACATGATTCGATTTGTTTCAGTGAGCGCAACGATGATTTTCTGATAATGCAGAATATCGTCAAAGGAAAGTTTGCGACCTTTCCTGTCTTTTAGCCATTTTTGGGCAGGTTGATAACCACCGATATAAAACTCCCATGCAGTGAGAGGGATTTGGTCGAAATATTGCTCATCATTAATCCAGATACGACCTGATTGATTAGATGACACCCCGTCACGTTGTGACACCCCTCTATCCAGAGGGGAATTAGCCTCATCATTACCCTTCATGCTTGCACCACGGGCAGGCTGCGCACAAGAGGGGGCAGCGTTAGCTGACGGGGTAGTTTCAGGAGAAATAAGTTCCCAATCTTTTTTGGTGATTTTTCGTGTTACCACATTATCACCGTCTTTGGGGTAGCTAGTGATATAGTTTTCAACGGCAGGTGATTCCAACAAATGAATGCCGCGCAACTCACCACCCAACTTAACCAAAGCCCAAAACTTAGCGGCATCTTTGGGGTATGGAATACGTGGAAAGTCGATTTTTAAGAATTCTTTGTAGGTTTCGCGATAACTTGGGCTGTGCAACACGGCATAGATATAATCCAGCAAATCAATCGGCGCAAACGTACCTGTCATTTCGACCGCAGTGGAGAAATCTTGAGTTCCCTCGACTTCGCTCGGGATGACAACCTTTTCAGGCACAAAGACCAAGTTCAAACCTTTAGAAATCACTTCAACGATTTCAGCATCTAAATTGGGTTTACGTTCACTGCTTTCACTCAAGCTTTGTTGTTTCTTGGTGTCTGAATAAAGGTATAGGGGAGCTATGCTGTTACTTTCTTTTAAGCTTAATGAATGCAGCGTAAACAGGTTTGTTGTATAATGGATGTCATAAAAATCACGGTTCACTTCAACCTGTCTATTAAATGTAACCCCTATATTGTCACCAAGTAAAAAATGCTGCATCACATTTAATCTATCAAAGTCTATTACACTAGAATCATAATAAATTTGTCTGAAATCAAATGGGCGATATAGAATATTTTTAATTCTTTCTAATTTGAACGCGTTTGCACTTCTAGCTTTTGGCAGTGCCCAATCTCGGTTATCTTTCAGTTTATACTTATTTCTCACTTCATCATCTGACAAATCTAGGTTGAAAAAATCACTCATTCGCTTAATCAAGACATCCTTACTAATATCAATAACAAAATTATCTCGATGTGTTTTGATACCACTCGAACTTAATGGGAACAGCTGAGGCAATGAAAAGCCGATTTTATAGCTTTTTTTTGAGTTTTGAAATCCCTAGGAATAAAATAACATTCAGGCTCACGGTTTTCTAGTTTTTTCCAAGATAACGATGCCAAGCTATTACTTTGGAGTGTGTGGTACTTTTCTTTTCGCTTCCCATACAAGTCCAAGTGATAAACCTCTGCCAGTCCCTCGTCATTCCCGCACAGGCGGGAATCCACTTTGGCTTGCTGGACTCCCGCCTGCGCGGGAATGACGGTGTTGGCGTTGTGTTTAACGAAAAAATTAATGGACACACCCTGCATAATATCAAAGACATTTTCATCTTTACTGCCATCAGGTGCAGTCTCTTTTTTCTTGCTATTGCCATGTAAATCAAGAATATAAATTTTATCAAAACTCTCCAACAGGCTCTTACGCATTTGCCTGTGAATCACACCATCAATAAAACTATTGTTGGAAATATAAGCAAGAATACCCTCGCCATTTTTGTCGATAAAGTGCTGTCCGTAACGGATGAATTTGATGTAATCATCTGAAAGCGGTTGGATGTTGCGCTCATTCAAATCTTTTTTGTAATCCACCAATAAATCTTGAATCCATTGGCTTTTATTAGAGCTGCTCACTGCATAAGGTGGATTTCCCATCACCACCATCACAGGCGTATCACGTTTGATGTGATTGGCTTCGTTGGCTTCGGTGCTTAACCATGAGGAAAAGAGTGTGCCTGTATCGGGATGATGTTCTTCGAGTGAGTTGGTAAGGTAGATGTTTAAGCGTTGCTCTTTGCTTGCCTTAAAGCCTGTTTCGCGCAGTAATAAATCCAATTTAAGATGCGCCATGGCATAAGATGCCATCAAAAGTTCAAAACCATTGAGGCGTGGAATCAGGTGTTCATCCACATAACCGCTCCATGCGCCTTGCATGGCTTTGAATTTACCGTTGTAAATGAATTTAACCACTTCGGCGAGGAAAGTGCCTGTACCTGTGGCAGGGTCTAAGACTTGAACCCTGTGAACTTCTTTATCAACTTCGATATAACCTTTCTTCCTGCCATCACTGGTTGGTTTTTTCAGTTTAATGGTTGTTTTGCTTGTATCGGCAAGACCATCTTTGAGACCAAACTCGGTTTTAAGGATTTCATCCACACCGCGCACTATAAAGTTGACGACTGGCTCAGGCGTGTACCAAACACCACGGGCTTTACGCAGTTTTGGGTCGTATTCGCCGAGGAATGTTTCATAAAAATGGATAATGGGGTCGGTGGTTTGGGTGGCTCTGCCAAAGTTTTGAAGCACAGCTTTAACATCGGTTGCACGAAATACATCGGCGAGATTGTCCACCGTGGTTTTGATGCGCTCATCAATATCAGCCCCTGCCACATGGTTAAACAGTCTACGTAAAAAGGATTGCTCTTGGGGATAAGTTCGGCGGCTTCTTGGCGGCTAAATGTGTTTAAAGTTTCATCATGCAGGCGGGCGGCAAACATGCCGTAAGCTAAGGTTTGAGCGTAAATATCGGCAAAGCCAGAGGGGGTTAAATCATGTATCAGAATATCTTTGAAGGTTGCATATTGTTGCTGCAAGGCTGAGTTATCTTGTGTTTCTTCATCAGACAAAATCGCCTTCTCAAGAATCACCTGCAAGAGCCGCGCCTTACCAGCCATCATTTCGGCAAGTTTCTTGGGTGATTTGATGGTATTGCCAATATAAGTACAAAAATCTTTGATAAGATGAGAAAATTCATCGAAATTGTCATTTAAAGCATGAATTTTGCCATTTTGAATGTCGGCAATGCGAATTTCATGCACCAAAGCACCATGTTGGAAAAACTGAAACCGAATATAATCGGTGATAATTAGATTATCCAAGGCTTTGCGATAGCGGTCAAACTGCTCTTTGTTGGCTTTGCTGTTTAAATCTTTACCAATGTCTTTGGCTTCAATAAAACCAATGGGAATTTCGCCCTTAGTAATCACATAATCAGGGTTGCCGCAATCGGTGACATTGGCAGGCTCATTGGTGATATTTACATGGGGAACAAGCTCTCGAATCAAGGCTTCCAAGTCACCACGGTATGAATGCTCGCGTGATATACCTGATTGGTAGCGTGTGCTAACCGATGCGAGATATGCGGTGAGGTTCACGCCTTCAGTCGCTCCGCCGCATAATGCCGTCAATGCTGCCATGCGCACGGCTACACCGTGCTCTACTTGCTCTAAAATCAGGCTTTTCATGGAGTCGGCAACATCGGTGGCGATTTCTACGCCGCGATTCATCGGGCCTGGGTGCATCACCATGCAATGGTCGCCTGCTGCTTTGAGACGTTTCATGTTTAAGCCGTAGGTTTCGTGGTATTCACGGATGGATGGGAAATAACAGTTGGTGGTTAATCGCTCGGTTTGTACACGTAGCATGTATAAAATATCTGTGCCTTCTAGGGCTTCATCAAAGTTGTGAAATACTTCGCAGCCATAGTTTTCGACAAAAGCAGGTAATAATGTTTTCGGGGCAACAAGGCGCACATGATAACCCATGATTTTAGCAGCTAACATGTGGGAACGCGCCACCCGTGAATGGGTAATGTCACCGACAATGGTCATGGTTTTACCTTTTATATCACCCATATTACGTTTTAAGGTTAATAAATCGGTTAAAATTTGTGTGGGATGTTCATGTGAGCCATCACCTGCGTTAATTAAGGCTGTATCTTCTAAGAATTCGGATAAAAATTCACAAGTGCCTGCCACCGAATGCCTAATCACCAACACATGCGGCTGCATGGCAGCAAGGGTTTGCCCTGTATCCAATAATGTTTCGCCCTTTTTGGTGGCAGACGTGGATGCTGATATATTGATGACATCTGCCGATAATCGCTTGCCTGCAATCTCAAAGCTGGTGCGTGTTCGTGTTGAATTTTCAAAGAAAAGGTTGATGACCGTGCGCCCACGCAGCGTGGCATCTTTTTTTACACTACGGCTGTTGATGTCGATAAAATCATCACCCAAATTGACCAAGGATGTAATTTGTTCTTGGGTTAAGTGACCAATGCCGAAAATATGTTTGAGTCCGAATAAAGGTTTAGGCATGTTTTTTCTCCATTTTTGTAGTCAAATGAGGGTGTGCGGCAATAAAATCTTCTAAAAATACAGCGGCAGCGGTTTGGTCGAGTTTGGCGCGCACTTTTTTTTCATTTAAACCTTGGGCAAACAAACGTTCTTTGGCTGTCCATGTTGAAAGCCGCTCATCTTGGAAAAGAATAGGTAAATCAATCGTTTCAGAAAGTTGGGCTGCTGCTTTTCGGCAGTCTTGCGCTTGGCTACCTTCGCTGCCGTCCATATTCATGGGTAAACCAACGACCAATGCTTTGATGCCATATTCAACCACCAATTTATTCACTTGGCGTGGCCAGCCTTGGTCATTGCGAAATAAACATGTAATACCTCGGCATGAGTAACCAAGTCGATCGGAAACGGCAACACCAATACGTTTACCACCGATGTCCAGTGCGAGAAGAGGTAGAGAAACCTCAGAAATTGAGCAAGATTTGTTGTTCATTAAAACCCAATTCTAACAATGTTTCTGTACATGCGTCCACCATCACATTCATGCCCGCCAAACACACCACAGTATTATCAGGGTTTGACGCATCAGCTTGTAAAGCATGCTGCACATAACCCACAGGACCTTGCCAATCATCATGCCCCGTTGCCAGCGAAATGCTGATCTGAATACCATGTTCAGCAAGGCTTTGCAGTTCATCGGTTAATAAATGATGCATGGCACTTAAAAAACCTGCATAAATTGAAATTGAACCATAGTTTTCACGGTGTGTAATCAAATCAAGCCACACGCTACGCAAGGGCGCAATGCCTGTGCCAACACCCATGAGAATAATATTTTTACCTTGATGCTCCGATAAATCAAATCCTTTGCCCATCGGGCCTTCCACTTCCACTTTTTCACCTACCTTCAACTTCACCAAGGCATTGGATAATGGATGAACCCCCTTAATTACAAATTCATAACAAGCTGTATCATGCGGGCTGGATGCAAAAGCAAAGTATGACGCAGGCAAGTCAGGCTGGCTGGGCAGCCCCATCCGCACACATTGCCCTGCTATAAATGCGGGAAGTTGTTCGTGTGCTAATGCCTCAAAGGTGAGTTTGACGACAATATCATCACATGATATATCAGTAAGACGTTCGCGTTGCGCTAAACGCAAGTAATAAGAAGACGGATTGGACAAGAGACCCTCCAAGGTTTAAAACCACCGCAAGTATGATAGAGGATGGTCAAGGATGCAAAATGTAACATGTGTGGAGCTAAGAATCTCTGTCAAAGCCATAGCTGAAGACACTTTTATGCAGCTCAAATCAATATTCAATGCCCTTGGTGGCTCAGAAGAAAGCGATGTACTCACGGGTGAAGCTGCTCATGTGGCATGGTTTGAAGTGAGCGACAACCAAGAAGAGCAATATTTGCGCCTGACCACTGCTGCCCAAGTGTTGGGTGTTGATGAGCATGATATTCATATCACAACCTTAAGCGATGACTGGGCAACGGCATGGCAAGATCATTGGACTGCCATGCCTATTGGCAAATCCTTATGTGTACGCCCATCGTTTTGCGATGCCTTACCCGATAGAGCCGTTGATGTGGTACTCGACCCTGGGCAAGCCTTTGGCACAGGCACACACCCCACCACTTACTTATGCCTTGAAGCTATTGAAGATTATTGTCTCAAGCAAACCCCTCAGAGCTTATTGGATATGGGCGCTGGTTCAGGTTTACTGGCGATTACTGCGGCAAAGATGGGCGCACAAAACATCGTCTGCATTGATTATGACCCACTGTCTGTGGAAGCTTGCGAAGTGAATGCGGGCATCAATGGTGTTGACCTCCAATCTTTCTTGGGTGACACGCCGCCAACACAAACATTTGAATTGGTGGTTGCCAATATTCTATACAATCCCTTAATTGATATGGCACAACCCTTGGCTGCAAGTGTTGGAAAATACTTGATACTGTCAGGTATTTTAGACACGCAAGCTCCTGCCCTTATCCAAGCTTATCAAGCGCATGGTCTAACACATCACAGTACCCGCCTCAAAGAGGAGTGGGCAGTTGTGGCATTGGTGCGTTAAGCTTACGCCTTATGTTGACCACCCCTAAATTGAAATTCACGCATATTTACATCCCAGGCATTATTGTTATTGGCTTGGGTTTATTCATTGATAGCTTGTATGTTGCACAATTCACAGACCACGGGCAGAACATCACCAACGCTTTGGTACTGGCTGTCTTTTTATGGATACTTTGGAAAAGCAGCAAGGTCACACGTTTTCTGATGCTGGCTGGTGTTCCCATTGCTTTTGTTGGTGAGGTCACGCTTTCGATTGGTTTGGGGATGTACACTTACCGTTTGGAAAATGTGCCACATTATGTACCGCTTGGTCATGCTATTGTTTATGCAAGTATTTATTATATCAGCAAAGAACCTTGGGTTCGTCAGCGTCAACAAAGCATCATCAAAATATTGTATGGCATCATGTTTCTATACAGTTTGTTATGGCTTATTTTCGCACAAGATGTCTTTGGTTTTTTATGTATGGTCATTGCCATGTTGTTATTTAGGCGTTTCCCCGACACCAAGCTATTCTTTTTGATGATGTTTTTTATGGTGGTTTATCTGGAACTTATCGGAACCTATTACGGGTGTTGGGTTTGGCCGCCGATATGGTTTGATGTGTTCACATGGATACCCAGTGCCAATCCTCCCAGCGGTATTGGTGCGGCATACTTCTTATTTGATGCCTCATGTTTGGTCGCATATAAAATATTTAATTTGCAAAAATGGCAACGCTTGCGTCGCTTTCAATCCAGACGTTATGCTCAATAACTAAGGAAGCTCTGAATAACCGACATTCCGCACCCTTTATTTTGATTTTTGGTATTTAATGAAAAGACATGAAAACATAATGTTTTCAACGCTAAACAAGCTTATTATGGTAATACATTGCTTGTGACTTTAGCCCTCATGACAAGAGGATTATTCATAATTTTAGTCATTTACCCTCAAATACACCTTTTATGAGAGGTGGCACAGCTTATCGAAAACAGCCTCATTTTTCTAACCTGTTGAAAAATATAGATAAATTAAATAAAGTAATATTGATTTAGGGGTGCGGAATGTCGGGAATAAGTCTGGATGAAGAAGATTGTATTTCAGGGCATTCAAAATCCAGGCGTGTGTTGCATGGAATAGCAAGGCTATTGCTCAAACACACAACGCAGAGCATGGATGCACTGGACACAATATATGCGTTCATGACTTGTTCAGAGCTTCCCTAAAGTTACGCAGTCGGGCTAAAATTCGTCATTTCCACGCAAGAATACAGGAACGAGAAAACATATGGCAGAAAGTCATGATTGAGGAAGTGCGACTCAAGGTGAAGGCGTAAGCCTGAGAAAGCACCCTGGGGGTGTCAGTCGCGCATGCATGATGGTGCTTCTCATGCGGGGCTAAAGCCCCACGTCCTATATTTAGATCGCAGTATTACCGTTCATTTTTAACGAATAAAGGTATTACTGCAGTTTACGCGCTACAAATGAGAGTGGAGTCATTCTTTCTCAACAAAGTGCGTAACATCAGTCAATAACTGAAGTTACGCAGTCGGGCTAAAATTCGTCATTTCCGCGTAAAGCTTTAGGAAGTGAGGAGCTGCTTGATCCACTGACCAATAGCATGGGTTTCATCAGGGCATACACTGTGTTCCATCGGGTATTCAAACCACCGAACTTGATAACCAAGGTTTTGCAAAAGGTCTTTGGATTCTTTTCCGTATTCAAACAACACCACAGGATCCTCCGTGCCGTGCGCCATGAAAATAGGTGTGGTTTTGGTCTCAGGGTTAAGCTCGCCTGCAATGGTGGTGTGTAGCGGTAAATAACATGATAAAGCAACCAAACCTGCAAGTGGTTTATCCACAGTTAGCCCTGTATAAAGTGTCATCGCACCACCTTGAGAAAAACCAACAAGTATGATGCGTTCATTGGGAATGCCTTTAGCGTTTTCTTGGGCAATGAGTTGCTGAATGCTTGCGGCAGATTGTTTGATGCCTTGTTCATCTTGGGGATTGGTGTCGGGGTTGTCCACTTTGAGTGAATACAAATCATACCAAGCTGGCATGATATAATTCCCATGCATGGTGACGGGCATGGTGGGGGCATGAGGAAAGATAAAACGCACACTTAAATCTTGGGGTAAATTTAATTGGGGTACGATGGGTTTAAAATCAAAACCATCTGCACCCAAACCATGCAACCAAATGACTGTTGCTGTTGAATTTTTTCCTGTTTCGACAGTTTCAAATTTTAAATCTACCATGTACTGCTAACCTCTAATCCATAGTTTCCACCGTTAGCGGTGGGGGTGATGTTGACATCTTTGTAAGGTGTTGAAAAATAAAAACTACTGAGTATACCAATCGCTGCACCTGCGACCACATCCGTTGTGAAATGTTTATCGGCATACACACGACTATAACCGACAAATACCGCCCCAACATAAGCAGGAATGGCATACTTTAATCCATAACGAACATGGATAAAGCTTGCACCCTGAAAAGATGCAGAAGTATGCCCAGATGGGAAAGAATAGTTGCCACCATTGGGGCGGGTGCGGTTGACACCTACTTTTAAGGCATAGGTGATACCAAGGTTGCTGAAGAAAGACTTATACATTTGGCTTTCGCCTTGGGCATCATCCAAATAAAGGGTGGTGGCATATGCAATGCTGGGGATGAGGATTTGAATGGTATCCCCAGCGACCTCAATATCACTGGCAGCTTTGGCTGAGTTGATGAAACTTAAGAGTAAGTAAAAACTTATGATAATTAATCGAAACATGACGGCAATGTGCTTTTTAAATGTTGAGCTGACAAGTCAGGCGTGAATTCATTCGTTTTTAAAGCGTAAATTCAAGTTCCAAACACATTACTTTTAGCCTTCTCTAGTTGCATTACGCATCTAAAAGCTGTATGCTAAACACGAAAAGCTGGTGCGTAAGCCTGCATAGTGTCTTGACCATGCAACATTTGGCTTCATCGCTTATCGACCAATCCTTTTCACCAAGAAATAAAGGCAAGTACAAGGAGCCACTTGCAAAACTCATGAGCGGCGATTGACTTCCCCATTCTGGCGCGTTTTTAGACTGGAATTTCGGTGTATGGAACCACCATGCCCCTCATTTCAGCCTAAAAATGCACTCAAAGTGGGATTGCCACTCATCCACCCAGAGTTTTGCAAGTGGCTCCAAGGAAACATTCTTCTGTTCCCTTAATTTTTTACTGCCTCAAATCCAAAGGTGTTATTGACATCCTCCCCGCCCTAATACCCGCAAGGGGCAGGCTTCTTGGCTACGCCAATTCATCACAGGACGAGGATTCCTTGTGCTGTTAAGCAGCAAGAGGTTCTTGTTTCACGGTAGTTGCTAATGCACCCACTCCACAAGCTAACACGGCATGTCCTGCCGCTAGTATGTTCAATGATGCATTAAGGTCTGCATTGGCTTGATAGCCACAAGCCTGACACTCGAACTTCGATTGAGAAACACGATTGTCTTTGCTGGTGTATTGGCACTGACTGCACCGTTGGCTTGTATATGCCGCAGGCACATATTCAACCATACCGCCTTTCCAGCGTTGTTTATACTCAAGCATGGTTGCAAACATTGACCATCCCGCATCAAGGATGGACTTGTTTAAGCCTGACTTGGCTTTTACATTTACACCGTGTTTCTCACTATTTCCCTTCGCAGATTTGGACATGCGGGATGTGCCAAGCTTCTCAAGTACAATCATGGCGTGGTTATTGCTGATTAATGTTGAGGCTTTATGCAGCGCATCACGGCGCATGTTGCTAATCTTTGAATGGATGTTTTGAACCTTCTCCTTTTGTTTATGCCAATTATTTGAGAATTTAACCCTTCGGGCTAATATCCTCTGTGCCTTGGCAAGGCGTTTCTCATGCTTCCTGTATGCCTTAGCACCAATGTATGTTTTACCATCGCTGCAAGCAGCCATGATGCTTACACCACGGTCAATACCCACGGCTGATGAAGATGGGTGTATTGGTTCTGCTACTTCCACTTCACAGAGTATGGAAACATACCAGTATTTGCCATTGCGTGAGATTGTGGCTGATTTAATTTTACCTTCAATATCACGGGATTTACGAAACTTAACCCATCCAAGTTTGGGTAGTTTTATTCTGTTTCCATCTACGCTAATACCTTGTGGCAATACAAACGAATCTTTAACACCTTTCTTTTTAAACCGTGGAAACCGTTTGTTGGGCTGTTGTTTATCAAAACAATCACGCATGGCACGGTCAAATTGTTTAAGGGTTTGTTGTAGTGATTGGCTTGGTGCTTCGTTTAACCATGACATCTCTTCGGATTTCTTCCAAAGCTTTGTCATGTTCCAGTTTAATTCATGGAACCACATGATAGGCACTTTCCGCTCAAGTCTATCCTTGGTCAAAGCCAGTGCCTTGTTCCAAACGGCACGATTATGCCCTGCAAACATGACCATATCAGCACGTTGAGTAGCACTTGGATCAAGACGAAACTTTAATCCCTTGTGAATTAACATACCCATATTATAGTTTGGTCTATGACTAAATCAAGTGATTAGAGAATAGGAAAACATTGTGTGTTTAATATGCACATACACTTGGTCTTTATCACCAAGCACGATGGATATTGTCAGGCAATACATTGAACAGCAAGATACACCGCATTAACGGCTATCGCCGTTACACCTTATATCCCCGACCTGACGGTGAGGTGGATAAAAAAAGCCGCTAAAGCAGCAAAAAAAGCCAAACGCACTGAACAGCGCGTCAGTCAAACCGCAGAAAAAGTCCATCATCAACATCAATTGACCAAGCGTCATTTAAAGAAGTATGATACAGCCAAAATAAAGAAAGCTGCTAAGAAAAAAACTGTGCAAAAGAAAGTTCGCGCACAACTGGTGGCCAACACATAGCGAGGGCTAACTTTTGAGCATACACCTAGGTAAACACATTGCGGCAGTTGATATGGGTACCAATTCATTCCATATGATTATTGCCAAAGCCGAAGCACACGGCGCATTCCATATTGTAGATAGAATGAAACATTGGGTTCGTTTGGGAGACGGTGTGGATGCCCGTGGTTATCTGAATGAAGAAGCCATTGGGCGTATGCTTGAAAGCCTTAAATTCTTCAAGCAACTGGCAAAAAGTTATGATGCAGAAATGCACTGTATTGCAACATCTGCCATGCGTGATGCACCCAATCGCAATGCTATTAGCAAACGCATTCGTCAAGAGCTTGATTTGGTGGTTGAAATCGTCAATGGCGAAGAAGAAGCGCGACTGGTGTTCCAAGGTGTGCGTTCTGAAGGTTATATTCGTGACGAACATGCACATATCATTGATATCGGTGGTGGTAGCACTGAAGTCATTGTCGGCAACAATCCTGATGGCGTGCTGGCTGCTGAAAGTTTGGACATGGGCGCACGTCGTTATTCACGTAAGTTTTTTACCGCAGGCAATTATACGCCTCATCAAATCAAACAATGCCACGCTGCAGCAGCAAGTAAAATTCAAGCTGTAGCTTCAGAGTACAAATCTTTTGATGTTCATGCTGTGTATGGCACATCAGGCACCATTCGTAGCTTGGCAGAGGTCATTTCCAGCTTTTGTGAACATGATGATGCAACACACCTTGCTTTGTCCGATTTAAAAAATATTCGCCCCAAACTGATCGCGGCTGTTCAACAGTCTAACTTACCAGCAAGCATTGAGGCTGAACGCCAAGCCACGCTGGTCGCAGGTAGCATTATTCTTGAAGAAGTTATGCGCGCACTCAACATCAAATCGCTTCGTGTTTGCCCCAGTGCTTTGCGAGAAGGTATTATCTTTGACCGCATTGCCAGCACAGGGCGTTTACCCTCTCGCCCCATCAAAGCTGCTAGCAAGGCGATGGCAAAGCGTTTTAATCTCGATAAGACCCAAATCAAACGTGTCACCCTGACTGCCGAAACTATTTTTAAAGCATACGCAAGTCCATTAGACTTAAATGAAGAAGCTTACCGCTTATTGATTGCAGCCTGTCAGTTGCATGAAATTGGCTTGACCATGAGCCATAAGAAAATCCATCTGCATGGTAGCTATATCATTGGTAATTCTAATTTAACGGGTGTGACCCAACGTCAACAACACATGTTGTCTGCCATGGTTCGCTTTCACCGCAAAGCCAGCCCTCATACGAAACATGTCGCCTTAAAAACCATGCGCAGCAAAGATATTCGAGTCACCATTGCATTGGCTGCTATTTTAAGGCTTGCCGCAGCACTTAACCGCACCAAAAGTGGTGAGGCTTCCATACCTGATATCCTTGAAGAAGAGAGCAGGTGGGTTTGGTCTTTTGCGACAACGTGGTTTGAAGAGCATGATGTGTGTATTTGGAATGCTGAACAAGAAAAACGACCTTTGTTCAAGCTCCTTGGTAAACCTATTCAGTTGTATAAAAACAGTGTAGAGACTGCGACCAAAGATTAAGAGCCATTAATGGAAATTGTACTTATCACTTGAATTCAGAGCCACTTGCAAAACTCTGGGTGGATGAGTGGCAATACCACTTTGAGTGCATTTTTAGGCTAAAATGAGGGGCATGGTGGTTCCATACACCGAAATTCCAGCCTAAAAACGCGCCAGAATGGGGAAGTCAATCGCCGCTCATGAGTTTTGTAAGTGGCTCTTAAGCAATACCTTCGCCAAGATTCAGCGCGTTTCGCGCAAAGCAAGCGAGTAACCACAACATTCTAGAATATTGTGGTATATTAAAAATAACATCCCCCCAAACCCCGATGTTATTTTTAATATACGCTTTCTAAATCAATGTGTTACAAACACTAGGTTTTTTTTACCAATGTATTCTCTAAAACTGGCGAAGGTATTGTCTTAAGGTCTGTTATTTTTATTGACAGAGCCAGCTTGGGCTTTAACCTGCAGCTTATTTAATCATTTTTTAACACTCTAGTTAAGAAGTGGGAGGCTTATGAATATCCAAAAATCAATCCGAGTTTTAGTATTATGTATGGGGCTTGTTTTAGCCAGCTGTGGAGGTGGTAGCGATAGTGGCTCCACGTCTCCTGTATCTTCCACATCTCCTACATCTTCCACAGTATCCATGACTGGTGTGGTGGTTGATGGCTATCTGGGTGGTGCAACAGCCTTTTTAGATTTAAATGGAAATGGTTCGTTAGATGCTGGAGAGCCTTCTGCCATTACCAAGAGTGACGGTACCTATAATCTTTTAGTAACTGCTGCACAAGCAGCAGTTGGCGCATCTATTGTCGTCGATGTACCGTCAACAGCCATTGATGCAGATACAGGCAAAGAAGTGGGGCAACGCTTTGTCATGAGTGCTCCTCCAGTAGCGCAGGGTACGCGAGCTGTGATTAGCCCCATGACGACGTTGGTTAAAAGCCAAATGGATAAATATGCAAATTTAACAGTCGCTGAGGCGGAGGCGAATGTAAAAGATAAAATCGGTTTAGCAGGTTCAAATGTTGATTTATTGAGTGATTATGTTGCCGCAAAAAAGACAGGTGCAGTCAACGCCGCAGACTATGAGCGTGTGCATAGTATTGCCCGCGTTTCAGCGCAGGCTGTAAAAAATAATATAGCCTCGATTGAAGCTGCGGTAAAAGCTTCTGGTACAACCGCAACCTTAAATGATATTGTTACATTAATTGTGGATCAAGTCCTTGCCGAGCTAACAAACATTGCTTTACAAGTTGATCTTGTGCCAGCATCAACGCTGGATCCCGCTGCTGCACTGGCTAATACTAATGTAAATAATATCTCTACAACAAATATACAAGCTGACATTGCCACTATCCAAACGATTGCTAAAAAACCAGTTATAACACTTCATGGCTCAAACCAAATGACTGTTGTTAAGGGTGTTGTGTTTTCAGACCCTGGAGCCGTAGCAATATCGAATGTAGATGGTGATATATCTTCTAAAATTAAAGTTTCAGGTGCTGTTGATACAGCGCAAGTTGGTTTTTACACGCTCTCTTATGATGTTGCTGATGCAGCAGGCAATCAAGCTCAACAAGTCTTGCGTATAGTTCAAGTTGTTGCAGCAGCAGATACAGTTGCTCCCATCATTACGGTCAATGGCGCAGTAACGGTCTCTCTAAATGCTGGAACACTTTATAATGACCGAGGTGCAACGTTAGATGATCCATATGCAACCTTAACCACAACAGGTTATGTCAATACTGCCAAATCAGGCAGATATACCATCACCTATAACGCTGTGGATGGTGCCGGCAATGCTGCCACACCAGTCACCCGAACCGTTAATGTAGTAGATGCTACACCACCATCCGTTTTCCAATTGCTCGGTAGTGCTAATGTGTCAATCATTCAAGGTGGAAGCTTCACTGACCCTGGTGTGTTTGCATGGGATGCAACCGATGGTGATATTTCTAACAATGTGGTGATTACAGGTACTGTGAATACTCAGGTACAAGGAACTTATACACTGACCTATAATGTATCCGATAAGGCTGGCAATGCTGCTCAAGCAATCACACGCACCGTGAATGTAACAACAGAAACTATCCCTCCAGTCGTCACGGCTCCTGCTGCAATTCAAGCACAAGCAACAGGTGCAACAACAGCCGTAACTCTTGGTACTTCAACAGTGACGGATAATGTTTCCACAGGGCTTACTGCAACTGCTTCGCCTGTAGGTCCGTTTACTGTAGGTACTCATATCATCACTTGGACTGCCACCGATGCAGCAGGCAATATCGGTACAGCTCAGCAAATAGTCACTATTGTTGATACAACACCCCCAACCATTACTGCACCAGCTAATATTACCACGCCAGCAACGGCAGCATTAACGGCAGTTACTTTAGGCACCCCAACAGGTGTTTCAGACCTAACAAGTACACCTAGTGTACTAAATAATGCACCCGCAGCAGGTTTTCCAGTAGGTGTAACCACCGTCACATGGACAGCAATTGATGCTTATAATAATACGGCAGCAGCAGCTCAAACCGTAACAATCACAGACAATGTTCCTCCTGTAGTCACGGCTCCTGCAAATGTAAGCTTGTTCGATACCGATACGGCAGGTATTGCTGCATTCTTAAACGGTGCAAGTGCAATAGATAATATTGATGGTACATTAACTGTGAGCAATAGTGCTCCTGTATCGTTACCTACGGGAACAACCCTAGTCACATTTTCAGCTACGGATACTGCAGGAAACACAGCCTCAGCGGTTGCTTCGATTACGCTTAATGTTGCAGGTGTAGGTACAAATGTCCCAGTAACTGTGCGCACCGATGGCGTTGATCAAAACACGGGTCAGGTTATCGGCACACCTGGTCCTATTGCCAATGCTGTAGTTGTGGTTGATGGCGTAGAATACATTACTGACGTGAATGGTAATACATCGGTACCAAGTTTAGATGTTGGAGTGCATGAAATGCATGTGTTTGCTGATGGCTATCAATTCTCAAGTGCGTATGGCTATACGGCTGACCCATTGGGCAATACGGTAACGATTTCACCTGCAACTACTACAGGACAAAGCTATTATGATAGCTGGGTAAGCACGCTAAACCTGCAAATGCCAGCGGGATATGTTGCGCGAGCCAATAGCGTGATGGAAGTAACAATCACTGACCCTTATGGTAATACGTATGCTACCCAAGCATCTAACACGTACGATCCTTATGGTGTGGTGTATTCAACATATTCACCAATCCCGACTTCTTTTATTCCGGCATTCTCAAGCTTTTCGGCAACCATTGATATTACGGAAATCACTTGTGACCCTTATGGCTTCAATTGTACTAAGGCTGCATTTGCACCATTCACATGGAATTTAAGCACAGTTGATACAGGAACTGTATTTAGTGGTGCAGCAACGCCGACGAATGTTGCAGTGCCCAGCTTGCTATCTGCGCCAGTCGCCTTTTCTGGCAATACAGCAGATAGCCAAGTTATTATGGATGTCAATATAACGAATTCAGTTTTGGCAGTCGGTACGCTTGATATTTATACGCAAAATGTAGGTGCGCAGGTTATATTTTCTGTGACAGATGCATATGGTGTCGTGAATGATTATTTAGCAAACGTACAAACAAGTTATAATTATGGTGGATTTACTGATGCTTATACTAATGTGTTTGTACCACAAAACACGGTGGCAAACAATCAAGCCACATTAAACTTTTATGGTATCCCTCCAGGTTCTCAGGTTTCAGGGCACTTATACGTGGTTGAAGGAAATTCAATTGCCCCCTCATACATCCTTGAACCAGGGCTGTTCATTATGGGTAACTATGTGGATTTAGGTGTTGTTTCATTGACGACAACAGCTTACCCCTACATATACTCTTCGGCTTTACCTGCATCTAAGACAGTGAATGCTGCATTTCCATTGGTTCCTGTGTTGCCTGTTGCAGATGCGGCACAAGGTAGGGTAAGTTTAGAGTTGAGCATCAGTAACTCAGTCTATTCGGATCCTTATACGGTATTGCCAAGTAATTCTTTCCCTAGCTTAAGTCTTTCATTTACAACCACAGATGTGTATGGCAATCCAGTTACTTATGATGGATCAGCAAGTGTGAGTATAACTGTAATATATGATGCCTATGGAACAGCAACCACAAGTGTAGATGTTGGACCAGCTTTGGGTGAATTATTCATTCCGAATGACTTAGCAATAGGTTCCACTATAACAGGGGTGTTAACCGTGACAGAGAGTTTGATTACCCCACCTAACTTCCCTTTAAACCCTGAATCTACGAGTGTTATCGTCAACCAAGTGGATTTAGGCTTACATACTTTTACAGTAACTGCCAATAGACAAACCTGGCAAGGTTACAATATTCCTTTGGTTGGTATTGTAAATACTCCAACACCTGTGAGTGTGGTGTTCCCATTAACGCCACCAACGCCGACTACGGTCTTAACTGTACAAAGTGTTGCGCCACCAGCAGGTATGGTTATTGATTCTATAAATGTATCTGATAATTATGGATACTTTGATTATCTAGGTGCATGGTCTTCACCAATCGTGTTGCCGCATGCCTTTACTTCTTGGAATCCACCGCAAGGTGTTTTGGGACTGAATATTCACGCTAGTGATCCATATTCCAATTGGAATTGGGGTGTTGATTCGTCTAACTTATCTGTGGGCAGTGTATTTAACTATTCATCAACATTGACCCTGCCAACTATAGTTGCGGCGAACCAATCGGGTAATGTGATTAATTTTAATACGGTAGCTGGCGCGACAACAGTAAGGTTTATGATTGGTGACAATTGGAATATCTTTGTTGATCCAGCGGCGACGTCGTTTACGCTTCCACCTGTACCATTAAGCATTAACAACCCATATATTGTGGGGCAACAATATAACCTGTCTTATGAGTTTAACCTGATTCCAGGCTTCAGTCATAGCAGCCTGATGACTTCGTATAATTCTGATTCAGGTGGTCAAACACTACTAAACGGTGTTTCTTTTGAGTACTTGGGTGATTATATAGGAGTGCCTTACACTTATTAATTTATGCTGTTTCAAAACTTCAAAACGCCTTCCATTGGGGGGCGTTTTTTTTGTTACCTTTGTAATTTTAGCCCTGTATGCTAAAACCAACGCATCAGAAAGCGCACAATTTTCTTGGTACTTTCAGAAAATAATTTGTCGGTATAAAAGCTGCCTGCAATGCGTTTGTTCACTTCGGCAAGCGTTGGATATGGGGCAATGGCAGATGCCATAGCGCCGATTTTCATCTTTTGTGAAATGGCCAAAATCCAAGGTTGAATCAGTTCGCCTGCATGAAGCCCGACAATGCTTGCGCCCAAGATAAGCCCTTTGGGCGTGACCACGACTTTAACTAAACCTTCCGTGCGTTGCTCGGCTTGCGCTCTATCGTTTTCCTCAAAGCTCCATTTGAGGATACGCACTTCTTTGCCTTGTGCTTTAGCATCAGCTTCCGTTAAACCGACATGGGCAAGTTCGGGGTCGGTATATGTCACCCAGGGTACAGCGGAGTAATCCACTTTAGCGGGCATTTTGAACAAGATGTTTCGGATAATGATGCCAGCTTGGTAGGCAGCCATGTGCGTAAACTGATAAGGGCCAGCGACATCACCAAGGGCAAAGACTTTTTTATTGCTGCTGCGCAAACGTTTATCCACTTCAATGCCACGCGGTGAATAGGTCACATTCGCAGCTTCAAGGTTTAAGCCATTCACATTGGCTTTGCGCCCTGTGGCAATCAACAGGTGCGAGCCTTGAATATCACAAACCTTGGTACCATTGCCATCATTTTCATCAAAGAAGGCGTGGATGCTGTCGCCATGCTTCTCAAAGCGCAGGTTGTTCACACCTTCATGGAAGTTGATGCCTTCTTTGCTAAGATGTTGAATCACAATAGACGTTAAGTCAGGGTCATCTTTGGCAAGCAATTGCGACACTTCAATCACAGTCACTTTTGCACCTAATCTGCGGTGTGCTTGGGCAAGTTCAATGCCAATCGGACCACCACCAATGATGATTAAATGTTCAATAGGATCTTTATTATCAAAGATATTCTCATTGGTATAATAAGGTACATCGTTCACGCCAGTAATCGGTGGTACAAATGCCGATGAACCTGTGGCGACCACAAAATATTTAGCTTTGATGAGCGTATCACCTGCTTTGACTGTGTTTTTATCTACAAATTCAGCAGCATCCTGAATCACATTTACGCCTAAACCTTCAAATCGTTCCACCGAATCATTGGGCTCAATTTGGGCAATGACATCATGAATATGACCATGCACTTTTGCCCAGTCCACATCAGGTTCAACCGCTTTGATGCCAAAGCTTTGTGCATCACGCATGGTTTGCGCCACATGCCCTGCGGCAAGGATTGCCTTGGATGGCACACAACCTGTGTTTAAGCAATCGCCACCCATTTTAGACTTTTCAATCAGGGTAACACTTGCCCCCATTTGCACTGCACCTGCAGCCACTGATAAACCACCACTGCCTGCGCCAATCACGCAAATATCTGTTTGAATGGTTTTGCCTTGTGATTCGCTCATGCTGCGGATCCTTTGCCTTTAAACTTTTTGTAAAACACAGGAACGAGGGACAACAAACCTAAACCAACCAACGCGCCTATCATTTCAGCTGTTAAAATGCCTGCGATGGAAAAGTCTCCGCCTTGCTCAAACACTTTGCCCAGCCCGCTTCCAGCCAGTGAAAACACAAAGGTAGCAGGCATGATGCCAAAGAAGGTGGCAATGATATAAGTGCGCAGTGGTACACCTAAAAATGCGGGAACAAGGTTCACAATAAAGAAGGGGAATAAAGGCACTAAACGCAACACAAACATATAACTCATGGCATCCTCTTGAAAGCCAGCTTTCATGCTTTGAATCGACTTGCCAGCCTTGGTGAGCAAGGCATCACCCAAAGATGTTTTGGCAATAAGAAAGATAATTGTCGCACCTATTGTCGCACCCAAAACAGTGTAGAAACCACCCCAAATTACTCCGAATAAAAAACCACCTGCAAGCGTCATCATGGTGCCGCCAGGGAGTGAAAATGCGACCACAACAATATAGGCAACAATAAAGACCAAGGGAGACAAAATAGGGTAGTCCAAAACCAAAGCATTGAGTGTTAAGCGGTGTTCTTTTAACTGTTCAAAGCTTAAATACTCATGCCAACCCAACGAAATAAACAGGGCTGCGATGGCTGCTAGAATCAATAGTGGTAAACTTCTCTTTAACATAAATATCCTTGTGTCTGATGTCACATCAGCTTGATGGTATGGCAGTATAGTCGCCAAGCAATACGCATTCTTACATATTAGATATTCATAATGCTTTAATATTAAGAACGCAGAGTCCGTGATATTCAAAAAAGGAAGTGCCAATCATGAAAAAAATCATATTATACCTTGCTTTAGGCGTAACTATTATGTTGACAGCATGTGGCAATACAGGCGGTTCAACCGCAGCAGATGCAGGCTTGTCCACACCGCTCACAGCCAATGAAATTGCAGGCTTAAAGTACATGCGTGAGGAAGAAGAGCTGGCGCGTGATTTGTATATGAATATATATACAGCACGTGGTTCAACATTGACCATTTTCCAAAATATTTCGCTCAATTCAGAAGTTGGACACGCGCAAAAGATGTTGGATTTATTAAATACTTATGGTGAAGCTGACCCGTCCACAGGAAACACAACGACCTATACCAATACAGGACTACAAGCTTTATACGACCAATTGATTGGCACTGCAACAGGTGGTGCAACCACAGATTTGAATGCCTTGATGGTTGGCGCATTGGTTGAAGAAGTTGATATTGAAGACATCAATGCCAAAAAAGCGCAAGTGCAACCTGCCCATGCTTTAATCATTCAGACCTATGATAATTTACTGTGTGGATCACGTAATCATTTGCGTTCATTTGTTGCCCAAATTGAAAGCACCACTGGCACAACATACACACCTCAAATCCCTGCGCTGGCAGCGGAAGTGGCTGCGATTTTAGCAGGTGCACAGGAAAAGTGTGGTCGTTAGTGACACCTAGCCCGCATTATTCATAAATCGTCGTGATGATTGCGTAGAACCTTTGTTTGCAACGAATTTTAAAGAAATCGCTCGTAGCCGCGCTTACTAACGATTGATGAGAGATTTGTTGCGAATAAAGGGACAAGCAAGGGCGCGGCTGTATTTGTGAATAATGCGGGCTAGGCATTGATTACTTTTTATCAACCGTACCATAAAATCCCATCCTTCAGCTCGGGGATATAAGATGCAACTTTAACAGGTTAGATGTTTGGGCGGACTTAAAGGTTAATGAGCGGGTCACTGCTGCTATAACCAAGCGTCCAATCCATTCACCGAGCAAGACATGTTTCCCGCAAAATTTAATCGCTGGTAAAACATGACCACTGACAACGGGAATCGCATCAGTCCTGAATTCAAGTCATAAATAGAGCTTACTCAAAAAGTATGGCGTAAGCGTTGCGTATAGGTTGGAAGTGAGGCTTTAGCTTCGCATTAATGAATGATATTCAATCACTTCACCAGAAATAGAACAAAATCTAACACTTGGCTTTTTTTTGGGCGAGGCTAAAGCCTCACTTCCATGAAAAAATAACCATTTATTAGTCACTTCTGCATGTTTCTTAGTATCTATGTGGTAAAAGTAAAAAATGCTCCGCACGTGTATCTCATACTTTTGAGGAAACTCTAACCTAGATCCTGCAAGTGTTTGTACGTGTAGAGTGTAAGATGTTGGTTTATATGGCATATTTATAAAAATACGTGGTCCCCTTATTGGTGATGAGTGTTTTTTTTTAATACGCCAGGTGAATTAAGAGGTTGCGCTATGTATCAATACCTTCGCCAAAATTGATAGGGTAGCCACTTTGTCATAGCATGATTTTTTCCTAAAAAACAAATAACCAAACAAAAGAAGCTACCCATGAATGAAATAATGCGCATCCTATCGCCAATAAGCAATACTTTGGATTCAAAAACATTCAAACAGCTTAAAGTAATCACCGAGGCAGCACTCTCTATGACGGGACGAATGACGATGCTGGGGTTATCTCGCTGGTCAGGTGATGGTGGAAGTTATCGAACGGTTCAACGCTTTTTTGGTCTACTGAATATAGCATGGATGAAAATGAATTGGCATTTATGCCGCTCTTTTCTGCAAGATAAAGACGATGTTATTTTACTCGCGGGTGATGAAGTCACCGTTACTAAAAGCGGCAAGAAAACGCATGGTCTGGACTATTTTTTTCTTCCATTCAAGGGCAAGTTGTGCCAGGACTGTGCTTCCTATGCATTAGCCTGATTAGTGTAAAGCGCCGCAAATCTTTTCCATTGCAGATGCACTAGTTAATCAAAAAAGAGCTGACTGGCTGCTCAAAGTATCGCGAAATAAGCACCGAAAAAGAAATTTCTAAAAGCGATGAAAAAACAGTGAAAAAACGAGGTCGCCCCAAAGGAAGAAAAAACTTTAATCGCCGTGATGTTGAGTTATCCTTATATGACTGTTTTACAAGAGAAAATAAGGGAAGTTAAATCACTTATTTCTGATTCATGTGTGCCAAAGTACTTTCTTTTTGATGGAGAGTTAGGCAATAATTTTGCCTTGCAGATGGTGAGGCAGGTCAATTTGCACCTGATTTGTAAACTACGTTATAATTCGCAGCTTTATTTGCCTTGGCAGGGTGAATATTCAGGACGTGGGCGTAAACGGATTTATGGTGAACGGTTACTGCCACAAAAAATATCTAATGAATATCTCGTACATGAAACGTGTGAGGATGGTGTACTTACAGAATACTTTCAAATTGAGGCACGGCACAAAAAGTTTCCAGATGCATTGAATGTTGTCATTATAAGAAAAACGTCAGTGAGTAGCGGGAAAACAGCTCATGTTATTTTGTTTAGCTCTGATCTTGCATTGGGATGGGATAAAGTCGTTGATTATTATCGTTTGCGCTTCCAGATTGAATTCAATTTCCGTGATGCTAAACAATATTGGGGACTGGAAGATTTCATGGTTGTAAAAGAAGCCAAAGTTCGAAACAGCGCATGTTTTTCAATGTTTATGGTTAATATGGCATATGCATTAATCGCTCAGAATGACGGAAAAGTCGGCAGAAGTATGCACGATGTGAAGGTGTGGTTTCTGGCGCGCAAGCAGGTACAAGAAACATTAAAATTATGTGGGGAAAATGCCGAACGTATTTTTATTAACGAACTGATTGATAAAATTTCAATGAAATTCATGGTTAATACGAGCTGAATGCGCGCTATTTTGGCAAAGGTATTGATGTATGTGTAAACACTTGCAGGATCTAGGTCTAAATACACCCATATCTCATATATCCGACATTCCGCACCCTTTATTTTGATTTTTGGTATTTAATGAAAAGACATGAAAACATAATGTTTTCAACGCTAAACAAGCTTATTATGGTAATACATTGCTTGTGACTTTAGCCCTCATGACAAGAGGATTATTCATAATTTTAGTCATTTACCCTCAAATATACCTTTCATGAGAGGTGGCACAGTTTAGCGAAACAGCCTCATTTTTCTAACCTGTTGAAAAATATAGATAAATTAAATAAAGTAATATTGATTTAGGGGTGCGGAATGTCGGATATATGACTAAAGCCGCCACGACTCACAACTTTATTTGCCATGGGAAGGTGAGTATAGCGGGCGCGGGCGGCGAAGGGTTTATGGAGAACCCTTAAGTCCAGTCCCAAAAGCTCCACTTTTTTACTGAATTCTAGCTCAAAAGAAATAAGGAGGGATGGTTTTATGTCTTAATTTTTTGGGGTATTATAGCCGTGCAGTGATTAGGTTTCTTGATCAAAAGTTTTTAATACGTCCTTGTATTTAAAATTCACATCTTTACTGCCGAGTTCTTTTTCAAAAATGATAAAGGTATGTTTATCCAATAAATGTTTTGGGTTGATGTTGATAAGAAGTTGTTCTTTATATACTTTTTTCTTCTTTATTTTTAATACATTGGGAAGCTTGCGTATATTTTTATAATACGTCAGCAATGAACGCAGAACGATAAGTGGATAAAATACAGGGAAAAGTAACAATGAACCTCGGCTCAAACGAACATAACGAATCTCTTTGACCTTAAACCCTGCCAAACGACCAAGAATACGCAGTTTTTGTAGCCCGATAAGAAAGATATGCCCATGATAGATTTCTGAGGAAACAGATTGGTCTTCCATCCAAATATCATTGATTTCATTGGGTGGCATTTGGCTGTTGGTTTCACTTTCAAACATCATATAACTGAATTTTGCGGCAAGATTAGAATAACTTGGTGTGGTTATAACCAAATCACCACCCACTTTTAAGACGCGGTTAAACTCTTTGAATACTTGCAGTTGGTCGCTGAAATGCTCAATACCTTCTTGGCAAATCAACATATCTGCGATGGCATTGTCTGTGGGAATACCTTGGGTAACATCAGCACGTTCACAGCTTATATCTTTGAGCTTGAAATATTCAGGAAACAAATCAAAAGCGAGCACTTTTGCACCCAAATCCAGCAATAATTGTGATGTAACACCTGAACCCGCAGGTACATCAATCACTGTTTTACCCTTTAACGTGCTTTGAATAGCACCCAGATAGTTGGCAACATGAAATTTGATGTCTTTGGGGTTGGTTGTGTAGTTATTGTCCATAGCGTTGGTTAGCCGAGCAGCGTCACCACCTCACCATCACGCTGATGAATATGACCGATATGATATACCGTTTCACCAGCATCGCTAAGCACTTGTTCGGCTTGTGCAGCTGCATCTTTCGGTAAAATAACCACAAAACCAATGCCCATGTTAAAGGTGCGATAGCGTTCGGTTTTATCCACATCAGCAAACCCAAGAAGGTATTCAAACACGGGCGGTACACCCCAAGATGCAATATCCACAGTGACAGCCAAATCGTCAGCTAGGATGCGTTCAAGGTTATCAAACATGCCGCCACCAGTGATATGCGAGAAGCCGTGAACTTCAACACTACTTTTCATCAAAGCATTGATGGCAGGCACATACAAACGGGTTGGTGCTAACACTTTATCAATGGCTTTAGAGCCATCAGATAATGTATCATTGCGTAAATCTGCTTCGCCCAACTCCAAAAGTTTACGCACCATGGAAAACCCATTCGAATGCGGACCATTGGATGCTAGTCCAAGCACCACATCACCATCAGCAATCGTAGATCCATCCACCATTTTAGGTTTATCCACCACACCCACGCAGAAGCCACCAATATCATAATGACCCGGCGCATACATGCCTGGCATTTCAGCCGTTTCGCCGCCAATCAGTGAGCATCCACATGTTTTACAAGCATCTGCAATACCTTCAACCACACCCGCTAAGGTTTCACCTTTGAGCGCACCTGTGGCTAAGTAGTCCAAGAAAAAGAGTGGGGCAGCGCCAAGTGCTGCCAAATCGTTCACACACATGGCAACGGAATCAATACCTGCAACATGCGGTAAATCATATTCTTGAAGCAATAATAATTTAGTACCTACGCCATCCGTACCTGAAACAAGCACAGGCTCTTCCATGCTTGAAAAATCGGGCTGAAACAAACCACCAAATCCCCCAAGACCAGCAAGAACTTCGGGGCGCATGGTGCTATTCACTGCATTTTTAATGCGCCCCACAAAGGCATTACCCGCATCAATATCCACACCGCAATCGGCGTAACTAATCTGTTGTTTTTTAGATTGTTTAGACATCAAGATTCCTCACTTTTAAAGCATTGGCCTGAATAAAATCGCGTCTAGGCTCAACGGCATTACCCATCAAGGTAGAAAATGTTTCATCTGCAGAGACTACATCTTCCAGCATAACGCGTAAGAAACGGCGGTTAGCAGGGTCTAACGTGGTTTCCCAAAGTTGTTCTGGATTCATTTCACCCAAACCTTTGTAGCGTTGAATACTCAAACCACGACGACCTTCTTTATCAATCAGGTTAGACACATCGTCGTAAGTGTTGATTTCCCAGCGTTTATCACCATCAGAAATATATGCACCAGCACCAACCATCGATTGGGCATTGTTACAAAGCTTTTGTGCTTCGATAAATTCAACCGTCGAGACCAAATCAATATCTAAACGTGAAATTTTAGTGCGACCGTGGTCACGGCGCTCGAATTGAACCCAAAACGCACCCAGCTCTTCATTTTTATACAAGCGATACTTCAACGCTTCATCCTCGCGCGACTCACGGGTGAAGGTTTCCATTAAGGCATCCAAGTGCATACTTAAGCGTTCTTCATCATGCATGATTGTTGAAGGTAACTTTTCACCTTCGACCAATAACTTTAAGACACGCCCATCAACACGTTGCGATAAACGCAATATCAAACCGTGTAGACGATTGATGCTGCGGATAAAGGTTTGGAAACGTTCGACTGTCATCGCCCTTTTCCCCTCATTTTCATGATAGCCTTTACCTTGACTGCCTTGCTCAAGCAGAAACTCTTGCAGCTCATCATCATCTGCAACATACCTATCCTTTCGACCACGAACCACACGGTACAATGGTGGTTGCGCAATATACAAATAACCACGTTCAATCAATTCAGGCATTTGACGGTAAAAGAAGGTGAGTAGCAAGGTCAAAATGTGCGCGCCATCCACATCAGCATCGGTCATAATCACCACTTTATGATAACGTAGCTTGGCAATATTAAAGTTTTCTTTATCAAGGCCTGTTGTACCAATGCCTGTACCAAGCGCAGTGATAAGTGTACCAATTTCTTGACTGCCCAACATCTTGTCAAAACGTGCGCGCTCAACATTTAGAATTTTACCTTTGAGTGGCAAAATCGCTTGGGTTTTACGGTTACGCCCTTGCTTGGCAGAACCGCCAGCAGAGTCCCCTTCTACAAGGTAAATTTCAGAGTTTGCAGGGTCTTTTTCTTGACAATCAGCAAGTTTCCCCGGCAAGTTGGACACATCTAGCGCACCTTTACGGCGGGTTAAATCGCGGGCTTTACGTGCGGCATCACGGGCAATCGCAGCTTCGGCAGCTTTGCCGATAATAGTGTGTGCTTCTTTAGGGTTTTCTTCAAACCATTCGGAAAGCTTTTCATTTACTTTGCTTTCAACAATGGGGCGCACTTCTGATGACACCAGCTTATCTTTGGTCTGGGATGAAAATTTAGGGTCAGGAACTTTAATGGATAACACAGCCGTTAAACCTTCACGGCAATCATCTCCAGTCAGTGAAACTTTATGTTTTTTCAATAAGCCGTTGGCAGTGGCATAAGTGTTGATGCAGCGGGTGAGTGCAGCCCTTAAACCAGCCAAATGCGAACCACCATCACGTTGCGGGATGTTGTTTGTGAAGCAGAAAACATTTTCTTGATATGAGTCTGTCCATTGCAAAGAAAGCTCAACGCCCACATCATCTTTTTCGGTCTTAATATCAATGCAAACGGGATGAAGTGGGGTGCGGGCTTTATTCAAATGCCCAACAAAGGCTGTGATACCACCTTCATATTTAAACACATGTTTTTGATCGGTGCGTTCATCTACAAGCTCAATATGCACGCCACTGTTCAAGAATGAAAGCTCGCGCAGACGTTTGCTGAGAATGTCAAAAGACATATTGCGATGCGAAAAAGTCTCCAAGCTTGGCAAAAAGCGCACTTCTGTACCTGTGCCTTCAGCTTCACCAATCACATGGATAGGTGTGACTGTATCCCCGCGTTCAAAGCGACATTGATGAATTTTACCATGACGGCGAATGGTGAGTTCCAAATAGTCAGACAAGGCGTTGACCACCGACACACCCACACCATGCAGACCACCCGATACTTTATATGAATTGCTATCGAATTTACCACCAGCATGAAGCACAGTCATAATGACTTCGGCAGCCGACCTTCCTTCTTCGGGATGAATTTCAACAGGAATGCCGCGCCCGTTATCACGAACAGTAATCGAATCATCGGAATGAAGAATCACCTCAACTTTGTCGCAGTGTCCAGCCAAAGCTTCATCAATCGAGTTATCTACGGCTTCATAAACCATATGATGCAAGCCCGTGCCGTCATCAGTGTCTCCAATATACATACCAGGGCGCTTACGCACTGCATCCAGCCCTTTGAGAACCTTAATGCTACTTGCGCCATACTCTTCTTGTTCACTCATTTGAATACCTCACCATGCTGTTTAACCATTGTTCAAACTTAATTGTTGTACATGCTTTAACATGTTTTGAGCCATATTGCTTGGGGCAGTCATCAACACCTGCCCTTGATGCTCTTGCAATCGCTGTAGTAACCGCAAAATACGTGTGTTATCCAAAGACTCGAAACAGTCATCAAGCAATAAAATTGGCATCATACGCTTACTGGCTTGCAACACTGCGCATTCAGCCAATCGTAGTGCAATACCTGACATTTTTTGTTGTCCCCTAGAGCCACATATACGTATTTCACGGCTACTATAACTAATTTTTAACCTATCACAATGCGGGCCTTGTGTGATCCTCCCAAGACGCTGCTGTTCCTCACGTTTTCCCACTAACCATAGCAACCATTCTTCTTTATTTTCAAAAGGTTGCTTGGTTATTTCAAGTTGAAAGGGCAGGTCCAGCCAATGACTTTCTTCTGCCAAGTATTGATTTAATTTCTCTAAAATAACGGCGCGTTTGGCATTAAGAATCGTCCCATACACAACAATCTGTTGTTCCCAGCTTCCCAGTTCCCTCGCAGAGCCGCCATGCCGCAGCAACCTTCCTCGTTGCATCAATGCCCGAAGATAACCTTGATAGTCGGCATAGGATGCAGCCTGTGAGGCAATCACAAGTCTATCTAACCACTTGCGTCGCTCACTTGGATTTCCATCTATCAAACGCACACCCTGTGGTGCATCCACAATCAAAGAAACATGTTCAAATATATCTTTACGGTTGACAATTTTACACCCTTGAAGTGACATATTAACCTTGCCCTTCTTACCATCCACACGGATATGTAATGGACCATAACGCTTCACCGTTGCTTGAATATGAAATGAGTCTTCACCCCAACGAGCAAGCTGTGGAGCTTTAGCCTGACGAAAAGAACGACCATACGCCAAAATATATACAGCTTCCAAAATTGTAGTTTTTCCACTGCCATTATCGCCACTAATCAAGTTCAGATGCTCACCACAATTCCAGTTGAAATCTTGATGACAACGAAAATTATGGATATGGATATGCTTAAGGGTTAGGCGAGATATAGGCATTGACCGCATCATAAAGTAACCCCATTAAAAATCCCACCTCATGTTCAAAAAATTTTCCATTTCAAGTATACCTTTAAACCTAAAAGTAGAATTTATTCACTGCATAATATTAGATTTTAAGTGAATCTGAACACACCCTTTTTAAAAAAGGTAAAGTATGTTGATAATCCACCTTTAACCTGTGGATAACTTGTGTTTAAAGCACATTGCCTGAAAAAATAAAAAATAAGTTCCTTTATACACAACTTATGCACAGCTTGTGGATAAAAATAAACACAGCCAACGTCCACTTAACCAGTTGATTCAAAAAAAGAAATAGATTTATACCTGTTATACACATAGCCTACGACGATGACTATTTAATATTAATAAAGAGAAGAGTAATAGAATATGCACCTTAAGATTTCCAGAGCTACACTTTTAAATCAAATACAACGTTGTCAAAATATTGTCGATAAAAGAACAACTAACCCACTTTTAACTAATATTTTGTTCGAGGCTTATCAACAAAACTTAAAACTTACTGCAACTGATTTACAGTCTACATTTTCAAGCTCTAAAGTTGCAGAAATCATAGAAGAAGGCTCGTTAGCTGTTGATTCTAAAAAGATTTTTGAAATTGTACGTGAATTAAATCCTGAAGTTCCTCTAGAATTGGTATCCCATAAAAAATTTTTAGAACTTCATAGTGGTAATGTTAAATTTAAATTGGCTATACAATCAGCAGATGAATTTCCAAGTGAACCTGTGGATGAAACTGATTTATTTATTGATATTCAAGCTTCTGAACTCATTCGTATGATTAGCTCAACAAGTTTTGCGATGTCTAATGATGAAACTCGTAAATATTTAACAGGAAGTTTATTCGAAGTTTCTCAAGAATTTGGTTTTCGTATTGTAACAACAGATGGTCACCGTATGGCCTTGAGCGAAATGCATTTGGATCAACAAGATAGTGAAACAAATTGTATTGTGCCTAAAAAGCTGTGTTAGAAATTAAACGTTTGGCTGAAAGCGCCGAAGATAAAATTACTTTATATTTGGGAAAACAACAGGTTAGAATCGAAATTGATAACCAAAAGTTTATATCAAAAGTTATTGATGCCAAATACCCTGTATATGAAGAAGTTATTCCTAAATATAATCAATACGAAGCCATTATAGACAAAAACCAATTGGATCAAGCTTTGCGACGAAGCCTTATTGTTGCCAATGTTTTTACGCATGATGTTAAATTAACCTTTACCAGTGGTAAACTTGCCATTGCAGCCAATAACTCTGAGCAAGAGCAAGCTAAAGAAGATCTTGCCATCGATTACCATGGTTCAGAAATTGAAGTCGGTTTTAATGCAAAATATATGCGTGATGTTTTGGGTGCAATCCAATCTTCTACTATCCGTATTAAGCTTAAAGACAGTTTATCTCCAGCATTATTGTTGGAAGCTGATCATGAACGCTCACGTCATGTTTTGATGCCTATGCGAATTTAGATTGGTCTTTTTCCCCTTTTAACTGCATAATGCAGCGCATAGAGGGCGATTTTCGTTTATCTTTTTATTTTTATAGGGAGTATATAATGTCTGTTAAACATCCAGTTATTTCAGTAACTGGCTCATCGGGAGCCGGTACGAGTACAGCCAAAGTTGCATTGGAGCATATTTTTCACCGTGAAAATGTAACTCCAGCGATTGTTGAAGGTGATTGTTTTCATAAATTTGACCGCCTAACATTTAAAGAAAAATCAAAAGAATTTGAAGCAGCAGGTAAGCGTTTAAGCCACTTTTCTGATGAAGCCAATCTTTTTGATAAGATTGCAGAGCTGTTCAAGTCTTATGGTGAAACAGGCAAAGGAAAGGCTCGCACATACGTCCATGATGATGAAGAAGCTAAACTTTATGGTATAGATTCTGGAAAATTTACCGACTGGCGTGATATTGGCGAAGGCTCTGACTTGTTATTTTATGAAGGTCTTCATGGTGGCGTTGAAGAAGTTCGCCCATATTCTGACTTAATGGTAGGTATTGTACCTGTTGTTAATATTGAATGGATTCAAAAATTCACCGTGATACTGCAATGCGTGGTTATTCTTCAGATGCGGTTGTCGATAATATTTTATCACGTATGCATGATTATGTTCATTTTATTACACCACAATTCAGTCATACAGATATTAACTTCCAACGTGTACCATTGGTGGACACATCTAACCCTTTTATTGCGCGTGATGTTCCAACACCGGATGAAAGTTTGATGGTGATTCGTATTCGTAAACCTGAACGTTGGGGTATTGATTTCCCATACTTGTTATCCATGTTGAATCATTCATTCATGTCTAGACGCAACACTATTGTTGTTCCATCGAGTAAAATGCTGTTGGCAATGGAGTTGATTTTCTCTCCAATTATTCATGATATGTTGGAAAACGTAACGCTTAATTTTTACCCAATGGTGAAAGAGGGACCTGAATTCAGGTGGGGGCTTTTTAAGCCTCCCTTTTTGCAAGTCGCCATAGTGAATCATGCATTGATTTGCCGTCATGGCTGAGTTCTTTTGTTGGGCATCCACCCAACTTATATCTTACTCAAAAAGTAAAAAATACACGTGCCGAGCATTTTTTCATGGAAGTGAGGCTTTAGCCTCGCCTCTCTAAAACCCAAGCGCAAGGGCTTGGCTTGGTTTCTGGCAAAAACCTTGCACCTATTCAAAAGAAGCAGAGGCTAAAACCTCACTTCCAAGTTTGAAAACAGCATAAAGTTCTATGTTCTCTGTGGTTTAAATAAACATACCAACACCTGCTAGCCTTTTTAAGGCAACTCTATCTTTAAAAAATACAAACCCCGCCTTCGCGAGGATGACATAATATCGGTAAGCCCAATTCCTGAATGACTATAGTTACTGTGTTAATACTTAGAACCAATCATGATATATCCATTTTTAATATAGTTTATTCTTATGTGGAATTTACACATTGGTTTTGTAATCTAGCGCCATGAAAAATAAAAAGAAAATGTTTTCACGTGAAACATCCCGATGGCATCGGGATGTTTTGGTTATTGGTGCAGGTCATGTTTATTGTGAGGCTGCAATGGTTCGCAGCGCGACGCGGTGTTAAGTTCGGGTCTGATTACACAAAATTTAGACAATATCGTAAAATGCGCTCAATCCTGTAAGTGATTGGTGGCGTAGGTAAAAGCCTATCAGAAGGAGATTGATGACTAGGTGGTGTTATGGGGTTGGTTGCAGATAGATCTGTTTGGTAATACCGCATCCTTAATCAACGGAAAGGTCCTGCTGTACAGGCAACACGCGCGCAGTGTGATAGACGTTTGTATCACATTGCCATGCGTGCATCTGTTGGACAAGCAAGGCAACCATCTTTATCAAGGCTCAATCAATGATTTATTATTTGAGTCTTCAGGTGAGATTAAAGGTGTCTTGGATAATCCCTTTGCGTGGTGCATTTTGCCCCCCAACCGTTATTTTAACCACGGGCACGTTTCCTCGGTGGTTTAATTCATATTGGAGATAACTCCGCTTTCCTGCGGGATGCTTGGTATGCCGCGATTGAAGGTTTAACGCAAGAGCTTTATCAAAAAGAATTGCGTCAGGTCGATTGAAACTGGGCACACCGCGACTGGATAAACGCACCATTGATTGGGACAGTTTAGAACAGCAACCTGGAGACACTTCAGCACCTCCATTTTAAATGATCAAGTGCTTCAACAACAAGAAAGCTGTGCTATTGCGCGAACCACCACATACCCATGATATTATCAGAGAAAATATTGAACGCTCGGCAATGTATTCAGGTGTGATTGGAAAGCAAAGGGCCTCGCTATTGCCCAAGCATTGAAGATAAGGTTGTGCGCTTTGCCGATAAAGATAGTCACCAGATATTTTTAGAGCCTGAAGGGAGGATCATGCAGAAGTCTATCCTCCAACGGTATTTCCACATCTTTTTTACCTGTTGATGTGTAATGGAAATTGTTCTAATGAAGGTTTAGAACATGTTAATATTATTCGTCC
>JAUZSH010000004.1 GCA_030949605.1 Ghiorsea sp.
CTTAATTTCCTTGATATTACATATTAAGCTATAAACAAGGACTTTGACTTCATGCCAGAGTAAGGTCAATCAAAAAACTAGGCATCGCCCCTTTGCCATCTTCAACCACGTAAACCCACCACGGATACACCCAACATTTTAGCTTTTTCTGCTAACAACTCACGCTCAATCAACAGCGTTTGCCCTGCTTCTATGCCAATGGCATTACAACCTGCTGCTGCCATGGTTTCTAATGTGCCGACACCGATGGCTGGCACATCAAACCTTGGGTCTTGATTGGGTTTGGCGACTTTAACGACTGTGACATCAGACTTACCCAACGCACCACCACGTTTGATGGCTTCATCTGTGCCCTCAATGGCTTCAACCGCAAGCACAGCTTCATCTTTAACCACAATGGTCTGTCCAATATCCAAGCCTGCGATATGTTTGGCTTGTGGGAAACCGAATGCCATATCTTTAAGCATTTGCTTCGTGGGTTTAGGACCAAACAAATGCCCTTCACCTGCCAACAAATCACCTGCAAACTCTACTTGGGAGCGCACCGTAATCCCCTTATCTTCCAAGGCTTTGACGATGCCCAACATCAAGGAGTCATCTTTTTTGTCTTTGGCTTGGAAAAGAATTTTAGCAGCCAATAAATCAGGTTTAAAATTACGAAACAAATGAATCTTTTGCACTTTCCCTGCGAAAATAAGGTCAGTAACATCATGGCTTTGCATGGTTTTAATTAGTTTTTTGATTTGACCCACTGATACCCAAGTCACACTATTGGCAATGACTTCAATATCCTTGGAAGCTTCTTCTTGAATGGCTGCAACATGAACCATAAAACCGTTGTTTTTAAGGGTTTGGCAAAGCTCTAGGGGAAACGCACCATAGCCTGCTACTAAACCGATGCGTTTGGGGGAAGTCATACGGAAATTACGCGCCTTTCTCTTTGCGTGAGTGCATCATCACACCACGCTCACTATCTTGGACAAATGTCAGTAATTCATCTGCATGAGCATTGTTTAAATTTAATTTCTCAGCCTCAATTAACCTGTCACTCAGCTTACCTGAACCCATAAATACAATTTTATACACCTGTTTTAACGCACGAATATCATCATTGGAAAACCCTTTACGTTTCAAGCCTACGCTGTTCAAACCCGATAAACTCATGGTGTAACCACCACCACCAATGGTAAACGGCGGCATATCTTTAAGCACCGTACACGTGGCTCCCAGCATAACATTTTTGCCAATACGACAAAACTGATGAACCGCTGACATCGCACCCACAATCGCACCATCATGGACTTCCACATGCCCAGCTAAAATCGCGCTACATGCCAGCACAATATCATTACCTATTTGGCAATCATGCGCCACATGTGTATAGGTTTGAAAGAGATTGTTATCACCAATTTTGGTGAGCATACCACCACCTTCTGTGCCTCTGTGTACAGTGGTGTATTCCCGAAAGGTGTTGTTGTCCCCAATGACGACTTCGGATGCTTCATCATGAAATTTTAAGTCTTGTGGCTCCGCACCAATGCTTGAAAATGGAAAGAAGCGATTGTTTTGACCAATGGTAGTGCGCCCAGTGATAGACACATGCGAAAGCAGTTCACAGCCATCGCCCAAAGTTACGAACTCATCCACCGTACAAAATGCACCAATAATGACACCCTCACCCAGCTTCGCCTTGGGCGAGACCACTGCGGAAGGATGAATTTGTGTTTGACTCACGCTTCGTCCTTAGGAAACACCGAAGCCATCAATGTTGCCGAACAAACCAGCTTACCATCGACAAAAGCTTCGCCTTTAAATTTATACATCGCACCACGTTTACGTAGCACTGTAATATCAAAAATGATTTGGTCACCTGGGCGCACAGGTTTACGGAATTTCGCACCATCAATACCTGTGAAATACATCAAATAGTCTTTATCATCATCAACCGATGACAATGCCAGCACACCACCCACTTGTGCCATGGCTTCAATGATAAGCACGCCCGGCATAATCGGATGCCCTGGAAAATGACCATTAAAATGCGGCTCATTAATCGTGACGTTTTTCAAGGCTTTGATGGATTCATCTTCAACATATTCCAACACCCTATCCACCAATAAAAATGGGTAACGGTGTGGCAACCTTTCCATGATTTCATCAATATTAAATGCTGCCATTATCCTTCTCCTTCGCTTAACTTCCTAATCTTTTTCCAAACCTCGGGGAGACGATCAAAGATACCTGATGCCCTAAGCCACTGGCGGTGCGGCACTGCGGGGAATCCTGAAATCATACCTGCTTGTTTGGTGTCACCTATCACACCCGCTTTTGCACCAACAATCGTGCCATCTGTAAGCTTTAGATGCCCAGCCACACCCGATTGCGCACCCATTTGACAACCTTTGCCAATCACGGTTGAACCTGCAATACCGACTTGCCCTGCAATCACCGTTTTATAGCCAATTTCAACATTGTGGGCGATTTGGATTAAATTATCGAGCTTTGCACCCGCTTTAATCACCGTATTATCAATCGCTCCACGGTCAATGCAGGTATTGGCACCAATTTCCACATCATCTTCAAGTACCACACATCCAACCTGAGGTATTTTCAAGTATTCTTCACCCGTCCAAGCAAACCCAAAGCCATCCGAACCAATAACAGCACCCGATTGAATAATAACCCTATCACCCAGCTGAGAGCCTTTGGCAAGCGTCACACGCGGGTGAATCAAACATCCTTCACCAATGCTGACATCTTCTTCCAAGACGCAACCTGCACCAATGATTGAACCTTTACCAATGCTCACATTTGCACCAATGCTCACATGGGCATCTATTTGTACACCTTCTGCAATATTGGTAGAGTCATCAATGGCAGCAGACTGATGCCTCATACCTGTTGATAAAGGAGATGGATGAAAATATTGCTGCAAACGTGTAAATGCAACATAAGGGTCTGCCACAATAATAACGGAAAACGCTGTTGATTGAGGTAATTTCACCTTCCCTGACAGAAGAACCAAACCTGCTTTAGTTTTAAGCAGGTCTGACTTGTACTTCATGTTGGCTAAAAACGAAGCTTGGCAGCGATTGGCGTGAGCAAGGGTGTGTAAACCTTCAATCAAAGCATCACCATCACCGCGAATCAATCGACCAGCAACAAGTTCTGCCGCCTCAGAAACGGTCAAGAAAGTTTTCATGCAATGATTGTTTGTTTACTTATTATCCAAAATTTTGGTAATATCAGCTGTTATATCCAACCCTTCAGCCACATACATCGTTGTACCCTTAGGTAAAATAAGGTCAAAACCTTTCTTTTTCCCATAGTCACGAACAGCATCATAAAACTTACCAATCATGCGTGAATCAAGCTTACGTTTTTCAGCTTTAAGTTCATCCGAAGCATCTTGAAGCTTTCTATCAAAGGTTTTCTTTAATTGTGCAAGCTCTTGCTGTTTCGCATTTTGTCTATCGTTGGATAATGCCATGGATTGCAACTGCAATTCTTTATCCAAATTGGTTAAACGCTTGCGTAGTGATTCAAGTTCTTTTTTCTTTTTATTTTGTAAAGCTTCCAAACGTTTGATACCCGAAGTATAAGCTTTGGTATTTTCCATGGCTGTTTTAATATCCACAACAGCTATTTTTGTATCCGCTGCCCAAGCTTGCATGGAGCATAATAGTGAAGCTGTCAACATCACCCATATTACTTTTTTCATTACCTACACCCTCTTTATTATCATGAATATGTACTTTTTTTAGAAACCTTGACCCAATCTAAACTCGAATTTTCTCACTTTATCAGTGGCTTGTCTATTCATTGGGAAGCCCCATGCCATGGTTAATGGGCCAACAGGTGATGCCCACTCAATGCCAATGCCATAAGAGTAGCGAACTTTGTTCACATCAAATGATTCAGACACCGTACCCGTGGTTCCCCAAACTGTACCTGCATCAATGAAGAAAGTCCCTCTAAATCCAGCATTTTTCATATATGGTAAAGGAAATATTAAATCAAGTGATGTGTTGGTTTTATAATCACCACCCAAAACATCAAGTGTTACAGGCTCAACCAATGAAATACCAAAACTATCATAACCACGCACCGAGCCTACACCACCCATGGAGTACTTACGATAAATAGGCACATCAACACCACCATAACCGCGTATATTAGACATACCTAAGACTGCTCGTAAGGTGAACACATCTGAAATCTCGAAATAGTTTTGTGACAAAAGCGCGGTCTCATAAAACTGTCTGTCACCTCCAAAACCTGCATAGCCTAAAGATATGGACTGTTTCCCCCCTGAAGAGGCATATACCGTACGATTTCTCGTATCATAAGTTAATGACTGTGTTAATTCTGATGTGGAAAAAGTACCCTCTTGAGAACGCAAGATTAATGAAGAGGTTGCAGGCACATCGGAAAATGTAGTCGTAGATAATTTCATACCCACTGAATATCGTGCATATTCATTCAGTGCAAACCCCATGCCCACGGAACCGCCTTGTACTTTATATTTATAATCAAGGTATGATTGTAAGTCGGTTTCATTCTGGAATAAACTGACTGTTCCACTCACCCCGTCTCTAAAGAAATAAGGATCAGTCAACGAAACAGAATAATTATTGGCAGCCCCACCCACATCAGCCGTAACATTTGTTTGGTAGCCTTCTCCAAAAAGGTTTTTCTCAGAAACCGAGCCTGTAAATCCAGTTCCATATATTTGCGAATATGTAATCCCTGCTGAAAACTGACCACTCTTCCCTTCTGAAACATTCACATCTAAATTGGTTTGATCTGATCTGGAACTTTTCATTTTAGATATGGTCACATTCTGCATAAACTGAAGGCGACGAATGCGCTCTTTGCTGCGGCGAACAGCACTAGATTTGTAGCGCTCACCCTCATATTGACGCATCTCCCGACGTATCACATGATCCTTGGTTTTATCATTACCTGAGATTTCAACCCGCTCAATATAAACTTCTCGACCTTTTTCAATATCAAAAATAATAACGACTGTTTTATCCTCAAGATTCCTATGAAAAGAAGGTGTTACATTGGCAAATGCAAACCCTTCATCACCAACAGCTTCCGTCATGGCAGTCAATGTCTGTTGCAATTTGGATAAAGCATATAAGCTACCCACTTTCAATTTTACCACTTCCATAAGCTTCTCTTGAGAAGGCACCAAGTCACCTTGTAATTCAATACCACTCACAGTAAAAGCATCACCCTCGTGAACACTCATACTCAAATAAAAATTATCCATATTCGGGGTAAGCATCAAACGTGTGGAATCAATACGCGCATCCAAATAACCATGCTCTAAATAATGCTGCTGAATCAGTTGAGCATCGGCTTCAAAACGCTTTCGTTCATACACATCTCTATCTGTAAACCAACTTCCTAAACTGGACACGCTAGATGCCAAGCTATCAACCAACTCATCATGACTGAAGTGTTGATTACCAATAAATTGAATTTCTTTCACGCGTGTAATTTCACCTTCATGAATCATGAAAACAACATCAACACGCCCATCATCTAGAGCATTCACTTGAACATCAATCTTCGCTTGATAAAAACCTTTTTTAAGATACATGCGTAAAATACTGTTAGAATCTAAGCGTTCAGCACGCGGACTTATCACCTGCCCTGCTTTTAACTTAAGCCCAGGTAGGATTTTTTTTGTCGTTATTTCATCATTTCCTTCAATGCGAACAGATGCTATCACCGGGTTTTCAACCACAATATATACCAGTTTAAGTCCATCAACTGTTGGTTCACCTTCAACTTGAATATCGGCAAACAAACCTGTTGAAAAAAGCTTGCGTACATCACGACTTAATTGACGGCGACTCATCACATCGCCAACTTTAGATTTTATCTTATTAAGAATTGCCGCTGTTTCAATATAACGATTACCCTCAACGGCAATTTCAGCAATCGGTTCACTGGCGTTGGCTGAAGCCAGTGTCGCAATAAAAAAAATACCTATCCATGCAGCTTTCATCATAAAACGATACATATCTTTCCTTTAAAACAAACGCATGATGTCGTTATAAAAAGCGAATATCATCAGTGCCATAATCATTAACATACCCACGGCTTGAAATCTCACCTGCATATCCATTGAAAGCGGCTTGCCACGCACTTGCTCCAAGGCTAAAAACATCAACATACCACCATCCAACACAGGAATAGGTAATAAATTTAACACTGCCAAATTCACGGAAAAAAATGCCAGAAACATAACAAAGTAAACCAGGCCATTGCTGGCTGTGTTGCCGGCCATTTGTGCAATAGCAATTGGTCCGCCAATATTATCTGCAGAAATCGATGACGTTATCATACGTTTAATCATTTCGCCGGTCATCACTGTGACTTCCCACGTTCGCGTAAAACCATAACCAATACTTTCCAGCAAGCCCTTACGCTGCCAAACACGTTCGTCCCAAGGTTTGGCTTGAAGGCGAACACCAATCAATCCGCGCCCTGAGTCATTGGCTTTAGGTATAATACTAAGCTGAAGTTGAGAGCCATCTCGCAACACTTGTAAGCTGACCTCTTGATCAGGGTTTTGCCCAATCACCTCAATCAAGGTTGAAATGGTATAAATAAGCTCACTATTCACTGCAATCACTTTGTCGCCTGCTTTGAGCAAGGCTTTTTCTGCAGGTGAACCTGGCATCACACTTTCAATGAGGATATCCATGCCCAATCCTGCACCCAGCAATGAATATGCAACATCAATAAGAAACACATCTTTTTCAGGCGTAGGCAATGTAAACATCACTTGCTGAATATGCTGATCTCGTGAAATATCCAGTGTAATTTCTTCGCCAACACTAAGCTTCAAACGCTCTTCAAAACTTTGCCAAGAACCAACTTCTTCACCATTAACAGCCACAACCTTATCACCAAATTGAAGTCCTTTTTGTTCAGCAATAGAATTAGGAATAACTGTGCCAATATTGGCAGGCAATACTTCATGCCCCATCAAGCCCGCAATGGCAAATGCAGCGATGGCAAAAATAAAGTTAAATGCGGGGCCTGCAAAGGCAACTGCGGCTCGTTTCCAGACCGCTTGTCGGTTGAATGCACGTTTCAAGTCTTTTTCAGGAATCGGTGTTTTTTCTTCACCATCTTCAACTTGACCACTTGGGTTTTCACCAAACATCTTAACGTAGCCACCCAAAGGAATAGCACCAATCACATATTCCACTTCACCATCTTTACCACGCCATGAAAGCAATGAAGGCCCAAAACCAATGGAAAACTTTTCCACTTTAAAACCCAGCTTTCGCGCCACAATAAAGTGACCATACTCATGAAATCCAATCAAAAGCACAATTGCTGCAATAAAATACAATGTCGTATGAATGGTTTCTATCATAAAGTAATGATTTCCTCGGCAATACGGCGTGTTTCCATATCCAAAGCCCAAACGTCTTCTAATGTTTCCAAATGTATATCGTGGGTTTGACCAAGCACTTTCTCAACGGTTGTTACAATATCCATAAAACCAATCTTTCCATCTTGAAATGCCTGATTGGCAACCTCATTGGCAGCATTCAGCGCAACGGCCAAGCTATCTTCACCTGCCAGCACCCCTTTGACCAAACGCATCGCTGGAAAGCGTGCTTCATCAATCGCCTGAAACTCTAAAGGCTGGCTCTGTGCTAATTCTAACCATGGAATACCACTTTCCAAACGCGGCTCGGCTTGCATGGCATACACAATCGGTGAGCGCATATCAGGCATAGCCAATTGCGCCAACACTGAACCATCTCGATATTCAACCATAGCATGAACAATACTTTGCGGATGAATAATGGCAGATAGTTGCTCTGCTTTAGCATCAAACAACCACTTGGCTTCAATCAATTCCAAGGCTTTATTCATCATCGTGGCTGAATCAATGCTAATTTTTGCGCCCATACTCCAGTTGGGATGAGCGACGGCTTCAGCCACGGTAATATTTTTTAAGCTTTCTGGATCACGATTACGAAAAGGGCCACCCGATGCGGTTAAAATAATACGCGTTACGGAGTCTCGGTCATGCCCTGCAAGTGCTTGATGCACGGCTGCATGTTCGGAGTCCACAGGTACAACTTCTGCACCACTTTCCTTGGCAGCTTGCATGAAAATACGTCCTGCCGTGACCAAGCATTCTTTATTGGCAAGCCCGACACGTTTACCTGCGCGAACGGCTGCTAAGGTTGCAGGTAAACCTGCCGAACCCACCATAGCTGCCATCACCATATCCACCTCGTCGGCGGCTGATACCACTTCTGCTGCATCCATACCATATTCAAGTTGAACATGTTGAGGAAGTGTTCCCTTTAAACGATGGTATGCAGCTTCATCTGTCATGACCACAATCTCAGGTTTCACTTTCTCAACCAACTCACGCATCAAGTTCACATTACGATGTGCTACCAATGCATAAGCTTGAAACTGTTCAGGATGGCGCAACATCACATCAATAGTGCTTGTACCAATCGAACCTGTTGCACCTAAAAGAGTTATTTTCATCGGTTTCCTCATGCTACCAACAGCCATAACATGCCAACCAGCGGCACTGAGGGTAGTAATGCATCAATACGGTCAAGAATACCACCATGACCAGGCAACATACGCCCACTATCTTTCACACCAACAGCTCGTTTTAATGCCGATTCGCCCAAGTCACCTGCCACAGACACCAATATTAATATCACCGCTAAAATCAATGCTTTGGCTACGTCCATCCCCAACCAACTCATCCAAAATGACGCTGCCGCTAAAGTACCAAGTAATAAACCACCCGCAAAACCTTCTATGCTTTTACCTGGACTGATGGATGGGCAAAGCTTTGTTTTCCCCCATGCTTTACCCACAAAGTATGCACCTATATCAGCCATCCAAACACCAATAAACGCGCCTGCTAGAAAAAGCGTGCCGTGTACCATTTCATGCACGGTAATCAAGGTATAACAAAACAACATCAGTAATACCGTCATCCACTGCGCATAAGCAAAACGAGCAAAGGTTTCAGGACTACTGTTGTGCCGCATCATCACCACATAAATAACCATCCAGAACACAATAGGCACAAGCAGTGGGAACATGGCAGGAATGGTTTCAGGGCTCCATATCCAAAATAAACTTGGAATAGCCAAAGTGACAATATATAAAAGAGCCGAAGGGAGTTTAACCATGGCAAACAACTCAATCACAGCAAGTAAACCAATCACCAGAGTGATCAAAGCAAAGAGGTGGTCGCTTGTATAAAACATCCAGTAAACTGCGCCCGTGACAAGCACTATCGCCGTGAGTATGCGCTTGCTTAATTCATTCATCAGCCACACCTTGAATTTGTTCACTGGTTTTACCAAACCTACGCTCACGACCGACATAGTCAGCAATCGCTTCTTGTAAATCTTCTTCCGTGTAAGCTGGCCAGTTGGTATCCGTAAAGTACAATTCAGCATAAGCCGCATCCCAAAGGTGAAAATTTGAAATACGCTTCTCGCCACCCGTGCGAATCAATAAATCCACAGGAAAAATAGCTTCTCGCCCCATGTGTGCATACAATGTTTCAGGCGTAAGATTAGCAAATGCCAAAGCTCTTTCTTTGTCATTATCGAAAGATTCGAAAAAATGTTTTGCGGCTTCAACAATCTCTTGTTGACCGCCATAGTTAAGGCATAAAATGACATCAATTGATGTGTTGTCCTTAGTAGCCTCAACCGCTTTTTTTAAAGCCCTGCGCGCAAACCATGGTAACTTAGACACATCACCCAGCACCAACATTCGTGCATTTTCTTTAATCATCCTCGGTACTTCTAGCGGAAGCATTGTTGCCATCAAGGTCATTAACCCTGTAATTTCAAGCTTGGGTCGCTTCCAATTTTCCGTTGAAAAAGCATACAGTGATACTTGCTTAACACCTGCATCTCTCGCCCAACGAATCACATCACGGAGACGTTTGGCTCCCTGTTTATGTCCTTCAAGACGAGAAAGACCCTGAGCTTTTGCCCAGCGACCATTTCCATCCATAATAATGGCAACATGTTGAGGTACACATTGCAGAGGCAGGTCTTCGGCAGAAGACATTAAACAGTTAAAATATCCTGTTCTTTTTTCTCAATCACCGTATCCACTTCAGTGATAAATTTATCGGTTATTTTTTGAATTTGTTCTTGTAAGCGTTTGCCCTCATCTTCTGGCAAACCATCATCTTTGACTTGTTTTTTAATATCATCATTAGCATCTCGTCTTAAGTTGCGAATCGATACTTTCGATTTTTCACTCATGCCCTTGGCTTGTTTAACAAACTCTTTACGACGGTCTTCGGTTAGCTCTGGTAATATCAAACGAATAACCTCACCATCATTGGAAGGTGTTACCCCAATATCTGCAATCATAATTGCTTTTTCAATATCACTCAACGCAGACTTTTCCCATGGCGAAATCATCAATATCCTTGGTTCAGGTACTGAAATACTGCCGACCTGACTCACTGGAACATCAGAACCATAATAAGGTACACGAATTTGATCCAAAAGAGATGCATTGGCACGACCTGTACGAATCGTTGCCAATTCATGACGAAGAGCTTCAATGGTTTTGTTCATTTTTACGTCAAGATCTTCAAACATATTCTTTCTCCTGAACAACTGTCCCAACTTTTTCACCTTTGACGGCGCGAAGCATTTGACCAGGCGTGGTCACATCAAATACAACAATTGGCATTTGATTATCGCGACACAACGACATCGCTGTCGCATCCATAACACCCAACTGTTGGGTTAAGGCTTCGGTAAAAGTTAATGTCTCATAACGTGTTGCCGTTGGGTCCTTCACAGGGTCGGCGGTATAAACACCATCAACCTTGGTACCTTTGAGAACCACATCTGCCCCAATTTCCATCGCTCGAAGACTGGCTGCTGTATCGGTTGTAAAATAAGGATTACCTGTACCTGCGGCAAAAACAAGAATACGTCCTTTCTCAAGGTGGCGCACAGCGCGACGACGAATATAAGGTTCAGCAACTTCTTTGATATGCAAAGCGGAAATCATACGCACATGCCCACCTTGACGCTCCAAAGCATCTTGTAAAGCAATCGCATTCATCACTGTTGCCATCATACCCATATAATCAGCGCTAGCTCTATCCATACCTGAAGATGTACCCATATTGCCACGGAAGATATTGCCTCCCCCAATCACAATCGCTAAATCGACACCACTTTGCCTTACTTCAAGCAGTTCGGTAGCCAAGTGGTTAATGGTATCAGGATCAATACCAAAACCACTATCGCCCATCAAAACTTCACCTGACAACTTCAATAGTACGCGCTTGTATTGACAAGCCTGTTTTACGGAAGTTCTACTGTTGTTTAATGTCATAGCTACCTCGAGATATATTTTTCAAACAGGAAAAGTGTACTTCAAACGACGCTTAACCTGCAATTTGTGCTGCAACCTCAGCTGCAAAATCTTCTTCTTTTTTCTCAATGCCTTCACCCAATGCAAAACGGGCTACCGCCACAATTTTAGCATTTGCCTGAACAGCAGACACAGCTTTAGCTACTGTTTTATCCGAATCCATAACAAACTCTTGATCCAGCAAACAGTTTTCAGAGAAAAACTTATTCATTTGACCTGTCACAATCTTCTCAACAATCGCTTCAGGTTTACCGCTAGCCAATGCACGCTCTGTTAACACTTTACGCTCACGATCGGCAATATCAGCAGTCACCTCATCACGCGACACAAACTGTGGGTTCACCGCAGCCACATGCATAGCTACATTGCGTGAAATGATTGCCAATGCATCATCTGCGTCACCCTCAACTGCAACCAACACACCGATCTTACCAACACCATGAACATAACCTGCAACCACACCGCTTGCTTCCAACACTTGGAAACGACGAATGCTCATATTTTCACCAATGGTCGCAATCAATTGTGACAATGTTTGTTCAACTGTTAAGTCAGCTTCAAACGGCATCACCAAAAGTGCTGCAACATCCGCTGGTCGTTTATCCAAAATAAATGCTGCAAGTTTATCCACAAATGCAACAAACTGATCATTTTTACTCACGAAATCAGTTTCAGCATTCACTTCCAAAACAACCGCACTTGTACCGTTTGTTTTGGTCACTACAATACCTTCAGCCGCGATACGCCCCGCTTTTTTCTCAGCAGCACCAAGCCCTTTCTTACGCAAGTAATCAACACCTGCATCAAAATCACCACCCACTTCTGTAAGTGCTTTTTTACAATCCATCATACCTGCGCCTGTTGCTTCACGCAGTTTTTTTACATCAGCAGCTGTAATTGCCATTCGATTTCTCCGTCCTACATGGGTCAAACGACCCATGTCATATCATAATAATAATTAATACTTAAGTTGACCTAAACTGTTGTTTACTTCGCTGGCTCTTCAGTGACTTCAGCAGGCGCTTCATCCGAAGCAGGTTGATTCATCATGGCTTCAACCACATCTTCATCATCTGCAGCATTTTCCAATTGGAAAGTTTCAGCACCTTCAAGGATAGCATCTGCCATTTTGCTACAGAATAAACGTACAGCACGAATCGCATCATCATTACCAGGCACAACATAATCAATGCCCGTTGGGTTACAGTTTGAATCCACAATCGCAACCACTGGAATACCTAATTTTTGCGCTTCTTTCACTGCCAATTCTTCTTTTTGAACATCCACGACAAACAAGCAGTCTGGTAAATGTGTCATTTCTTGAACGCCACCTAAAGTGCGTTCCAGCTTGTCAAGATCATTTTGAAGCTTTAACGCTTCTTTTTTAGTAATTAAGTCAAAGATGCCTTCTTCTTTTTTGCGTTGAAGATCTTTCATTTTACGCACAGATTGTTGAACCGTTTGGAAGTTGGTCAGCATACCACCCAACCAACGGTGATTAACGAAGTATTGGCCCGCACGTGTTGATTCTTCTTTCACGGCATCTGTCGCTTGGCGTTTGGTACCTACGAACAAAACACGTCCGCCTGCTGCTGCAAGTTCGCGCATGAAATCATAAGATTCATTCGCCATACGCAATGTTTTTTGCAAGTCAATGATATGGATGCCATTACGCGATCCGAAGATATATGGTGCCATTTTTGGATTCCAGCGACGTGTCTGGTGACCAAAGTGTACGCCTGCTTCAAGCAGTTGTTTCATAGTAAATTGAGCCATTTTATTGGTACTCCGATTGTTATTAATTTCCTCCATGCTTCCAATCCCCATTTCTCTAGGGCACAACGGAAGAAGCATGTGCGAATTGGTGCGGTTTCTACGCATAAACAACGCAGTGTCAATAGCATATCATCAACACCCATCTTGATTCTTTTTCTTCCCTCGATGTCACTGTCTTTTTTTATTAGCCTGGATTATTCATGAATCGGTATGATGATCGCGCAGGACATTTATTTGCAACGGATTTTTTCGATGAAGACCGTAGCTGTGCTTACGGACGACTGAGAAAAAGTTCGTTGTGGATAAATGAACCAGCGAGGGCGTAGCAGTATTCATGAATAGTCCGGGTTAGGTATCTTTACAAAGTTTCAAACACCATTCATACCACAAGACCTGCACCTATTTTTTTTATCATCACTACGCACTGAATTTATACTCATAAATAAATTATGACTCCTGAATTCAGGACCACATGGGTGCGGCATAATGGTAATAAAAACTGAGTACATCCTCATGGTAAGGTGCCATGACCATCAACAGTGACAGTATCACTGCAATAGGCATTTCCATTTTTGAACCTGTTCGCATGATTGGGAATCCTATATAAATAGGAACAGGCCAGAGAAACATGACTTTCTTTTTTGTCAACATATCACCCAAAATATGCGATGCGACTCCAGCAATAAAAGCATAGCCTAGCATTTCGTGTGGCGACAAGTAGCGATCAACCGTCCAAGCAAGGATAAGCAGCATCAATAAAGAGTGGGTAAACCCTCTGTGTTTAAACAACGATGACACCAACCACGACAATGGCCCAAACATCCTGCCTACTTTGGATCCCCTGTGATCAATATCAGGAGCCAAAGCACCCAGCGATCCAACAAAACTACAGGTAAGAATACCAACAACATCCGCACCAAAAAAGGATGCCAGCCCCGCGCCTGATGCAAATCCCATAATTCGATGTGATGTTCCCAGCATATTTCAACTCCATCATTCAGAAAAACGCTATTATTACACACAATACAAGCAAATCAAAAAAATGTTTGTAAAACGTAGGCTTGCGTAAACATGACGGCTTGAATGCAGCAGGCACGAAATCATTTTCCCTATTTACCACCCATACCCACCTTTGAGCAAATCGCAAGCCAATCATTCTATGCTTGGCTAAATGTTGTTTCATCGTATAGTTGCCCTCTATTCGTTATTCATATTTTTTTTAAGAGGTTAAAATCATGGCTTTTGTTGTTACTCAGCTTTGTAAAGATTGTGTTGATACTGCTTGCGTGGCGGTATGTCCTGTGGATTGTTTTTATCAGCCTAAAGATGTTTCTGATGAAACACCAAACATGCTATATATTTCACCTGAAGAGTGCATTGATTGCGCAGTGTGTGAACCAGAATGCCCTTGGGAAGCCATTTATCCTGAAGAAGATGTTCCTGAAGTCTTTGAAGCAGATATTGAACTCAACGATCTTTGCGACACCGATCGTGATGCCTTTGAGTTAGCCGAAGTCACCGATCATACACCACCTTCTGCCGAAGAAGTGTCTGCCAATAAAGTTAAGTTCGGGCTTTAATTTCCAAACGATTGTATCAAAGGGGGCTTTATGCTCCCTTTTTTGTTTGTATGGGTAAATCATGACAACCAAAACACACCTACTTAGTTTAGATTACACAGCACTGATTCATATTTGTGAACAGCTTGATGTGTCACCTGTGCACGCCAAAAAAATCATGGGTAAGGTCTTTCGCTATGGCGAATTTGACTTGGAAAACATCCCCGACTTTCCTAAAAAGCTATTGTTTTGGTTACAAGAGAATACATCTTTGCTTTTACCCGAAATCATTGCCAACCAACAAGCAGAAGATACCACGCAAAAACTACTCATGCGCATGGCTGACAATAAAGATGTTGAATCCGTACTTATTCCTGCTGAAAATCGCATGACCCAATGTATATCTTCGCAAGTGGGTTGTGCTATTGGTTGTGAATTTTGTTTAACGGCTACCGCAGGTTTAACACGCAATTTAACCGCCGCTGAAATGATGCAGCAAGTTTTGGTCGCCAAACAAACACTGGGGTATTTTCCGCGTAATATTGTGATGATGGGCATGGGTGAACCTCTACATAATTATGAACATGTTGCCAAGTTTGTGCGCATGGTTACCCATGAACTCGGCATGGCACTTAGCCCTCGCCGCGTCACCATTTCTACCGCAGGTTTAGTGCCTGCCATTCATCGCATGTTGGATGATGATTTACCCTGTAGTTTGGCAGTTTCGCTTAATGCCACCACCAATGAAGTGCGCAATAAAATCATGCCGATTAATCAGAAGTATCCGCTTGAAGACCTGCTTGCGGTGATGGATAAATACGTGAGCGCACGCAATAAAAAACGCATTCTGATTGAATATGTATTGCTTGCAGGCATCAATGACAGCCCCGATGATGCCAAACGCCTGCGTGATATTGCTTTATCCTTGGGTAGCACGGTCAACATCCTGCCATTCAACCCTTTTATGGGCAGCCGTTTTACCCGCCCCCGCGACGAAGTGGTTGATATGTTTCGCCATTACCTCAATGATGCAGGAGTGGTGGCAGTGGTTCGCATATCCAAGGGCAGAGAAATATCTGCGGCATGTGGGCAGCTCAAAACCGAAGTCAACCAACGCGCAGCCGAGATTCGTCTGCAAAGGAGACAAACATCATGATTTTAGTCATTGGTGACATTATTGTGGATGAATTTATTTGGGGTGATGTGACTCGCATATCTCCTGAAGCGCCCGTACCTGTGGTGAATGTTCAAAAAATTGATCGCCGATTGGGTGGCTCTGCCAATGTCATTCGTAACCTTCATGCCTTGGAAACAAAATCTGCCATGTTTGGCGTGGTGGGCGATGATGAGCCTGGAAAGTGGGTGCATCATCGGTTGGTGGAACTCAATGCCAATGATACAGGTGTGTTCACCAAAAAAAGTGAACGCCCTACCGCAATAAAGACACGTGTGATTGCACAACATCAACAAATTGTTCGTTATGACCACGAATGGGTAACCCCTATTCACCCTGACACCCAACAAAAAATCTTTGAGCAAGTGTGTCATAAGCTTCCACAAGCCTCTGCGGTTATTTTATCCGACTATGCCAAAGGTGTGCTCACCCCTGAACTGTTGAAAAAATTAATTCCTAAACTTGAAGGTAAAATTGTTGGCGTAGATCCCAAGCCAAGTAACACCGAGCATTATCATGGAGCAACTTTTATCACCCCCAATTTACTCGAAGCTTCACAAATGGCAAACATGAACAATACCAATGAAGATAAACATGTGGAAAACATTGCCAAACATTTGCGCGAAGCTTTGAACCTAGAGTATATTCTTGTTACCCGCTCTGAGCGCGGCATGACCTTGTATGATGGTCAACAGTGCCATCATATCCCCACTGCTGCGCGTGATGTATTTGATGTCACAGGTGCAGGGGATACTGTGATTGCAGCATTCACAGCATGTCTTGCCAAAGGAAATTCACCACTTGAAGCGGCTAAAACTGCCAACCAAGCCGCAGGTGTTGTGGTAGGTAAGGTCGGCACGGCGACAGCAACTTGGCAAGAAATTGAGCGTCATTAATGTCTAACCCAGCATCAACGCTCACCTATGCCATCGGCATCCCCGCCCGATTTGAATCCACACGATTCCCTGGCAAACCTTTAGCCCTGCTTGCAGGTAAACCCATGATTACACATGTGGTTGAGCGCGCATTACAAACGCAACTTGGGCGCGTCATCGTTGCCACAGATCATCAAGGCATTGCTGATGTTGCCATAGAAGCAGGCGCAGAAGTTGCCATGACCAGAAGCGATCACCAAAGCGGCACAGAACGCCTAGCGGAAGCTTTTGCTGATATTGATGTGGATATTGTGATTAATGTACAAGGTGATGAGCCTTTAATTGACCCTCAAGCGATTCAAAGCGTGGTTCAGCCTTTTATACACCAACCCGATCTACACATGGCAACACTCGCCCACCCGATTCGTCAAGCAGCTGATTTTGACGACCCTAATGTGGTTAAAGTGGTGTGCAATGCGCGGGGTCATGCCATGTATTTTAGTCGTGCAAGCATTCCTTATCCGCGCCAGCACGATGACATGCAAGCGATTGACATGCTGCAACATGTTGGTTTATATGCGTATCGAAAGTCTTTTTTACTTCATTACTCCAGCTTAGAAGCCTGCAGAACTGAACAACTGGAACAATTGGAGCAACTTCGTGTATTGCATCATGGTTACCCTATTGCTGTCACTGTAGGTGATTTTCATTGTTTGGGCGTGGATACTCCCCAAGATTTGCAACGTGCTGCAACATTGCTCATAGCGTAAAAGAAATCTAGCATAGCCGCATGAGCAACCATAAAGATGAACGTGATATTGAAGAAATCTTAGCCAGCTTGGATGCTATGTTGGCGGACGCTCATACCCCACTTCCAACCTCCGAGACACCCGAAAAAGTGAGTGTGGATGATGATTCCCCACGCCAACGTATTGTCTTAACCGAAGCCAATTTAGAACCTGCAGCACACGAATCTATCCCACTTTGGGCTGTACAACCCAAAGTTCACAATGAACAAATGGAAAACGCTCTTCAGACAGACAAGGTAAATTCTCCTTCTGTATCTGAAACAACAACTTCAGAAAGTGTAGACAAGGAAAGGAGAGAGGATGACCTTGATCCTTCTGCTGCATGGCAAGATACACCTCATTTACCCAACACCAATGAAATCGACTTAGCACCTGAAACAGAAAACAGTATTCAAGACATTGTTACTCCCCATTATCAAGAGGAAAGTGTGGCGGAAATTAACGTCACAAAAGATACTGACACCCTTGAATTGGAAGTTACAGATAGCAAGCCAGCTGATAATGTTGAAGCTATCTTTGAAGCCACAGATAACCCTGAAACTTTCGATATCAGCGAAGCTATGAATGAGGATACATTATACGATTTTGAAGTATTGGATCATGAGTTTGTGAAAGGCTTTGTTCAAAGTACCCCTCACGGTCATCATTGCGATGACAAAGTGGGCAATACTGAAGCAGCTATTGAAGCCAACATTGATATAGAGACTGAAGCAGATGAAAGCATTGTAGATGATGTTGTTCAAAGTGACCTAACGATTAATGAAATGATTAACAGCCCAACTATAGAACCCTTCACTGAGCATATCCAAACTTCGCTGCAGCAAGCCGTTGAACAAGATGAAACCTTCACTTTAAACCCCGATGAATTGGATCCTATTATTGAAGCCATCAGCGATGATGTTCGCATCAAAATAAACCATCATTTACAACAAATCTTGCCTGAACTTATCAGTGATGCACTATTAGAACATCTTAGCGCACCACGTGATGACAATACATAAACAAGACATTATTGAACAGCCACTTATAATTTTTAGTAGATTAGGAACACACAACCGATGAGCGACAAACAAACACCAACCGCATACAATCCCCAAGCCATGGAGCCAACCACCACCGAACAGTGGTTAAACTCTGATGCATTCAAACCCAACCCCAAAGGTGTAGGCACATACAGCATCACCCTGCCCCCACCAAATGTGACAGGCAGCTTACACATGGGTCATGCCTTTTCAGGCACGATTCAGGACATTTTGATTCGCTGGCAGCGCATGATGGGCAAAGAAGTGCTTTGGCAACTTGGATTAGACCATGCAGGCATTGCCACGCAAATGGTGGTTGAGCGTCAGCTTGATGCTAAGGGTGTGCACCGCCGCGATTTAGGGCGTGAGAAGTTCATCGAAAAAGTGTGGGAATGGAAAGCTGAATCAGGTGGTATCATCCTTGATCAAATGAAACATTTGGGCTTCTCCATTGATTGGTCGCGTGAGCGATTCACCATGGATGATGGTTCTTCTGCTGCGGTGCAAGAAGTGTTTGTACGTTTGTTTGAAGAAGGTTTGATTTATCGCGGCAAACGTCTGGTCAACTGGGATCCTGTGTTGGAAACGGCTGTGTCCGATTTGGAAGTCGTGCATGAGGAAGAAGAAGGTCACTTTTGGCATATTCAGTATCCTTATGCGGATGACCCATCGAAACATCTCATCGTTGCCACCACCCGCCCAGAGACATTGTTGGGTGATGGCGCAGTAGCAGTTCACCCATCGGATGAACGCTTTAAAGACTTGATTGGCAAAGAACTGATTTTGCCGCTGTGTGGTCGCACCATCCCAGTGGTTGCTGATGAATATGTTGACCCTGAATTTGGCACAGGTTGCGTAAAAATCACCCCTGCCCACGATTTTAACGATTATGAAGTGGGCAAACGTCATGATTTACCCATGCGCAATATTTTCACCAACACCGCTCACATCAACAATGAAGACTTTATTCCTGAGCAATATGTAGGCTTGGATAGATATGAAGCCAGAGAACACATCATTGCCGATTTAGAAGCGGAAGGACTGCTATATAAAGTGGAAGCACACACCCACAAGGTTGGGAGAGGCGACCGTTCTCATTCGATTATCGAGCCCTATTTAACCGACCAATGGTATGTTGCTATTCAAGACTTGGCAGACCCTGCCATTGCGCTGGTCGAAGATGGTGAAGTCAGCTTTGTGCCTGAGCATTGGCAAAAAACTTATTTTGAATGGATGCGTAACATCAATGATTGGTGCATTTCTCGCCAACTGTGGTGGGGCCATCAAATTCCTGCTTGGTATTGCGCCGATTGCGAACATATCACGGTAGATAGAGACACACCAAGCAAGTGTGCAGGTTGTGGCTCAACCAACATCAAACAAGATGAAGATGTGTTGGATACTTGGTTTTCATCAGGTTTATGGCCCTTTTCCACACTAGGCTGGGATGGTAAAACCGACAGTGAAGATATGGCGAAGTTTTATCCCACCAATGTGTTGGTCACAGGCTTTGATATTATCTTCTTCTGGGTTGCCCGCATGATGATGATGGGCAAAAAGTTTACGGGCGAAAAACCATTTAAAGACATCTATATCCATGCCTTAATTCGCGATAAAGATGGGCAGAAAATGTCTAAATCCAAGGGTAATGTGGTTGACCCCTTAGAAATGATTGAAGCTTATGGTGCCGATGCTTTGCGCTTTACCCTAGCCCACATGGCAACACCAGGTCGCGATGTGAAATTAGACATCAAACGCATTGAATCCAACCGCAATTTCATGAACAAAATCTGGAATGCCTCACGTTTTGTGTTTATGAACCGAGAAGATGTGCAGCCTGATAGCAGCATTCAGCCCAAAAATGATGTCAACCGTTGGATTTTATCCGAACTAGACACCTGCGCCAAAGAAGTCCACAAAGCCTTAGAGGAATACCGCTTTAATGAAGCCGCAGGCACACTTTACAGCTTTATTTGGGGAACTTATTGCGATTGGTATGTCGAAGCCGCCAAAACATCGCTTTATAAAGGCGATGCAGCCGATAAACGTGAAACCCAAGTGGTCATGCTCACCGCATTGGATGGTTGGTTGCGCTTATTGCACCCCATTTGCCCATTTATCACCGAACAAATCTTCCAAGAATTGCATGGTGATGATGCAAGATTAGTGACAGACGAATGGCGCACCGACTTTGCCCGCGATGATGAAGCCAGCAAACGTATGCAACTCATCATGGACATGGTGAATGCCATCCGCTCTATTCGAGGGGAGATGAATGTGTCACCTGGTAAGAAAATTCAAGCGCATATTGCCGTCAGTGATGCTTTAAAAGCCGAACTCGCACCACAAGAAAACTTGCTCAAAAGCTTGGCGAAACTAGAAACCATCACATGGCTTGATGCCCATGCCGAAGTTGAAAACGCAGCCATCGCCCCACTCTCTACCCTTAAAATCTCCTTGCCACTTGCTGGTTTGGTCAATGTGGAAGAAGAGTTGGCGCGTGTTGCCAAAAACATCGAAAAAATCGAAAAAGAAATGGGCGGACTCAAAGGTCGCCTAAACAACGACAAGTTTGTCGCCAGCGCACCTGAAGCAGTCGTCACCAAAGCCCGCGCCGACTTGGCAGCACTTGAAGCGAAATTAAACGAACTTCAAACGGCAAAAACCAAGCTAGAAGCTTTGGTTTAATGGGTATAGCATTAGCTTATGGATAAGAAACAAGTACAAATGGTCAAATTGGGTGAAGAAAAACCTGATATGGTATTCAATAAAGTCTGGGAAATCACCTGCATGACTTGGCCAACGCCTATCCCTAAGAAAATGGACAGAACCAAAGTAAAGCTTATCCGTGTTAGCTAAAGACTACCAAGATATGATACATGAGCTCGACCAGCACAAGGTTGAGTTTGTCTTGATTGGTGCTTATGCCATGAGTGTTTTCGGCTATACACGCGCTACGGGTGATATTGATTTCTTTATCAAACCGACAGAAGAAAATGTCGATAAACTTTGGCAAGCCTTGGAATCTTTTGGTGCACCACTTGTAAGTATCAGCAAACAAGACTTTCTCGACGAAGGTACAGTGTTTCAAATTGGTATAGCCCCAGTTCGCATTGATATTCTTACTAAAATTGATGGGATTTGCTTTGATGATATTCAAATCGAACATCATGAACTGGACGGGTTGAACATTCCTGTTATTGACTTGGCTTCGTTGATTAAAAACAAACAAGCCACAGGTAGGTTGCGTGACTTGGCAGACTGCGAAGAGTTGGAAAAAAGGTTATGAGCAATCGTATTTTCGCCCTGATAAAAAGAGGCATGGCGTGATTCTGAAGAATAAACTTAACATCAGCAATCAGGTTGAGCTATCCATAGCTGAAGAAAAAATCAGCAAACAAAAAGCAAAGCAACTGTTCGATTCTGGTGACATCAACAAAACTGAAATCGGCACTTTTGCTGGACTATCCTTTATTCATGCTTACCTATTCGCTGATATTTATGGTTTTGCAGGCAAGATTCGCGAGGTCAATATTGCCAAAGGTGATTTTCGCTTTGCGCCACTGATGTATCTTGAGCCATCGCTCGCGCATATTGATGCCATGCCACAGCATAGTTTTGATGAAATTATTGAAAAATACGTCGAAATGAATATCGCCCACCCTTTTCGAGAGGGTAATGGTCGCGCTACCCGAATTTGGCTGGATTTAATCTTGAAAAAGAGTTGGGGCAAGTGGTGGATTGGAATCTTGTTGATAAAGATGATTATCTTTCTGCCATGCAACGCAGTGTCGTGAAAGATATTGAAATCAAAGTTCTGCTCAAACAAGCACTCACGAATCAAGTTGATGACCGCGCCCTGTTTATGAAAGGTATTGATGTCAGTTATTACTATGAAGGTTATAACGAATTCAAAACCGAAGAGCTGTAAGGAGTCTAAAGCGAATATGTATGATACCACTTATGATAAATTTGTAGTCAGCGCACCTGAAGCTGTGTTGAGCAAAGCCCGGGCCGATTTAGTAGCACTTGAAGCGAAGTTAAACGAACAGCAAAAACCAAGCTGGAAGCTTTAGTATAAATAAAAAAGCTAAACGGAGAATGTAAATGGCATTTGTAGAGCCAATATCAATTAAAGAAGCCATAGATAGTGTTCATAAAAAGGATTATCTACTCCCTGCTATTCAGAGAGAATTTGTATGGGATACTTATCAAATAGAAAGGCTTTTTGACTCTTTGATGAGAGATTACCCAATCAGTTCATTTTTATTTTGGGAAGTTGAAAAGAAAAACATTAAGAACTACCAGTTCTATGAATTTGTACGTGAATACCATGAAAGGGATAATACTCATAATCCGAAAGCAAACATTGACGGAGAAAGTGGAATTACTGCCATTCTTGATGGGCAACAACGCTTAACTTCTCTTTATATTGGCCTTAAAGGTACTTATGCCTATAAACTTCCTCGTAAGCGATGGGACAACGATTCCGCTTTTCCAAAACGGAAGCTATGTTTAAATTTGGTTACCTCATCAAAAGATGGCGATCTAGAATATGATTTCCAATTTTTAACAAAAAAAGAATACAAACAAAATGATGAAAGCCATGTGTGGTTTGTTGTTGGTGATATTCTAAATTTAACTGAGGCTGTCGATGTTAATGACTATCTTCTGGAAAATGATATTTCAGAACTAGGCAAAGAAAAATTTAGACATGCAAATAAAACTCTTTTCAAATTATACGAAGTTATACAAAAAAACAGATCCATAAACTTTTTCCTAGAAAAAAGATGAAAGCCTAGATAAAGTCTTAAATATATTTATCCGTGTCAACAGTGGTGGAACTCAGTTGAGCTATTCGGATCTACTTCTTTCTATTGCAACGGCACAATGGAAAGAAAAGGATGCAAGGGAAGAAATAACATCTTTTGTTGATGAAGTTAATTCTATAGGTGGTGGCTTCAACATCAATAAAGATTTTGTTTTAAAAAATTGCTTGGTTTTATCTGGCTTTAAAGATATTGCTTTTAAGGTAGACAATTTCAATCAAGAAAACATGCTCGCTATTGAAAAACAGTGGGATGACATTACAAAAGCAATAAAAGCATCTGTTATTTTACTTTCTTGTCTTGGGTATCATCGAGACACATTGACATCAAATAATGCACTCATTCCTATAGCCACATATTTATACAAAATTGGAAGTCCTAATAATTTCTCAGAATCATCAAAATATGAAAGTGAGCGACAAAAAATATTTAAATGGCTAGTTATGGTTCTTCTTAAAAGAACTTTTAGTGGTCAGCCAGATAATGTTTTGCGACCAATTCGTGAAGTAATTAATAACTCAGAAAACGGATTTCCGTTTAATGAAATAATAGCAAAATTAAAAGGTGGAACAAAAGCTATATCATTTGATAGCGACGAAATAGAGAATTTACTTTCTTATAAGTATGCCCAAGCTTACACATATTCAGTTCTTGCATTTATTTATCCTTCTCTTGATTTCAGGAATAAGTTTCATCAAGACCACATCTTTCCTAAAAAACTATTCACTGCAAAAAGGTTAAAAAAACGAGGTATAGCTGACGATGATATTAAATTTTATCTCGATAATTATAATTACTTGGCTAATATCCAGTTGCTTGAAGGAGTTCCAAATCAAGAAAAATCAGGAACGGACTTCGATGTCTGGATAAAAGAAAAATACCCAAACAAAGATGATCGGAAGGCATATATGAAGAGGAATTATATCCCAGATATTGACTTTTCTCTTGAGAACTTTAAAGAATTTATAGAAGAAAGAAAAAAATTAATTGTATCTGCATTTAAGGATTTACTTACATAAAAAACCACAACTAAACCTATTAAATATCAACTGGTTAAGTAAATTTTATTGGGAACAAATCATTCCCTTTCCACACGGACATAAAACACATGAATAAACTAACAATAGTAACACACAACGGCAATTTCCATGCAGATGATGTTTTTAGCATCGCTGTGTTCAAAAACATATTGCCTTCTTTTGAGCTGGTTCGCACACGCGACTTAGCGCTTATCGCCAAGGCAGATATTGTGCTTGATGTGGGTGGTGAATATGATGCTGACACAGGTCGCTTTGACCATCATCAGCGCGGTGGTGCGGGTGAGCGTGAGAGTGGTATTCCCTACTCCTCATTTGGTTTGATTTGGCAGAAATATGGCTTAGAGATGTGCCAAGGCAATCAAGATGTGGCTAATGCTGTGGATGCTGGTTTGGTATCCACGATTGATGCCATTGATTGTGGGCATGTTTCAGGTGTTCAAGAAGGTATTAGCCTAAGCCAAACCATTGGTATGTTTAACCCGACGTGGCAAGAAGATGCGCACCTTGATGATTGCTTTGATGAAGCAGTGGCATTTGCATCGCGTGTGTTGGTTCGCTTTATTGCAGCGGCAAAAGGTGGGCTAGACGCTAAGGCTATTGTGGTTAAAGCGATTGAAGATGCAGAAGACCCAAGGGTGATTGTGTTGGCGAAATATACGCCGTGGAAAAAGACGGTGGTCAACTTATCTAAAGAAGCCTTGTTTGTGGTCTATCCATCGCAAACAGGCGAATGGCGCATTCAAACTGTGCCTGCGGCGTTGGGCACATTTGACAACAGGAAAGAGCTGCCGAAAGCATGGGCGGGATTATCCGATAAAGCGCTTCAAGATGTGACAGGGCTTGATGATGCTATGTTTTGCCACAATGGATTATTCATTGCAGGCGCGAAATCTTATGAAAGCACCATGAAAATGGCAGCTATGGCAGTTAACGAATCATCAGTATAAAAAGAACAAAGGACTCCCGATAATGAGCCAAGGCTTTGAAATTCAAGTATTTAACCGCCATGAAAATAAAATAGACATTGAGAAAGTCTATGGTGATGGCGCGGTTAAATTTGCCTATGGCAATCCCTTTGGGCGGCTCTTAGGGCCTATCATTGCCAGTAAAATGTTCAGTCAATACTATGGAAAATCACAAGATAGCGTGAAGTCTGGGCAAAAAGTCGCACCGTTTATCCAAAACTTTCATATCCCCATTGACCAGTATCAAAAAGGTTCACTCAAAGAAAACCCGATTGAAACATCCTACCAATCATTCAATGAGTTTTTTGTTCGAAAGTTTAAGGAAGGGCAAAGAACCTTTACCCAACATGGTAACGAAATGGGCGCTTTTTCCGAGGCACGATACTTTGCCCATGAAAGCATGACCGATGAGCTGAATGTTCCTGTGAAGGGCTCGATGTTGCGCGCGGTTGATCTCATTGCTGATGCCGAACTAGCCAAAGACTTTATCGGTGGCCCGCTGATGATAGCGAGGTTATGCCCTGTGGATTACCACCGCTACCATTACCCTGACGATGGAAAAACACTTCAATCATTCACTGTTACTGGCGATTTGCATTCAGTCAACCCATTGGCATTAAAATATAGACAGGATATTTTTATCAAAAATGAAAGGCGTGTCTCCATTTTGGAAACTGAAAACTTTGGTAAGTTGGCCTACATTGAAGTTGGAGCAACGATGGTGGGTAAAATCGTTCAATCCTTTGATGAATCCAAGCCATTTAAAAAGGGTGATGAAAAAGGTTACTTTCTTTTTGGTGGAAGCACGGTTGTGTTATGTGGGGAAAAAGGAAAGTGGACACCCTCTAAGGATATTTTAAAAAACACCAAGGCAGGTATTGAAACATATATCCAGCTTGGTGATGTCGTTGCTCAAAGCCGCGTGTAATAATTAAGTAATTGATGTTACGCAGTTGCTTGAATAAGCGTTCAAGTCTCTTTACTCGTTCCATGCTCCTCGTGGGAATGACGAATTTTAGCCCAACTGCGTCACATCAGTAAAATAATCTTAAAAAAAATATGTGATTGAATCTATTGAGTATACAGACCATAATTCAGCCGCTTTAAAAAACAACAGCCAACGAGTCTATGATGAAACGTACTTACGCCATGTCCACACAAGCCAAGCAAGCCTTAACCTTGGTATCTCAACTGCAACAACGCTTCGTCAAAGGCTTAGAGCAACTTAGCCAAGAGCTCAACTTGTCACAAAGTTTCCAAGCTGTAGAATGGCTACGCGATAAAGGTTTATGCGGTGGAGGCATTCGCTACGAAACGGCCGATGGCAGTATCATAAGTCGTGGCTCAGTCAATGTATCTCAAGTGCATTATGATCACCTGCCTGAGAAGAAACTCGGTTCAGCCACCGCTATTTCAACCATTATCCATCCCAACAAGCCTTCTTCCCCATCCGTGCATATCCATATCAGTTGGACCGAAATGAAAGATGGTTCTGGCTACTGGCGCATGATGGCAGACCTCAACCCCTCCAACGGTAACCTGCATGATAAACAACAGTATTTAAATGCTTTACAAAAAGCAGCCCCCAAACAATTTAAAGAAGCTGTTCAGCAAGGTGATACTTATTTTTATATTCCTGCCTTGAAAAGACATCGGGGTATTGCTCACTTTTATTTAGAAGAATACAATACGGGTCATGCCGAAGAGGACTACAATCTTGCCAAAGCCGTAGGTGAAGCTGCCATTGATACCTATGTCAATATCCTTCAATCTAGCCTTACAAACAAAGCACCCACCACCAAAGAAGAGTGCGCCAAACAATTGGCTTACCACAGCTTATATTTCTTCCAAGTCCTCACTTTAGACCGAGGCACAACAACGGGATTATTGATACACAATCAAAATGACATCGGTATTATGGGCTCTCTTCCCGCTTATGTTGACCGTGATTTGCTTCAATCTTGGGTAGGCAACATGCCATCCCCGCAAGATAAACTGTTGCAAGATTTGATTGATGTACTACCCGAAACATCTCCTGCTTTGGTGGATGCAAGCGTCAAACAAAAATTGGCGCAAGTGGTGCGTACACACTACCAACAACATCCCCAAGCCATCATCATGCAAGCATCGGGCAGCAGCATTCCCCCTACGGTCAACAATCACCGTTAAATAGTATTGATGCTTTAATCAGTAGCTACAATAAATAAATATATAGTTGTATTCTTTTATTTGTATCGTTATGCTGCGCCACCTTTTAGGTGAGAGCGGCTAACCATCAATGATGGGCTGCTCCTAAGATGTTGGAGGATAAGCAAAATGCGTGCTTTAGATGATGTAACAGCAGATCAAATTCGTAGTGATTTACCAAACTTTCGTGAAGGTGACACTGTTCGTGTAAACGTTCGTGTGGTTGATTTCAAAGACCTTAAAGGCGGAAAAGTTGAAAAACGTGAACGCATTCAGGCTTATGAAGGCATTGTGATTGCCCGTCATAACAAAGGTATTTCAAGCAGTTTTACAGTGCGTAAAATTTCCAGCAATGTTGGTGTTGAGCGTGTATTCCCATTGCACTCACCTATGCTTGAAAGCATCGAAGTGAAACGCCATGGTCGTGTTCGTCGCGCCAAGCTTTACTACTTGCGTGAATTGCGTGGTAAAGCAGCTCGTATTCGTGAGCGTCGTTTCAACTAAAACTGATGTGGTTTGAATAAGCTTAGCTTATATAAGCTTGAAATAAGTAAGTTAATCATTTTGAATAAGGGCTCCTATGTGAGCCCTTATTTGTTTTTATAGTTTATTTTAAAGAAGAAAATGGAGTGTTTAATGACAGCACGTGAAGATTTTTTCCAAGCAGACCTTGATGATGAAGTGATCGTACAGGCAATTAAAGATGAGCTTGGTCGCCAGCAACATACCCTAGAACTTATCGCCAGTGAAAATATTGTGTCCAAAGCAGTGATGCAAGCCCAAGGCTCAGTTTTGACCAACAAATACGCTGAAGGTTATCCATCGCGTCGTTATTATGGCGGCTGTGAATACGTGGATAAGGTAGAAGCCTTGGCTCAAGCGCGTGCTAAAGAAGTTTTCGGTGTCAAACATGCTAACGTGCAGCCACACTCAGGCTCTCAAGCCAATATGGCTGTGTATATGGCTGTCTTAAACCCTGGTGATACTATCATGGGTATGGACTTGTCACACGGTGGGCATTTAACACACGGTTCACCTGTAAACTTCTCAGGTCGTTTGTATAACGTGGTGGCGTATGGCGTTGAAGAAGGCACAGATCTCATTGATTATGATGTCATGCAAAAATTGGCAGAAACCCATAAGCCTAAAATGATTATTGGTGGCGCATCAGCTTATGAACGCGAAATAGATTTTAAACGTATGCGTGAAATTGCCGATTCTGTAGGTGCTATTCTTTTTGTAGATATGGCGCATTATGCAGGTTTGATTGCTGCGGGTGAATACCCTTCCCCCGTTGGTCATGCTCATGTCATTACCTCTACCACACACAAAACATTGCGCGGTCCTCGCGGCGGCTTGATTCTTACCGATGATGATGATTTAGCGAAAAAACTTAACTCACGCATCTTCCCAGGCATTCAAGGTGGCCCACTTATGCATGTGATTGCTGCCAAAGCAGTGGCTTTTGGTGAAGCACTACAAGCACAATTTAAAACCGACCAAAAACAAGTGATTGCCAATGCCAGAGCTTTGGCTAAAACATTGGTTGATGGTGGTTTAAGAGTGGTTTCAGGTGGTACTGATTGTCACATGTTCCGCGTGGATGTACGCAACCAAGGTATTACAGGGAAAATTGCCGAAGAAGCATTGGAAGCTGCGGGGATTACAACCAATAAAAACACAATCCCATTTGACCCTGAATCTCCATTCGTCACATCAGGTGTTCGCCTTGGCACTTCTGTGATTACAGCGCGTGGTATGAAAGAAAATGAAGCGGTATTGATTGGAAAAATGATTCTTAAAGTGGTTTCTTCACCTGAAGATGCTGCTATTCACGCCGCCGTCTTTGATGAAGTCAAAGCATTAACAAATCGTTTTCCTATTTATACCGATTAAGCGTTGTTTTGTCCTTTTTGCTTACACGATGATACGCGAGTCATTGATTCGCGTGTGATTGAAGATGGGGTGGCGGTACGCCGTCGCCGCCATTGTGATGCCTGTGGCAAACGATTTTCCACATTTGAACGTGCAGAGTTACGCCTACCGTTGGTGGTCAAAAAAGATGGTACGCGTGTTGCATTTAATGTGGAAAAAGTGCGTCAAGGTATGCAAAAGTCTTTGGAGAAACGCCCTGTTTCTGCGGATGCTTTAGAAAAATCACTGTATAGCGTATTAAGGTCTGTTCAAGAATCTGGCGAAAATGAAATTGCAGCTGAAATTATTGGTGATTATGTGATGGAGCAATTGCGAAATCTTGATGGCGTGGCTTACGTTCGATTTTCATCTGTTTACAAAGAGTTTAAAGATGTCGATGAGTTCCTAGCTGCAGTACGATCAGCCATGGGGTCGTAAAAGCAACCAGAACCTTCTTTCACATACCTACCCTTTTACGAACATCTTCCACAGTGATTCTCTGATTGCGAAGTGACTTCAGTGTCATAGACTGTTTACGCTTAGAGAGCTTAGAACCTGCTTCTTCCATAAGCAAACGATGATGACTATAAAGCGGCAATTCATAACCCAAAAGTTTTTGTAAAATACAATGTATAGGTGTACTACTTCTTAAATCCTTTCCCCGAATAATATGCGTCATATACTGCGCTGCATCATCCACGACAACTGCCAAGTGATAGCTGTATTGAATGTCTTTCCGCGCAATGATCACATCACCAACATCAGAAACTTGAAACAAAACTTCTTTTTGATCAAAGTCTATCCAATACTGTCTTTTTCCTAACATCGCTTGAACAACATCACTATTCAATCGCCATGAAAAAGGTTTAACTTGCTTTAAAATTTCAACCTCTGCACAAGATAAACTTAAACATGTTTTGGCATAGCTATCCAAAGCCCTATTGCCTACTGTATTTTCTCGTATTTCTTTTCGTGTACAAAAACATGGATACAATACACCCAGCGCAATCAACTGATCTAAAGCCTCTTGATACAAATTCAACCGCTGATGTTGAAAAATCAACTCACCAGTAAAGTTTATACCCAACCAAGCTAAATCATCTATAATTTGCTGCGTAAATTCAGGTTTGCAGCGGGTAAAGTCAATATCTTCAATGCGGAGTAAAAACTCTGCCCCACTTCTTTTTACCCAAGCTTCACACTGCAAAACCGAGTAAACATTTCCCAAATGCAATAAGCCTGTTGGTGATGGTGCAAAACGAGTCCTTAACAAACTTATGGTGCTTTTTGATTGGCAATCAATATCGGCTGACCATCTTTAACGCGCTCAGGGCGCAATAAGACGTATACTTCATCACCCAACTCAAGCTGTAAATCATCATGCACAATATGCGACAAGCCATCACGCACAACTGCCAACGGTTGAACACCGCTAGGGATACGCACCTCATTCAATTTTGAACCTGCTAAACCAGAATCACGATTCACCAGTTTGGTATCAAACACCAAGCGTTTTCGTGTGGCCTGATCATGCCAGTAACTGAATGTATATGGCTTGGCAAAAAGGCGTTTGGCCTGGAGCTGGTGCATCAAGCTTGCATATTTTTTTTCATTACCTGCTTCTAAAGTCACGTACACGTCTTGAATGTGAAACATATCATGCGCTAAACGTGCAATATGCAAATTATGATCAGAAGAACCCGTCATCACAATCACCGTATCAATTTCTTCTGCATGAATCACTTCCATATACAATGGGTCAAGCGCATTACCTCGAACAGCCTCAAAACCTGCCTGCTTGAGTTGGCTAATCACCTGACCATTCATATCAAGAAAACGTACTTCTCTATCTTCACTTAGCAAACGACCCAGTTCAGCACCAACTTGCCCCCCGCCCACAATCAATACAGAGCGGTCACTTCCACCTTCAACCCCCAGCCACTTACTCAATGGTCTAGCAGCAAAACTATACAAAAATACAGACACAATAATCAGAATATAAATCAGGGCGAGCAATGTTTCCGCATGAGGGTGATTGGCTTCCAAAAGAATAATAGAAAACAACGATGTCACACCTGCTGCCACAACACCACGAGGAGCCATGCAAGCCAAAAATGCTACTTGCTTCTTATTCAACTGCCCACCAACCGTGGATAACCAAACAACCAGCGGGCGAACAATCACTGCCAGTATCGCAAAAACAAGTAGACCCTGCCATAACCATGCTTCCATCACATGCAGGTCTAAGCTTGCCGCCAACAAAACAAACAACACCGAAATCAACAGCATCGATAGACTGCCTTTGAAGTGTTTTAAATTTTGTAAATCTGAAATATCCATGCGTTGCAATACTGCACCTGCAAGCAACACCGCCAGAAGACCAGCTTGAGAACTCATCGAGTCTGCCAACAAGAATATTCCCCATGCAGAGGCCAAACTAAGGACAACACGTAATTCTAAACCTTCTGCCACATTGTGGCGCAACGCCAAACCAAGCAACCACCCACCCATGCCACCAATCACCGCACCGACAGCAAATTTCATCATAATTTCAAAGAATGAATGCAATGCATCGAGATCAGGGAGAAGCACAATTTGCAGCATAACAATCGCTAAAATTGCACCCACTGCATCCACCAGCATAGCTTCGCCTGTTAAAATATGGCTGATATTTCTATCCAACCGAACTTGACGCACAATAGGTGTAATCACGGTTGGGCCACCAACAGCCGCCAGCGCACCAAAAAGCAATGAAATAGGCCAATCCATACCAACAATATAATGGACTGCTGCACCACCAATCAGCATAGTAAAAATTGGTGCAACCAATACTAATCGCCCCACTGTCCAACTATGATCACGCAAGGTCTTTAAATTCAGGTTCAGCCCACCTTCAAAGAGAATCACAGCCAAGCCCAGTTCTATGAGTGTGTGTAGCGCGCCCTCCAGCAAGCTCGCTTGGATAACATTAAAACCATAGCTGCCTAGAATCATACCTGCCGATAACCAAATAATAATCGGAGGAAACTTTAACCTCACTGCCACCAACTGCGCACTTACTGCTATCAAAACAGTGATAATAAAGGCTGCGGTCGGTGTACTTTCAACAGCCATTATCTTTAATCCAATACCACAACACAGTCCATTTCAACTTTTGCAGCCAAGGGAAGTGCCGACACAGCCACCGTTGAGCGTGCGGGTTTATGCTCACCCAACCAAGCTGCATAAATTTGATTCACCTCAGCAAAGTCAGCCATATCCTCTAAAAAGATAGTGACCTTCACAATCTTATCCAAACTTCCACCAGCTGCCTCAATAACAGCCGACAAGTTTTCAACCACTTGTTTGGCCTGTGTTACCACATCATCACCCACCATTTCTCCAGTTGCGGGGTTTAAACCTATCTGCCCTGAGGTGTAAAGCATGTCTCCACATTGCATTGCCTGACTATATGCACCAACGGCTTTAGGTGCAGTATCGGTATGAATAGGTTGTAAAGGCATATTATTTCCCCTGTGCTTTTCTTTTGTTTTTCATTTTCTTCTTAAAAGGGTGAGCCAGTGTTTTTCCAAAATAAGCAACACTTTTCAATACTGACTTCAAACGGTATTTCATCAAATGACTCTTCACAACTTGAGGGTAACGACGACGTACACGAGACACATGATCTAGACCCTTCAAGGCTTTAAATACACGCGCTAAATGTACGCGATCTTCAACATCAACAAGCATATTCAGTAGTGTTAATGTTCCTGGAAGCTGTTCGAGCCGGAGGTCTTCAATATTGACACCAGCTTGGGATAAACACGCTCCAACCCGACCTAAAGAGCCACGTTCATTGCTACAAAACACTTCAATACCTGTTTTATAAAGATGCCCATCCACAGGTTTCCAGTCCGCCACAACCCAAGCATTGTCGTCTTGCTTCATCACTTCTGGGCATTGGTAGCTATGAACTATAAATCCTTCACCTACAATAAACGCACCGACAACATTGTCTCCAGGGATAGGGTGACAACAACTGGCAGGGTTCATACGTGATTCAACAAAAGCCTTATTTCGCACAACACTTGCATCACCTTCGTGTAAATAGTGAACCAACGTGGAAATATCAAGGTCGCCGCGCCCTAACTTTTCTTTTAACTCTACATCATCATTACATTTTGCAAACCTCAACATATCATGTTGAATACTTTGCTTACCCAACACGCTATTGAGCAGATGTTCTCCCAAGCGTACTGCGCTGTCTTTTTCTTGCAGGCGAAACCATTGGCGAATACTTTGTTTGGCTTTGGCAGTTTTCACCCACTGCAACCATTTACGCGATGGTGTTTGCTCAGGGCTGGTCAACACCTCAATTTCATCGCCATTATGCAAGTTTTGCTGAAATGCTGCAGGCGCACCATTGATGCGTACACCCAAACAATGGTTGCCAATGTCTGTGTGAACAGCATAAGCAAAATCAAGAGGTTTGCTGCCACGAGGAAGTGCAAACAAATCACCATCTCGTGAAAACACATAAACCTCTTTAACAAACAAATCCAAACGTACATTCTCTAAAAATTCACCAGGGTTATCCGCAGTATGCAGGGTTTCAGCTAATTGTTTTAACCATTGAAAACCTTGCACTTCCTGTTGTTCTTCAGGGCTTCCTTCAGACTTATAGAGCCAGTGCGATGCTACACCATCCTCAGCATAACGGTGCATGGATTCACTACGAATTTGAACCTCGATTCGAAAGTTATCAGGGCCAATCACTGCGGTGTGCAAGGATTGGTAACCATTGGCTTTGGGTAGTGCTATATAATCTTTAAAACGACCTGGAACAGGGTGATACAAACTATGAATCATGCCCAATACGTGATAACAAGCAGGTGTATCTTCAACAATGACCCGAAATGCCATAAAGTCGTAGATTTCATCAAAATCAAGGCTTTTCCGCTGCATTTTTTGGTGCAGGCTAAACATATTCTTCATGCGACCTTGTACTTTGGCTTCAAGACCCTGCCGACTGAGTGCTTCTTGAATGATACCTTCCAAACGCAATTGAGTTTGGCGTAAAAAATCAATTTTCCCTTCAAGCTTTTGCTCAAGCTCTTGGCATGCATCAGGGTCTATATAGCGAAAGGCTAGATCTTCCATGTCTTGGGCAATCCAATGGATACCCAACCTGTGTGCTAAAGGCACATATATTTCCATGGTTTCAATGGCAATACGCTTTTGTTTATCAGGGCGCATCACGGATAATGTGTTCATATTATGCAATCGGTCAGCAAGCTTCACCAGTAGCACCCGCAAATCTTGTGCGGTTGCCATAATCATCTTGCGGAAATTGCCTGCCTTTTGATGCTCAGAAGAGCGAAAATGAATCTTGCCAACCTTGGTTACGCCATCCACAAGTTTGGCAATTTCATCGCCAAACCGTGATTTAATATCCTCTAAGGTAACATGTGTATCTTCAACCGTATCATGCAATAAACCCGTCACAATAGTCGAAACATCCATCCGAAGCTCAACAAGATTTTTCGCAACAGCCAAGGGGTGCGTAATATAAAGCTCGCCCGTGCTACGACGTTGCCGCGCATGAGCATGAGCTGCAAACACATATGCCCGATTAATCAGCTCAATATCAGCCTTAGGCATATATGTAAGAACTTGCTCTGTAATTTCAAATATGCGGATCATATGAAAAAAATCTTGTTTTAAAGGTAAATCGTTATGAAATAAGCTTGAATTAAGCTGCTAATTCTTCTTGTGCTTTGGCTTGTTCACGCTCTTGCGCTTCAAGTTCATACACATTATCCCAAGTTACATAACCTTCGCCAAGCTCTTTAAGAGCTTGTACGGTTGGTTTATGTCCTTCATTTTCAAGCACACTTGGCATACCATTCTGCAACTGACGCGCACGGCGTGCAGCAAGAACAACCATCTCAAAGCGGTTAGGGTAATGACGAATACAATCTTCAATGGTAACACGAGCCATAATAAAGCCTCCAAAATAAGTCAGCCTAAGCTACTCGCTGTTTTTTCAATGTCGATACTTGTCTGCACATTGAGTTTTCACCATGTCCACTAACCATCAAAAAGCATTAATTTTAGGTCTAGTTTGGCCAGAGCCGCAATCCACAGGCGCAAGTCAGCGCATCATGGAGCATATTCGATTACTTCAGATGCAAGGTTGGCATGTTACCTTTGCCTGCCCTGCTGTAAGAAATGAAGCTACTTTAACACTAGAAACCTTGGGGATTGCTTGCCAAGAAGTCGCTTTAAATTGCAGTAAATTTGATGATTTTATCAAAAAATTACAACCCAACATCGTATTGTTCGATCGCTTTATGGTGGAAGAGCAGTTTGGCTGGCGCGTGGCAAATACTTGCCCGAATGCGCTAAGAGTCCTTGAAACCATTGATTTGCACTGTTTACGAGAAGCACGTCATCAAGCCTTCAAAGCCAAACAACCCTTCACTTTCGATATGCTCAACAATGATATAGCGCTGCGCGAAGTTGCTGCCATTTATCGCTCCGACTTATCCATCATCATTTCCGACTTTGAATATGAACTCCTGCAATCTCATTTCAATATACCCAAAGCTTTGCTTCACCTCTGCCCTTTTATGCTGGATAAACCTAATACACTCAACACACCCAACTTTGAACAACGCCAACATTTTATGACCATTGGCAACTTTAGACACGCACCCAACTGGGATGCTGTGCTTTGGCTCAAACAAGAGGTTTGGAGGCTGGTTCGCGCCCAACTTCCCCAAGCTGAACTGCACATTTACGGCGCATATACCCCGCCCAAAGCCACGGCTTTACATGACCCTAAACAAGGCTTTCTGATTAAAGATAGAGCGGAAAATGTGCACAATGTGATGCAAGAAGCTCGCGTTTGCCTTGCCCCACTCCGTTTTGGTGCAGGCATCAAAACCAAGCTTGCCGATGCCATGATGTCTGGCACACCCAATGTCACCACAAACATTGGTGCAGAAGGCATGTCAGGTGGCCTAGAATGGTCAGGTTTGGTGGAAGATGATGCACAAAAACTTGCCGATGCTGCCGTAGCTTTGCATGAAAATAAAACCCAATGGCAACAAGCTCAAAACAATGGCTTTAACATAGTCAATCAGCATTTTAACCGCGAAAAAAATCAACAAGCTTTACTGCAAACGATTTTAGATACACAAAATCATTTAGAAGACCATCGCCAAGCCAATTTTATGGGCTTAATGCTGAACCATCATCATCACCGCAGCACAGAGTTTATGTCGCGCTGGATTGAAGCGAAAAACCACTTTCGTCCAACTTAGAGCTTCCTCAAAAGCCGTGTGTAAACCTGAGAGAGCTGGAAGTGAGGCTTTAGCCTCGCCATAAAAAGTAAAAGAACGGCTTTGTCTTTATTTTTGGTAAAATTCTTACGTTTATTGCACTAAATGCGAGGCTAAAGCCTCACTTCCAACAAAAACATCAGCATAAATCTCGCATCATGTGCAAGCTACAGCAGTGTAAAAACTTAATGTTTAAACTTGGTCTCTTTGAGTTGAGCTTCGGTTAGGCGTTGTTTTTTGTTGCGTGTTTTCGATTCAGCAAGGCGGCTAGCATTTTTCCCTTTTCGCCGCTCTTTGGAGTAAGTCGTTTTATGATGCGCTGATTCCTTCTGAATTTTTAAGTAGTTATCGTAGTGGTCAATATCAAGTTCATCATTTTCAATCGCAGCCACGATGGCGCAATCTGGCTCATTACTATGCCCACAATTGGAAAAACGACACGATAAAGCCAACTCAAGAATATCCTCAAAACTTTCTTCAATACCTTCGCTGACTTCGGCAATCGCCAATTCACGAACACCAGGCATATCCACCAGCATCCCACCATCTTTAAGCAACATCAAATGCCTACGCACCGTGGTATGCCGCCCTTCACCATTAGCACTGACTTCTTGGGTTTCAAATCTATCCGAGCCAAGCAATTGATTCATTAGCGAGCTTTTACCCACCCCCGAAGAACCAATCATACAATATGTTTTCTGAGGTTGAATCAGCGCTTTAACCTTTTCCACACCTTCACCCGTTTTATTACTCAACTGGATGATTTTGACATGAATCCCTGCATCTTCAATATCAAACAACAAATCTTCAATGTCTTCAGGGTGCATCAAATCGGTTTTGGTCAGAATCAACACAGGCTCAACTTTGCCCTCGTTCACCAACACCAGAAACCGCTCAAGTTTACGCACATGAAAGTCATAATCACATGCCATCACAATCAATGCCGTATCGATATTCGCCGCAAGCAGTTGAAACTCATCATCATATCCCGATGCTTTGCGTTTGAGCAGGGTTTTGCGCGGTAAAACGGTATGGATACTGGCAAACTGGTTTGCTGATGCTGTTTCCGCATCATGATGATCCAAGCAAACCCAATCACCCACACAAGGAAACGCCGTTGCCCGCTCTGCGCCATAAAAGAACTTACCCAATAATTCCGCAGATAATTCTTTAGCACCATCATGCACCACAAGCCTGTCTCTATCCACAGCCACCACACGCGCCACACTTTGCGATTCTTCGCAAAACGCCTGCACATATTCTTCAAACCAACTGTCTAATCCAATATCACTTAAACTCACGCCACGCACCCTAATCCGTAATTCCTTTTGGGGAAGTTAATAACGCATACCAACCAAATGTAAGGGACAGTAATTTAATTTCTTCCAGCCTCTTATCCTGCCACCTGCTTACGTCGTACAGCCACCATCAACACATACAACAACCCCAATATACCTGTGACTGCTGGAAAAATAACCGTGGTCACCGAGTACGACATCAGTGCTGCAATCGCCACAACATTACGCACCGTCATCCACACATAAAAATCAATCGGCTCATCATAAGGGTTGTGATACGATTTGCGAAATGTGGGCGCAAAACCAAAAGCATCAATCACAGTGAGCAAGACAACCGTTAACATCGGATCGGATGTCAGCAGCCAAAGCGGTATGGATGCCAATGCAGAAAGGAAGAATATCCAGTCAATTTTAGTGATGTGTATGCCTGCTTTTTTACGGTACGCCAAAAATGCCACAAACATCGTGATTAAACCCGATACGCCAATCGACCACGCACCTGCCCCACCACCATCTTCCAACTGCCCAAGAAAGACAACAAAAGTGGTTAATCCCCAAATCACCCATGAAAACACATGCGGTTTGGTGTTACCGCGCAGAATTGAGCGGGTATAGGGGTAGAATGCAATCAATGTTATCGCAACGGCAATCAGTCCTAATGTTTCTTTCATCATATAACCAAGCTTACACGCCAGTTACCAAAGCAACACTATTTTGCTTAGCGTGCGTTACCGTACACATATGTCATTCCCGTGAAGGCGGGAATCCATACAACATCTTAAACTTACATCAAATGCAGGCTTGCAATCAATGTGAATTCCCGCCTTCGCGGGAATGACGATAAAGATGCTTTAACTAAATTTCAGATGATCGCCGAAGGCAGAGAGTGTAAACGAATATGCGACGTGACGACAGTTAAGCACACTCGACATGACAAACTCACCCATTAAGCTATGCCGATGCCTTCAACACCAAGCCAACCCACAGCACAGTATCCAACGCCACAACATCCATCACGTTGCGACTACCTGATTATCGGTAGTGGTGCTGCAGGATTGATGGCTGCCCACCGCTTGGCAGAGTATGGTAGCGTGATACTGGTGAATAAGTCCGACTTCCCTGATTCCAACACCTTCCAAGCCCAAGGTGGTATTGCAGGTTTTATCACCAAAGAAGACAGTATCAACAGTCATATCGAAGACACCATTCAAGCAGGTGCTGGGCTTTGCCATGAAGAAGTCGTCGCTGAAATGGTGGATCGCGGACATGATATGGTGGAGGATCTACTCAATCTAGGCACACCCTTTGATATGCATGACGGCGCACTGCACCTCACTCGCGAAGGTGGTCATTCACATCGGCGCATTGCCCATGTGCAAGACTCAACAGGTAAAGCCATTGGTGAAACCCTGCTCAAACATGTGCAACAAAATCCCAACATTACTTGCTTGCAACGACACATGGCTGTGGATTTAATCACGACCTATAAATTGGGTGTATTCCATCAAAAAAATCAATGTTTGGGTGTATACCTTTTACCCGAAGATGGAAAAATATTTAGTATTGCTGCCAAACATGTCATCTTAGCCACAGGTGGTGCTGGCAAAGTGTATATGTACACATCCAACCCTCATGCAGCAACGGGCGATGGCATTGCCATGGCATGGCGCGCAGGTTGCCCTGTGATGAATTTGGAATTTATGCAATTTCACCCCACATGTTTATACAACCCTAGTGGTTCAACCATGCTGCTTACCGAAGCTTTACGCGGTGAAGGTGCACATTTAATTGATAAACATGGGCGGCGTTTTACTTTTGATGATGATGAGCGCGGTGAACTTGCGCCACGCGATATTGTAGCACGCGCCATTGACCGCGAAATCAAAAGAACGGGCGAAGATTGTATGTACCTTGATGTGACTCACTTGGGTGTAGACAAAATCAATACGCAATTCCCCAATATCCAACGCCGATTGTTGGCAATGGGCTTGGATATGAGCAAACAACCCATTCCTATCGTGCCTGCGGCGCATTATATGTGTGGTGGTGTAAAAACCGATGTCAGTGGCACAACGGTTGTGACAGGGTTATCGGTGATTGGTGAAGCAGCTTGCACAGGTTTACATGGCGCAAATAGGCTTGCCAGCAATTCACTGCTCGAATGTTTGGTGATGGCAGATAAATGCGCAGAACGGATTGCAAAAGATAAAAAAGTGACCCTAGCTATGCCTATTCCCGCATGGGATAGCAGCGGTGTTGTGCCTGAAGAAGAGCGCGTTCAAATCAAACAAAACTGGGATGAAATTCGCGCCATCATGTCCAACTATGTGGGCATAGTACGCACATCCGAGCGTTTGCGCCGCGCAAGACGACGTTTATTTCTCATCCATGAAGAAATCGCCACCTACTATTGGCAACATCCCTTAAGCCGAAACTTATTGGAGCTGCGAAACCTTGCCTTACTTGCTGATTTAATGATTCGCAGCGCACAACAACGTCAAGAATCGCGTGGTTTGCACTACACAACCGACTACCCTAGCACATCCAATTCCGCCAAAGACACCATATTATTACCCCAAGGTCACAACCTATGAACCCAAATAATCAAGAACTCGTCAACTACGGAAAAGACACCTTAAACCAATGTTATCAAGCTGTGGAAGCTGCATTCAAGGCCGAAAAAAGCGGTTTAGAACTGGTGCAAATAATGTGTACTGGTGTGGATGACATGCTGGTGCATATTTGGCAAAATGTTGCCCCTGAATCATCGAAACACATCGCTTTTGTTGCCGTTGGAGGATACGGGCGCGGTGAACTTGCTCCACAATCGGATTGGGATATTTGGTTTATTTTACCCGAAAACGCCACGGAACAAATGAATGATGATATTCAAAGTTTCATGTATGTGATGTGGGATATGAGTGCAAAAATTGGTCATGCTGTGCGCTCAGTCAAAGAAACCATCAGCCATATCAAAGAGGATTGGAATTCAGCAACCACCGCCCAAGAAATGCGTCTTTTATGTGGAAAAGCATCACTTTTCAATCATTTTTCGCAAGAAACTTCCATTTTCTTCAAAAAACAACGTAAAAAATTCGTGGAAGCCAAGCTTCAAGAACATCAATGGCGACATGAGCGCACAGGCGACTCTGCATTTATGATGGAGCCAGACATCAAAGAGTGCAAAGGCGGTTTGCGCGATGTGCAATCGGTATTTTGGATAGCCAAAGCTTGGTTTGAAGCGGATAACCTTGATGCACTGGTGACAGAGGGACATATATCACAACGTGAAATACATGATTTATTGATGGCACAAGACTTTTTATGGCGTTGCCGTGTTGGGCTACACCTGCAAACCAAACGCCCCAACGATAGATTATCTTTTGAGCAACAAGCTGCGCTGGCTGAAAGTATGGGTTATCAACCCGTTGAACATTTGCCCGCTGTGGATGGTTTGATGAAAGATTATTTCGGTCAAGCTGGGCGTATTGCCCGTGTTTCCAGCCTCATTTTGCAAGATATTAATGAACACATGAATGAATCTTTCTTTATCATCACGCGAAACATTGACAATGATTTCACACTCACTGGCAACAAAGTCGGCATTCGACATAAGAATGTATTTAAAGATAACCCTCTAAACTTATTGCGTATTTTTAATATTGGGCAAGAAGATCACCGCCAGTTGAGCAATGCCGCGTTGCGCCAAATTCGCGAAGATGAACGCTACTTAATGAATGATGCATTCCGCGCCAACCCCGAAGCTCATCGTTTATTCATGCGCATCTTAAAGCATCCACGCAATGTATCTTGGGCGCTTAAAGCAATGAAAGATACGGGTGTTTTGGGTGGTTTTGTGCCTGCTTTTTATAAAGTCGTTGGTTTGGGGCAGTTCAACCAATATCATGCTTATACTGTGGATGAGCATACCCTTCATGCCATTGGCGAAGCACGAAATATGATTCATGGCGACCGTAAGCTTAGGCTACCACTGGCACAAGAGGTGTTTCATCGCCTCAAACGTCCTGAACTCTTATATCTAGCTCTACTTTTTCACGATATTGCCAAAGGCATGGCAGGTGACCACTCTGAAAATGGGGAAGTCTTAGCACAAGAGTTTTGTACATCTATCGGTTTAATTGAAGATGCTTCCAACCTTGTAGCATGGCTGGTGCGCATGCATTTGACCATGGCAGTAACTTCACAACGCTTTGATTTATCCGACCCAGAAGTCATTCAAACCTTTGCTGACAAAGTGGGTAGCCTAGAACGATTAAACTGTCTGTTATGCCTAACCGTTGCGGATATTGCAGCCGTGGGACCCAATGTGTGGAATGATTGGAAAGGTTCATTATTAAACCAACTTTATCATGCCACCCGCCATGCTTTGATGGGTGAAAAAATTAACCCTGAAGTCTTGGAAAAGCAGCAACAGTCGCGCATCCGAAGCACCCTTCAACTGTCTGAAAAGGCTGACTTGATTGAACCTGTCTTAAAACAGCTGCCCAACCGTTTTATTGCCCATTTCCCGCCCTACCAACTTGTGCCTATTGCAGAACTTTTGGCTGACTCTGGTTTCATGAATAACCAAGCTGATTTTGCTGTGGGTCATTTCATCGACCACGAACGGTGCGACACCATGATGATGATTGCCGCCAAAGAACGCCCTGGGCTGTTTGTTAAGTTGGCATCTGTCATTGCCGCAGGTCAAATCAATGTGGTCGCAGCCCATGCATTCTCATTGGGCAATGACAATATTCTTGATGTATTTCATATTCAAAACAGAGAAAAACAGCCTTTGGTTGAACCGCAAGACTTGGAAAGACTACAAGCGCGCATCATCAATATGCTACAAGATGAGAAACCCTTAGAAGAACCCAAGCAACCCCATATTCGCAGTAATGTATTGATGGAGCGTGTGCCTGTGCGTGTGCGTACCTTGCCACTTGCGTCTTTTAATCAAACGGCAATTGAAGTCACCGCCGCAGATAGAACAGGGTTACTGGCATCACTGAGCTATGAAATTACACATGCTGGATTCTCCATTAACGGTGCGGCAATTTCAAGCTTTGGGGAGCGGATTGTGGATGTATTTTTCATTCACGATGATGGAAATCAATTATCATCCGAGAAAATTAAAGCTTTGAGTAAAACACTTAAAGAAGTGGCAACACTAGAAGAAGTATAGCAGCAAATGTCAGTAATACGTAGAGCTTACTCAAAAAGTATGGCGTAAGCGTTGCGTATAGGTTGGAAGTGAGGCTTTAGCCTCGCATTGATGAATGATATTCAATCACTTTAGCAGAAATAGAACAAAATCTAACACTTGGATTTTTTGGGCGAGGCTAAAGCCTCACTTCCTATGAAAATAACCGCATAAGTTTCCAGTTATGTGCAAGGCTTTTGTGCTCAGCCTAGTCAAAGCTTTGCACTTTATGCGGCTGAAAACATGATATTATTTCAACATATCAATAGCTTATGACTTTTTGAGTTTAATCTATGTAACTATTTAGGTTACTACCTGATGTTACGCAATCGAGCTAAAATTCGTCATTCTCGCGCGACTAACACCCCAGTGTGCTTTCTCAGGCTTACACCTTTACCTTGAGTCGCACTTCCTAAACCATGGCTTTCTACCATGTATTTTCTCATTCCCATGCTCCTACGTGGGAATGACAGGTCTTTGATATTGTACCGTCACTCAGTAACTACTAAAGACGGATAATATCTTCAATATGTTCAATTTTTGGTGGGAGTAGCTTCATGCTTGAGGGTGTAACGATGACCAAGTCAAAGCGACATTGGTGATACATGTAGTTTGGGTGCTGCCCAAGCCACGTTTGAGCAGCAGACACCATGCGTTGTTGTTTATCTTGGTGCATGGCTTCAATACTGGATGTTCGATATTGATGCCCTTTGACTTCAACGAATGCCAGAATATCCCCTAACGTGACAACAATATCCAACTCGCCACGCCCAAGCCTTTTATTGCGTTCTACAATCTGATAACCCTGTTTTTCCAAATATTTACACGCCGTATCTTCAGCCTTTTTACCTTTGGCTGTGCTCACTGTTCTTCAGCTTTGGGATGAATCAAGTCATACACACGCGAACGAGAGACATCCAAGTCTTTTGCCACTTGTTTCGCCGATGCCGATGCTGATAAACCTTTCTCTTGAGCAGAAGATAATGCTTCTAAAATAGCAGTATCACTGGCTTCTTGGGCTTCACCCGCACCAATCATCACCACCATTTCACCGCGCCCTTGTTGCGCTTCAAAATGAGCCGCAACTTCATCCAGTGTGCCATGTATAAACTCTTCGTAGATTTTAGTCAGTTCGCGCCCCACCACGCATGGGCGGTTACCCATATTTTCCAAGGCTTGCAAAGCTTGCAGTGTTTTTAAAATACGTTTGGGTGATTCGAGGAAGACTTGGGTATCTCTAGCATCAGCAATACGCTTCAACAACACACTTCGGGTTTTTCCTTTACGCGGCAAAAAACCCAAATAAGTAAATATATCCGTGGGTAGACCTGAAGCTGCCAAGGCTGCAATCGGGCTACATGCGCCAGGAATGGTGATGACATCAAAACCCTTTGCACGCAATAAATGAACAACATGATAACCAGGGTCGTTAATCAAAGGTGTGCCTGCATCAGAAATAAGCGCGACATCTTTACCCGCTTCGAGTAAATCCAAAATTTGCTTGGCTGCATACTGTTCATTATGGTCATGGCAAGGCATGAGTTTTGTCTCAACGCCATAGAAATCCAAAAGTTTACGGCTGGTTCGCGTGTCTTCGCAAGCCACCACATCAACATCTTTTAGCGTTTGCACAGCGCGAAATGTCATATCTTGCAAGTTGCCAATAGGCGTGGCGACAATGAAGAGTTTACCGCTTTGGTGTTTATGTTTAGTTTGCGTATCCATGTTCAAGTCCGCTTATCCGTTTACCTTAATATCTGCAATCTTATTGAGTGCCATCCTACTTACAAGCTGTGGTGGTGGAACCAAAAGAGATACAGTTCATATCAGCTCAGTAAAAGATGACAAATTAAAAGCCCAAGAAGAAGCCAATCGACTGGCAGAAAAGGATGCTGCGTATGCTCAAGCTGTTGAGGATTTGGTGTCTCAAGCTCGATTAGATAACCCTGAAACTACTGCGCTTGAGCAACTGCTTGCCATGAGCCAAGATCCAACCCTTTCTTCGCAAAATCGAGGTTTGGCCGCTTTCAAATATGCAGAGTTACTGTTTGAATTTGACAGACCTGATGCTTTTACAATCGCCCAACAAACCGTAGCAAAATGGAAAAATCACCCATATCTTCCCCAATTTCATACCCAAGTTGCTTATCAGTGGGTCGCACTTGAAAACTATCAAGCAGCTATGAAAGCATTAACATTAGCCCTTCATCAACCGCTCATTGCCCCCTACACATTAAGTGACAATATGGAATTGGCGGGTGATTTACTTGTTGATATACCTTTGGAAACACGCCTTGATTGGATGCTGGCTGTTTCCATGCATGATGTTCAAAATCGAGATGATTGGCTTCAACAATCTGCAATGATTGCCCCACTCGCGTATGTATTGCAGCTTCGTCATTCTGAGTATGCGTTAACCATCGAACAAGCAAGCTTCTACCGCTATTTTGCCCAACAGCACTTGATGATGGGTGATTACAGAACGGTTCGCTTAACTGCCAAAATTTTAGAAAATGATATGCCAAACAGTGACGTTTACCCTATCGTCAAAGCATGGTCTGAGGGTGAAGGAAGCCGCGTTACCATTGGTGTCTTACTACCTTTATCAGGCAAGTATGCTAACTATGGTCAACAGGTTCTTAATGGCATTCGCTTAGCCATAAGTCGCCCTGAATTTAAGGGTAAAGTCACCTTGTATATTCAAGATACCGCTGCTGATGCGGAACAATGTGTTTTAGCCTATCAAACGCTTCTGAACCAAGGTGTTGAATGGGTCATTGGCCCTTTATTAAGCAGCAATACGCAAGCTTTAATACCTTTCCTCATTGAAACCACCCCTCTCATTGCCTTATCCAATAAGACGCAATTGGCAGCAGAGTCACCTGCTTTATTTATCCATAGCCTTGCCAAGGTTGTGCAAGCTGACTTCATGGCGCGGCATGCCCTCGAAGAGGGTCACAAAAACATAGTCATCCTTCATGGGTATACTGATTCTGCATTGGAAGAAGCCGCAGTATTTGCACAAACATTCATAGATGCAGGGGGTGAAATTCTCGATATTGTTGAGTTAAAAAAAAGCTTTCATGATAACCGACCTGACTTGATGGGCATGCGTTTTCGTACCGATGATGAAGAACTTTTAGCGGAGTTGGATGAAGATTTATTTTTATTTAGTGCCGAGCAAAATATGGACATCAAAATGCCTCTGGCTTTTGATGCGCTGTATATTATTGAAAAAGGAAGTAAAGTGACTGTACTTGTTGGTCAATTAGCCTATTCCAACATTCGTGCTATGCAATTATATGGCAGCCACCGTTGGGATGATGGGCACCTCTTGGATGACTCTGGACGTTATTTAGATGGTGCGCAGTTTGCGACCCCTTTCACCAATACGCAACGACCCAATCAAGAAGTCTCTGATCTCAAAAGCCAATATAGAATCATTTGGAATAAAGATAATATGAGTCCACTCTTTGCTTTAGCCTATGACACAGCCATGAATATCAGCACGCTGGGCTCTCGCTTGGGCTTAAAGGGCGAACATGCTATGACAGCATTAAAAACGACCCTTGAATTTCCTGCTATCAGTGGTCATTATTATTTTGATGAAGATGGTGTTAGCAAGAAAGATTTTGCCATTCAACGCATTCATCGTGGTCAAATTGAATAGCTGTTTAACCCCATATTCTTATGGTCACACAGCCAAATCAATTTCAATGGAGTCAATCGCCGCTCATGAGTTTTGCAAGTGGCTCAATGGTATTTGAATGGTGACCAGCAAGCCACCTTCATCATGATTACTTAAATGCAATTCGCCATGGTCGCGATCTAATATCTCTTTAACAATTGCCAGACCTAGGCCGTGACCTTCTTGTTCTTCACGTCCGCGCACATTATCCACACGGTAAAATCGTTCAGTCACGCGTGATAAATGTTTGTCAGCAATACCGGGGCCAAAATCTTTAATTTCAATGCGAGCAAAATTTTCAGCTTCATAAATCATACATTGCACCTTTTTTCCCACAGGGGAAAAATGTAAGGCGTTGCTCATAATATTCATTAAAATACGATGACAATCTACTTCAATCATTTCAACGTTTAATCTCTCCACATCACTTAAAACAATAAACGAAACACCTTTTTGCTGCATATCATATTCCAACGCATGCCACACACGTTGCATGACTTGAACAACGTCACACTCCCCCATACCCTTCTCGGAACTGTATTCAATTTGATTCAGGGTCAGCATATGATTCATCAGCTCATTGATATGCTTTGACTCTTGAATAATCACACCCACCGCTTCCGCCCTTAGGCTCACATCATCAGCAAATGTTTCGATGCTTCGGGCATAGCCAAGCAATGATGTTAATGGTGTTTTTAGGTCATGCATAAGGTTCTCAAGCAGGTTCTTTTGTTTTTGTTGCAAATGCGTATGCTCAGTCACATCCATACACAACAGTAACACATCATTTTTGGATAATGCAACCAGCCTTGGCAAAAGAACGCGTCCCTTTATTTTCATCTCTGGTAGGTTTTTTTGTGCTGGTAATTGCTGAACAGCTCTTTGATAACTACGAATCCATTCACTGTCTCGATAAAAAAGTAACATCGACTGCGGCAATTCAGGCACTTTAGAAAAATCAAACAACCTTTCAGCTTGCTGATTACCGCCCAGCACCCTGCCTTCTTTATCAATATGCAAGACCACCTCTGAAATGCTTGATAAAAGCATGTTCAAACGCTCCCTTCGCTTGATAAGCGTTTTTTGTAGCGATTTATATTTAAACGCTAACTTTTCCAAATCTTGTACCTGCTCATCTGCAATACGCAACAATCTTGAAAGCCTATACAATAACCAAGCCATAATCATAAAAAAAGATATGATTATAAAAACAGGAATATTCATGATTTCAATTGAAACCGATACCCCATACCTCGAATGGTTTGCACGCTTTCACCCTGACCAACACCAGCCAATTCCTTTCTTAAGCGTTTGACTGTTGCATCCACCGTACGCTCCTCAACAAAAGAATCCATACCCCACACTGTATCCAACAACTGTTCTCGCGAAAATACACGTCCTGGTTTTCGCATCATGGTTTGCAACAATTTAAACTCCAGCGGGCGTAAGCTTAACAATTTTCCTTCAACTTTAACTTCCATGGTTTCAGCATCCAATTGTAAGGCTTGGCTATCAAATACTTCTGTGACCAAACTCGTAGAACGTCTTAACAGCGCCTCAACACGCGCCACCAACTCATCAGGCTCGAAAGGCTTACCCAAGTAATCATCTGCACCTTCATTAAGCCCCCTCACCCGCTCATTGGTCATGGCAAGTGCCGTCACCATCAAGACAGGAAGAACTGATGTTTTCTTTTCCCCACGAAGCCAACGCAATAAATCCAAGCCTCTTTTACCTGGAATCATTCTATCCAATATTAATAAGTCATAAGTCTTTTCTTTTAATAAGATTTGTGCATCCAAACCATCATCACAAAGTGTGGTGTCATGCCCTTTGCTTTGCATGTGAATTTGCATCAGGCGTGCAATTGAAACATCATCTTCAACAATAAGAATATGTTTTTTTGATACCACCATTTACACTTTCCCCCCAAAGGCAAAGTTATGCATATGTGCATACTCCACTTCCAATTCCGATGCCTTTTTGCTTAATAAACGAAACATAAAACGCATCAACTCATGCCCCAACTTCGGTTCTTCCATATCAATCAAATCAAAATAAGCTCTATCTAATGTCAGCACGGTAACCTCTTTATCGACCACCAATGTCGCGGAATGTTTGCGTGTTTCATCGAGAAAGGAAAACAAACCAAACACATCACCTTTGCGAAGGCTACTAAACTTATAACCACTTTCATTATTCACTTGTACTTTTCCATTAAGAATGAGATACATTTTACCCACAGAGTCTTCCCCAGCACGGTAAATCACTTTACCATCTTTAAAAACACGCTTGGTAAGACAACTGAATAAAACCATCGCATTTTTTTCTGACAAGTCTGCCACCAAAGGCAGCTCATAAAAAGATTGAAAGTCCAAACTACTGCCAATCATTGATTCAACCATCATTTCTTGCTTAGAATATTCCATAATATTCTCCATACCCATATTATTCTCCATTTCTCATTCATGAAACGCACTTTAAACTGTTTAATGACATCTTGATGACATCGTATTTCATGCTTTCTTCACCCTGCTTGTCATAAAACTGTCACATATCACCCTATACTTCGCCACAAGAAAAACTTCGATCATACATCGAATATATTTATATGAATGAAATAATGGAGAACAACATGAAGAAACAACTTTCACTCGCAGCCCTTGCATTAGCGACTTCTATGACAGCAACTGCTGCTCAAGCTGTTACTGTTGCTGATGATGGCGATTCGAAACTAAAAATCAGTGGTAAAGCTTTCTTAGGCTTCACCTCAGTTGATAATGATGGTACCAAAACAATCGGTGGCAATGTTGATCGTTTTTACTTTCAAGCCAAATACACCAAAGATATTTGGACAGCGCGTATTACAACTGATGTCAACAATGAGCAAGATAATGTTACATTAAAACGCAACATGAACGTGTTCTTGAAATATGCATACCTTGAAGGAAAGTTCTCAAAAGAAGCAACCTTGCGCCTTGGTTTGTCACACACACCATGGATTGACTACGAGCAAAAGCTTTGGGGTCATCGCTATGTATCTAAAGTAACTTCTGACTACATGGGTTACGATACATCTTCTGATTATGGTATTGGTCTTAAAGGTAAGTTTGCTGATGATTTGGTAAGTTATTGGGTAACAGCAACCAATGGTGGCGGTTATGGTAACCCAAATAAAACAGGTGCTGTGGACTTAAACACCCGTGTAACCTTTAAACCTGTAGATGGTTTGGATGTTTCATTGCAGTATGTTTCTGGCTATAAAGGCATGAAAATTAATAGCCAAACAAATATCGCAGACAAACATGTTATGACACAAGTGATGGTTTCTTATGGTACAAGTGATTTTCGTGTTGGTGTAAACTCTATCGACGTGAAAAACCTTAAAACCACAACTGGTGATGACCGCACAGCAACAGGTTTGTGGGCAACAGCTAAATTCAGCAAAGAATTCGGTGCATTCGCTCGCCTTGATTCAGAAGACAAAGCTGGTGTTAAAAAAGACCACACCGTAATTGGTTTGGATTATTTCGCACAAAAAGGTGTAACACTAACAGCTGCTTATGATTTAAAAGATGACAATGGTACAAAAACAACAACTGTTGGTTTGTTCTCCTTGGTTAAATTTTAAGCTATAACTGCGTTAAACCTCTTCATAGGTTTACATCCGAAAAAGCCGTCAGTCATCCGACTGGCGGCTTTTTTACCATCACAACAGGCACATGATGAGACAGTATCACTTCAGATTTTCAAATCACTTCCCTAGCCCGCATTATTCACAAATACAGCCGCGCCCTTGCTTGTCCCTTTATTCGCAACAAATCTCTCATCAATCGTTAGTAAGCGCGGCTACGAGCGATTTCTTTAAAATTCGTTGCAAACAAAGGTTCTACGCAATCATCACGACGATTTATGAATAATGCGGGCTAGCGAGTGCTGATTGTAATTAACATAAATATAGCTATAATGCGCTCGCTTTGAGTATTAAGCATATAAGCTTTGAAGGTAGAGAGGAAAAGCATGGCCTTAACCAAAGAACAAATAGCAGGTTTTGAAAAGCAGCTTACTGACTGGAAAATGGATCTGGAAGAAAGCCAAAGTGAAAGTATGCACCAAATGCATGATCAAGAAACCAGCGCATTCCCAGATGTTGCCGACCAAGCCGCTGCTGAAACTGACTTAAGCTTTGACATTCGTATCAAAAGCCGAGAACTCAAATTGATTCACAAAATCAATGAAACACTTCACCGTCTACAAGAAGGTGATTTTGGAATTTGTGATGGATGCAGCGGTGACATTGGCATCAAACGCTTACAAGCTCGCCCTGTCACTACACTTTGTATTGATTGCAAAAGCGAACAAGAACAAGCCGAAAAAACACATATTGATTAAACACAACAGCCCTTATCAATGATACCTAGACCCTGCAAGTGTTTGTACGTGCAGAGTGTAAGGTATTGGTTTATATGGTGTATTTAAAAAAAACCGTGGTCACCTTATTGGTGATGAGTGGTTTTTAAATAGTCTAGGTGAATCAAGAGGTTACGCTATGTATGTGTAAACACTTGCAGGGTCTAGGTGATAAGTTTCAATGCCAAGTTCCACTTGAGCGGACTTTTGCATTGAAAAATACTTCAATGTGGGCGACATATGAAATGAATATACCGCCCCATCTGTTGATAAGGTTGCTGATTGGAATATTGAAGTTCCATATTCACAACATCATCCTCGCTTTCATTACCACCACGCTTGATGCCCACATAATCACTAAACACACGAATACCACTTTTGTAGGTCACTTCAAAGCCCAAATCATGAAGTTTGGCCTCAACCCACGCAGGTTGAAGTGGGTTTTGCGGCGTTAACCCACCCTTCATGCCTGAAAAATCTTTCTTCTCTATTTTTTTGAAGTTGCCACGAATCAGGTTATGCAACACAAGCGCATCTTTATTATAAAACATCAATGAAACTACGCTATCTTGATGTGTAAGTTTGGTAAGCTTTTGTAATAAAACTTCTGGATCTGCCAACCATTCCAATAGCGCATGACACAACACAATATCATATGCTTTATCTTCCAAGCTTTGAAATGCGCCATGAAACCAAGTGATATGTTCAACCAAGCCTTGTTCTTTGGCATTGTTCTTTGCCACTACCAGCATATTTCCCGATATATCATTGATACATACATCATGCCCAAACGATGCAGCTTTGATGCCCATCTGCCCAAGCCCTGCACCCAAATCAAGCACGGATAACCCACCTTTTGTCCAACGGGGTACAACTTGCTGCAAATCACGATTAAGCACGGAAAGCCTTATCTTCCCTTTTCGACTGCCATAAATTTTATATTGGAAGTGCGCTGCTAAATCATCAAAATTGGTGTCTTGGCTCATTTAAATTTTTTCCGATACACCCGTCATCACTTTGGATGTCAGCTGCATGCCTTTTTTGACCACTTCTGGCAGCTTGGCTGCACCCAAATCTTCAGCCAAATGAGCATGACCCAACTCATCAATTTTCATTTGTTCCACAATAGCACGGCTGCGCTTATCTTCTTCAGGTAAGTTTTGCAAATGCCCTTCCAAATGAGACACCACCTGATATTCCGTCTCGGCCAAAAAGCCTAAGTTCCATCTATCACCCACTGCACCCGCAGCCATACCAATGGCGAATGAACCTGCATACCACAATGGGTCGAGCTTGGATGGTTGCTCACCCAATTCTTCTAATCGAGTTCTGCACCAGTTTAAGTGATCCACTTCTTCATCAGAGGCATGTTGAAGTTTATCTTTGAGTGTTTTATCACGCGCAACCAATGCCTGCCCATGATACAAGGCTTGCGCCGCCATCTCGCCTGCATGATTAACCCGCATCAAACTTGCCGATTTTTTCTTTTGTTCTGGGCTTAATTCATCACCGACAACATCTGCAGCGGGATACTCTCGAAAAGCAGTTTGTGGACAAAAAATATTGTTGAGTGCCTTATCAATATGCCCAATCACTTCATCGGCTAGATTGTAATGGCGAAAGTCATCTTTTTTCATGGTCATATCACTATCCTTTTGGCGATTTATGCAAATCATGTGTCAATGCTGAGGTTAACCAAGCAGGCACTTTTTTCCCATACTCTTTTAACAATATCCGATTTTTTTTATAATCAGGTTCAAACTTTTCCACTGCCGACCAAAATGCAGCGGAATGATTATGATGTTTCAAATGCGTCAGCTCATGAATCAATACATGGCGCACCAAATCATCAGGCATAAACAATAGTGCCGCATTCAAACTAATATGCCCTTGGTTTGAACAACTTCCCCAACGTGTCTTTTGCAATCGAATATTAGCTTGAGCAAACGACACCCCCATATCTTGTGCCACGTCCAGCAACCAAGGCAACAAGTGAAGTTTACCCTTCTTTTTCACCCAAGTATTCAAAACATGTCGCAAAGCTTGCATATTTTGTGTATCACCTGACAAGACAAGGGTTTGTTCTTTCTCTTGTAGGTGTAACCGATCTTTTTCATTCTGCTGATATATCACATCATAAGTTTGATGAATGGCCATGAGGTGAAGTGCTTTAGGAGGGCAGATAATACTTGGCTGCACATCAATACTGCCCAACTGTTTAACCACCCAAAGCTTGTGTTCATTTAACATCACATTGATATGTCGCTTCGACATGCGATGCGGCCAAACAAGCTCTACCAAGCCTTGCGAGCTGATGGTAATGCGCGGATGTTTGGCACGCTTGGATAATCTAAGCTGCCAGTCAAATGGAAATTCGGTATTCAAAATACTATTTCTTGAGGTAATTCACCATCAATGCGAGAGAAATAAAGCGTGGTGTTATCTTTTGAATGCACCAAAGCAATTGATGCCGCCAACCAGGTACGCAATAACCACCACCTGCATCTAATGTTTGCAAGCTTGATGAGACAACTTTTTTTGCCGTTGTGCTAAACACATCACCTTTACCTTTGGGCGCACCCGATACATCCCTAAAACCTGTGGGTGATGGGCCTGGGGCAAGTGTGACCACCCTAACTTCACCTTGATGTTCGGCGCGAATCGCTTCACTCCAAAATGTCATGCCCGCCTTCACTGCGGCATACGTTGCCAAATAAGGTAGCGGTGTTTCGCCAGCCAAAGAAGATACATTAATCATAAACCCTTTGTTGCGAATTAAGCAGGGTAACACGGCATGAGCCAACATCACGGGTGCGAGTAAATCAACACGAATCACATCAGCTTGCGCTACACTCTCTTTAGCAGCAAAACCACCCCACACACCAAACCCTGCATTGTTGACCAAGCCATACAAATCGCTGCCAACAAGGCTATCAATCAACATTTCTGTTTCTTTACGTGAGGATAAGTCCGCAAACAGGAAACTGTGCCGTTCTGGGTGTTCCAATGCATCCAAAGTAAGTTGTAGTCGCGCTTTATCCCGCCCATGCAACAGCAAAGCATAACCTTGTTGTTCAAGCTGAACAGCAAACTCAAGACCAAAACCACCCGATGCACCCGTAATCAAGACCTTTTTCATGTTGTAGCCATAAAATCAAACATTTGACGCTGCCGTTTCGAAAACTGAGATACTTGTGTCATACCAAAGCCTTGAAGTACACCCAAACATACATCCATCGCATGACCCACTTCCGCAGGGCTATGCGCATCCGAGCCATAAGCAAAGGGGATATCCGACAAACACGCTCGCTCAATAATGCTTGAATGAGGATATATTTCTTTGACGGGCTTGCGTAAACCTGCCGAGCTTATTTCCAGTGCCACGTCTGCTTTTTTAACAGCTTGAAGCATGTTGTTTTCAGCTTCAAACACTGCACTTGAGCCTTGGGGTGCACGATAACCAAACTTTTTAATCAAATCAGGGTGTCCTATAATATCAAACAAACCACAGGTCGCAGACTGTTCAACAAGCTTAAAGTAATCGCAATAGGCTTGCTCAATATCGCATGTTTCAAAGCGGGATACTTCATCAGGATTATCAAAACCCCAATCGCCAATAAAGTGCACTGAACCCATCAAATAGTCCCAATCGTAATAATCGGCTAAGAATTGAATATATTCTTCTGCACCCACATAGTAATCGACTTCCAAAGCAGATTTAATGGTAAGCTGCCCTTTAAACTGACGCTGCGCCGCTTCTAATTCTTCGAGAAAAGAATCAAGCTCAGATTCATCCATGCGCCATGCTTTATCAAAACCACTGGACATGGGCGAATGGTCAGACATGCCGATTTCAATTAAACCTACATCCACCGCAGCTTGTGCGTATTCTATAATCGTACCTTTAGCATGATTACAACGTGGCGTGTGCATATGATAATCAGGAACTTTTCTAAACATTTGCATCACTCTGAAGTATCTAGGTTTTTTTTGACTCCACGCTCTTTAACCATATCAGGACCAACCAATGCTTTGACGGTGGAGATAATATTGCTCGCTTCCAAATGTTGCTTAACCATATAGGAGTCCGCACCAACCTCTAAAGCCCGCAGCCTATCTCCAGCACTTTCACGTGTTGATATCACTATAATAGGTAAGTCTTCATACTTGGTTTGGTTGCGAATTTGACGAACCAAACCAAAGCCATCCAATCGCGGCATTTCAAGATCAGTGATCAGCATGTCATAATGACCCGACTGCAACTTCTCCAAACCATCCATACCATCAATAGCTGTATCCACAACAAAACCAAGGTTTTCAAAGATATTCTTTTCAACTTCGCGTGCAATCAGCGAATCATCCACCAGTAAGATATTGAAGCGTAATTTTTCATCTTCCTCAAGGCTAACATCAAGGTCTTGATCAGGGGCGGTTCTACCCATCTCTTTAATACCATAAGGCTCTAAAAGCATCACCACGCTACCATCTTCAGTGATGGTGTTGCCCATCAAGCCTTGCGGCAAGTAGCGTTTGATATAAGGATCTAAATCACGAACCATGATTTCGCCTTCACCAAGCACTTCATCAACAACAATTCCTACAAATCCTTCAATATGTTCGGCAATAATGACAAAAGGGTTGTCCGATAAAGATTCATTTTTAAGTACCATCATACGCCGCAAGTCCACCAGTGGCACCTGCTCTGAACCATATGAAATAAATCTCTTTCCACCTTGAGAAAGCTGTACTTCATTCGCACTAAGAGGTAATGCTTGATCAATAATATGCGTCAACATACCATATTTTTGACCACCAATTTTAAACATCAAAGCATCCTGCACCGCAATACTAATGGGGACAGAAATAACAAACCGTGTTCCTTTACCTATTTCAGTGTACACACGAATGGTACCCGTCAACCGTCGAATCGTATCTTGCACGACATTCATGCCAATACCGCGTCCTGCCAAGGTTCCCACTTCAGAAAGTGTTGAAAAACCAGGTCTGAAAATCAACTCCATGATCTCACCTGAATCCATCAGGTTGATTTCATCTTGAGTTGTTACACCACGTTCCACAGCAACCCTTTTAATAATTTCTGTGTCAATACCTTGCCCATCATCAATCACTTCAATAATAATTTCACTGCCGCTTTGTTTGGCAATAATAGATACTTGTCCTTGTGCGTCTTTTCCCACATCTTGTCTTTTTTCTGGATCTTCAATCCCATGTGCTACTGCATTATTTAATAAGTGAACCAAGGGCTCGACCAATGCTTCTGTTACATTTTGGTCCATCTCCACACTACTTCCATCCACAACCAAGCGTACGCTTTTCCCCACTTTGGATGCTACATCTCGCACAGCCCGAGGAAGCGTTGAAAACACACTATCCAAAGGGCGAACCATTAACCCCAAAACATGATCGCGCAGCTCTCTTAACACAAAACTATTTCTTTCATCTTGATAACGTGCTTCATCCGTCATTCGACGGAAGTGGCGTATTTGAACATCAATCATATCATCAATCGTAGATGCTTCTTTCTCGTTGCCTTGCTCATCTAACAAATAACGAATTTTCCGCCATTCCCTACGCAAGGTTCTCAAGTTGACGCGCGCTTCTTGTAAGTCACGTTCATTTTTTTTGCTTCGGCTTTGTTCTGTACTAACTTCAATGACCTGATTCGATAACATTTCCATACGTGCTGCATCAACACGTAAAAAACGCCCCGAACTTTTTCTTTGCCCGGTTGCTTTGCTGACTGATTGTTCAATCAAAGGTCTAAATGACGTAGCTTTATTAAGCTGGACTTTTACGGTTTCATTGTGCTTAACAGCATGCTGTAAAAGAGGTTTATTGAACTCACCTTGAGCCACATGCTTCTCTATTGGAAGATCATTCTTTAATACTTCTTCTGCTTCTGCTTCTGCTTCTGCTTCTGCTTCTGCTTCTGCTTCTGCTTCTGCTTCTGCTTCTGCTTCTGCTTCTGCTTCTGCTTCTGCTTCTGCTTCTGCTTCTGCTTCTAGCTTAGCTTGGCTGTCTGCTTCTGGCTTCGGCTTCGGCTTCGGCTTCTGCTTCGGCTTCGGCTTCTGCTTCGGCTTCGGCTTCTGCTTCTGCTTCTGCTTCTGCTTCCTGCTTCTCTTTTCGCTCTTGAACTTCCTCTGCCCCAATCATGATGTGCTTATTCGGAGCGGTTGAAGTTTGGACTGTATCGCTGACGTTCACATCAACTTCACCGGCAGCCTTCTTTAAGGAAATGAGAAGTGTATCATACTTGGCTTTAAAATCTTTTTCATCAAGCAGATCTTTACTCTCTGGGTCTTCTAGTCGCCTGTCCAAGACATCGTGTAAATCATACATGAATTGCGTTGCTTGTTCCGTTCGCATTTCAGGTGATGCAATAAGAAGCTCTACCAAGTCCTCAAAAACATGTGCAACACCACCAACATCATTCACACCAAGCATCAATGCAGAACCTTTGATCGTATGCGCATCCCTACGCAAAGAAATCAAACCTTCTTCATCAAGTGTTCCTGCTTCAAATGCAACCAATGCCTGATTGATTGAACTTAATCGTTCACGTGCCTCATCAAAAAACGAAGCAATAAAATTGGATAAATCGAAGCCTGACATAAATTAATGGCTTACTTATACAAAGTTTCTAAGTTGCGCTGCAACAACATTTAGTTGTTCCGCCGCAGCCTGAGAATCTTTCATTTGTGACGCTGAATCTTGAATCAAATCTGCAATATCTCGCATGGTTTGTACAAATTCTTCCGAACTATCACTTTGCCGTTGTGTTGCTAATGCAATGGTACGCACCGCCTTACTGGTTCTATCTGACATACTTTCCATTTTCGTCAACGCCTCGCCAGCTCGCTGTGCGATTTGAACACCTTTCGCCACACTTTCCAAACCTTTTTGCGTTACTTCAATGGATTCTTTTGTCGATTCATGTACCTCATTCACCACCACTTGAATTTCTTCAGTAAACTCTTTCGCACGCTCTGACAAACGACGAACTTCACTTGCAACAACCGCAAAACGTTTACCAAACTCACCCGCTGCTGCGGATTCAATGGATGCATTCAGTGCTAATAAATGTGTCTCTTCAGCAATTTCTTGAATCGAATCCACCGATTCCAAAATTTGCTCTGCTTTACGCCCTGCATCCGACACTTTTTCTGCAATCATCATCACTTCTTCACGAATAATGCCCATGTGCCCAATAGCTTCCCCCACGGCTTTACCACCTGCTACCGCCGCCGCTGAAGTCGCCGAAGCAACTCTTTCAACGCTGTTGGCTGTGGCTGCAATCTTCTTCGTTGACAACGACATCTCTTCCAGCTCCTCAGTAACACCTACCACGGTGCTTGCCTGAACGGCAGAGGCCGCCGTATGCCTATCCACAAAAGATAAAATATTTCCTGAAGATTCGGCCACGTTTTTTGATGCCGACTTCACACTTGTAGTGACGTTAAACATAAATCGTTTATCAAACAAATAAACAAGGAAAAGAATAGCCAAGGTCAGCAAAGCACTGATCACTGTGACCCAAATTGCTTGATTAATTTTAGCCTGTAACTCCTGAGAAATGACATCTTTCAGCGCAGATGTCACACCATTCACTTTGCTTTGAGCAACAAGAACCAAGCTCTGCGCAACAACAGCCAAACTTCCTAACTGTTCGAATGGTAGCTGACCACCCGTAATATCCTTCGCGAGCACACCAACCTCAAACATTAATTTTGACACACTTTTTAATTCTTGAGCATCCTCTTTAGTCAAAATTGAAAAAGTCTCAACTTCGCGATACAATGCATTAAAATCTGTTTCTGCCTGTTGAATTTTCTCAACAGCATGTTCATTTTTTGCCATAACATAGTCATTTAAAGGTAAGATAACATCCGTTAAAGTAGCCCTAAATCGCTCTAGTTTTGTTTGTTGACCATAAAGTGACGATAAATCGTTAATATTTTTAATAGCTTGGTAAGATGTGTAACTCACAAGTATCAGAAGGGTGAAGAACAAGATAAGCATCATATTCTTTTTTTTATTTGCAAAGTCTTGCATGCTAAATACTGCTTGTTCTTGAGGAGAGTTATCCTCCTCTTTGGTTTCTTTTTCTACAATTTCATTAGCCATGCTTTATTTCCCCATTTTTGAAAAAATCTTTATTCACTCAATCAAACAATGCGTTCACACGCAAAATCGAAAGCTCTTCTTGCTTAATCTTAATGTATCCCATCATAAACTTACCGCCTGAATCTACGGGTATATCTGATAAGGGAACACTGTACAGTTCCGCTATTGACTCCACCCATAATCCTAAATGTACGCTATCGTGCCGTAACAATAAAAAACGTGTCTGTGATGTTTTTTCTTGAAGCGGCGCTGCGAGATTCAATACCTTTCCTGCATCAATAATACAAAATATCTGCCCTTTAACATTGGCAACACCTATCAAGTGGTCAGGTGCCATCGGTACAGGCGTAACAACTGACGGGCGGGCAACACTGGATACAGCATCAACAGCCACCAAGAAAACCGCACCATTCATAACTACCCGCATGTATTCAGCATGGGGAACTTTATCCACATTAATCGCATCTTTTGCATCTTGAATTGCTTGAATATTTAAGCCTGCCACATGTACCCCTTAATTCTTCGTTGCCGTACGAATGCGACCATACATACTAAGAACCCTTCGCACACGAGCCTGTAACTTCATGGGTTCAACGGGCTTAACGATATAGTCATCTGCGCCCGCGTCTAGCCCCAAAACTTCATCTTCCTCATCTTTACGCGATGTTAGCATAATCACAGGTATAGCATCATACTTACTTTGTCGTCGAACCTCTTTAATAAAAGTGGGGCCATCCATGTGAGGCATATCATAATCTACAATAATTAAACTCAAGCTATCCTTAGCTTGCTGCAGAAGACCTATTCCCTTACGCCCGTCATCTGCTTCAACCACATCATGTCCCTCAGCTTGCAAGATAAAGCGAACCAAACTACGGATACTTTTGGAGTCATCAATGATAAGTATGGTGTTTTTACTATTCGCCTCTGTTGACTTGACCTGCAAACTATCGCGCGCTGAAGCAGCCTGACCAATGGACATTAACAATCCATTTTCATCAAGTCTATCCCGAAATGAAAAATCTTCGGGTGGTGTTGCTAAGCGCAAGACCTCTTTTACACTGGTCACACCAGCAAGCACCTTGTTCATACCATCTTCAAACAAGGCATACATACCTTCTTCTCGGCAAACTTGCATCAGTTCCTGGTCTGAAGCCTCGTTGGCAATGGTTTCACGAACTCTATCGTTCACATACAGGACTTCATGCACACCACAACGCCCTTTATAGCCAATATTCATGCATTTGTCACAACCTACAGGCTCATAAAACATCATATCATCTGGTATTTCCAAATGCTTCACCATCGCAGCATTGGGTTTCACCTTCTTTTTGCATTGTGAACAAAGACGACGTGCTAATCGCTGTGCTACAATCATATTCAAACAGGATGATAAAGCAATGGCATCTGTGCCCATTTCCACCAAACGGCTCACTGTAGATGGTGCATCATTGGTATGCAGCGTAGACATCACCAAGTGCCCTGTTTGCGCGGCATGAAGTGCAATATGCGCAGTTTCTTCATCACGAATTTCACCGACCATCACCACATCAGGATCTTGGCGAAGAATCGAGCGCAATGCCGCCGCAAATGTCATACCTGCTCTAGCATTGACCTGAACCTGGTTCAAACCTTTAATTTGAAACTCAACAGGGTCTTCAACCGTGACAATATTAGTCTCTTCGCTATTGATATGATGTAAAAAAGAATACAATGTTGTCGTTTTACCAGACCCTGTCGGCCCAGTCACCAAGACTGCCCCTGTTGGACGTTCAATACATTCACGTATTCGCTCATCCGCAAGCTTTTCAAAAGCTAAAATATCCAAAGAAAGTGATAATCCTGATTTATCAAGAATACGCATGACGATTTTTTCGCCATACATCGCAGGTAAAGTGGACACACGCATATCGAAGCCTTTACCAGAAAACTTTACTTTTGTTCGTCCATCTTGAGGTGTTCTCGTATTGGATATATCCAACTTGGACATGATTTTAATGCGTGATACAAGCATAGGGTGAGCTTTGGATGGAAACTTCATCACAGCACGCAGTCGACCATCAATACGCAAACGCACCACACTAGACCTATCACCAGCTTCAATATGAATATCTGAGCTTCCTAGTTTCATAGCTTTAATAATAATGCCATTAACAAGCTTGATAATAGGCGAACCTTCAGCCCCTTTTTTTAATGAATCAATATCTGCAGATTCAGCATCCTCTTCTTCGCTGGAAACCTCGAAGTCACCAGTATCCCCCATCTCAGACATCACATCATCTAAAACTTCATCACCAGCAGCGAATACTTCTTTTATTTTTGATTGAATGAGTTCAGGGCTTGAAAAAACGGGGCGGACACGCTGCCCCAGCTTGAATTGAAGGCTATCCATCGCGGCGTAATCCATAGGATCAGCGGTGGCAACAACCATTTCACCACCACTCATCGCCACCGGCACAAAATGAAAGTCCTTACAAAGGTCTTCCGAGCATTTATCAATCAAGTGCTCATCCATTTCGACATGGTTTAAATCAAGATATGGGACTTTATAAATTTTAGCCAGCGCCTGCAAGACTGCAGAGCTATCAACACTATCGAGAGAAATTAAACCAAAAAGAAGCCCACCTTGCTTGGCTTCGTTACTTTGCATGGCTTCTGATATTTGATCTTGTGTCACAAGACCTGTGTCAATGAGCTGACGTTGCTGCTTTAGAAGCATGCCTCCCCCAAGTTAAATTTAATCGTTAATATGGGTAAACCATAATTGGCAAACCAGCAATATCAAGTCATTTCTAAGCAGCTTTCACTTATAAATTAACACGATAGTCTTGGGCGCATGATTGTCGAAAGTGTACCATCCTTAAAAAAAACACCCTATATATTATTAGCTGTATCCCTCACCCTGTTTGGCTGCGCCTCAACAAAACAGCCTACACAAACCAGCCAGCCAATAACCTTAGTAAAACAAACGCCGTATGAATTACCCCCCCCAACAAACCATGCCCTAAACATCAGCGAAAAGCTGCCGACATCAGCATTTTTATCCGATCTAATAACAAGCGACTTGGAAATCATTCAAGTTGAAGCTAGACGTTTATCTTTAAACCATTGGAGCAGCATCGATAAGCGCGCGCAAGCAACACGCCACCGTGTGGTTCAAACACTACATGACGCTGGCGTTCCAGAAGAACTTGCCTTTGTCCCTGTGGCCGAATCAGGCTACAATCCTTATGCTTTATCTCCCGTTGGTGCATTAGGGTTATGGCAATTGATGCCACTTACAGCCATTGAACTTGGCGCATTACATCGACACGGCTTGGATGGAAGACGACATGTGGAACAAAGTACTTTGGCTGCTGCAAAATACTTCATCAAGCTACACCAACGCTTCAACAGTTGGCCGCTTGCGCTGGCTGCATACAACTTGGGTCCTTGGGGTGTGCAACGACGGTTAAATAAATCGCCATGGCAACCAAGCATGGGGCTTAATGCCATGCCTTTCCCTGCTGAAACCAGGCATTATGTAAAACAAATCCTTGGTATGATTCTTTTGCATCAACAAGGTGAAATTACCTTTTCAAAACCTATCCAGACCATGGATTTCCAAGTTGATCCTCCCATAGACTTGACACAACTTGAGTCCATTGCTGGCTTAGATAAAAACCAACTTTTTCGACTTAATCCTGAATTGGACTACCAACACTATCTTAAACGCCCTGTTACCCTACATCTGCCTCAACAAGCCATTGATAATATTGCAACAGCATTAAACAAAGACCCTGATATTTTCAAACCCAAGTTTATTTCAGTTAAAATCAGTCAAGGCGATTCTTTATGGAAAATTGCTCGTCAATACCACACCAGTATCGCTTATTTACGCAAGTTAAATCCACAATTAAAAAACACGCTATCCATTGGGAAACGTATCACTGTGCCTGCATCGCAAACCCTTGCCACTGCTGCATCAGCCAAAGCCAACCCTTTACTCGCCAATGGGCGGCGCATTCGATACAAGGTTCGCAGCGGTGACTCACTTTGGACCATTGCCAAAAGGTTTGGCACTTCCACCCGAAACATTGCCAGAATCAACCAAATTTCAATCAATAAATTACTTCGCCCTGGAGATAGACTATGGATTGTCGCTCGCTTTCGACCCAGTTAATTATAATATATTCATTGTTTGTGCTCACGGCCTGTAGCAGTGAGCAAACAACCACTTCACAAGCTAGTATTATACCCAATATACAAACCACTTATACCCCAGCCCATGGTGACCGCTTGATTGATGCAAGCATTGGTGATGCATCCAACTTGATACCTATGATCGCCTCGGACGCATCCAGCCATGAAGTTGCAGGTCAGCTTTATTTATCTTTGCTCAAATATGATAAAAACTTAAACTTGGTGGGGCAATTGGCCGAGTCTTGGACAATTTCAGATGATAAACTCAGCATGATATTCAAGCTTAAACCCAACCTTATGTGGAGTGATGGCAGACCTTTAACCAGTGAAGACTGCGTATTCACCCTCAAGCTGATTCAAAATGACAACACCCAAAGCCCCTACAAATCTGACTACATGAAGGTCAAAGATGCCAAAGCTTTGGATGCGCAAACTTTTGAAGTGCATTACAATGAAATCTTTTCACCCGCACTTGCCACTTGGGCTTCCCTTGCTATTTTACCCAAACATGTGTTCAAAGGTGTGAATATTATGGATACTGATTTGTCACGCCAACCCAAAGCCAGTATTGGCCCTTATTTCCTTGAAAACTGGCAGGGGCAACAAAACATCACCATGACTGCCAACCCCAATTACTTTGATGGCGATGTGTGGATAGATAAACGTATCACCCGCATCATTCCCGACCCTGCCACCCAATTTTTAGAGTTGAGTGCAGGTAAAATTGATATGGCAAACCTTACCCCCACCCAATACACCCGCTTGTTTGATAACAATGACCGCCTTAAACATGAATACAATCGCTACAAATATTTAGGCTCAGGTTATACTTATCTTGGTTTTAACTTAAAGCGCAAACCTTTTGACGATGCTCGTGTACGCCAAGCTTTGGCCTATGCTATCGACCGCCAAGAGTTGGTAGATGGTGTTCTGCTTGGTTTGGGTAAAGTGATTGCCAGCCCCTATAAGCCAGGTACGCGTTGGGTCAATGAAAAGCTTCAACCTCGTCCGTTTAACATCGAAAAAGCCACCCAACTTTTAGCACAAGCTGGGTGGACAAAAAAAGCAGGGCAAAGTGTTGTTAGCAAAGATGGTAAACCTTTATCGTTTACGATTTTAACCAACAATGGCAACAAAAAACGTGCCGATACTGCCGCTATTATTCAGCAACGCCTTAAAAGCATTGGTATTCAGGTGAATATTCGCCTTGTGGAATGGTCGGCTTTTATCGAAAATTTCATCAATAAACGTGATTTTGATGCTGTTATTCTGGGCTGGTCATTATCGCCAGACCCTGATCAGTTTAATATTTGGCATTCATCACAAATGGGGGAACGTCAGTTTAACTTTTTAAGTTATGCCAATGCCAAAGTGGATCAAGCTTTAGAGCAAGCAAGACTCACCTTTGATTTAGACAAACAAAAGCAATGGTATGACATCATGCAACAAGAGATTTACAATGATGTGCCACTGCTCTTTCTTTACGCAGGCTATGCACTACCTGCTATTCACAAGCGTATTCAAGGCATTGAAGTTGCTCCTGCTGGCATTGGTTACAACAGTGAAAAATGGTTTGTCCCCAAAGCTTTGCAACGCAGGTCTATGCAACCCTAATGGCAAACACACCATTAACAGTCAGCGAGCTAACGGCTCGCATCAAGCAAGTCTTGGAGCAAGGTTTTACCCGCCTTGAAATCACAGGTGAAATTTCCCGCTTAACCACCCCATCATCAGGGCATATGTATTTCACCATCAAAGATAATCATGCCGCCATTTCAGCCGTGGTTTGGCGCAGTGCCGCAGCACGCTTAAACATCCGCCCCAAAGATGGACAGGCTTATATATTTAAAGGACATTTAAGCTTGTATGAACCTAGAGGAAGTTATCAATTGGTTGTTACCAGCATTTTAGCTGCTGGCGAAGGTCAATTGGCTGCCGAGTTTGAGCGACGCAAAGCTTTATTTGCTAACAAAGGCTGGTTTGATAACGCCAGCAAACAAACTATTCCACAATACCCCAAACATATCGGCATTGTCACCTCACAAACCGCGGCTGCTTTTGAAGATGTCAAAAAAGTGCTGCACACCAGACCTGCTTGGTTAAATATCACCTTATCCCCTGCCGTTGTGCAAGGTGAATCTGCACCCAAAAGTATATTTCAAGCCATCCGCCGCTTACATCAATTGGAAGACAAACCTGACGTGATATTATTGGTGCGCGGCGGTGGAAGTATTGAAGATTTATGGTGTTTTAATGATGAAAAAGTGGTTCAAGCCATATTTGCATCAAACATTCCCATTATTTCAGGTGTTGGGCATGAAATTGATACCACACTCGCCGACTTGGCTGCTGATATTCGCGCCGCAACACCTTCCAATGCCGCAGAGATTGTCTGCCCTGCCAAAGACACGCTTAAACCCCAAGTTTCTCGCTTATATCAACACCTAACCCAAGCACTGAATAGCCTCAAAGATGCCAAGTATTGGGCATTGGAGCGCGTGAACCATCAATTTCAACAGCATATTCGCCAAAGCATGAAGAAGAAGCATTTTCAAGTCCGCGAGTTAAAAAACAGGCTGCAACAATTTGAGCCTAATCATCGCTTGCGCCAAGATATGCACCAGTTTTACAGCTTAAAACAACGCTTGTTTGCAGTCACGCAAAACACTGTGCCAAAAAAACGACATGCGCTGGAACAAGCAGCATATCAACTGCGTCTAAGTTACGAGCACCAGCTCCAACATAACTATCATCAATGGCAAAAAAGGCATGAACAACTGCTTGCCATGAACCCAACCCATGTACTGAAGCGCGGTTATGCCATCACCACCAACGCTAAAGGTGAAGTGATTTCATCTATTCGAAAGCTGGCTAAAGGTGATACCGTTCACTTACACTTGCATGATGGCACGGCGGCTACTCAGGTGACACACGTTAAAAGGAAAACACCATGATTCGATTGTTATTGGTTCTACTACTCATCATGCCGCAAGCTTACGCTGCAAACTATGAAGCGGCACAAGGCGATGTTTTGCGCATCCTCTCACCCATCCAAGGAAATCATTTAACGGTTCGTGCTTTTGACAAAGCATGGCCAATATTTGAAAAAAATGGCCAAAAAGTGGCTTGGATTGCAGTTCACCTTAAAACCAAGCCTAGCGCATACGACATTCAATGGTCTTCAGGTGGTGCGGCATTCGTGAGCCAAAGCACTGATACAGTTCAAATTACTCAAGGTAATTTCCGCATTTCTCGTATCACGGTTGAAAAAAAGATGTCTTCCTTTGATGAGGCTGCGCTCAAACGCATTCGCGCTGATAGTGCTGCCATCAAAAAAGCATACAAAACAACTGTATCCATTCAAAACACATGGCCAGAAATGATAATTCCCACAGAAGGCATCGTTTCTACACCTTTTGCGGCACAAAGGTATGTCAATGGCAATGCTCGCTCCCCGCATTCTGGGTTAGATATTGCAGCACCCACAGGCACACCCGTCAAAGCACCCTTGGCTGGCGAAGTTGTGTTGGTTGCTGATATGTTTCTCAATGGTATTTTGGTGGTCATTGGGCATGGCAATGGCATCAACACCATTTATGCCCATCTCAACAAAGCATTGGTTAAACAAGGGGATATACTCAAGCAAGGCGACGTGTTTGCCGAAGTTGGAACCACTGGTCGATCTACAGGGCCTCACTTGCACTGGGGTGTGCAGTTTAACGGTCATAAAATTAGCCCTTTGCGTATGCTAAAACAACAAGGAAACCCCTGAACAATCTGTATGAAGAAAGTTACCATTCCAAATCGCAAAACCACCAAAATCAGGTGCGTTTAGGGGAGTCATCAGTTGTATGGCAAGGCTACGGTGCAGAAAGTCTAGTATTGAGTATTCGGAAGACAGGTGCGTATCCATGGCTTGGTCAGAGCTTTACCAAGAGGTGATTGGAGGGCAACAGGGTCAAGTCTTGCAATCATACATTTTCGCTGCTTATGTTCATACCTATCTTAATTCCTTACATTGAGTGGGTAACTTTATTCAAAAAATCATTTATGCTTCGCCTCTAATTTCACAAGGTAGGTATAGAGCTATTAATACAAACAGCTACTCAATAGAACGTTTAGATCACTTAGGTATCATTGCTGGTGTCATCAAAGATTTGAATATTGTTGAGCTTATTGATAAGCGACTTGGTTCTTTTCAAGGTGAGACCTTATCAGCAGGGGAAACTGTGGCCGGCATGATTATGAATGGGTTGGGTTTTTCTAATACCTAAATCCTGCAATCCCCTGACAGCTTAATCCAAAAAAGGTAGACTCCTTCATAAGTTAGCAGCTCAATCAAAAACAAAAGGAGTCACCTTTTCAGTGAGAAACTCTAAAGCAAAACATACCCGCAAGTCTACCCGAAAAGTAACTATTGAAAGCACAGGTAAAAACCTGACGATCCATGCGGGTCTGGTTCCAGTTATGCGGTTTCTTGGTAAGTTGGGGTTTAGCAAGGCTTTCCATCGTACGGTTGAGCATCGGCGCGCCCATAATGCCCGTTATCAGCTATCTGATGCCGTTGAATTAAATGTTCTCAGTCTGATTGCAGGTGCTCGCAGTGTGGATGAAAGTATTCGAGTGTGGGCAGATAATGTGCTGCGAAAGCTTGGCGGCTGGGATAATATCATGAATGCGACCACCATGGGGCGTATTCTTAAAACGGTCACAGAACAACATATCTACCAGATGGAAACCTTTAACCACATCATGCGAGGTCGCGTCTGGAAACGCGCTAGAGCATTGACATCTAGCTTGATGCGGGGTTCGATGTGGATTGATGTCGATTCCACGGTCAAAACGACTTATGGCAAACACCAGGAAGGCGCGGCAGTTGGTTACAACCCGCACAAACGTGGCGCACCTTCTTACCATCCACAGTTGGCTTTTTGCGCGGAGACCAAGGAGATTCTTCAGGCATGGCTGCGTTGTGGTAACGCTTATACTTCCAACGGTATCGTTGCGTTCATGAAGCAGTTGGCGGCGCATCTACCCAATCGTATGCGTTTGGTCTTTCGTGGTGATTCGGGTTATTTTGTTGGCGCGCTGCTGGACTGGTTGGATGCACGCGGTGATGGCTACCTGATCAAAGTAAAACTGAAAGGACTGGTTGATTTGCTTGAAGTACAGCAATGGCAAGCTGTGGCTGGTCATGACGGCTGGGAACAAGCTAGCTTTACCCATCGTTGTGGCACATGGGCGCACACACGAACCTTTGTTGCTGTACGCAGGCTTAAGGATGAAGACTGCAATCAAGGCAAGCTGCTGGATATGCGGTCGTATGATTATTTCTGCTATGTCACCACGGAAAACCTTACACCATGGCAAACCCACAAGAAGTATGGTGAACGTGCAACCTGTGAGACGTGGATTGATGAAGCCAAGAATCAGATGGGCATGGCACACATCAAAACGAAAAATTTCCTAGCCAGCTCCGCATTATTCCAATGCGCGGTGCTTGCTTACAACACCGTGCGCTGGATGGCACTGGTGAGTGGCGACAAACAATTGATGCGATGGGAGATGGCTAGTATTCGTACTTTTATGGTGCGTATGGCTGGAAAGCTTGTTTGCGGAGGCAGGCAGATGACTTTGAAAATACCCACAACGTTGCTGCACCCCAAACCTTGGCAAAGCTGGCTAAGGGTTGGCATGACCTAATTTAAACTCAGATACGTCTTATCATGATGAAGATGGAAGCGGCTGATGATAGACAGTTATGGTTTTGCACGCGCTAAATTCAAGAAGCAGCCCTGATTGTGCATCTATTCTAACATAAGAACGTATCACATTGAAAAAAATCGAGAAATATGAGCCGATTCTACCAATAGTACACTTTCATTGAACAGGGTTATTCTTGGGGATTAGCACTGAAAGTGCCACTTGCAGGATTTAGGTAATAAACCATTGAGTTTAACGCCATTATTTTTCAAGAAAGTACCGTTATCATTGCTTTTTCGTGAGGGCGTAAAAGCGGAGGATTTTAATCGTTTTAAATTAGGGCGCGTACTGGATCGCTGTCATGGTTATGGGACTGAACTGTTGTTTAGTGAAATTTCTTTGAATGTTTGCCGTCAGGAGAAGGTTGATACGCGTTTTAATAGCCTTGATAGCACCAGTTTTACGCTGTCTGGTGATTATTTGGAAAAAACGGATGATGAAACCGTTGCGATTAAATTAGGGTACTCCAAGGATCATCGCCCTGATTTGAAACAAGTCATGTTGGAGATGATGGTCAGTCAGGATGGCGGCATCCCGTTGATCGGCAAGGCATTAGATGGAAACGCCTCGGATAATACTGTTTTTAAAGAGCGTAGCGGACAATTGATTGAAAGCTTTAAAGCTTCAGAAACACCACGTTATCTGATTGCTGATTGCAAACTTTACACCGAGAAAAATGCTCCCAATTTAAAGGAGCTTCTATTTATAACACGCATTCCTAATAATATTAAACGCGTCAATGAAATCATTGAGCAAACTCTTGCTGCACCCAACGATTGGCAAAAATTGGATGATGGTCGAATGATGAAAACTGTTGAAATCGAGCATTATGATATCAAACAGCGGTGGCATGTACTTTCTTCTGAAACATCAAAACAGCGGGCAATAAAGCAAGTTGATAAAAAAGTAGCCAAGGCATTGATCACCATTGAGAAGCAGCTTTTTCACCTGCAAGCCAAACGATTCAATTGTGCCGTGGATGCCACAGAAGCAGTAAAAGAAATTGCCAAGAAATGGAAGTTCCATAAGCTTAAAGATATTGAAATCATTGAGTATTTAAGCTATGAAGGCAAAGGTCGCCCCAAAAAAGATCAGACACCAACAGGTATAAAGTATCAGGCTATCGCCGAAAGTGAACAGGATGTGAATAAAATTGAGCGCACAAAAATGAAAGATGCTCACTATATTATTGGTAGCAATACCGACCCAAAAGAGCTTAGTGATCAAGCTGTGGTGTTGGCTTATAAAGAGCAAAACCAAGTTGAACGAGGCTTTCGTTTTCTCAAAGATCCATTGTTTTTCACATCTACATTATTTGTAAAAAAACCAAGGCGAATCATGGCATTATTAATGGTCATGCTGCTTTCATTACTTGTTTATGGTATTGCAGAAAGGCGAATGCGAGCCAGCCTTGCTGAGCAAAAAAAAACATTACCCAATCAAATTAATCAAGCGACTGCTAAGCCAACTTTACGTTGGGTTTTTCAGCTATTACATGGCATTCATTGCCTTAAAATTACCACGCAACATCAAACAGAGCAGGTAATTGAAGGACTTACGCCATTGCATCAAAAAATATTACTTTTATTTGGAAAAACAGTGGAAAATATATATCAAATTCCTCTTAAGAATACCCGCTCAATGTAAGGCTCAATGTAAGTTCTACGCAATCATCACGACGATTTATGAATAATGCGGGCTAGGCAGGAGCATGGGAATGCGTAAAAATATGTATGTGTAAAGATGGATTCCCGCCTACGCGGGAATGACGAATTTTAGCCCAACTGCGTAACGTCAATTAATCAACAATAATGCTGTGAACATTGGTTTTGCCAATGCCTTTTAAATCAAGATTGATTGTATGGTGTTTCGGTGTGGATATTAAGGACGATAGAGCTACCTCATCCAGTAATATCTCCCCAGCACGGGCATTGGACTCCAAACGAGCAGCTAAGTTGACATGCTTACCTATGGCGGTGAAAGCGCGCCGCTCATGTGAGCCTAAGATGCCAAGCACGGCTTCACCTGTTGCAATACCAACCCCAACACCGAGTACTTCCTCTTGGTTTTTTGCACGCTGTGTATTCAGCGTTTGAATGCGCTGTTGAATTGATAGACCTGCTTGAAAAGCATCCTCAACATGGTTGTTTTGAGAGTTGGCGATACCAAAGATAGCCATCACACCATCGCCCATAATTTTATCAATGATACCATGATTATCCAAAATGGATTGTAGCATCTCGTGCATATAGGTATTGAGTGTGTTCATCACTTCTTGTGCATCAACTTTTTCATTGTAATGCGTGAAGCCTCGAATATCGACGAATAGTGTGCTGATTTCTTTGCGTTCTCCATTGCTGTTGAGTTTTATCTTTCCATCCATAGTCAGTTGGGTAACTTCTTGCCCAACATGCCTGCTTAATGTTCTATCAAGCTGATCCTTAAGTAAATTTAACTCATTGGCAACTTGTTGATACTGTTGCAACTCTAAGGTGCTTTGGGTTGCATCAAGAAACAATAGCCAATCACATGTTTCATCTGTAAGTGCAATAATATTTGTATATTGATTATCCATGAGTTGCATGTGAGGAAGTTCAAAAGACTCTTGGATGGGAACCATGCCTTGCAAGACATCGCAATATATTGATATATCAGTATTTAAAATGGGTTCGTTGTTAAAGTAGTCTGCCCACTGACCACCAATCAATTGAACCCATGCAGTGCCTTTTTTGAGCTGAATCCAAGCTGGTGATAAATTACCAAGGCGATAGTTGAGTAGCCATTGGTGAATGTATTCAGGAATGGCTGCTTGACTCATGATGGCAACATGGCTTTGGCAATGGCTGTGAAAGAAGCTTCAACATTGTCACCTGTTTTAGCACTGGTAAAAAATACAGTATGATTCATGTCTTTCAACTGTTGAAGCATATCATCATTGATGACCCAAGAATCTTGTAAATCATATTTATTGAGCAGGTAGATGATAGGGATTTCTCCCAGTTCATTGTGAATACGTTGGCGAATCTCCTCAGCGACGCTAAAGGTGTCGCGACGAGTGCCATCAATCACCATCAAAATACCAGAGGCACCACGCAAATAGCTGATTGGTATTTTTTTGTATTTTTCCTCACCATGCACATCCCAAATCATCAGATTAACTTGGGTGTTACCAATGCTTACTACTTTTTTATCAATTTTAACACCCATGCTGGATAGGTATTTTTCAGAAAATCTACTGTATACGAACTGGGCGGTTAAACTTGTTTTACCAACGCCAGCAGCGCCTAACACACATATTTTTTTTTGTATCAAGAATTTTCCTTTTTTATAGAATGATTGGATACGAATAAGCGTCTAATCTGTTCAATACGGCTGTAGTTGCTGTTTGCATATTCAACCCATGCCTTTGTCGAGAGACCTGAAACAAATAATGTACCGTTACTGTATGACATTTGGATGCTACTTGGAGGTTTGAGCAATGCAATAGCAAGTTTTAAAATTTCTGCATCGGTTAAGCTGCGCTTTAGAACCTTCTTTTCTGGAGAAGAAAAGCTCACCTCCGGTTTGCTGATAAGCCGACTGATTGGAATAGGTTTAGGCTTTGTTTTATGAACGGTAGGAGGCTTGATGAAAGACACCTGCGTGCTATCAACACGATGAATACCTGAAATATAACGGGCTTTGGTGACTGCGTTGTCTAACCAGTTTGGCTTGGTTGCACCTTGGATGAATAGTACGTTATCTTGATAAGATAACTTGATACTTTCAGGTGGTTGTAAGCGTTTGTATGCGCGCTTTAGAACAAACTCATTTTGTAAAGAATGATAAGGCTGCATATGAAAAGATACTGTTTGAGTACCCAAATCATGGTTGGATAGCAGGGTGTATGGGTCAACGCTTAATGGGTCGCGCAAGCCTGAAATAGTATATTGATTACCTTGAATGTTAACATGACCAACAACAATGCCAGGCTCAGCTTGTAGCTGTGTGATGTAATTGTTCCATGCTGTTTGAGATTGGTTACCTTGGATGGCACTGGAGCCGACCCACCATGCAATAAAGAGAGCGATACTGGCGAGTAAAACAATGGCTTTAACAGGTGAGGACTTGGTGTTACCTTTAAAATCTTGAACCAATAAAGGTTCGAGGTTGCCCGATACTTTCTCAAAGACTTCAGTATCACCTTCAAATGCTTGAAGTTCACTGGCATAAAGCTGCTGAATATGTTCTATGGTTTCTTGCACCTCATTGGTGAAAGAGCGTGGGGATTGCCACGACAGATGACAGCAAGCACAACATCAGGGCTTGTTTCAATCATGACTTCAAGGTCGCCCATGCGTAAGTTATCAATGCCTTGACTGGTGTTGCTCGCAAATGAATCACGCACAAAATCTTGGACAGCCGTTAACATACTGGAAACAACATCTGCATCTGCAGTAAGGGCAGGGTCATGAGAGACATGATGCAAAAGTAAACCTGTTTCTTTATGAATAAGGAAAACTTGCTCAACGCGGTAAACCAAAGTGTTGACCATCACAACTTCAGCAAATGTTTTACCCGTTCGTTTGGCTTCCAATCGCCACTTGAGACCTTGAATAGAAAATGAATTTTCTAAGGTTTGGTTCAAAGACTGCATCATTTCAGTGATGGTATTATTGATGGACTTGCGAATGGCTGGCCCCATGACAGGGAAAAGTGCATCAGATAGCGGTTGTGGGTTACGCGTGATTGAGCTTCTTAATGCTTCTTCAATAGTTGGTGCTAGGGTTTTACCCAGCTTGGAATCTTCTTTGTTGCGGATTTCAATAGCTTCGGCAAGGACTGCTGCAATGTCTTGAGCCAATATTTGTTCGTTTTCAAAGCGTTCTTCAATTGCTTCAATGCGCTTTGCCTCCTCTCCTCCTCCGAGAAGGGAGCGCAAAGCATCTAAAGGGTTGTCAGATGATTTGTTATTGTTTTCACTCATAAAAATTGGGTCATATCAATTTCATCAATCGCTTTGCAACGGGGACTGTCTCAGTTCACCGTGTAAACGCATTGATACTTCATGAAATATAT
>JAUZSH010000005.1:0-55000 GCA_030949605.1 Ghiorsea sp.
GCCCTGATTGTGCATCTATTCTAACATAAGAACGTATCACATTGAAAAAAATCGAGAAATATGAGCCGATTCTACCAATAGTACACTTTCATTGAACAGGGTTATTCTTGGGGATTAGCACTGAAAGTGCCACTCTGCAGGGATTTAGGTATTATTATCAATGATAGACGTGAAAAAATAGAAGGTTTTAATGATAATATAATCCATATTAGCGAAGACTTAAGTGAGCCTCAGTTTTATAAAAATTTTAGAGCTATATTACTGGGTGATAATAGTTTTTGATTTTATGAATAAGAACTTCTTTTTTACAAGCTATTATAACTATTTAAACTTTACTCTTAGAAAAACCTAAACTCTAAAATAGATACTACCTAAATCCTGCAAGTGGCACTTTCAGTGCTAATCCCCAAGAATAACCCTGTTCAATGAAAGTGTACTATTGGTAGAATCGGCTCATATTTCTCGATTTTTTCAATGTGATACGTTCTTATGTTAGAATAGATGCTCAATCAGGGCTGCTTCTTGAATTTAGCGCGTGCAAACCATAACTGTCTATCATCAGCCGCTTCCATCTTCATCATGATAAGACGTATCTGAGTTTAAATTAGGTCATGCCAACCCTTAGCCAGCTTTGCCAAGGTTTGGGGTGCAGCAACGTTGTGGGTATTTTCAAAGTCATCTGCCTGCCTCCGCAAACAAGCTTTCCAGCCATACGCACCATAAAAGTACGAATACTAGCCATCTCCCATCGCATCAATTGTTTGTCGCCACTCACCAGTGCCATCCAGCGCACGGTGTTGTAAGCAAGCACCGCGCATTGGAATAATGCGGAGCTGGCTAGGAAATTTTTCGTTTTGATGTGTGCCATGCCCATCTGATTCTTGGCTTCATCAATCCACGTCTCACAGGTTGCACGTTCACCATACTTCTTGTGGGTTTGCCATGGTGTAAGGTTTTCCGTGGTGACATAGCAGAAATAATCATACGACCGCATATCCAGCAGCTTGCCTTGATTGCAGTCTTCATCCTTAAGCCTGCGTACAGCAACAAAGGTTCGTGTGTGCGCCCATGTGCCACAACGATGGGTAAAGCTAGCTTGTTCCCAGCCGTCATGACCAGCCACAGCTTGCCATTGCTGTACTTCAAGCAAATCAACCAGTCCTTTCAGTTTTACTTTGATCAGGTAGCCATCACCGCGTGCATCCAACCAGTCCAGCAGCGCGCCAACAAAATAACCCGAATCACCACGAAAGACCAAACGCATACGATTGGGTAGATGCGCCGCCAACTGCTTCATGAACGCAACGATACCGTTGGAAGTATAAGCGTTACCACAACGCAGCCATGCCTGAAGAATCTCCTTGGTCTCCGCGCAAAAGCCAACTGTGGATGGTAAGAAGGTGCGCCACGTTTGTGCGGGTTGTAACCAACTGCCGCGCCTTCCTGGTGTTTGCCATAAGTCGTTTTGACCGTGGAATCGACATCAATCCACATCGAACCCCGCATCAAGCTAGATGTCAATGCTCTAGCGCGTTTCCAGACGCGACCTCGCATGATGTGGTTAAAGGTTTCCATCTGGTAGATATGTTGTTCTGTGACCGTTTTAAGAATACGCCCCATGGTGGTCGCATTCATGATATTATCCCAGCCGCCAAGCTTTCGCAGCACATTATCTGCCCACACTCGAATACTTTCATCCACACTGCGAGCACCTGCAATCAGACTGAGAACATTTAATTCAACGGCATCAGATAGCTGATAACGGGCATTATGGGCGCGCCGATGCTCAACCGTACGATGGAAAGCCTTGCTAAACCCCAACTTACCAAGAAACCGCATAACTGGAACCAGACCCGCATGGATCGTCAGGTTTTTACCTGTGCTTTCAATAGTTACTTTTCGGGTAGACTTGCGGGTATGTTTTGCTTTAGAGTTTCTCACTGAAAAGGTGACTCCTTTTGTTTTTGATTGAGCTGCTAACTTATGAAGGAGTCTACCTTTTTGGATTAAGCTGTCAGGGGATTGCAGGATTTAGGTAATAGTATCTTTATCACTTATCTTTTCTAAAATACTACTCTTCCCACTCCCATTCTCACCCACAATAGCAGTCACATTTATATTATCAGGAAAAATAGACTCATGGTTTTCATGTTCATTTATAACCAAAGTATTCTTTTCATCATCATACGCGCACTCAAAGCGGGGGCTAAAATTAAACCCCTGCTTCTCAATATTTTTATACTTTTCAATCCAAAAATAAACCAATTCCATAAAAACTTCTACTTACTTTCCTCTGGCAACTTCATCATTCTAAAAGAAGCCAGGGAAGAGGATTTATCACCAATCTTTTGAGGATTAGAAGCAAAAAATGAGGTTTAGTGCCTTTTGGTGAAATTCTATAGCCTTCATCATTTTTTTGGTTTGCTGATGTGAAGTAAAATTCATTTGCTATAGGATAATTATTAAATACATTTCCATATATATAATTATCTGAATCTTGATCAACATGATACTTAACATGAAAGTGTGGTAAAACATACTTTAAATTACTTGATTTTATAATCCATTTTATAAAAAACTTTGCTAAGTATAAATTTAAACCTGTAACTTTCTTATCTTCATTCGTTACATTGTCTATAATGAATTTATTTTCTACTAACTTAATATTACTCTTGCTGGGATCAAAAAGTAATTTTTTGTCTTTTTTATCTACAACTTTACCATTTCCATCTATCTCTATCTCTTCATCCATAAAAACAGCATTCAAAAATATACAAAACTGAGCATTCGATACAGGCTTTGTCATGATCTCAGTAGCACCCTTTCCTAGTTTACCTCTTTCAAAAGTCGGCTTAAAAAACTCAAAGGTCAGTATCTTCTTTTCGTCTTCTTGTAGTTCATACGCCATATCTATTTTGTAGTAGTCCAGCAGGTATTGAAACAGTTCTGGTTTGATGATATGTATGGCATCTTTGTTCTTTTTACCAAAGTATCTAAACAGTGCATTGCCATCTTGTTTATAAAACATCTCATAGATATATCGCAAGTCTTTCTCTTCAGCTTTTGTAATTTTAAACATTTCAAAATACTGCTCTATGATGGCATTTTCGGCATCATCAAAACTTCCGTCTATGCTTGCGATCATCATAGCATCGACCATGAAGTTGTATTTTATATCTTTTGTGGCAAAGGATTGCATCATATCCAAAATCATTTTTCATCAGGGTTTTCTGCGAAGTTTACAAATGTTTCTAACATCTCTTCACTGAGTCCAAAGCTGTTGATGAGGATAGAAAGGTATTCTCTCTCTTTTTCACATACTGTTCCATCTTCATTGGTGATGAGTGCTAGACCATTGAGATAATGTATCATCTGTTCTTGTTCTAGCTCTCTGCATGGGTGCTTTTCAAAGCTCAGTGTTTGCACTTTTACTTTTTTTAACAAATCTAATACTGACATTATGTTTCCTCGATTGATTTGACTTCGATGTCATCAGGGTTTGATACACTTAATTTCATCGGCTGTGGTTGTTGCTGATTTGGTATGCATTGCATATTTTGTTGATGTTCTAGTTGTTTATCTAAGAACTTCATCCTATCCAATACGATTTGCGATGATTGCTCCAATACTTGCTCTTTGGATTGTATCGCCGACATGACCATCAGTTTTTGCCTTTCATGCAAAGCTGCCAGTTTGTGCGTAAAAAATGTGCCGTTGAGTTCTATCTGTTGATCCACTGATTTTTCATACAGTTTTGCAGGAACACTGCCCGTTTCAAACTTACTTAACATCTCTAACATTTTTGGTAATTGGCGCATGTTAAAGCTATCATTGCCTTCTCTTATTTCGTTTTCTAAGCCGAGATAAAGTTTTTCTATTTTTTCCACCACTTCAAAATGCCCATTTTCGATCAGCATCAGCCGCTCTTGTGCAATTTGATTTAAACTTTGCATCATCTCTTTGAGGATTTTGGTGCTATGTTCAAAACCTTTTTGATGTGCCTCCATGATATACAATTGCATCTCATTATTCATGTGCATAATTTCTTTTTGCGCTTCTATGGCTTTGTCCATTCTGCCATTTTCAAGCTCTGCTATTTTTACTTTATCTGGTTCGTATATGATTTGACTGCTAGATACACTACTATTGGTATGAGATGTTGCTTCTGTTGAACTATGGTCTCCAAATATCGTCTTCACGACACTTTTTTGCACCATCCCATAAACTACTAAAAAAATCCCATCTTATTTCCCCTCTTTCTCTAAGTCTGTTTCCATTTTGAACATCAATTTTGATATTTCCAAATCTTTCTTTTCTAACTCTTTGCCATAAACTTCTATATCATTGAGGTATATTTCTAAATTTAAAGCGTGTAAGTCTATCATTTGTTTATATATTTCTTCATAACCCTTGCTTTGTTCTTCGATTTTAAAATCTAACAATTGGCTTAATATCTGATTTAAAAAGCGATACCCTACCTTAGAATCTTCAGCTTTCAGCAGCGCTATAAATCTTGGTTGAGCCCCTTTGTAGATTTTAAAAGTTCTATCTTTGACAATCACTTCTTGTAGCAGCTTGCTCTTTGGGTTTTCTTTGTATTTGATGATGATACCCGAACGAATCGTGAGATAAAAATCCTCCAAATCATCTTTTAAGTCATGTAAAATAGTAAAAAGCGCTAACATGCTATGTTGAGATATTTGACCTATAAAATAACCTTTAATCAATTGAATATAAAGCTGGTTGATGTTATCTAACTCTTTTGCCCACTCATGGTAAACAACCTCCAAATGCTCCACCAGATACGCATCTTCCAGTGTTGCAGCCAATTTCTCTTTATCGGTGGTTGTGAATTTTTCTTGTGTCTTTTGTACGACCTTAAATTGTTTGAGCAATGCGATAAAAATGTATCTATATTTGAAAAGTTGTCTAATTTTTCAAGCTGAGTCTCATAAAGGCGTACGATTTTGCTGGCGGTAAAGTTAAAGTCTATTTTTGTGTTGATAGCTCCACATCATCAAATATAGATAATGTACTATCCACTTTATCGAGGTATTCCAAAGCTTGCGATTTCATAAAAAAGAGCTTATCGCTTAAATCCTCAAGTGAAAAATCGAACTTTGTAAGGAGATAGACTTTAATTTCCATTAAGTTTCTATCTTCTGTTTTCAGCTGTTGAAGCTCATGATAAACCTCATTGGAATGATTCAAAGTATCGCTGTTTTTCGATATTTGCTTGGCGATAGCATCCAAAGACTTGTTGATAAAGGCTATAAGGTTTTGATACTCTTCCACTGTAGAATTGCTTTGCCATTCAGCAGGAGAAAAAGACAGCTTACGCTGTGCATGCAATATATGTTCAAACAAACCATTTGCCTTGTCTATGTCCAATATACATTGGGGAGACTTTATCTTGATATTCATTTCTTTTGAATACACTATCAATTCAGCAATCGATATAGATAATTTTTTAGTGATGGCATGAGCCATGACTTTATCACCATTTTTTGTTGTCGTTTCAAAATTCATCAATGTTTCCCTTTTGTTAGCACTCACTTTAACAGAACATGCAAGCCAACACGCGCAATCATATGCCAGACAGCAGAGAAGACAACACATCAACATCGTAGAAGAAAAAAGAAAAGGGGACGCTACCCTTTAATGGGAAATGGGTTCTAAACATATGTTTTATAAAGACTTATAGGTCAGCGGACACAGGGGTCACAGGGGTCACAGGGGTCACAGGGGTCACAGGGGTCACAGGGGTCACAGGGGTCACAGGGGTCACAGGGGTCACAGGGGTCACAGGGGTCACAGGGGTCACAGGGGTCAAGTCTTGCAATACGACATTTATTTAATATGATGTGACGATGGCACGTTCAATAAGAATAGAATACACGGATGCGATTTATCACGTTACGAGTCGTGGTAATGCACAAGCAGATATATATTTAGATGATTCAGATAGGCTGTTGTTTTTAGAAACATTCGCCCAGGTGGTGCAGCGTTTTGGCTGGTTATGCCATGGGTATTGTTTAATGGACAATCATTACCACCTTCTGATACAAACACCGCAAGCCAACCTTTCCAAGGGGATGCGACACCTCAATGGCGTTTATACACAGCGGTTTAACCGTAAGCATAGGCGGGTTGGGCATGTGTTTCAGGGCAGGTATAAGGCAATTGTGGTTGAGCGCGATAGCTATTTGCTGGAGCTGTGTCGCTATATTGTTCGCAACCCTGTTGCTGCGCATATGGTAGAACAGGTGGGTGACTGGTCATGGAGCAGTTATCAGGCGACAGCAGGTCTAAAAACGCCTCCGCCATGGCTGTATGTTGATTGGGTTTTGTCGCAGTTTGGTTCGACATCTGGGGAATGCAGGGCGCATTACAAGCAGTTTGTTGCTGATGGTGTGGGGCAAAAATCTGTATGGGAAGGCTTATCGCAACAAATTTATCTTGGTGCTGATGATTTTATTGATCAGGTTAAATCAAACTTAACTGTTGATCGGGATTTGTCTGAAATTCCAAAGATGCAGTGGAAACCAGCTGCTAAACCTTTGCAAGCTTACAAAGCTGAAACAGATCGCCGCCATGAAGCTATGGCTATGGCGTATTTAGAGGGTGGTTACAGCATGAAGGTCATCGCTGATCATTTTGGTGTTCATTATGCTACGGTTAGTAGAGCAGTGAAAAAGTGGGATAAAATGTATGATTGCAAGACTTGACCCCGATGCTCTTGACCCCGATGCTCTGGGTGGATGCCCGATAAAAGAACTCGGGCATGACGGTAAATCAATTCATGATTCACTATATTGCAAGGATTCAAGGTCAATTTGTAACCAGATGTGCGCTTTTTTAATAGCTGTAAACACGGGATGTTGGTGGGCAATATATGCTGCAATAGCAGAAGCCAAGCGGCAACCCGTGCCGTGAAGTTTTTCGCTGCTTATATCTTGTTTGGGGTGCTCAAAGATGCTGACTTCATCATGCGCCATACAGAGTATATCTTGTAACTGTTGCGTATCACCATGCCCACCTTTGAGCAGGACTGGCGTTTGAAACATGTTAAATAAATTTATAGCTATTTGCTTGGCATCATGGGATGTGTGGCCTAAGAAAAATGCAGCTTCATCAAGGTTGGGTGTCCAAAGTGTGGCGTGAGGGATGAGCTTAGCATAAGCATTTTTTGCCGTGTATTCATCAAACAAAAATGTGCCTGATGAGGATATAAGCACGGGGTCAACAACCAGTGGTATGTGTTGGATGAACGGTATCAAGGCTTCAAGGTGAGCTTGATCATACAGCATACCCACTTTGACACATACAACATTATAATAATCGAAAATGGCTTGCAGCTCAGCCGTGAAATGGGCTATGGATGAAGGTTGAATAGATTTTATAACATCGGGATTTTGCGCGGTTAAAGCCGTAATTGCAGAGCAACCTTGAACACTCAAGGCTTCAAACACACGCAAATCAACTTGAATGCCTGCGCCGCCGCAAGAATCCGAGCCACCAATGCTTAAGCAGACGGGGCGTTGTTCCACACGTTCACCATGTTTTCTGCTTGGGCTTGAATCGCTTCAGGGCTGCCATAGAACAAGCTGGAAATCACTGCGGCATAAGTTGCCCCTGCCATTTTGACCATAACGAGGTTATCCAAATTGATGCCACCAATCGCGCATATCTTGGCATCAGGAAACATGGCGCAAGCTTTGGCGAGGCGAGCCACGCCAATTTCAGGTACATCAACTTTGGTTTTGGAGGCAAACACCGCGCCAAATGAAATGTAATTGGCATCATGTTGCAGCGCCATCTTGGCAAATTGAACATCAGCACGGCAGGTGATACCCACGATTAAATCATCAGGCAAATCATCGCGCATGGTGAGTAAATCACGCACATCATCCTTGCCCAAGTGAACACCGTCTGCGCCACTTTCTTTGGCAAGTTGACTTGAATCGTTAATCATCAGTGCTGCATCATAACGTTGGGTGAGTTCGCGCAACTGTTGGGCGCGTTTGAGTCTACGCTTAAAGCCAAGCTTTTTATCACGCAGTTGTAAGGTTTTAATACCACCTTTTAACGCAGCTTCTGCTTTTTCAAGCAGAAGGCCTGTTTCAATATCGGCGGGTAGGATGCCGTATATTCCTGATGTCATTTCTTTTTTAGCCATGGTGGAAGTGTAACGAGTTATCGGTAAGCTTTCCTTAATTTTATTACCCTTTCTTGTCATTTCGAGCGCAGTCATGGAATCTTTGTTCCGTTGCATGCTTCAAAGACACTACTGTCCGATGAAAGTCGCATATCGTCATACCCGACTTGATCGGGTATCCAGAAAACCTTGCAAACAATGGATTCCCGCCTTCGCGGGAATGACGTAAAGAGCTGGAAATAAAGCCTCGAACTTTCATTGGACAGTCGTGTTTCAAGGTTTTTCAATTTATCTTGAAAAAGGAGACCAAGTTGTTTTGATTGATGACTTGTCGGTGAATTTACCTTTTCTCATAGTCCATTTGCCATATTAACATAATATTGCATCGCAGCTTTATGTTGTTTGATAGCTTTTGGGGGTAGTTTTCCTGCCAGAGTCAGTTGTTTTACAAAATCATTGATTTCTTCATTCGAGCCAAGGTTTTTGGTGCTTAGATTGATGCCCAAATGCTTGGAAACGCTGTTGAGCGACTTGATAACCCCATCCACGCTTTCATTGGCATGAAGTTTTGTTGTTTTTAAATAACCTTCGAATTCAGTTTGATACTTGATCACTTTCCACGCTCCTTTCGTTGACTTCTATAGTCATTCAGGAATTGACTTGCCGATATTACGTCATCCTCGCGCAGAGCCTGCCCCCGCGAAGGCGTGGGGCGGGAATCCATGTTTTTTAAGATATAATCTTGGGTGGATGCCCGATAAAAGAACTCGGGCATGACGATAAATCAATTCATGATTCACTATAGCACATAAAAAATGGCGGATATGAGTCCGCCACTTCTTATGATTCATTATTTCACGCCATAGCCTACTTACCTTCAGGGAAATGACCTAGCCCGCATTATTCACAAATACAGCCGCGCCCTTGCTTGTCCCTTTATTCGCAACAAATCTCTCATCAATCGTTAGTAAGCGCGGCTACGAGCGATTTCTTTAAAATTCGTTGCAAACAAAGGTTCTACGCAATCATCACGACGATTTATGAATAATGCGGGCTAGGAAGGTTTGCGCATCCTGCGGTTTAAAACTTAGTCGAGAAGTTTTAACAAGTCCGTAAAATTCGGCAAGCTAACCACTTTGTCTGCATATTCGGCAGGTACATCTTGGTAACCATGCTCTGCAAAACAAACAGTATGACATTCAGCAGCAAAACCTGCTTCGACATCAAAGCGGGTATCGCCAACCATCACCGTTTCACTGTGGTCAACACCCATAGCGCGGCAGCACTCAAGCAGCATGTCAGGTGCTGGTTTTTTGGCGAAACCATCTTCAGGTGATAATGCTAAGGTCATATAACCATCCAAACCCAGTGCCGCAGTCACTTTTACGCGCGCTTTGGCAGGTTTTGCCGTCACGATGCACATGGGAATACCTTTGGCTTTGATAGCATTCAAAGTTTCAGTCACGCCAGGAAGCATTTTGCCTTCTTCAGCAGGGAACTGCTCATAAAAATCAGCAAACGCATGATACATTGCCATGGTATCAGGGTGATCCATCGGTTTACCCAACACATTGGATGCAAGCTTTTGTGCGCCGCCACCAACATGCGGTTGTGTTTCGGCTGTGGTCATTTGAAAGTCATAACCAAGCTTCTCTAATGCACGGTTGGCATTGGCACGAATATCGGGAAGTGCGTCAATCAGTGTGCCATCCAAATCAAAAATAAATGCTTTAATGTTACTCATGTTACCCTCTCAAAACTGGCAATTTCTGCCAATACATCTTTATTTTGTTCATTGTCTTTCAATAACTGTATGTGTGTTTTTACTTCAATACTACTTGCAGCGAGCTGCGCCAGTGCCCACACGGCATGACCACGAATAAGCGGCTCATCATCGCGCAAAACATCAAGCAATGGTGGCACAAAATTCACATCGCCGCTATTGCCCATAGCGATACAAACATTACGCAAAAGACCTGCACGTTTTGTGCGTTTGATGGCGGATTTGCGGAACATGGTGCGAAATCCATCATCACTCAAGGCGAGAAGCTTAGCAAGATTGGGTAAAAATGTGTCCTCGCGTGGTTTAAGGTAATCTTGTTCAGGCTTTTTGGCTTTCCGATTCCAAGGGCAAACGGTCTGGCAATCATCGCAACCAAAAATACGGTTACCCATAGGTTTGCGTAAATTTTCAGGGATGAACCCGTTAAACTCAATGGTTAAATAGGAAATACAAAGCCGCGCATCCACCACATAGGGCGAGACAATTGCACCCGTGGGACAAGCGGGTATACAGTCGGTGCAAGTGCCGCAGTGCAGGGTGGCTTCAGTGTCGGGTTCAATGTTTGCCGTGGTAAAAAGCTCGGCTAAAAAGAACCAAGACCCATAATCTCGGTTAATGCTGAGTGAATGTTTGCCCTGCCAAGCAAGCCCACCTTTAGCAGCAAGCGCATGTTCCAACACAGGCGCAGTATCCACATAAACACGCTGCCCATGTTCACCAAGTAAAATATCCAAATCACGCGCCAAAGCTTTGAGTTTTTTCTTTATCAGCTCGTGATAGTCATCACCTCTGGCATAGCTAGCAATCACACCTTGTTGCGGTGTCACTTCAACATCATCAGGCGCGGCATAAGGAAAACCCAAAGAAATCACACATTGAATGCCATCCAGCATAGTGGCAGGCTGTTTACGCCGCATGGTACGCACTTCTTCACCCATATAATCCATCTCGCCAAACATCTTGGCATCCACCCACCTATCCAAGGCATCTTGGTCGAGGGTGTTGATATGTGGACGGGTAAAAGCGCACAGCTCAAAACCATAGGATTTTGCCAATTGTTTGATGTCTTCTTTTTGTGAGTTTAAAATCATGGTATCATCATTAATGATACGAACTTACTCACCATGTCTATACTGCAAAGGGTAAGCAACGCACACCCTACGAGCATAACCATTGTGCGCCGTATCGTATAGCTTCACAGACAAGAAAAAACGTAGCTTCTGAATTTCTCTAGCACTTACGTGCATCCATCCACTCGAACACTTTACCTAGCGTGACAAATGAACCCAATACAAGAAATGTTCCTGCATCAATACCTTGTGTTTCTGCCAGCAGTGCACCCTCAATGGTTTGGTATGGATACTGACCACTGCCTGTCATCACAATCATTTTATGGGTCATTCTTTCCAGCCCTGATAGACAGCCGCTCAAATCTCTATCTTCTCGCGTACAAATGATCATAACATCCAACATGGGCTGCATGTTGGACAACGTGGGTAACAATGCCTGCACAGCATGTTCATTATGCGCAGCGTCGAGATAAAATGTATGCTTTCCATAAGAAATACGCTGCATACGTCCCGCAACTTGTAGCTGACACATCGCTTCCCTAGCATTGTGCAAACAGATAGAAGAAAGCTTCTGTTGACCAGCTATTATCGCTGCATATGCCAAGCCTGCATTGACACTTTGATGTTGACCTAGCATGGATAGCGGTGCTGTGAACAGCTTTGCATATTGTAAATGACGCACCTGTTTTTCCAGCACGCGACGAACTGTTTCATTTTGTTCTACACTGATACAAACATCACAACCCTGAAATACATAAGCTTTATCTTGGGTTATTTCTTCAAGCGTGTCACCCAACCAAGTTTGATGATCAAGCCCTACGGACGTAAGCAAACCAATATCAGCCTTTACTGCCGTGGTCGCATCAAGTTTTGCCCCCACGCCTGCTTCTAATATTTCGACATCAACCTGCTGTTGGCTAAAGTATAACAACGCCAACACCGTTGCTGTTTCAAAATAAGAGGTGCCAACATCCAAAGCCAGAGGCATGACATTGGTCATCAATTCAAGCAAGCTCTCTTGAGTAATCGGGTTGTCATCAACACACATTCGCTCATGAAAGCTTAGGATGTGTGGTGAAGTATATAATCCAACTTTTAACCCACTAGCTTGAAACGCAGCGGCTAAGAAGTGCGTGGTTGAACCTTTACCATTGGTTCCTGCTACACGAATACGTAGCCTAGGTTTCCGCAGCACAAAACCTCGTGTTTCCAAGGCATTGAGAAGCTTTAAAACACGCTCATGCCCAGGTGTGTAATCCCTATCTGCACTGGGTTCACCTAATGCTTGTAGCCAAGCATCAATATCGTGTGGTTTACCTTGCCCTGTCACCTTATATTGAAAAGCAATTAATGGGGTTGGCGATAAGAGCGCGACATCAAATGCTCGAATAGTGTACGCAGGTATTCACGCTGTTCACGCCTATCCACAACATCATCAACCAAGCCATGCTCCAGTAAAAATTCCGCACGTTGAAATCCTTCAGGAAGCTCTTCTGCAACGGTTTCTTTAATCACGCGAGGCCCTGCAAAGCCAATCAACGCATCGGGTTCGGCAATAATCACATCACCAAGCCATGCCACTGATGCAGAAACACCCCCCATGGTTGGGTCTGTAAGCAAGCAAACAAAAGGAATCCTTGCCTCATTCAAACGATTGACTGTTGACGATGTTTTGGCCATCTGCATCAACGACAAAATACCTTCCTGCATTCTTGCACCACCAGATGCCGTGATTAACAAATAAGGGCATTGACGCTCCAAAGCACGCTCCATGCCCAACACTATTTTTTCACCAACAACAGAGCCCATACTTCCGCCCATGTAAGCAAACTCAAACATCGTGACTGAGGTTGTAATACCATTGATATCACCCAAATAGTTACGCGCGGCATCATTCTTACCTGCCTTTTTATTCGCGACCTTAAGTCTATCTGTATAACGTTTTTGGTCTTTGAACTGCAAGGGGTCAAGTGATGTTAAGTGCGTATCGCATTCATCGTAGGTGTCTTCATCAAAGAGAAAGCCTGCTCTTTCTGCTGTTAAAATACGCATATGTTGACCACATTTGGGGCAGACCATTTCTGAGCGAGCAAGCTCTTTGTTATAAAGCGTTTCCGAGCATCCTTTGCACTTAATCCACAAGCCATCAGGTGTACTATCTTTATCACCAGTAATGATATTTTTAGGTCGTTCAATCAAACGGGTTAACCAGCTCATAGTTTCATCCTTTTTTGCAAAGCTTTATGCTTTGATCACCAATTCATCAACTTGTGTCAGCATACGCAAGTGCGGGATATCTTCAGCTTCTACTTCAGATGCCATTTCAGTCAAAACCTCGGGTTTCATATGATAGAGATAAATGGAAATGCTTCCAAGCTTATCAAGTTTCTTTAACTCTTGCGCCATACCTTTGGGTGTTAAATGCCCACTCATATTGGCTAATTTTTCGTAGTTATTAGGGAAAGAGCAATCGATAATCACGGCTTTTAGGTTCGGTTGTTGGTTGGCTATTTCCCAAATTCTATCGGTGTGTCCAGTATCTGCCGTAAAGATGGCTTGAGCCCCATCTTGATTGAGTAAAAAGCCTGTGCAAGGCACGGGATGTTCAACCTTAATTGGCGTGATTTCCAAATCACCCACGGTTAAAACTTGCTCCGCTTCAAAGCTTTCCATGCGAAGAATACCTTTTTCTTTTGTCGGTATTTTAGTAAAATCGGGCCAAACAATATTATTCAAGAAATGTTTGGATAATGTGTCTAAGTTGTCTTGTAAGCTATGAATAGTAATTCGACCTGCTTTGCTACTGTCTGCAAACCGTTTTAATGCGCGATTATCAGCTAAAAAAGCAATATCTTTGATATGATCAAGATGCGTGTGAGACAAAAAAATATGTTCGATTTTACTTTGTTCTTCAAGGGTTAAAACTTCAGTTGGCGAACCTGCATCAAGTAACACTGTGTCGTTGATTAAAAATGAAGTCAAATGAAAACCCAAGAGTTGCCCCCCGTAACAGCCTAAAACACGTATCTTCACACTGCCTCCCCAAGCTTCATTTTATCCCTTTCGTTCCATCATCTTTGCCATACCTAACGCTGATTCAGACAAGCATCGAACCATTGCATCAGGATCACCTGTATTTAATGTGATATGGTTCACAAAATGACTACCAACAACAACACCGTCGGCAAAGGCGGCAACATCTTTCGCTTGCTCAAGTGTCTTCACGCCAAAACCCACACATATAGGGAGTTTAGTGTATTGGCGAATTAAAGACAACTTATCTTGAATCGCTACCACTTCACCCATCTCTGCACCTGTGGTACCTGCCAGCGATACATAGTAAATAAACCCTGTCCCTGTATTGACTGCAAGTTGGATACGTTCATCTGTGGAAGTAGGTGCTAACAACATAATTTGACTCAAGTTTTCTCGCTTAAAAATATCAGAGCATATCTGACTTTCTTCAGCAGGGACATCCACCAGTAGTACACCATCAACACCTGATTCTTTAGTTTTTTTGGCAAAAATTTCAAAACCAATCGTGTAAGGCACATTGGCATAGCCCATCAGTACGATACCAACATCAGGATTCATTTCTCGCACTTTCTTCGCAACATTCAATACATCATCAAAATGCACCCCTGCACTTAAAGCACGCTCACTTGCAGCCTGAATCACTGGACCATCGGCAGCAGGGTCTGAAAAGGGCATTCCAATTTCAATAATATCAACCTTATCCGCAAGTGCCAACATCAAAGCCTCTGATACTTCTACATTCGGGTCGCCTGCAGTTAAATAACCAACCAAAGCAGCTCTATTTTCAGATGCACACCGTTCAAACACGTTGGCAAGTTGATTGCTCATAACTCACCTTCCATATCGAAGCCAAACTTTTGCATCACCGTGTTCAAGTCCTTATCACCTCGTCCTGACAAATTAATCAACACAATCTTATCTGAAGCCATTTCAGACGCAATACGCATACCTGCCGCCAAAGCATGACTTGATTCCAGTGCAGGAATAATACCTTCGGCTTTAGTAAGTGTTTGAAAGGCTTTAAGTGCCTCATCATCCGTTGCACTATCCAACTCCAACCGTCCTTTATCCATCATGTGCGCCAATTCAGGACCAACGCCAGGATAATCCAACCCTGCGGATATACTGTGTGCATGGGCTGAAATTTGTCCTTCGTTATCAGCAAGTACATAACTCAAACTACCATGGATAATCCCAGGCTGACCTTTAGCAAGCGATGCCGCATGTTCACCTGAGTCCAAACCATGACCACCCGCTTCAACAGCAACAAGGCGTATACTTTCATCATCCTGTAAGGGATGAAGCAAACCCATAGCATTCGATCCACCACCGACACATGCCACGGCAACATCAGGAAGCTTGCCAGCTTGCGCCAAACATTGCTCGCGTGCCTCCTGACCAATCACCGTATGAAACTGGCGCACCATCAATGGAAAAGGATGAGGTCCTGCTGCTGTGCCAAAGATATAATAAGTGTCTTCACACGATGCCACCCAGACGCGCAATGCTTCATTCACCGCATCTTTAAGTGTCGCCGTTCCACAATCGACAGGCACAACATTCGCCCCAAGTAGCTTCATACGGAACACATTGGGCGCTTGCCTACGGATGTCTTCCCTGCCCATATAAATATCACATTGCATATTAAACATCGCAGCGACTGTTGCAGTGGCTACGCCATGTTGTCCTGCGCCTGTTTCTGCAATCACTTTCTTTTTACCCATGCGTTTCGCCAGCAATGCCTGACCAATGGTGTTATTAATCTTATGTGCGCCGGTATGGTTCAAATCTTCGCGTTTAAGATAAATTTTAGCTCCACCCACTTCTTGAGTAAGTTGCTTGGCAAAATACAAAGGTGTAGCACGACCCACATAATGCTTAAGTAAGTCTAATCTTTCTTTGTGAAATTCAGGGTCTCCCCAGGCTTCAAAAAAAGCATCTTCAATTTCTTTCAATGGTTGCATCAATGTCTCAGCGGCAAAGCGACCACCAAAACGACCAAAATGTCCACCTGCATCAGGTGCATGCTTGATATCTAAATTATATTTTTTCAATTCATTAACTCGCATAATTCTATCATTTTCTGTCTATCTTTGATGCCCTTACTGGACTCAACACCTGAAGACACGTCCAAAGCATAAATATTGTCAATACTTAATGCTTTTTGAACATTAGAAACATCAACACCACCTGCTAAAATCAGAGGATGATGATGCTGGAGACCTTTGAGAACATTCCAATCAAATGAACAACCTGTACCACCATAAATATCTTTCGGTGCCTTTGCATCCAAAAGCACCGTACAATTAAAATCATGGATACGCTTCACATCACCCGCTGAAACAATCGGCACAGCCTTAATCACACGACGAGACTGAACAGCACAAAAGGCAGGTGTTTCTTCACCATGCAATTGAAGCACATCCAACTGACATACATCTAAAACATCATCAATAAATAGCTGCGATGGATTGACAAACAAACCCACTACTGTGATAAATGGTGGTAGTTGTTCGATAATTTCCTGCGCCTTGGCTGGGTTAATATACCGTGGTGATTTTTCGTAAAAAACAAAACCTAACGCATCCACACCTAGGCGTGATGCCCACAAGGCATCCTCTAAACGTGTAATTCCACATATCTTTAATCGAAGCCTTTGTTTACTAAGCATGGGCTACTTTAAAAAAAAATCGTATAACAAGCAATCATGGGCATAAAAAAAGGCCACCAAATGGTGACCTTAGAATCTTATTTTACTCGTTATTGCTAACTATTTTCGTCTCTTACGCAGTAAATTCAAACGCGCCGTCAACATAGACAATTCAGCTTCAGCCATTGCCAAATCAACATCGCCTTTATTGGAAGACACAAGGTCTTCAGCACGACGTTGTGCAGCAACAATCTCTGCTTCATCCATATCTGCAGCACGTTCTGCAGTATCTGCCAAGATAGTAATCTTGTCTGGTTGCACTTCCATGAAACCACCAGAAACAAACACTTCATCCACTTCATCACCATTGGTAATGCGAAGTTCACCTGCTTTTAAAGCAGCCAAAAGCGGGCTATGTTTTGGCAAAATACCCAATTCGCCTGCTGCACCTGGTGCAACCAGCATTGTAGCTGTTCCGCTATAAACTTCACGTTCAGCTGTAGCAACTAAAACTTCCATGCTAGACATGATAATTAACCTTTAGCCTGCATTTTTTCAGCTTTCTCAACTGCACCCTCAATCGAACCAACCATGTAGAACGCTTGCTCTGGGAGATGATCATAATCACCAGCCAAAAGACCTTTAAATCCTTTGATGGTTTCATCTTTCTTAGCATAAACACCAGGAGAACCCGTAAATACTTCAGCAACATGGAAAGGTTGAGATAAGAATTTTTGAATCCTACGTGCACGATTCACAGTTTGCTTATCTTCATCAGACAACTCATCCATACCCAAGATTGCAATAATATCTTGAAGCTCTTTATAACGTTGCAATGTGCGCTGAACGCCTTGTGCAACTTCATAATGTTCAATACCAACAATTTTAGGGTCAAGCTGGCGAGAAGTTGAATCCAAAGGATCAACCGCAGGGTAGATACCCAACTCGGCAATTTGACGTGACAATACGATTGTAGAGTCCAAGTGAGCAAATGTTGTAGCTGGGGCAGGGTCAGTCAAGTCATCCGCAGGTACATAAACAGCCTGAACAGATGTAATCGAACCTTTCTTGGTTGAAGCAATACGCTCTTGCAAGCGACCCATTTCTTCAGCCAATGTAGGCTGGTAACCCACCGCTGACGGCATACGACCCAATAGTGCTGATACTTCAACACCAGCAAGTGAATAACGGTAAATGTTATCAATAAAGATAAGAACATCTTGACCTTGATCACGGAAATATTCAGCCATTGTCAAACCAGTCAAAGCAACACGCAAACGGTTGCCTGGAGGCTCATTCATTTGACCATAAACCAACGCAACTTTATCAAGTACGTTTGATTCTTTCATTTCGTAATAGAAATCGTTGCCTTCACGTGTACGCTCACCAACACCAGCGAACACAGACAAACCACCATGGCCCGTAGCGATATTATTGATTAATTCCATCATGTTTACGGTTTTACCAACACCCGCACCACCAAACAGTCCAACTTTACCACCTTTGGCAATTGGAGCCATCAAGTCAATAACTTTAATACCTGTTTCCAGGATATCATTTGCTGGCGCAAGCTCTTCAAATGCAGGCGCTGCACGGTGAATTTCCCAAGTCTCATCAGTCTTAACTTCAGCACCTTCAAAATCGATGCCTTCACCAAGTACGTTCATGATACGGCCCAGTGTACCAGCACCAACAGGTACTTTAATTGCCGCGCCAGTGTCATCACATTCTAAGCCGCGCTTTAAGCCATCAGTTGCACCCATAGCAACACAACGAACAATGTTGTCACCAATGTGCTGCTGCACTTCAAGTGTTAAATGAACATCTTTCAACTTCAACGCATTATAAATGCCTGGTAATTCACCAGCTGGAAAACGGACATCCACGATGGGTCCGACGATTTGTACAATTGTTCCTACACTCATTGAATATCTCCTATTTGACTATGCAGCTGCTGCACCGGCACAAATTTCAGCAAGCTCTTGTGTAATTGCTGCTTGGCGCGCCTTGTTATAAGTAATTTGCAAATCAGATATAATATCTTTTGCGTTGTCAGTTGCAGACTTCATTGCAACCATTCGTGCTGATTGTTCACATGCTTTGTTTTCCAACACAGCTTGGTAGACAATCGTTTCAATATAGCGGCGCAATAAACCATCAAGCACCTCTTTACTATCTGGCTCGTAAAGATAATCCCAATAACCTGAGCGGCTTTCAACTTCTGGCTCAGGACAAGGAATCAATGTTACCTCAGTAGGTGTTTGTGTCATTGTATTCACAAATGTATTAAATACCAAACGAACTTCGTCGTAGTCACCACTGATAAACTTTTCAGCCGCAAGCGCTACAATTGGCAGAATCTCAGACAACTGTGGCTGATCATTCACATCTTCAGCACTCGCTGCCAGTGGCGCAACACGTTTCATAAACAAACCTGCACGCTTACCAATGCTAAGCACTTCGACTTCAGCAGTCTCTTGCACCTTTTTCATGCTCGTCAACGCATGTTTAAAAACATTCGTATTCAAACCGCCACATAAACCTTTATCTGAAGATACAACAATATATGCAACACGTTTTACTTCTTCACGCGGTGTGAGGAAGGCATGTTGATACTCAGGGTGCGCTTGCACCAAGTTTGCCATAATAGTGTTGATACCTTCTGCATAAGCCCGTGACGATGTCACGGCACTTTGTGCCTTACGCATTTTACTTGCCGCCACCATTTCCATGGCCTTGGTAATCTTCGAAGTGTTTTGCGTGGCTTTAATTTGCCCGCGTATTTCCTTAGCCGATGCCATTGGTTAGCTCCTCTTAGTAGGTGCCAGTCGCTTTAAAGTCTGCTACTGCTTTCTTCAAAGTGTCTGTAACTTTATCAGTCAACGTTGGTGTTGCATTCAAATCCTTGATGAAATCACCTTGACTTGAGTTTAAGTATGCAATGTATGCTTTTTCAAAAGAAACTATTTTAGAAACTTCAATATCATCCAAGTCACCATTGTTGAGCGCATACAATACAGATGTCATTTCAGCCACAGATTGTGGTGAGTTTTCATCCTGCTTCAATACTTCAACACCACGCTTACCACGTTCAATTTGAGCACGTGTCGCTTCATCCAAATCCGATGCAAACTGTGCAAACGCTGCCAACTCACGATATTGAGCCAAATCAAGACGAAGACCGCCACCAACTTTTTTCATCGCTTTGGTTTGTGCAGCACCACCAACACGTGACACAGACAAACCAGCGTTAATCGCAGGGCGTTGACCAGAGTTAAACATTGATGTTTCCAAGAAAATCTGACCATCTGTAATCGAGATTACGTTGGTTGGTACGAATGCAGACACATCACCCTCTTGGGTTTCAATGATTGGCAACGAAGTTAAAGAACCTGTTCTACCTTTCACTTTACCATTGGTGAATTTCTCAACATAAATTTCATCAACACGTGACGCACGTTCCAATAAACGTGAATGGATATAAAAAACATCACCAGGATATGCTTCACGACCAGGAGGACGACGCAAAATCAAGGATATTTGACGGTAAGCCCAAGCTTGTTTGGTAAGGTCATCATAAATAATAAGTGCATCTTCACCGCGATCACGGAAATATTCGCCCATGGTACAGCCAGAATATGGCGCGATGTATTGCAATGCTGCAGCTTCGGAAGCACTTGCAGCGACAATAATTGTATGATCCAAAGCGTCATGTTCTTTCAATGTGCGAACTACATTCGCCACAGTTGATGCTTTTTGACCAATGGCCACATATACACATGTTACGCCCGTATCTTTTTGGTTAATAATCGTATCAATCGCAATCGCAGTTTTACCTGTTTGCCGGTCACCAATAATCAGCTCACGTTGCCCACGACCGACAGGAACCATGGAATCAATGGCTTTAATACCTGTTTGCAAAGGTTGATCAACAGATTTACGTTCGATTACACCTGGTGCAATTTTTTCAACAGCATCAAATCCGTCATTTTTAACAGGTCCTTTACCATCAATAGGTTGACCCAAAGCATTAAGCACGCGACCCTTAAGACCATGACCCACAGGCACTTCAAAAATACGACCCGTACATTTAACTTCATCGCCTTCAGCCAAGTGCGTATATTCACCAAAGATAATTACGCCAACACTATCTTGCTCAAGGTTAAGAACCATACCCAGTGTATCACCAGGGAACTCAAGCATTTCACCAGCCATTGCTGCGCCAAGTCCGTGAACCAAAGCAACACCATCACCAACTGAAATCAAACGCCCAACGTTTGCGTCACTAGCTGCCGCTTCAAAACCCTTAATTTGCTCTTTAATAATAGAACTAATTTCTGCTGTATCAAGTTTCATAATCTCAATATCCTCTGTATCTAGTCAAACCGACAATGCACGTTTCAAGCCATGAATACGGCCACGCACAGAGTGATCAATTTGGCGATCGCCAATATTTAGAATCAAACCACCTAAAATCGAAGCATCGGTTTTAACATTTAAGTCAACCGCCTTACCTAGACCAGAACTGATAGATTCCTTTAGTTTCCCTGCAAGCGCTGCATTCAAGTCGCCTGCAACAGTTACATCAACCATCACTTGGGCATTTGCTTTACGAATCAATGCCTCAAGCATTTCATCAATATGTACAAGCAAGGAAGACTTATTACGCGCACACAACATCACAACCAGCCTAAGAACATGCTCGTCCTTTACGGACGCTGCTTTTAACACAGCTCCAGCTCTGTTCTCGGCAGTGATCTGCGAATTCTTCAAAAGAATTTGCGCATCTTCATTCACAGCGACTTGCGCCACCTTATTCAGGTCGGCTGAAATATCGACACCTTCCTGATAAAGCTCAAACAAAGCCGCTGCATAGCGGCTCGCTATTGATCTCTCGGCACTCATGCAGTCACACCCTCAGCAATAACCTTCTCAATCAATGCTGAATGTTTATTTGCATCAAGCTCAGCTTCTACAATCTTTTCAGCAGCCAATACTGCAAGCGAAGCCACTTCTTTTTGCAAACCTTGACGCATTCTACCTTCTTCCACACTAGCTTCTTCTTTCGCGCTTTGAATAATCAGCTCACCATCGTGACGTGCCTTAGAAACAGCTTCTTCCGAAACCTCTAAAGCGCGACGCTCAGCAGCAGCCACAATTTCTTGCGCTTTCTGCTTCGCTTCTTCGATCTGCACTTTCACTTCAGCTTCCGCATCCGCCTGTGCGCTTTTGCCAGCTTCTGCTGCTGCAAGACCATCCGCAATCTTCTGCGTACGCGCTGCCATCGCATCATTCAAAGGCGCATAAAGAAGTTTACTCAACAAAAATACCATCGTTAAGAAAACGATAATCTGTCCAATAAAAGTTAAATCTAAACTCATTTCTTTACCCCTTTAAAATTCTTAAATACTTGCTGATTAGCCCAAGAATGGGTTAGCGAACAAGAACCAAAGAGCGAATGCCATAATAATAAATGGGAAAGACTCCATCAAACCTGCGAAAATGAACATGTTAAACATCAATTGAGGGCGCATTTCTGGCTGACGTGAAATACCTTCCAATGTTTTAGAGCAAATCAAGCCCCATCCAATTGCAGAACCCAAGCCTGCAGCTGCCAAGATTACGCCGACAGATATTGCTGTCGCAGCGGTGATGATTACTGTTGCATCCATTTTTACTACTCCTTATTTTTACTACTTTTTTAAAAATATCGCTTTGCGTTAGTGCTTTACGATTAGTGCTCTACTGGTTGGTGCGCAATTGACAAGTACACCACAGTAAGAATCATGAAGATAAAGGCCTGAAGCAAGCCAATAAACAAGTGAAAGAATGACCAAGCCAAACCAACCAAAATACCCATCACTTCCGAAATCATGCCGCCAACCGTCATAAGCTCCTCAAGCGAGCCAACCAACAGCAATGAAGCAATCAGCAAGAAGATAACTTCGCCTGCAAACATGTTACCAAACAAACGGAAAGAAAGACTTAAAGGTTTAGCAATTTCTTCCACAAGCTTCAAAATCAAGTTGATCGGCATAACTATTGGTCTTAAATACATTGGAACCAAACTTGTAAACGGCTCCATCACCAGCTCTTTCATGAAGTGTACTGGCTTAAGCTTAAACTCGTAATACAGCACTAGAATAAATACTGAGACACCCATCGCCGCCGGCAAATTTAAATCATTGGTCGGGACAGGCCTAAAGGCTGGTGCGCCAAACATATGAGCAATATTACTCAGCAAATAAGCGGGCAAAACATCAATCGTATTCAGCAATAAAATAAATATAAAAATAGTGAACGCCAGCGGCGCAACAATCGGATTATGAACTGGGAAGTTATCATTCACGGTCGTATTGATAAAATCAACCACCGTTTCCATGAAGTTTTGAGCACCTGTGGGCGAACCCTCTGTAATCTTTCCGCGCAACCAAAGTGAAAAACCAACCAACATCATAGCAATAGTGGTCGTCACAATCATAGTATCAATATGAATTTGCATAAAAGGGTTAGCTTCATCAAATTTATATGTCCAATATTCTAAATGATCTGCAATAGTAGAGCCATGCTCTTCCGCTTGACCTTGTTCAACGTGCCCTTGTTCAACCAAGACTATCTCCCTTCATTTGCCTAAAAATCATTATTAAACTTCTTATATACATTGTGACATAAGCAACAGCCATACCAGCAACCAAATAAAGCGGCTGCAAAGCAAAGAAGTAAACACCCGCCGCCACAATTAACAGAAACGTCGCAAAGCGCAATCCTGCAAACTTAAGCAATACAGCCCTATCACCATCAGAAGCAGTAACGCTTCGATACACATGCCAAGTTGACACTGTGACAACCAACCCACCAAAAAGAACACTTACCCATGGCAGAGTAAAAAGACTGAAAAAAAATGCTAGAACACAAGTCACAGCAGCTTGCCACAACAGCAACGAGCGAATATCCAAAACTTGCTCCGCACTCCTTTCCAACATGGGAACCTCCTCTAACAAAGAGCCCCCCTCTTTTGCGGTGCGGTTTCTAACAGAAAATTAATGTAAAAACAAACATTATTTTTATTCGTAAAGAAAGGTGGCACAAGCCACCTTTTACAAACCGCCCACTTACTTTGCTAAGCCTTTAAAAATCAACCGCAATCGCCAACGCTGCCGCCGCATATGCAGGCACTTCATTACCCTCAAAAACAACTTTAGTCGACGACACAGCAACACCTAAATCAAGTCGTACTGCCCATAAATTGAGCCCTAAGCCTGCAGTTGTCACCAAACCAATATTTTGTGACATGTTTTCAAATGCACCCAATCGCAATGCAAGAATATTCCAAGCGTCCCACTCTGCGCCAAAATTCCAATATTGTGACTTACTGGAAGCAATAGCACCTTCATTTTCAGTCAAATCATAACCTAGCTCCACTGAAACTGTATCTATTGGCATCCAAGCCGCACCAAACTTGGCTTGTGGCTTTAACTCATAAAGGTAAGGAGTACCTGAAAATGTGCCCACACCCGAGTGCTCAAAGCTTGGCGTGTTGATATTTTTAATAGTCAAGCCGACTTGCCAAGATGGAATACGGTACATCACACCTAAATCAAGCCCGAAATCCGTTGATGTTTCAACGTTATTTTGGTCAAAAGAAACACTTGAGCTTGTATTAAATAACTTAGTATCAGAAGCTATAATGTCTGCTTGCATCAACTTTATCACGCCACCTACACTCAATCGCTCATTAATAGCATAACCGTAAGTGAAACCAACCTCTGTAACCGCAACTCCGCGCAACGACAGAGCCGTATTATTATTTGCCAAGTCGGTTCCTGCCGCATTTGTAATCGTATTCATCGCATCAGCATTTTGCTGTTGTTGACCCGCCGCGGTAGGATCCGCTGCAAGCGCAAGATCATAAGCTGCCACGACAGCATTAGCTTCTCCTGAAGTCAGACCAGCACTTGATACCAAATCGTTTGCCATAGTATTCACCTGCACTGCTGTAAAGTATGTCGGCGCAGGGGTAGCAGGAAGCACTGCACCATTTGTAAATGTGTTAAAAATATCTGCAAAACCAACATTCACATTATCAATAGTAATACTACTGTTCAAATCAACCGCTGTTCGCACACCAAGCCCATAGTTAGATACCCGAGCGCCAAGTGTACCATTCGCAAAAACATTCACGCCCATCGGAGCCGTGTCCAACGATGATATACCACTTACAACTGCTGCTGCATCTTGAATTTGTGCCGAGGAAAGTCCGCCAGTTAAAGCACTTGGGTCGGGCAAAGTCTCAAGTTTTATCCTATTCGCATCCAAGGGGCCAAAAATATTTCCGCTAACGCCAACGTCCAACTCGACGCCAAAATCTTTTTCACTTAATTGATTATTATCAACTTCGGATAATGCTTCTCCAAAAAAACCATAAGCTGCTGGATTCCAATAAGATGCATCAACACCATGTGTAGATGCGACACTTGATCCACCCATACCCAAGGCACGCACACTTGACGGTGCAAACTCTGCTGCTTGCGCCATAGCGGGCAAACCTAGTACAGCAACCATCAAACCACTCATCATATATTTTAAATTCATACAGCCCCCATTGTGTTTACTTATAAGCAAGCTTAGACCAAAAAAAAAGACCTGCAAGTGCAGGTCTTTTCTAAAACATTTTTACAAGCTGTCGTTCAACTTGTTTTTTATTCGTCAAGAGCTTCTTTAGCTTCAACATTTGCCTTATCTACCAGCTCTATCAACGCCATTGGCGCTGCATCACCAACACGAATACGTGTTTTAATGATACGCGTGTAACCACCTGAACGCTCTTTAAAAGCTGTGGCTACATCACCAAATAAATGATCAACAATTGGACGATAACGCAATTTAGCCAAAGCTTGGCGACGTGCGTGCAAGTCACCTTTTTTACCAAGTGTAATCAATTTTTCAACATAAGGTTGAACGGCGCGAGCCTTAGCTTGTGTAGTTTCAATTTTACCGTGTTCCAATAAAGCTGTTGCCAAATTTGCTAATAATGCACGACGGTGCCCTGATACAAGCCCCAGCGATGTGCGATGTTTGCGATGTCTCATCGTGAATACCTCTTATTTATCTTCGTCAGACAGTGACGTCCAACCATCTACTTCCATACCCAAATCAAGACCCATGCTTTCCAACACGACTTTGATTTCAGTCAAAGACTTACGACCAAAGTTTGGCGTACGCAGCATTTCTTGTTCAGTACGTTGTACCAAATCACCAACGTAAAATACGTTGTCACTCTTCAAACAATTCATTGAACGCACTGATAAATCCAAGTGATCAATAGGTTGATTCAACAAATCAGCAACATTATCACTTGATGACTCTTCATCTTCAGCAATTTCAACAACATCAAAATCTACAAATACATTTAATTGTTCTTGGAACATGGCAGCTGCTGCACTAATCGCATCTTGCGGCGCAATCGAACCATCTGTATCAATTTCCATAATCAATTTATCATAGTTTGTTTTTTTACTAACACGTGCATTCTCAACACGCATTGCCACGCGACGAATAGGAGAGTAAGAAGCATCAATCAAAAGAAACCCTTTAGGACGCTCCTCTTCTTCACGATCCTGTGCAGGATCATAACCTCGACCTTTTTCTGCAATCAATTCCATTTTAAGTCTGCCATCTTCATTCAAATGGGCAATCACAAGCTCAGGGTTAAGCACAGATACCCCTGCAGGACATTTGATATCAGCTGCAGTCACAACCGCAGGACCACTAATATCCAAAGAAAGCGTTTCCGCATTATCTCCACTCATATGAACGTCAAGCTCTTTTAAAGTCAGAATCATATCAACAACATCTTCACGAACGCCGCTAATCGAATCAAACTCATGCATAACACCATCAAATGACACTGATGTTACAGCACCACCTGGCAAAGATGACAAAAGCATGCGACGCAAACCATTGCCAATCGTTGTACCAAAGCCACGCTCAAGAGGTTCGAAAACAATCTTGGCGGAACGACCTGCCACTACTTCTTCAATTGAAATAGAACGCGGATTAATCAATTCCATAATATTATTTGCCTCTTAATTACTTAGAATACAATTCTACGATCAACTGTTCGCGAATACCCGCATCAAGCTGATCACGCGCTGGTAGCTCACGATAAACACCTTGGCGCTGCTGCAAATCAACATCCAACCACTCTGGTGCGCCTTTTTGACCTGCTGCTTCCACAGAAGCATTAACGCGAAGATGTTCTTTGGCTGCATCAACCAAAGCAATTGTATCACCAGTTTTAACACGGTAAGAGGGGACGTTAAGAACCGAACCATTAACGTTAATTTGCTTATGGCGAACAATTTGGCGTGCTTCTGTACGCGATGAAGCAAAACCCATACGATAAACAACATTATCCAAGCGACTTTCTAAAAGCTGTAACAATGTTGTACCTGTAATGCCAGTCATTTTATCTGCGTCTTTATAATAACGAAGAAATTGTTTTTCTTGTAGACCGTAAATACGTTTAACTTTTTGCTTTTCACGCAACTGAATACCGTAGTTGGATACCTTTACACGACGACCTTGCCCGTGCATGCCTGGAGGAAACGGACGTTCTTCCATCGGACATTTTGCCGAATAACACTTTGAACCTTTAAGGAAAAGTTTCTCACCTTCACGACGACAAAGACGACACTTTGCTTCTAAATAACGAGCCATTCTATATTACCCCTAAACCCGACGACGTTTCGACGGACGACAGCCATTATGTGGAATAGGTGTCACATCACGAATTGATGTCACATTCAAACCAGCCGCTGCAATTGCACGCATGGCTGATTCACGACCAGAACCTGGCCCCTTCACTAAAACTGTTACATTTTTAACACCGTGATCCATAGCTTTCACTGCTGCTTCTTCAGCGGCAACCTGTGCTGCAAACGGCGTACTTTTACGTGAACCCTTAAACCCTGAACCACCACTGGTCGCCCAGCTGATTGTGTTACCAGATTCATCCGCAAATGTGATGATTGTATTATTAAAAGAAGCCTTAATATGCGCTACTGCATTTGCAATATTCTTACGTGCACGCTTCTTGATTACTTTTGCTTTAGCCATTATTCAACCCAGCCTTACTTCTTCTTACCAGCAACGGCACGACGTGGCCCTTTGCGAGTACGAGCATTTGTTTTACTTTTCTGACCGCGAACCGGGAGACCTTTACGGTGACGTAAGCCACGATAACAACCCAAGTCTGTTAAACGCTTAATGTTCATCAAAACTTCTCGGCGCAAGTCACCTTCAATCTTATATTCATCATTAAGCAAGTTTCGAATGCTATCCACTTGCGCATCAGTCAATGCATTAACACGAGTATCCGGGTCAATCTTCAACTTTTCTAAAATTTCCGCGGAACGGGGCGCGCCTACACCAAAAATATAAGTCAACGCTACCACCACACGTTTTTGTGTGGGTATATTTACACCAGCAATACGAGCCATTTATGCCACCTTCTTCAATGCAGTCATCATTAACCCTGACGCTGCTTATGGCGTGGGTTCTCACAAATAATGCGAACCACGCCTTTGCGACGGATTACCTGACATTTCAAACACATTTTCTTTACAGACGCACGAACTTTCACAGTACGCCCTCCATCAATCGCAACACTAAAGTTGCGTTATTTTTCACGGTAACTAATGCGACCGCGACTCAAGTCGTAAGGTGAAATATCAACTTTAACCTTATCGCCTGGCAAAATACGAATATAATACTTCCGCATTTTACCTGAAATTGTACATAATACTTCATGACCATTTTCAAGTTTAACCTTGAACATTGCATTTGGAAGCTTTTCAGCAACCTCACCAGCCATCTCAATAATATCTTCTTTAGCCATCTTATCCCTTCACTGCCACAAGCAAGGAGGCATAAACTTCGCCCATTCCTGCTTCAGCATTCACCTTGCAAAACATGTCTTCGTTGCCATAAAAATCTAGCAGCGGAGCTGTTTGTTCAGCATAAACTTCTAACCGATGAGAAATAACTTTTTCGGTATCATCAGCGCGCTGAACCAAGGGACTAGCGCATTGATCACATTGCCCCGCAATTTTGGGTGGTGAATAATGCCGATGAAATCCAAAACCGCAAGCACTACATGTTAAGCGACCAGTAAGCCTTTCCAATAAAGCTTTCTTTGAAGCATCCATAAACACCACATGATCAAGGCTTAAGCTATGCTTAGACAACATTTCATTCAGCGCAATAGCTTGCGCTACATTACGCGGAAACCCATCGAGCAAAAAACCATTCTTAGCATCATCAGCCACAATTCTCTCTTCAATTAAACCAATAACCAGGTCATCAGTCACCAATTCCCCTGCATCCATAAACGACTTTGCCTTTAAACCAAGGTCAGTTTTTTCAGCAACAGCACTGCGAAGAAGATCACCCATCGCTAAATGAACAATACCAAACTCTTTCGAAAGGTTCGCGCCTTGTGTTCCTTTACCAACACCAGGTGGCCCAAATAAAATAATATTCATATCAACGACGCTTCAACTTCGCTTGCTTCATAAGGCTATCATACTGACTACTCATTAAATGCGATTGAATTTGTGTCATTGTATCCATGGTTACAACAACAATAATCAATAGGCTTGTACCACCAAAGTAAAAGGGCACACCATACATACTGATCAATGCCTCAGGCAACAAGCAGACCAAGGTTACATAAATAGCGCCAACTACCGTAATTCGAGTAAGTACTGAATCGATATACTTCGAAGTGTTCTGACCAGGACGAATACCAGGTATAAAACCACCCGCCTTTTTCAAGTTATCGGCTGTATCTTTTGGGTTAAAAACAATCGCCGTGTAAAAGAAACAAAAGAACGCAACCAAAAAGCTAAATGTCACCAAATATAACCATTGCCCTGGCGCCATCATCGCTGCAATGTCACCGACCCACTCAAAACCTGGCGAATCTTTAGTAAACTGACCAAAGGTTGCAGGCAGTAAAATCAAACTTGAGGCGAAAATAGGTGGAATCACGCCAGCAGTATTTAGCTTCAAAGGCAAGAATGAAGACTGACCTCCAAACATTTTATTGCCTACTTGGCGCTTGGCATACTGCACAGGAATGCGACGCTGAGCTCGCTCAAACCAAACGACCGCATAAGTCACAATCAATAACATCACCAACAAAGCCAAAACACCGAGCGCTGTATATTCACCAGTTCGTGCCAATTCTAATGTTCCACCAATAGCACTTGGCAAGCCTGCAACAATACCTGCAAAAATAATCAACGATATTCCATTACCGATACCACGCTCTGTAATTCGCTCACCAATCCACATCAAGAAAATCGTGCCTGACACAAGTGTGATGACTGTAACCAACCTAAAATCAAGACCTGCTTCAATCACCACAGGGCGACCGCCAACAGAAAATGACTCCAAACCAATTGACATTCCAATGGCTTGGAAAACAGCCAAGAAAACTGTGCCGTAACGGGTATACTGTGTAATTTTACGGCGACCTGCTTCACCTTCTTTCTTAAGCTGCTCAAGCTTCGGTGAAACAACCTGTAATAACTGCATAATGATCGAAGCAGAAATATAAGGCATAATACCAAGTGCAAACACAGTCAATCGTGACAATGCACCACCTGAAAACATATCAACCAGACCCAACAAGGAATTGGATGTTTGATCAAAAAATTGAGCTAAAACTTGCGAATCAATACCAGGGACGGGAATGTGCGCACCGATTCGATACACCACAAGCATCATAAGCACAAATAAGATGCGCTGCTTCAGTTCCCCCGACTTACCAATATTGGCAAGTCCTCCCAGTTGTGGTTGCTGCATCTGTTAGGCCGAAATCGCTACAGAACCACCAGCTTTTTCGACTTTAGACGTCGCTGCCGCTGATGCTTTTGCTACTGAAACAGTCACCTTTACTTCACAATCACCTGATGCCAAAAGCTTGACAGGATCCACTGCATTACGGATAAGACCAGCTGCATACAAAGCCGCAGCATCAACGCTTGAACCTGCTTCAAAAGCATTCAATTGGCCAACATTCACCAATTGAAATGTATTTCTAGAAAGTGGTGTGAAACCACGCTTAGGAAGACGGCGAATCAAAGACATTTGACCACCTTCAAAGCCGCGCATTACGCTGCCGCCAGAACGTGATTTTTGGCCTTTATGACCACGGCCACCTGTTTTTCCATGTCCTGTACCAATACCACAACCTAAACGTTTACGATCGCGATGCTGCCCTGCACTTGCTTGAATATTGTTTAATTTCATTTTCGTCTCCGAAGAATTACTTAGACTCGTCGGCTACAAGCACGATGAGGTGACGAACCTTGTTGACCATGCCGCGTGTTGCAGCTGTGTCTTCAAGTTCAACAACTTGCTGCATACGACGAAATCCTAGCCCGCGCAACGTTGCATTTTGATCTTTAGGGTAACCAATACCACTTTTAATCTGACGAATTTTAAATGTTTTCTTAGCCATTATATTAACCTCTGACTTAAGACGCTTTGCCACGGCGAACCGCAACTTGCTCAGGACTCTCTAAACTTTTAAGACCATTAAAGGTGGCACGAACAACATTGATCGGATTACGTGACCCATGTGCCTTGGTCAAAATATCTTTGATGCCCACTGCTTCAATCACTGCACGAACTGCCGCACCAGCAATGACACCGGTACCTTCTGTTGCAGGCTTAAGCATGACACGGGATGCATCTTGACGACCTGTTGTTTGATAAAAAATTGTACCATCTTTACGCGGAATAAAAACCAAGTTTTTACGCGCAATTTCATTGGCCTTGCGAATGGCTTCTGGCACTTCTTTAGCTTTAGCATAACCAAAACCAACATGTCCATCACCATCACCAACAACCATCAATGCTGCGAAACCAAAACGACGGCCACCAGCCACAACTTTAGCTACACGGTTAATGTGAACAAGCTTCTCTGTAAGCTCTAGTCCTTCTGCATTAATCATTCTTATCTCCTAGAACTTCAAGCCAGCAGCGCGAGCTGCCTCAGCTAAAGCTTGAACGCGACCGTGATAAGGATATGAACCACGGTCGAAAGCTAAATTTTCCAATTTGTTTTCCACAGCTCTTTCAGCCAGTAATTTACCAACTGCTTCTGCGCCACTGCGCCCGCCGCCATTGCTAATACTTTTGTCTAAGCTTGATGCTGATGCCAAGACTTCACCTTTAGCATCATCAATAATTTGTGCGTATATATTCCGTGAGGAACGAAAAATACTGATACGCAAACGACCAGAGGCCTTTACTTTTGAGCGTACACGTCTTGCACGACGTATTGCTGCATTGTTTTCATAACGTTTTACTGCCACTTTGAAACGTCTCCTATCCTTATGAGCAATTAAGCCCGTTTACCTTCTTTCATTGCTACATATTCATCCACATAGCGAACACCTTTACCTTTATAAGGCTCTGGTGGACGGTAGGCACGAATTTCTGATGCAACCTGACCGACTTTCTGTTTATCGTAGCCAGAAATAACTATACTTGACTTATCAACTTTAGCCTCGATTCCATCAGGAATCGGATAAAGCACGGGGTGTGAGAACCCTAAAGACAAATCAAGGTTTTTACCTTGAACTTTAGCACGATAACCAACACCACGAAGCTCTAACTTCTTCTCAAAACCTTGGCTTACGCCAATCACATTGTTCGCGACAAGCGAACGCGCTAAACCGAAGAAAGATTTCATTTTCTTGTTGCCCAAATCAGCACAGTCAAATTGAACTTCATTGCCTTCAACTTTTGCGGTCACACCCTTAAACAAGGGCGATTCCAAAGTTGCTTTCGCACCTTTTACTGTAATGCTACTTTCACCAACAGTCACTTCCACGCCAGCGGGAATAACAACAGGCTGTTTACCTATACGAGACATATCAATCTACCTCTAAAATACTGTACAAAGCACTTCGCCGCCGATGTTCTTGGCACGAGCGTCTTTGTCAGTCATAAGACCTTGTGATGTACTGATAACGGCAATGCCGTAACCATTACGCACACGTGGCAAATCTGTTGCAGATGCATACACACGGCGACCAGATTTTGAAATACGTGTTATTTCACGAATTGCAGGAAGACCTTCATGATCATATCGAAGTGTCAAACGCAAAAAACGGTGCCCCTTATAATTATAAGGTTTACCTGCTTGAATATAACCTTCAGCTTTTAAAATTTCTGAAATAGAAACCAAAGTATTACTACCTGGCATTTCAACTTTTTCTAAACCGGCTTGTTGAGCGTTACGGATGCGGGTTAACATATCCGCAATACGATCCATCATCATAAACTTATTCTCCTAACCATTACCAGCTTGATTTAACCATGCCTGGGATTTCACCCGCCAAAGCATGTTTTCTCAAACAAATACGACACATACCAAGCTTGCGGTAAACAGAATGCGGGCGACCACATAACTGGCAACGCGTATAAGCGCGAACCTTAAACTTTGGTGTACGGTTACATTTAATCTTTAATGCTTTCGTTGCCATCAAATGCTCCTATGAAGCACGGAAAGGCATACTGAACTGCTTTAACAGCGCGCGCCCTTCGTCATTTGTCTTCGCAGTGGTACAGATAGTAATATCCATACCGCGAATTTTATCAATCTTATCATAATCAATTTCAGGGAAAATGATTTGTTCTTTAACACCCAAAGTGTAGTTGCCACGACCATCAAATGCTTTCGGGCTAATGCCACGGAAATCACGAATACGCGGCAAAGCAATATTCACCAAACGGTCAAAGAATTCCCACATGCGCTCACCACGAAGCGTTACACGACAGCCAACAGGCATACCATCACGTAACTTGAAGTTTGCAATTGATTTGCGAGACTTGGTTACCACTGGTTTTTGACCAGACAAAGCCAACATGTCCGTTAAAGCACCATCCAACAGCTTGCGGTTTTGCGACGCTTCACCACAACCCATATTAATTACAATTTTAGTAATCGCAGGAACTTCCATAACATTTTTGTAGCCAAGTTCTTTGATAAGCGCTGGCTTCACACGTTTCTTATAATCTTCTCTCAAGCGTGCCATTGCACTACTCCTACTTGTCCAACACTTCGCCACATTTGCGGCAAGTGCGAACTTTACGACCATCTTCTAATGCTTTAACACCCAAACGAACGCCCGTGTCACACTTGGCACACACATATTGAACATTTGAAATTTCCAAAGCTGCTTCACGCTCAACGATACCACCTGAACTTGATTGCGACGCTTTAGTATGGCGTTTAACCATATTAATTTTGGTAACAAAAATTTTACCTTTCTCAGGCATTACGCGAACAACCTTACCGCGAGCACCCTTATCACGACCTGCAATGACAACAACTTCATCGCCACTGCGGATACGATATTTTACATTCGTAGACATGCTAAACCCTCTTTAATTACAGAACTTCTGGCGCAAGAGAAATAATTTTCATATATCCCTTTGCACGAAGCTCGCGAGTTACTGGGCCAAAAATACGCGTTCCAATTGGCTCACCCTGTTTATTCAATAATACTGCAGCGTTTTCATCAAAGCGAATCGAGCTTCCATCAGGACGACGGAATTCCTTAGCCACGCGCACAACAACCGCACGCTGAACTTCACCTTTTTTCACTTTACCATTAGGAATACTTTCCTTAACAGCAACAACGATAACATCACCAACACTTGCATAACGACGCTTAGATCCACCAAGAACCTTAATACATGTTACACGTCTAGCGCCTGAGTTGTCCGCAACTTGCAGAACTGTTTCAGTCTGAATCATTTTATATAACCTCTAAAGTTGTTCAGCGCGGGTAATGACCTCATCCATCATCCAAGTCTTACGACGAGAAAGGGGAGGGCATTCTGAAATACGCACTGTGTCACCAATATTGCATGTGTTTTCCGCATCATGAGCCATATATTTTTTATGCGCACGAACAGTTTTACGGTAACGCGGATGCAAAAAACGACGCTCAACTTCAACAACAACAGTTTTATCACCTTTGTTGCTCACAACAACACCCTCAAGGGTGCGCTTGTTACTACTAACTTCACTCATTTCCCTAACCTCTTAGCGACGCTCAGACAAAATCGTCTGAATACGAGCTATCTGACGACGATTTGCAGAAATTCGACTAGTTTCATTCAACTGCATAGTTGCCTTTTGAAAACGCAATTTCATGTTTTCAGCAGCCAATTCATCCATCTTTTCTTTCAATTCTATATCTTTCATTTCACGCAATTCTTTAACACTCATCGTCCAACTCCACGCACAACAACTTTAGTACGGATTGGTAGTTTTGAAGCCGCGCGCCCCAGCGCTTCACGCGCTAGCTCTTCATTCACACCGTCCATCTCAAAAAGAATGCGTCCAGCACGAACCGCTGCAACCCAATACTCTGGAGAACCTTTACCTTTACCCATACGGACTTCAGCAGGCTTCTTAGACACTGGCAAATCAGGGAACATGCGAATCCACACGCGACCTTGACGCTTGATATGGCGGGTCATCGTAATACGAGCCGCTTCAATTTGACGTGCAGTAATACGACCAGGCTCCATAGCCTTGATGCCGAAATCACCAAAATTCAAACTTGCGCCGCGCGTTGCTTTACCACGGATGCGTTGAAGCTCCTTGTGGTGCTTTCGCCAGCGTACTTTCTTCGGTTGTAACATAACTCTTAATCTCCGTTACGCGTTTGCAGCAGCTTCGCTTGCGCCAAGCTTTTCGCCATTAAACACCCAAACTTTTACACCAATAATGCCGTATGTTGTCGCAGCTTCTGCAACTCCATAATCAATCTCTGCACGAAGCGTATGCAAAGGCACACGACCTTCTCGATACCACTCCATACGGGCAATGTCAGCACCGCCCAAGCGACCTGAACAATTAATACGGACACCTTTAGCACCCATGCGCATTGCACCTTGAACCGCACGCTTCATAGCGCGACGAAAAGCAACCCTTCGCTCAAGCTGGAAAGCAATATTCTCAGCAACCAATTGTGCTTCCGCTTCCGGACGCTTAATTTCAACAATATAAACCTGTACTTCTTGACCAAATGTACTCAGCAAAGCATTGCGTAAAGCTTCAATCTCAGAACCCTTTCTGCCAATGATAACGCCAGGACGCGCAGTATGCACAGTTACCTTCACTTTACCAGCAGGTCTTTCAATGATAATGCGAGACACACCCGCATGCTTCATTCTAGCCTTAATAAACCTACGCATTTGGATATCTTCACGAAGCTGACGACCAAAATCTTTATCTGCTGCATACCAAACTGATTCCCAACCACGGGTAATACCAACTCGGAAACCAATTGGATTGACTTTCTGTCCCATTCCAGAACTCCCTTAACTGCGTTCGCTCACAGCCACTGTAACGTGACTATGACGATGAAAACGCTGACGCATGCGACCCATACCTTTGGGGCGGTAACGCTTTAAAACTTCACCTTGATCAACTGTAATCGTTGAGATCAATAGGTTATCAATATCAAGGCCGTTATTTTGCTCAGCGTTGGCCACAGCAGACTTTACAACCTTTTCAATCACACGCGCAGCTTTCTTTGGCGATAAAGACAAAGCAGCTAAAGCACGATCCACTGGTAAGCCACGAACAGCGTTGGCAACAGTGCGGACTTTTTGCGCGCTGATATGTGCATTTTTATGAATTGCACGAACTTCTTCAGACATAACTTCTTACCTCTTTCGTGCTTTTTTATCAGCACCATGACCATAATAAGTACGTGTTGGCGCAAATTCGCCCAACTTATGACCCACCATGTTCTCAGAAACAAATACCGGGATGAACTTGTTGCCATTATGCACAGCAAAATTCAAACCTACAAAATCAGGAGAAATTGTAGAGCGGCGCGACCAAGTTTTGATCACACCTTTCTTACCATTCTCAACAGCAGCATCTACTTTCTTCTCAAGAGAAGCCTGAATATATGGACCCTTCTTTAATGAACGTGCCATGTGCTACCTCACTTCTGATTGCGACGACGAATAATATCACGATTCGAAGTCTTATTCTTTTTGCGAGTCTTACGACCCTTGGTTGGAACACCCCAAGGTGTCACTGGATGACGACCACCTGACGTACGCCCTTCACCACCACCATGTGGATGGTCAACAGGGTTCATGGCTACACCACGAACATGAGGACGTTTACCCAACCAGCGTGAACGACCTGCTTTACCAATCTTTTGATTGGAGTGATCAGCATTACCAATCACACCGATACTTGCCATACAACGCAAATCAACTTTACGGAACTCACCAGATGGTAACTTCAAAATAGCCTTGCCATTTTCCTTACCCATCAATTGAACTGAAGCACCTGCAGTACGAGCCATTTGGCCACCCTTGCTTGGCTTCATTTCCACGTTGTGCAACATTGTACCAACACGAATATTACCTAATGGCAATGCGTTGCCAGGTTTAACTTCTGCATCAGAACCTGAAACAACAGTATCACCAGCGCGAAGACCCTGTGGAGCAAGAATATAACGCTTGTCGCCATTACTAAATACAACCAAAGCAATATGCGATGTGCGATTTGGATCATACTCAAGGCGCGCAACCTTACCTTCAATTCCTAAGTTGTCACGCTTAAAATCAATCATGCGATAAAGACGCTTATGTCCGCCACCGCGATGACGAGATGTGATGCGACCATTGTTGTTACGACCGCCCGACTTTGTAAGACCTTCTGTCAAACGTGCTTCTGGAGCACCCTTGTACAAATCAGGGTTCACAATCGCAACGCGTCCACGCACACCGTTGGTCATTGGTTTCCAAACTTTAATTGCCATGTCTTATGCCTCTTCCGCTACTTCAAGCGACTGACCTTCTGCCAGACGAATAATAGCTTTACGATAACCAGAGCGAGTTCCTGTATGAGCACCACGACGTTTCTCTTTGCTAGGCATGTTCACAACCTGAACTTTCTCAACTTTAACTTCAAAGATCGCCTCAATCGCAGCTTTCACTTGAACTTTAGTGGCATCAGGTGCAATACGGAACGTATACTGGTTCGATTCGCCTGTTGCTTGATAGCTCTTTTCAGTGACCACCGGCTTACGAAGTGTGTTAAAATGATGATATTTTGCGTTCATCCCTCACCTCCCAAGCGTTTTTCGATATTTGTTAATGCATCTTCAGTTACAACCAAATGACCAAACTTCATCATATCATGCAAGTTCATCTGACCATCTAAAACAACTTTGCTTAAAGGCACATTGCGACCTGAAAGCTCAACAGCAGCATTATTTTCAGCCAAGACGAACAAGGCCGACGTTACCTTAAGGTTATCACGTATTGCAACGAATGCTTTAGTTTTAGTTTCTTCCAAAACCAGCTTATTCACTACAATCAAACGACCTTCACGAATAGCATCCGATAATACGATAGCTACAGCGCGGCGACGTTCTTTTTTATTAATACGTGTATTATAATCATGCGGCTGTGGCCCATGTGCTACACCACCATGACGCATTTGTGCTGCACGTGTTGTACCTTGACGCGCACGCCCTGTACCTTTTTGCTTGAATGGTTTTTTACCACCACCCGAAACATCAGCTACTGTTTTTGTGCTATGTGTACCAGCGCGCTGCGTACGAGCTAAAGCATTGTAAACACGATGCACCAAACCAGCATCTGTTTCCAAAGCAAAAACAGCATCGTTCAATTCACGAGAGCCAACTTCTTTGTTGTTTTGATCAACAATCTTAACTGCTGTCACCTTACGCCCCCTTCACCGCAGGACGAAGTTCAAGTAAACCGTTCTTAGCACCAGGTACAGCGCCTTTTACAAGAATACGATTTTGATCTTCATCAATGCGAACAATTTCAATATTTTGCGTAGTAATACGCTTATCGCCATAATGACCAGGCATTTTTTTACCTGGGAAAACACGACCAGGCCATTGGCACTGACCTGTTGAACCCATCTGACGATGCACTTTTTCCGCACCATGTGTTGCGCGCTGGCCTGCGAAGTTATAACGCTTCATCACACCCGCGAAACCGCGGCCTTTTGAAGTGCCTGAAATATCAAGCTTCTGACCAGCTTCAAACAATGTTGCAGTCAAATCTTGACCCAATTCCAATTCAGGCTCTGCAGCAGTTTTGAATTCCATCAAACCACCCATCGCCTCTTGACCTTGACGTGCGTAGTGACCTTGCAATGCGCGAGATACTACTTTCTTTGCTTTACCAAAACCCACTTGAACCGCGTTGTAACCATCTTTAGCTGAGGTGCGCAAAGAAATAACCTTGCACGGCTCAATATTAAGAACGGTTACAGGAACAACTGAACCATCTTCAGCGAAAACCTGTGTCATACCCGCTTTACGGGCAACTAAACCTGTACTCATGACAACGCCCCTTAAAGTTTAATTTCAACATCGACGCCAGACGGAAGGTCTAGCTTCATCAACGCATCAACTGTCTGAGGTGTTGGTTTTTCGATGTCGAGTAGACGCTTATGCGTCCGAATTTCAAATTGCTCACGCGAATCTTTATATTTATGCGGTGAACGGATCACACAAAACTTACGGATTTTAGTTGGGATCGGAATAGGACCCTTCACTGTTGCCCCTGTACGCTTTGCTGTTTCTACAATGTCTTGAGCACTTTTGTCCAAAATTCTATGATCAAAAGCTTTCAAGCGTATACGAATAGTTTGATTTGCCATTATATGCTCTTATTACTTGTTAATATCAGTTACAACGCCAGCGCCAACTGTGCGTCCACCCTCGCGGATAGCGAAGCGAAGTTCTTTATCCATTGCGATTGGTGTAATCAATGTAACATCCATGGCTACGTTATCACCAGGCATCACCATTTCAGTACCTTCTGGTAATTTAACAGAACCTGTCACATCAGTTGTTCTAAAGTAAAACTGTGGACGGTAACCGTCGAAGAATGGCGTATGACGACCACCTTCATCTTTGTTCAAAATGTATGCTTCAGCTTTGAACTCAGTATGCGGTGTGATTGAACCAGGTTTAGCCAATACTTGACCACGCTCAACGTCTTCACGTTTTGTACCACGAAGCAATGCACCAATGTTGTCGCCAGCTTCACCACGATCAAGAAGCTTACGGAACATCTCAACACCAGTACAAGTTGTTACTGTCGTGTCGCGAATACCAACGATTTCAATGTCGTCACCAACATTCAATACGCCCTGCTCGATACGGCCTGTTACAACTGTACCACGACCAGAGATAGAAAACACATCTTCGATTGGCATCAAGAATGGCTTATCAATATCACGTGCTGGTGTTGGAATATAAGTATCAACAGCTTCCATCAACCTAAGAATTGATGGTTCGCCGATTTCAGAAGTATCGCCTTCCAATGCTTTAAGCGCAGAACCGATAATCACTGGTGTGTCATCGCCTGGGAAGTCGTAAGAGTCTAGAAGTTCGCGAACTTCCATTTCTACCAGTTCAAGTAGCTCTTCGTCATCAACCATATCTGCTTTGTTCAAGTAAACAACCAAGTGAGGTACGTTGACTTGGCGAGCAAGAAGAACGTGTTCACGTGTTTGTGGCATTGGACCATCTGCAGCCGATACAACCAAGATGCCGCCATCCATTTGCGCAGCACCTGTAATCATGTTTTTAACATAATCAGCATGGCCTGGGCAATCAACGTGTGCGTAGTGACGCGCTTCTGTTTCATATTCAACGTGCGCAGTTGAAATTGTAATACCGCGCTCGCGCTCTTCTGGAGCACCATCAATGTCAGCGTAATCTTTAAATTCTGCGCCGCCAGTTAATGATAAAACCTTTGTAATTGCCGCTGTTAATGTGGTCTTACCATGATCCACGTGACCAATGGTGCCAATGTTTACATGCGGCTTGTTACGTTCAAACTTTTCCTTAGACATATCTAATCTCCTAACCTTTCACACTTGCAATAATTTCTTCAGTAATGTTACGCGGTACTTCTTCGTAATGGACAAACTGCATGGTGTATGTTGCGCGACCTTGCGACATAGAGCGCAACGCAGTCGAGTAACCAAACATTTCAGACAATGGGACTTCAGCATCGACAACCTTAGCAATGCCACGGTCACTCATGCCTTGAATTTTACCACGGCGACGATTCAAATCACCAACCACATCACCCATGTAATCTTCGGGTGTTGTGACTTCAACTTTCATCATTGGCTCAAGAATCACAGGCTGACATTCCGAACAACCTTTGCGGAAGCCCATAGAAGCAGCAACTTTAAATGCCATTTCGTTCGAATCCACATCATGGTAAGACCCATCAACCAAGGCAACTTTGATATCTACCATTGGAAAACCAGCCAACACGCCATTACTCATAGCTTCCAAGCAACCTTTACCGACTGCAGGAATATATTCACGAGGAACCACGCCTCCAGTAATCTTATCTTCAAACTCAAATCCGCCGCCAGCTTCCATAGGCTCAATTTCCAACCAAACATGACCAAACTGACCACGCCCGCCCGATTGACGAACAAATTTACCTTCAAACTTACCAGAACCACGGATCGTTTCACGGTATGCCACTTGCGGCTTACCAATGTTTGCATCCACATTGAATTCGCGACGCATACGGTCAACAAGAATCTCTAAGTGAAGCTCACCCATACCTGAAATGATGGTTTGACCTGTTTCTTCATCCGTTTTTACACGGAAAGAAGGATCTTCTGCTGCCAATTTACCAAGGCCAACGCCCATTTTTTCTTGGTCAGCTTTTGTTTTAGGCTCAATCGCCACCGAAATTACTGGCTCAGGGAACTCCATGCGCTCAAGTACAATTGGATTGTCCATGTCGCAAAGTGTGTCGCCAGTTGTTGTCGCTTTAAGACCAACGGCTGCTGCAATATCGCCAGAACGAACTTCTTTAATTTCTTTGCGGTCATTGGCGTGCATTTGCAAAATACGACCAATACGCTCACGTTTGTTTTTCACCGAGTTCAACACATAAGAACCTGACTCCAACACACCTGAATATACACGGAAGAAAGTCAACACACCCACAAACGGGTCAGTCATTACCTTAAATGCCAATGACGAGAAAGGCGCGTCATCCGATGATGGGCGAGAGTCCTCTTCGTCCGAATCCATTTTCAAACCTTTAATTGCAGGCACATCAACAGGCGCAGGCATATAATCAGTTACTGCATCCAACAACGTTTGCACACCTTTGTTTTTGAATGCTGTACCACAAAGTACGGGGATAATAGAAATATCAAGAACTGCTTTACGAATCGCAGCTTTAAGTTGAGCCAGAGGAATCTCTTCGCCTTCAAGGTGAAGCTCCATCAACTCTTCATCAACCATAGAAACCGCATCCATCAGAATTTCACGGTACTCATCGGCCTGGTCTTGCAACTCAGCAGGAATATCTTCAACTGTATAATCAGAACCCATGGCTTCATCGTTCCAAACGAACGCCTTCATACTCACAAGGTCAATCACACCTTTGAATTCATCTTCAGCGCCGATCGGCACATTCAATGGCACAGCATTATGTCCAAGCTGGCTTTCGATTTCGCTAACAACACGAAAGAATTCAGCGCCCGTACGATCCATTTTGTTAACAAAAGCGATGCGTGGAACATTGTAGCGGTCAGCTTGACGCCAAACTGTTTCAGATTGCGGCTGAACGCCACCCACAGCACAGAAAACACCTACTGCGCCATCAAGCACACGTAAAGAACGCTCCACTTCAATCGTGAAGTCCACGTGACCTGGTGTGTCAATAATATTAATATGGTGGTCATTCCAGCTACAGGTTGTAGCTGCAGACGTGATCGTAATACCACGCTCTTGCTCTTGTTCCATCCAGTCCATTGTTGCCGCACCATCGTGAACTTCGCCGATTTTGTGCGAAACGCCAGTATAGAAAAGGATACGCTCTGTAATAGTTGTTTTACCCGCATCAATATGCGCCATAATACCAATGTTACGTACACGCTCTAGCGGTGTCTTTCTTGCCACAATACTTCTCCTCTTCTAACCTAAACTGTTTAGAACAATATAAATCTTTTTATTTCAAACTCATGCCGCTTTACGCAAGCGACCAACGAAAACCTAATACTTACCAGCGGAAGTGAGAGAACGCTTTGTTCGCTTCTGCCATGCGATGTGTTTCATCACGCTTCTTAAATGCTCCACCGCGCTCATTGATTGCATCAACAAATTCATTACCTAAACGCTCTGCCATCGTTTGTTCAGAACGCTTGCGCGAGAAATCTACCAGCCAACGCACTGCCAACGACTGCTGCCGGCGATCAGATACTTCAATTGGTACTTGATACGTAGCACCACCAACACGGCGAGACTTCACTTCAACCAACGGACGAATCGCCTCCAAGGCACGATGAAGAATATTCAATGCATCTTCACCTGTCTTCTTGGCTGCAATTTCCATTGCACCATAAACGATTGCTTCGGCTTTTGCTTTTTTACCGTCCAACATGATTGCATTTACAACTGTTGAAACCTTATTGTCGCCAAATTTTGCATCTGGGGTTAATGGGCGACGAGTGACTGGACCTTTACGTGGCATTTCTCAAATTCCTCTCTTACTTAGGACGCTTAGCGCCGTACTTCGAGCGAGCCTGCTTACGACCCTCAACACCCGTAGTATCCAACACACCACGCAATACATGATAACGAACACCTGGCAAATCTTTTACACGCCCACCACGAATCAACACAACACTATGCTCTTGCAAACGGTGACCTTCACCTGGAATATACGCAGTCACTTCATGACCATTGGTTAAACGAACACGAGCCACCTTACGCAAAGCCGAGTTCGGCTTCTTAGGGGTCGTTGTATAAACACGCGTACAAACACCACGACGCTGTGGGCATGCTTGCAATGCAGGAACTTTATTAATTTTTCGCTTATCTTTACGAGATTTGCGAATCAATTGATTGATTGTTGGCATCGTTACCTCTTAAAACTTTTCCTCTACTTATACCTTTAAATTATTAAGGTATAGCTCGCGAGGGCGGCGAAACATAGGGCTGAGCTCTTCTTCTGTCAACTATTTTTTATAAACACATATCGATAACCGTTTTCTTCCTATATAGAAAAAAGATACTGATTAATGACACATGCTCAAAAGCATACTTTTCACCTTTTTTACCATCATCACAATGGCGTCATCAACGCGCTTTACTTGGTCACTCCTTAGGCTTAAATAAAAGATTTTATTGCTTCCACTAAAGCATCTTCATCAATGATTTTTTTATCTATTTTACAGTATGCTGCATTCTCTTCGCAAATAACGCGCACTTCCACCACACCTTCAAGAGCAAGCAGTTGCGTTGTTATACGTTCTGCATCTGCTTTACCTTTGGCATTCACGCGTAATGTTATGGTTGCAACATATGGTGGTTGCGCCATGGTTAAAGCAATCAGCCACCATATTGATAACATCGCAGCGACCACATAAAATACAGTTGCAAAATTTTGCACAATGGGGTCATACAAAAATCCGCCCAATACCCCGCCAACAAACGCACCAAAAAATTGTGAGGCGTTAAACACACCAATCGCCGTGCCTTTCGCACCTGCTGGCGCATATTTAGAAACCAAGGAAGGCATACTGGCTTCCAGCGTGTTAAACCCTGTAAAGAAAATCAGTAGCGCGCCTGCCACCCACCAAACCGAATCATGCGCCCATGCAAACATGAGACTTGCAACAATTAGCATCACAATCGCCGATAAAAAGACTTGTTTCACCTTGCGCTTGGCTTCTGCAACAATGATAAAGGGTATCATCAAGGCAAATGCCAGCAACATCACAGGCAAATACAATTTCCATTGCTCCGCTTGTGGTAACAAGTTATCACTGACCAATACGAGGGGAAGCACAACAAACAACGCAGTTAAACTCATGTGCAGGATAAGAACACCTACATTCAAACGCAGCAATGCTCCATCTTTTAGAACATGTTTAAACATGCCCGTGGTCACTTCACTATCGGAATGATGCCCTGTGTTTTTTGGTTCTGGCACAACAATGTACAATACCAATATAGACAACAATGACAATGCACCCGTAAGCATGAATATGCCATTCACACCAATCCAAGTATCCAATATCGGCGCAAGCGCCATGGACACGGCAAAAGATAAACCAATCGTAATACCAATACTCGCCATAGCCTTGGTGCGATGCTCTTCGCGTGTCAAATCTGCGGTTAGAGCAATCACTGCCGCAGCCACCGCACCCGAGCCTTGAATCACCCGCCCAATCAACACACCTACAATGTCATCCGACATACCAGCAATAAAACTACCAATCGCGAATATCACCATACCTGCAGCAATCACAGGTTTACGCCCGAATTTATCAGACATCATCCCAAATGGAATTTGAAACAATGCTTGGGTTAAACCATACGCACCCAAGGCAATACCCACCAACTCTGGATGCTCAAGCGCACCGTCAAGTCCGTGGGCATATGTTGAAAATACAGGAAGGATTAAAAATAAACCCATCATGCGTAGCGCAAAAATACTGGATAATGCGCTAACGGATTTACGCTCTTGGGCGTTCATACCTATTTTTTTTGGTTTTTTCATGCGAAACTTAACCTTCTTATATATAGATTGCGGCGAAGCTTACGCTTTCGATTGGCATTGTCATGCTTCGCTACTGCTAAACTTCATTAAACCACAGAGAACATGAAGGTTTTCAGTGGCTTAATACCGCTTCGCCTTAGTCAAAACCCAATATTCCGCACCCCTGATTTCGGCTTTTGGTATTGAATGAAAAAACATCAAAACATAGTGTTGCAACGTAAAACACGCTGATAATGACAATACCCTGCTTGCTACTTTTGCTCTCATGATAGAGGATTTTTTGGTAGTTTTAGTCATTTACCCTCAAATATACCTTTCATGAGAGGTGGCACAGTTTAGCCGACATTCCGCACCCCTTATTCCTGATTCAGGAATAAATTTTTTGGTATGATTCTCCCATTAACTTCAAGAGTTTTTTATGCTGCTTATTGAGGTTTATAACGCAAGGTTTTGCCTGCTGAATATAGAGTATCTGAATGTTTTGAAAGTATTGGAAAACCCAGCGTATTGTTGGTTTTTCGACCATCTTTCCTATTTGATTTGGAAAGGTTTCATGGTTGTCATGCAAGCTTTTTCGCATGCGATATTCCAGAGCAGCATAGACGAGCAAACACACCGTCATAACCATGGTAAGCGCCATGATGCGTTTAGGTGATTTGAGAAACACAGACGATGCTAAAAACATGGGGTCTTTCAAGAAGCGGAAGCCTCGCTCAACTTTTTGTTGGTTTTTATAGCCCGCAAGAATTTCATCGGCATCAAATACATCCATATCGGTTTGGTTGGTGGCGATAATGAAGCAACTTTTGCGTTGTAAACGTTGTTGATATTGCTGATAGTTTGATGAGCTTACAACATGAACATGGTAGGTGTAAAAATCTGGTGCCGCGCCTTTGGCTGGACGACCACGACCGTTAAACCCTGCAATAGGCTCAATGACTTCATCATGCACATTGGTGACAGCCAGCTTTTTCTTTAGCAGCTCAAGCTCATGGCAAGCATCTTTTTCACAAGCAAAACTTCTGTTGCAAAACGCCTTCAAAAGCTTCTGATCATCTTGGCTTTTCTTGGAAAACTGCTTGCTCACATTACGCTTAGCACGCTCATGTGCTTGCGGTGAATACACAACCAGCCACTTCTGTTCAACACCTGCATAAGACTCATCAACACACTGATAATTAAGATTTAATCCATCATTGTCTGCCGCCAGTTGGTCTGCATATTTCTCAATATAACCGCGTGCCAAACCTATGGTTTCAGGCACGCGCGTTGTCCATGTGATATGGCTCATCAACTTGATGGTTTCAGCACTATAAAGCGCACTATCACCAACGATATGTTGCACTGAAAAGTCATCTTGAAGCTGACCAATGTGGTCTTTGATCGCCTGCTTAAAACGAGTCTTATCATTGTCATTGCCGCTCAATGCCGCCATCATCATAGGGATGCCAGCCTGACCCTCTACAATCAACTTCAAACCGAACTGATTAAGCTCTGGTCGATGGTCGCGACTGTAGCCCTTGGTAATCTTAATCACGCCAGCTTCTTCTGCCTGATTATACTTGCCATCGGTATGAAAGGTTGTCGTATCTATATGACTCATGTGGCAGGTAATATTTAATGTTTTAAATGCGTTAGATGCAATTACAGCATAAGTTTCACTCACGCCTGCCTCATAAATCGAGTCCAACATTCGCCCTGTGACATCATCATTAAAGTGGGCTGCCTCAACACCTTCGCCAAGCAGTTTCTCAACAGGTTTGCTCTCAAAAAAGTGCGGTATATTGTACAATCGCTGGTTCACGAAACCAAGTCCATTAAGCACCATCGCTTTGAGAACCTGACCAATCGATACCTTGCGTTGCTGCATATCCTGTGGAATCAGGGCATCCATACTCGTGCCTATTCCCAGCTCATCATACATCCCTGCAACAAGACCAAGATGATTGAGCTCCTTACTTTCGCAGCCCGACATCATCGAGCCAGTTGATACTTCCATAGCCATTTTCGCCTCCGTAGAAACAATAAATATACCATAAATATTAATAGGTTAGAATCATTTAAATGGCTAATTAAGCCTATTTAACTTAAATCGAAAAACTGGAAATACAGGGTGCGGAATGTCGGTCTTTTCATTAAATACCAAAAATCAAAATCAAGGGTGCGGAATGTCGGATATAAAAAAATACGGGTTAAGTTTTCGGTTTTGCCTAGAGTTTTGCAATTACCTCTATATTTTCAATTTTTGCTTTCGTGGCTTCATCGGGACGACGATCTTTATACTTCCAATTTATTTTTTCTTCGGGGTAAACCAATGAAGGTGCAACTATGTTGACACACACCACTACCAAAAGTTCTCAAGCTTATTTAAAACCCAAGTAAACTGAACCAACAAAGCACCAAGCTCATATCACAAGCCAAATTTCAATATAATTTGCTTATCCTTTACCAAAATAGATTGCAAAAATTCTTTTGCCAGTGTCTTTTTTCAGGTCGCTTGGTTTGAGTTTATATACAGGTCGAATAGACAAGTAGTCTGCAATGATATTCTCTACCGTTGCCTCGAGCTTTTCTCCATGGTTGATGCCTTCAATATCCATACTCAATAGTTTTAAGTTGGTCAGAAATACTTCCCCTGTTTGAGAATGGTAAACTGGCGTTGCAAGCACATCAATCGAGCCAGATGGTGTTTTTTTGAAGAGACTCAAGCCCTTGGTTTCAAGCTTAATGTCAAAGCTCATTTTCACTTGTGCATCAACCAAATCAATGGCTACCTTCTCAATAGTTGTTTTAAATATTCTGAAATATGTTTTTTGGTAGGGCAGTTTGGCATTCACTTTAGCTTGAAGCTCGCTTTCACTGATTTGAAAAGTAAGGTCTGAGCTACAGCCTGATAGCAACAAGCCTGCAAAAAAAATGGTATATACAAATTTATTCATTATTGAAATTTGGCTAATGCCCAGCCTTCTATATTTTTTGACCATAACCTTGTTGTTTCACGCATATCAAATATTTTTTGTTTGTTGGCTTTGCCTTTTAATGCAAGTCCGCCCATAAATGAAGTGATTTTTCGTGATTTCCCGCCCACGCATGCAAGCCTTGCAAGCAGATGCGCTCTTTTTTGAGCATCCGATTCATTCTCAAACGTGCTGTTTTTAAGCATGGTTTTAAACAATAAACGCTGCAACAGTGCAGTTCCCATCAATAAATCATCATTGGGGCTATCAACAATTATAAAGCGTTTGCCACTAGGCGATGCTGTAAGCGCAAAGTCTTTGTTCTTCGCACCACATGTCAGCGCATCATCCCATGTGTTCCATTCTTCTTTCACAGCCGTCGCAGGGGAAGCAAGCTGCCCTTCAACGCTTTCTTTTGCATGCGCACTAAAATCTTGAAACACAAGGTTTGGATTTTCATTCACTGCCTGTAAATCTTCGCTCAAATGAGCTGATGCCGCAGCACTCGCAACATCACCAGCTTCACGCCCTGTCATCGCCATAGCTTGTCCATAGTTGCCGCCAGCCAGCGCACTCACCACCGCCAACCGAAACTTGGGATCTTCTGGCAAGGTTTTAACCGATTTTAAAGCTGCCAAAGCCACTTCCTTACCTTCTTTTTTTAACCACCCGCTTCACCCAACCCTTAAGCAAAAAGCTAGCTTCAAATTTCACTGCCTTATATGCAAGCTTAGCCAAAAAAGCATGCGCTTGCTGCTGTTGCACTGCCCCATGCTGAATACAAAGAGGCTGTGCAATAAGTACAACTAAGGGCAACAAAAAAGAAACGAAGTTTCACTCTCAAAACCTCGCTACCTAATAGGTCGAATTCCTATAGTATTGTAAATATTCGTAAGTAAAATAGGGTGGATGTTTAGGGTATCACTCCTATGCACAACACCTAACCAATCTTTATTATCTACAGAGACCCCACTAACACCCCAATTGTAAACCGTTATATATATCACATTATCTTCACCTTTATTTAAAGTCCCGCCCAATGCTGCATAAAGGCTGATAATCGCTATGCCTATCTCATCATCATTATTTGCAAGCGGTTTAATATTCGCTACTGTCGCCAATACTTTCCCTGTTTCCAAAGGGTAAGTCTGAGCTCTGGTAAAGCTCATAATCTCTTGCCTGCTCGCGGATTCAGCTTGTACGTTTTTAAAAATGAACTTCAACTTCTCCGAATCACGCTGTTGCAATGACTGATTAATAAGAACCAAGGCTTCTGGGAATGGAAGCTGCACTTTGGATGTCAGTTCGCCTTCAAACAACACTGCATCCTTACAGCTTGGCGTGACAATCACAATATTGTCACCTAAAATACCGCGCACCTTGGTGGTTAAATCCATATAGGTACCAAAGGTGATTTTAAGCGGTTCAACGGTTTTCCCTGCGCGAAGGTCTTTTAGCACAGGCACAATGTTCGCCAAACGCGCATCATCTTGCCCGCATTGCTTACCATCTACATTTGCAGGTGCCGCTGCTTCTTGCTTAGGCTTTGCATCCCAGCTTGTCGCACTACTACTTCCCCAATCATCTGCTGCAAACGCAGGCGATGAGGCAAGCATTGCTGCTGCCAACATTATCATTTTTTTCATAATTTCTTTCTCCTTGATGACTAAGGCGTACAGCCTTTAATTTTAAACTTTGCTACTTCTGAACGAGAATAAAAATCTATATCTGAGCCCATCACACGCATCATCATGCTTGGCTTATATTTCTGCACAACGACCCGAACACGAAGTGTACCAAACATATCTTTTTGAGACACCTTGCTTACAAATTGTTTGGGAAGTTCATAGGGACCACAGCCTTTGTTTAAAACAATAGAGCCTCCCCAAATATAGTATAAACGCGCCATGGTATAATCTTCCATGCGTCCGTGGATGGTTGGGTCTTCAAGCCAGTCTTCTTCAGGCTTCAGCTTGCCAGCATCAGGGAAGAGCTGCTTCATACGATTGCGGACTTTTAAACCACCTGTCCGCAAAAAAGGCAACTTGCCAAACAAATCAACATAGGCTTCAACAGACATAGGGGCAACCCGTGCATTTTTCTTTAAACCTACAAAAATATCGCGTCTGTCTTTTCTAATTGCTCGAGATAGCGTCCTATAATACTCTTCAAAAGGAATCGTTACCCTGCCAATCACTTCGCCATCAAAAACACTGACAGGGTTGCATGCCTTACTTGTAATGGTAATCAATTCACCAAAAGCAGCGCGTGTTTTGGGAGACATGCCAAGGTATGTGCCTAAGGTCATGCGGATAGGCGACGTTTCTTGACCCGACTGAATCGACTTAATCAAGCCACGAACATCAGATTCCATACGTGGGTCATCCCCATACACACACCCTGCCCAAGAAAGGACGGGGAAAGTGCATAACAACAAAACAAAAAGAAGCTTCTTCATTCTTTTATCTGGCTCTCTTGCTCTGGAGGGAAGAAATCAAGCGCTTCAGCAATATTTATGCCTGCAGGATAGATCACAGGCTGCAAACTACTTAACCACATGATAAAACCACCCCCCAGGACACCAATTTCTTTGCTCGTTTCATCTACAATGCTTTGAAAAACAGGGGTTTTCGCTATGTTCCCAGAGAAAACCAACGGCAAAACGACAACCGCTACAATAAACCCAAATTTCAAACTGGAGGCAACCATATGTGGCACTTTAAACAAGCGCAAGCCTCCTGCCACGACCGCACTGAAGTTGAGCAAGGCAAAGAACAAAGATAAACCCATCGCAATCGGCGGAATCAATATGCTACGCACATACTGCCTACCTTCCTCTGCTTTTTCAGCACCATCTGCAAACTGAGCAGCACTAGCCAGCAAGCGAACACGCTCCACTTCAAGCTCTTTGGTAATGGCTGGCATGAGAATCCTATCGCGAAACTGCACTTCAGACATATTCAGCGACACATTTGCATCACTTGCATCAAGCTTCAGTGCTTTTTTCAAAGGCTGTTGAATGAGGGGCAATGTTAAAAACTGATTTCTTTTCAACATGGGTGATACAGGTTCCCCAAAAGATGCTTTTGATTTTTTTGTAAACGCTTCCTTAAGCAAGCGTTTCAACTCTTTTGATAATCCCCTGATAAAACCATCATGGCTGCCCAACCGAAATCCAGAGGGAACTCGAATACCCTTCACACCCAACTTTTTGCGGATGTTATCACCAACCATTTGACTACTGATAAAGCTTTCCCAAGAATCAAAGCTTGCTGAATTCAGCCCTTTTAGCTTCAGCATTTTACTGCGGAGAAAGCTTCGGCTCACATCACAATCATATCCATCGGCTTGCTGCTGCTTTACAAAGCGACCGCCGATACTTTTATACACCTTTTTTCCTTTTACAGGCACACACCAATAATTGGGGGCAACACGCTGCCCAAATTCAGCTTTCATTTTTTCTTGGTATAGGCTGTTCACTTTAGCCAAACATTTTGTCTTATAAAAGCCAGCGTCATCACACGATATTTTACCATTATAATATTGTTCTAAGCCATCGGTTAGCGCATCAACACTATCTTCAATTTTGTCTGCACTATGTTGGTTTTTTATTTCAGACCATTGCTGCTTTAACGCCACAAAAATGTCTTTCCAAATATTTTCGGCTTCTTCTGGAACATCGTTCAGTGTCTTTACATATATTTGATTTGCCTCATTATATTTTTTCGCTAAACCTTCCACATCAGCACGCGCATCCAAATATGATGGGTAGGTGGTTGGAAGCTCTTTATTGGCTTTTTGCAAAGCAATATGGTCTAAGATTTGATCTGAATTTTGAATAACTGCTTGAATATATGAAGGCGTAAAAAACACCATAAATCCAAGGCTAGAAATAAAAGTTTTGATGGAAGGGCTGTCCAAGTCTTCTTTCTTATACTCAATGCCTTTAAGCACAACAGCATTGTTTGCTAAACCTTTCTTTAAAAGCATTAAGTATTGTGCTTGCAAGCGTTGGTCGGCTGTTGATTTATCCACAAAATGATTGATCAGTTTTTCTTGTCCAAAAAATACAGCGGGAAACGCTAAACCAGCTGTCAGCACAAAAATGCCAATCGTTTTACCAACTGAAAACGCTGGATTATAACGAATAAGGGTGAAACACATCAATGTAAAACCTATTCCTGAAATACACCTACCAAGAAACGACAAGTCTTTAAAATAAGATAAGTTTGAAATGGTTATGCTATCAACAATTCGAGCATTGAATGCAAACTCCATCAGTAAATAGATCGATTGGGCTAATAAAAGAAATATAATCCACTTTTTAGGTTGAGCTACTTTATCTGTCATATAATAAATCCATGCTTTTTCTAACTATTGGAGCAAAACATTGCTCTAGGTGAGTCGATAATAATTGCTGGAGGCAAAGGCAGATGTTTAGCTTTTTTCTTTTGAATCGCCTGAAGCAAGCCTGCATCATCATCAAGCTCATAAACCATCCAAAGGACGTTATGTTCTCGCAATTTTTCACCCACTGTATCCATATCTCGATAATCAAGATGCAATCCAAAACTCGGGCCAATAAAAGCTTCTAATTCCGCATAATTTTTCCGATTCAACCACGCTCTATTGCTGCTTCGCTTAGAAGACTGGAGCTTCGTTGCAAGCTTACCTTTAATGCTTCGATACTCTGCGCCATAGGTCGTGCTAATCACCCTTTTCATTGTCACAGGGTTAGGCTCTATAACTAAACCTAGGTAAACGCGGGTATTGATGGTTCTCATAGATTTAAGTGCTGATAAAAATGTTGATGTATATATAAACTGACTTGGCTTCAAATAGGAAAGAACCAGTTTATTGAGAGAGGCTAACTGAGCCGCTTTATACTGATTGTCTTTCACCATCTTAATCTCAATATTCAAGACCTGTCCAGAAACACTTTTACTTTTAAAAGCTTGAAGTAGCTCTTCCAATAAAGGTGCTTTCACTTTTGTTTTTTTACCTGAGCGGCTCAATAGGTAAACCTTATTCCAGTCTTTTTTAGTAAGCGTGTTCACAAAGCCCAAAACACCATAACTAGAGCGACCAATCATAGGATCGTGGTGAACAACCCATGTGCCATCTGTGAGAAGCTGCGTATCTATCTCCACCCCATTATGCTTAGCTTCCAAACCAGAGAGGACAGCAGGGATCGAGTTTTCAGGTCCTCCATGTCCGCCGCGATGACCAAATGTTTTAAAACTCTTGCAACCAAGTAACGGCTCCGCAGTTTTCTTCTTGATGGGAGCACTGCTTCTAGGCTTTGGTTTCATTGTTCTTTCTACAGGTTTATAAGCACGTGGCTTCTTTTCAGGGTCTATTTTAGCCTGTAAATCTATCACATAGGGTGAAGATTTGTCATTAACAGCCTCATTTTTGATAGCTAACATGTTTATTGTAGTTACTTTTACGTTTGAACTTTCAGCTTTATTCAAAACCTTAATTTCACCTGTGCCAGTACGGTAGAGGTTTTTTTCTAATAAGTTATACTGTTCCTCAGAGTGACAATAGTCAGCATCAAGAGGCAGATCTTTGCCCAGCCTAAACTTCAAGGCATCATCGCAGTTCTTTCCACAACCTACCCCATGGCATGTTTCTAAGAGAACCTCATCCTCAAGTGAATCCAAGTCTAAGGCCATCGCTGGAGTTCCTGACATCAACATCATTACTGCAAAATAAACAAAAAACAAACGCCCCTCCACAAAGTAATCAGGGTCAGGGCTTGATTGGCTAACAAGGTCGAAGTTCTGAAGATATAATACATCATTCCGCTGTTTCATAAACATAAAGTAGCAGTAGAAGCGTTTAACATCAAATCGTTAAGCATCAGGCACAAAAAACCCCCTTTGGAATCGGGTTACGACTCAACAAAGGGGGATTGTGTTAAATTCTTGGCATCGACCTACTCTCCCGTAGCGAACGCTACAGTACCATCGGCGCTAAGGCACTTCGCTTCTGAGTTCGGGATGGGATCAGGCGTTACTTCCTCGCTATGGACACCAAGAAACTGGTGAACTGTTCGTTAGAACAGCATTAACTTGAATTTTGTTTATTATGTAGCAGTACAATTTGCACTGTATTCGGTTTAATCTGTTTAAGAAAAAACGCTTTAATGTTGCATGGTCAAGCCACACGGGCAATTAGTACTGGTCAGCTCCGGATATTACTACCCTTCCACACCCAGCCTATCAACGTGGTAGTCTTCCACGACCCTTTAGAGAGCTTAAAGCTCTGGGAGAATTAATCTCGGGACTGGCTTCCCGCTTAGATGCCTTCAGCGGTTATCCATTCCAAACGTAGCTACCCTGCAATGCTCTTGGCAGAACAACAGAAACACCAGAGGTTTGTCCATCCCGGTCCTCTCGTACTAAGGACAGATTCCCTCAATTCTCCAACGCCCACGGTAGATAGGGACCGAACTGTCTCACGACGTTCTAAACCCAGCTCACGTACCACTTTAATCGGCGAACAGCCGAACCCTTGGGACCTGCTCCAGCCCCAGGATGTGATGAGCCGACATCGAGGTGCCAAACCGCGCCGTCGATATGAACTCTTGGGCGCGATCAGCCTGTTATCCCCGGCGTACCTTTTATCCGTTGAGCGACGGCACTTCCACTCGCTACCGCCGGATCACTAGAACCG
>JAUZSH010000005.1:60000-66271 GCA_030949605.1 Ghiorsea sp.
ATCAAAAACATGCTGCAAACCCGATAAAGCACTACCAAAAAAACTTCTTTCTAGCAGCCCCTCCTTACGAAGGGACGCGAAACTTAGCGGCTAACATGCAGAGTGCAACACTTTATTTGAAACGCCCTATATTCAACCCTATGACTATCTATTATATAAAGGTAATTGCAAAACTCTTCATCCGGGTTGAATTACCGCTATTTAAAACCTGAAAAAAACTCCCAACTGGTAATATAAGTCATCAACGACACAAACCAACAAGGAAATTAAAGGTGAACCACCTACATGTGAATTATTGCTTGTTGGCAAAGAATTCAAGGGTCATTATTTCCTTGGCTTGAGGGTGAGCTTGGTCTACTGAGCGAAAAGAAGTGTCAATTTGTTAACTGGTGTACATACTTGATTGAACAAGCCTTCAAACCACCCTACTCGCTCCACATCAATCAGTCACCTGTTGCAATGCGTTCAACAAGCTGTTTAACGGTTGGAATAAAACCATCATTGTAAAATGGATCTTGAGCAAATTTATATGCAGCATGACCAGAGAACATCAAATTATGTTCAGGGGCATCACCATAAGCAGAGTTGAGTAGCGTTTTTTGAATGCAGTAGCTGCGTGGATCAGCCTTTCGACCTGTTGTACCTTTTTCATTATCTGCCCAGTTGCTAAACTTGCATTGCGACAAACAACCCATACAATCCAGCTGGTCTTTACGAATTTCAGCAGCTTTGTCTTCGCCGACAAACACAAATGTTGAATCGGGCGTGACTAAAGGTTTGGTAAATCCTTGCGCCATCCACTTTTCAGCACTTTCTTTACCATGCGCGGTCAAAAACACTTCACGGCTTCTTGGCCCAAACTTAAACGACTCGGTATGATCATCGGCTGGCTCGTAATGATCCGTGAATGAAATTTGACGCTCAGTGCGTGCATACAATTCATCCAAGAAAGTATTACGCACGGCTGATGAATAAAAGCCAGTCGGTGAGAACGGATTAAGCGCAACATCACCTTCTTTCAGACCCAACAAGGTATCACCCCAAGAGTCGCGCACAGGACTTTCTTGCGTAAGCAATGGGCGCGTACCAAATTGGAATACCAACGGGCCAATTTCAGGATTATTCATCCAATCCGTCCAATCACGCAAATACCAAACACCACCCGCCATAATGATCGGGGTATTTTCCAAACCAAATTTATTCATGGTTGCCCGCAGCTCTTTCACACGCGGATAAGGGTCTTCAGGGTGATCAAAACGCTCTGTGTTGGATAAACCATTATGCCCGCCAGCAAGCCAAGGGTCTTCATACACAACACCCCCCAAGAAGTCGGGTGCTTTGCGATATGAGCGAAGCCAAAGCGCACGAAACGCACGACCCGAAGACACGATAGGGTAATAATGCACACCATACTGCGATGCAATTTCTGCCAATTTAAAAGGCATACCTGCACCACAAGTTACACCATGCACAATACCTTGAGCTTGCTGCAGGATGCCATGCAGAATCTCTTGTGCGCCACCCATTTCCCAAAGCACATTCACATGCAAACGCCCGTTGCCTTCTGCAATTTCATGGGCTTGTCTAAGCTGGGTTAAACCACCATCAATACCAAACTGAACCAACTCTCTAAACCGTTCGTTGCGATTACGACCTTTGTATTCCACGGGAATGATTTTACCATCTTCATCAAGGCGACTTGCATTCACCGCAGAAACAGTACCAATACCGCCTGCTTTCGCCCACTCACCAGAGGTTAACCCCGTTGAAACACCAACACCTTTTCCACCTTCAAGCAGTGGCATCATTTCTTTTCCTGATACTTCCACCGACTCTAAATTAAATGACATAAACCCACCCACTCTATTTTTGAAAGGCACCCCTTTTCATCGCTATGAAAACAAAAGAAAAATGGAACACATACCTATTAAATGCAGAGCATAAACATTGCGACAGTTGTGGGCAAGTTCCATACGAATCAACTTCAATCACTAATGTTACGCAGATAGTAGCGTTTAACGGTTATAAGTTTGGTTGAGGTGCTTACTTTTTTGCCAACAAACATGGTCAGGAGAAGGAATGACATCCAATCGCCATGCCCAGTTACCATCAAGTGTGCCCGGTGTATTAAACTTGGATTCTGTGCCTAGCTCTAAAATATCCTGCATGGGAATCACTGCCAATCTTGCAGGTGATTGAAGTGCTGCTTCTATCAATGCCCACGGCATATCTTCAGGCTTTGCTTCGAGCACACTTAAAACATGCTCACGCACATGCGGCTCTGTGCTTTCAAACCAGCCCATGGTGGTATCATTATCATGGGTTCCTGTATAAACCACGCTATCTTCTTCATGATTGTGTGGCAAATAGGGGTTAGAATCATCGCCACCAAAAGCAAAGTGAAGAATTTTCATGCCGGGTAGCCCAAACTTTTTGCGTAAAGCAGTGACTTCTTCAGTGATTGTGCCTAAATCCTCTGCAATCAGTGGCAAGTTGCCTAATTTATCTTGTAGGGTTTGTAATAATGCTGTCCCTGGTGCTTTGCGCCATTCGCCGATTAATCCTGTATCACTTTCCGCAGGAATCACCCAAAAGGCTTCTAAGGCAAGGAAGTGGTCAATGCGCAACATATCCATGCGTGTCAATTGATGGGCAATGCGCTGCACCCACCAATCAAAACCATCTGCTTGCAGCACATCCCATTGGTATAAGGGGTTGCCCCAGCGTTGTCCTGTTTTGGAAAAATAATCTGGGGGCACACCTGCAACCTCAGTGCATTCGCCTGATTCATTTAAGGTGAAAAACTGTGGGTTTGCCCATACATCAGCGGAATCATGGGCAACATAAATGGGTAAATCACCAAAGAGCAACACGTCTTTACTTTTGGCATACGTTTTGATGTTTTTCCATTGCGTATCAAACAAAAACTGCTCGAAAATAACTTGTTGAATCAATACTTTATGCGCCTCGCGTGCAGCGTCTAACGCCTCTTGTTGGCGCGTGCGTAAATCATCCGCCCATTGCCACCATGCGGCATTGTTGGTTGCTGATTTAAGCGCAGAAAATAAGGCGAAATCATCTAACCAATAGGCATGTTGCGCTTGGAATGATGTGACTTGCTGTGCTAGTTCGGTATTGGATTGAACATCCAACCAAAATTGGTGGGCAGCTTGTTTTCGATAAGTTGCATGTTGCTCACGCGGGACATGTTCAAACACAGTGTCTTGCGGCAGCCAACCAGCATCTAAACATGATCGTAAATCAATCAGTTCAGGGTTACCTGCAAAGGTGGATAATGATTCGTAGGGCGAACCATGACTATGGGTTGGTCCAAGTGGTAAAAATTGCCAAACACAAAATCCACCTGCAACCATGGCATCAATAAACTGAAAAGCCTCTTCACCCAGCACACCTTTATGAAAAGGGCTAGGTAATGATGTGATATGCAATAGAATTGCAGAGCTTCGGCGGTCTACCCACACACTTTCTGCCTGCTGGCTCAACTGCCTGCTCCACCACGGCGCATCGCTCCGCCACCTTCTGCATCACCGCCACCAGAAGAAATCGATTCGTCCAGAGATTGTGGCACAACTTGCCCAAGTAATTGATAGAGTTTTTTCAAATGGGTGCGATAGAGCTGGTCAAAATCGCGCACAGCATCACTTGGGTTATAATCACCAAACCACCAACACCAATCCGAACCTTCGCAAATGCGTAGTTGTTCAATGGCTGCTTCTTGGGTTGCCGAAGCAAGTGATGGATAATGTTTATCAAATGCCTTTTTGGCTTCAATCAATAGTTCCCAAGCCTTGGTTTTGGCATGGTCGCCAATCCAAGTCGATAAATTACCATACACCCATGAACCAGCCGTGAGGTTATCCAATTTATCGGTAGCAGGGTGCTCACCCAAATAATCGCTGAATGTGGTCAACTCAAATTCAGGATGATCAATCACAGCTTGATACAACTTACTTAAGAAGGGTAATGCGTTTTCATGATAATGTTCCCAAGCATTTTCACCATCCATGATAATAGCAACCACTGGGGCTTCCATGCCTTGGGTGCGGTGGCGAATGCCTGCCAATTCATGCATGAAGTTGTTGATGGCATCATCGGTTCCCCATTGGCTGTATTCAAAGCCCAATAAATCGGACAATTTATCATCACGAAAGAAACATGTGATTTGACTATCATCTTCGCCCACCAACCAAGGGTGGTATAGGTCACGGTTACCTTGTTGTTCGCGCAAATTATATTTTAAGGAATGGTGCAACACCGCTTCGCCTGTGGCGCACCAATCAAAACCTGACTGCCCCAACAGAGCAAGTGTGTCATTACACACCGCACCTTCGGCAGGCCAGCAGCCTTTGGCTTGATACCCAAACACATTTTCATGGCTTTCCTGCGCTTTTTGGATGTGGTCAATGGCGCGCTCCCGACCATGGGGGTATGGCTCATCAGGAATCAGTGCATCAGCCACAGTTTCATGTGCTGTTTTGAAATCCAACATCAAGGGCATGATGGGGTGTGCATAAGGCGTGGTCGTAAGCTCAAGTTTACCTGCCTCAACCAGCTTGCGGTGAATATGAGGAATATCAGCGAGTAAAGATGCAATAAGGATCAATAAATCACGGCGGTCTTGGGTGGTGAATCCACTGCCTTTTTCAATCAAACGGCGGGCAACAAAGTTATTCTGACGCACTGTTTCACCCAGCCAAGCCAGATGGTACCACATGACCAAATCAGAAAAATAATTGTCACCCAGATACTCAAGTGCATCTGTGTGTTTGGCATGTTCTGCCATATTAAAGAGATTGGAATACTCTGGGTAGCGATGCATGTTTCTTTCATGATTTAAACGAAAGCAAGCCTCTAATAAGTATGCCCGCGAAGTGCTGTCAAAGCTTTGTTGCTGTGCCAAGGCTGCCAACAATGGGTCATTAATTTCTGCAACATTTCCATCCAAATAACCGCGCAAGTGGATGGCATAATCTTCAATTTGATGGGTTAATGAGGGCACATAGTTCATCACCGCTTTGGCATGAGGGATTTGCATTAAAATCTCTGCCATATCGGTGTAATCTTTCATGGCATGAAGATAAACCCACGGCAAATGATAGCGACCCGTATCGGCTTCGCGGTAAAATGGCTGGTGCATATGCCAGTAAAAAATAACGGATAAAGGTTGGGTCATATTGTTCCTCAATGTTAAAGTTGGGTGTTTAATAAAACACAAGGCTGCATGATGGCAAGTTGAGCGTCCACCATACAGCTTAAAAGCTTATGTTTAGTTTAATCTTACAGCTCGTGCAGCTTCTGTCCCAGCATATCCGGTGTAACCAAGACAATGCCATTTTCTGAAACGTAAAAACGTTTGGCATCATCCTCAGCATTCACACCAATTTCAGTGCCTTCAGGAATGACCGAGCCTTTGTCAATCACGCAACGTTTGATGGTGCAATTTTGATGAATTTCCACATCAGGAAGGATGACAGAATCTTCAACATTGCTGTATGAATGCACCCGAACATTAGAGAATAATACGGAGCGGCGCACGGTAGAGCCTGTAATCAAGCAACCACCTGAAATCATGGAATCGACTGCCATACCTCGGCGTTCATCGCTATCAAAAGCGAACTTTGCAGGCGGCAACTGGTCTTGATGCGTCCAAATTGGCCATTCTGTGTCATACAAATTCAAATCAGGCTCAATTTCTGCCAAGTTGATATTGGCTTCCCAATAGGAGTCCACCGTGCCCACATCTTTCCAATAACCTGATGCGCCCGTGTTGGCATCCAAAAATGGGAAAGCGAAGGCGTTGGCGTTGTCAATGGCGTGAGGGATAAGGTCATGCCCGAAGTCATGCGTAGATGTTTCATTTTTCGCATCTTCCACCAATCGTTCGCGTAAATATTGTGCAGAAAACACATAAATACCCATAGAGGCAAGGGCTTGGCTTTCATCACCTGGCATATGTTTGGGGTCAGATGGTTTTTCAGCAAACTCAACAATGCGCGATTCATCGTTAATCGCCATCACGCCAAATGCTTTGGCTTCATCCAAAGGTACAGGAATACAGCCCACAGTAATGTCTGCGCCTTTGGCAACATGAGCGGCAATCATTTTACCATAATCCATCTTATAAATATGGTCGCCCGCAAGAATCACCACATATTCAGGGTTGTAGTGGCGGATAATGTCTAAGTTTTGATACACAGCATCCGCAGTGCCAACATACCAGCCGTCACCCATACGTTGCTGAGCAGGAAGC
>JAUZSH010000006.1 GCA_030949605.1 Ghiorsea sp.
TTTTCATCGCCAAAGTTGACTTTTCTTTCTATCTTGGGCAATATCATTATATGAGTGAGGTATAAAGCGTATGAAGAAGCATTTGGTAGCTTATGTAAACAATACATTTGTACCGTTAAACAAAGCATATATACACATTGAAGATCGTGGCTTTCAATTTGCTGATGGGGTATATGAAGTTGTGGCTTGCTTTGGTGGCGCATACTTGGATTTGATGCCACACTTACAACGGCTGGAAAAATCGTGTATAGCCATTGCTATAGGTTTACCAAAATCACTTAATGAGTTACAAAACTTAGTAGAAAAAGCATATCAAGAAAATCCTTTTGAAGATGCTATGATTTATATTCAGATTACTAGAGGTGTCTCGCCACGAGCGCATGTAGTGGATAAACCCATGACACCAACATTGGTGATTACAGTGCGTGAGCTTCCCAAACCTTCCGAAGAAAAGTTGAAGCAAGGAACCAAAGCTATCACCATGCAGGATATTCGCTGGAAACATTGTGAAATTAAATCAATTGCTTTATTAGCTAACGTGATGGGAAAACAAGAATCCTTAAAGCAACATGTGGATGAAACATTTTGGCTGGATCAGCAAGGGCATGTTCTTGAAGGGTGCGCAACGAATGTGCTTGCTGTGATTGATGGTGTGTTAGTCACGCACCCGCTTGATCATCAAGTGTTGGGGGGGATTACACGTACTATGGCACTTCAAGTCGCCAAAGGTGCAGGTGTTGATATTGAAGAACGACCTTGGAAGTTGGATGAAATTGGTCTCACGGAATGTATGATGAGCAGCACAACCAACGCAGTGCTTCCTGTATGTATGGTTGATAAGAAAGAAGTGGGTGATGGCAAGCCTGGTGAAATAAGTTTAAGGATTAGAAATATGATTTTAAGAAATATTAAGGCATTGCGTAAGCGTGGATAATTTAAAAAATATTCAAGCTGTTTTACTGGATTTAGATGGCACATTGATTGATGCTTTTACACCTATTATTCGAGCCATGCAGCAAACACTAAAAACTTTTAACTTGCCAATAATGAGTGATGCAGAGATTCGTAGACATACAGGTCGTGGCGACTGTTCGATGACAGCTTTGTTTGGTGATGCTAAAGAAGAGGCGACCAGCTTTTTTATTCAAGCGCATGATCAAAATTACTTGCAAGAAATTAAATCCATGTTGGGTGCTGAAATATTTTTAGATTACTTAAAATGCAAAAATATACCGATGGCAGTGGTTACCAGCAAAGGGCAGTATCGCGCTGAAGCACAATTGAAAAAGTTAGGTTGGATGCATTATTTTGACAGCATTATCGGAAAAATAGATGGTAGAGAATCCAAGCCTAATCCCGAACCGTTGTTGTTGGCATGTTCTGAACTGAGTGTTGATATTAAACATGTTATCATGATAGGTGATGGTGAAGCAGATATGAAAGCAGCACAAAGAGCAGGGTGTTTTGCCATTGGTTTAACTCCATTCATTTTCTCAAGTAGAACTTGAAGAAAATGGTGCAAGATTATGTTTTAAAGACTTAAATGAGGTATACTCATGGTTGAAGTAAAAGATGAACTTATTCGATTCCTCTTACCTGGTGCAAAAGCACGAGGGGCAGTGATACGTGGTCAACATATTATAGAAAAGGCAACTCATATTCATGGACTTGAAGGAAAACCTATGGATATTTTCGGGCAAGTATTGTTGGCATCTATTATTTTATTGAGTGTAAGTAAGGGTGGTGTTCGTCAAGTCTTACAACTTGATGCAACCGATGAACAAGCACCTATTAAGCGCATGCAGGCTGAGTGTCGCAATGGGCAGGTTCGTGGTTATGTGCAGTGGCAAGCTGAAGCAGTTCAAGTGGATTCAGGTCAAGGTGTAGCTGCTTGGTTAGGTAAAGAAATGTTATTGTCCACAGTACGGGACTTGGGTTTTGGGCAGCCGTATGTGTCTACAATTCAACATGGTTCGGATTGGCTTTCTGAGCATATTATGCACTACCTTGCACAATCTGTGCAAGTTGAGGCAGATGTGGTGCTACATGGTGATGTAGCGCTAATGATTGAAGCCATGCCTGGTTGCGATGATAGTGATTGGTTTTTAGCTGTGGAAGCAATGGCAAAAATTAGTAATCAAACATTAGAAGAACACAGTATCGATAGTATCCTGAAAGAATTTGATGATTTGGGTTGTCAAATTGTGGGTAGGGATACATATATATATGCGTGTTCATGTTCGGATGAAAGTATGCGGCAAGTGCTTGATGCGATGGCAAAAGAAGATTTGTTAGACTTGGCAGATGATACAGGCAAAGTCACGCTCTCATGTCAATATTGTAAGCGTGTGAGTCAGGTGAATGCAACCTAGCATCTGTCGGGTTTCACTTAAATTTAAATAAACGGAGAAGAAGGTAATTCATGAGGCTGAGTGCTAAATTTAGAGAGCAGTATATTCAACATGAAATGCGTACACATGGGCGTAAAAATGGTTTTGTTACCACGGGGCAAGAAGCGCGTTTATTGAAATGGTTGCCGATTGTAGGTTTACCAAAAGATAAAACATTAACCATGTCTAAGGTGCCTAAAAATAGTCCTATTGTGCTTGAAATTGGTTTTGGTAATGGAGATTTCCTTGTACACTTAGCAGAAAATCATCCTGATTGGACACTGGTGGGTGTTGAAATATATTTACCAGGTGTGGCAAAAGCAGTAGGGCGTTTGGAAGATGCATCTTTTATTGAGCGTACGCGTATTACCCAGCTTCCAGCCCAATATGTATTGGAACATCAAATTGAGGCAGAGCAATTGGATGGCGTTTTTATCAACCATCCTGACCCTTGGCCCAAGGCGAGACACCATAAACGACGCATTATTCAAAAAGATTTCGCAGAATTACTTGTATCACGCTTAAAACAGGGTGGCTTTATCAAGCTTGCTAGTGATGTTTCTGACTTGGCTGAATGGATGCGTGTGATATTGGACAGTACGAAGGGTTTAACCAATATCGCTGGTCAAGATGGTTACATTGAACGTGATGCGGATAGGGTATTAACCAAGTTTGAAGAGAGAGGGTTAAAAGCAGGGCGAAAAAGCCAGTTCCTACATTATGTAAAAGATTAGGTAACCCTCATGACAAGCTGAATAAGGTTGTCTTTTTGTTTGAGAAAATTAATATTGTATATGCAATGGGAGTAGTGGATGGATATTTCTGAGTTATTGGCTTTTTCAGTAAAAAATGGTGCATCAGATCTGCATGTTTCGGCAGGCGAAGCACCAATGATTCGTATCAATGGTGATATGACCAAAATTAAAATGCCTCCGATTGAAGATAAGCAGGTTCAGTCCATGGTGTATGACATTATGAACGATGACCAGCGCAAGCATTTTGAAGAATTTCTTGATTTAGACTTTTCTTTTGCTCTTGGTGATATTGCACGCTTTCGTGTCAATTGCTTTTGGCAAAACCGTGGTATGTCTGCAGTTTTCCGAACGATTCCAACTGAAATATTAACGCTTGAACAATTGAATGCACCAGAAATGTTTAAAGAATTAGCGATGATGCCGCGCGGAATTTGTTTGGTCACAGGACCCACAGGTTCGGGTAAATCAACCACACTTGCAGCGATGATTAATTACAGGAACCAACAGGAAAAAGGACATATCTTGACGGTTGAAGACCCGATTGAATTTGTACATCAGACGAAAAACTCTTTGATATCTCAGCGTGAAGTGGGACCTCATACCAAGTCATTTGCTACGGCATTAAAGGGAGCGTTGCGCGAAGACCCAGATGTTATTTTGGTCGGCGAAATGCGTGACTTAGAAACCATTAGCCTTGCATTATCTGCGGCAGAGACAGGGCATATGGTTTTTGGTACATTGCATACATCATCAGCCCCGAAAACGATTGACCGTATTATTGATGTGTTTCCTTCTGCAGAAAAAGGTATGGTTCGAGCTATGTTGTCGGAGTCTTTGCGTGCTGTGATTTCTCAAAGTTTATTGAAAACTGCGGATGGTAAAAGTCGAGTTGCTGCCCATGAAATTATGTTAGGGAAACCCTGCGATCCGTAACTTGATTCGAGAAAATAAGTTGGCACAAATGGTTTCGGTCATGCAAACAGGGCAACGCGAAGGCATGCAAACTCTGGATATGTGTTTGCAAAACTTAGTTCGTCAACGAAAAATTACGCAAGAAGCTGCTTTGGAAAAAGCACAAAATAAAAAATTATTTGGCGGTTAAAGTGCTATGAGTTCATCACCTGAACAAAGAATATCTATTAAACAACTCTTACGTGTTATGGTCAAACAGGATGCTTCTGACTTGTATATTACATCGGAAATGCCGCCGTCCTATCGGATTAATTCTAAAGTTGTTCCGCTAAAGCAGCCACCACTCACTGCAGTACAAAGTGAGCAGCTTGCAAACTCAACGATGTCAGAAAAGCAACGGGCTGAATTTTCAGAAAATATGGAAATGAACCTTGCCATTGCCTATGAAGGTATGGGTAGGTTTAGGGTGAATATTTTTCGCCAGCGTGGTGATGTTGGTATGGTGATTCGTAAAATTACTACGGATGTACCCACTATTGATGATTTAAACTTACCACAGGTATTTAAAGAAATTATCATGAATAAGCGTGGACTTGTGATTATGGTGGGTGCGACAAGTTCGGGTAAATCAACATCCCTTGCAGCCATGATTGACCATAGAAATAAGAATGCTGCAGGGCATATTATTACCATTGAAGACCCGATTGAATTTGTACATAAACATCAAAAATCGGTAGTTACCCAACGTGAAGTTGGGACAGATACACTTGATTTTCAACATGCGTTAAAAAATGCACTGCGCCAAGCGCCCGATTTGATTCTGGTCGGTGAAATTCGAGATAGAGAAACCATGGAACATGCACTTGAATTTGCCGAAACAGGCCATGTTTGTGTGGCAACACTTCATGCCAATAATTCAAACCAAGCATTGGAACGTATCCGAAATTTCTTTCCCGAAGAGTTGCATTTACAAGTGCAACTCAATTTAGCGATGAATATGAAGGCTATTTTATCACAACGCTTATTACGTACTGTGGATGGTGGACGAGTGGCTGCTACGGAAATACTGGTGAATACTTCTCGCGTTGCTGATCAAATCACGAATTGGGATATTATGGGTATTAAAGAGACGATGATGAACGGTGTAAACTATGGTATGAATACATTTGATCAAGCGTTGTTGAAGTTGTGGAAAGATGGGAAAATCGAAGAAGATGAAGCCCTTAAAAATGCAGATGCTGTGAATGATTTGCGTTTAAGCATGAAAATGTCACGCCTAGAGTGTGTCGATGGCGATAGTGGTTCAGGTCTTGATCAATTTTCGGGTAGTGGTAGTGGGCTTTCTATTTAAATGGATACTTACATCAAAGTTGTAAGGAGATAATATGAATGAATGGCATATGATTGATGATTTATTATTGGCAGCTAATAAACACGGTGCTTCTGATTTGATTGTACGTACCGATGATAGGGTGCGTATGCGCCTGCATGGTTCTGTTATCACAGTTTCCCCAGACCAGGTTCCTGTACAAACCCGAGATCAAGTCAAAGCTATGGTTGAACACATGTTGCGTAATCATCATGAGGCTGTAGATATTGAAAACTTCAAAAGTTTGGACTTTCATTACTCGTTAGAGAATGTTGCCCATTTTCGCATTCACATGATGAAAACCAGTGGTAATTTTGGTATTGTGGCAAGGATCATTCCTAAAAAAATACCAGGTTTTGATGATTTGAATCTTCCGCCAGTGATTCGTGAAATCACAGCCAATAGAAATGGACTTATTATCATTGCAGGCGCGACAGGCTCAGGGAAATCAACAACTATGGCTGCGATGTTGGATCATATCATCAGTCATCGACCTGTGCATGTGGTGACCATTGAAGACCCTATGGAATTTCGTTATAACACCAGTCATAAAGGAACAGTTTGTCAACGGCAATTGGGTGAAGATGTCGCAACATATGCCGATGGGTTATCCGATGCATTACGCGAAGCACCTGATATTATTGTTGCTGGCGAAGCTCGTGATAGGGAAGTGATTCAATTGGCGCTTCAAGCATCTGAAACAGGTCATTTGGTGATGGTTACTGTTCATGCCACGACTGCGGTAGGTACGATGCAACGCCTCATGTCTTCGTTTGCCTTAGATGAGCAAGATGCTATTCGTGAGCGTTTGGGTCAAAATTTACGAGCAATTGTGGTACAAAAGCTGTTGCCAACGAAAGATGGTAAAGGGCGTATAGCAGCACTTGAAATTCTGATTTGTAACTCGGTTGTCCGACACTATATTCTTGAGAATCGTTTGACAGATATTCCCAAAGCGATTGAAGAGGGTACAACCATTTATGGTAGTCAAACATTTGACCAACACTTGCAACAGTTGGTTGAAAAAGATCTGGTAGAATATGAAGAAGCTCTTGTCAATGCCGTTCAGCAAGAAGATTTTGTGATGCGTATGGGTAAAGACATTGAAGTTTAAAAAGAAAGGAGTTAAAGGAAAATATGCCGAGTTTTGATATTGTATGTGATATTGATATGCAGGAAATGGACAATGCAGTGAATCAGGTGAAAAAAGAAATCACCACTCGTTATGATTTTAAACACAGTAAGGCATCTATTTCGCTTGAAGATGGTATGGTGAAGCTTACAGGCGATGACATTAACAATTTGAATACGGTTTGTGAAATTCTTCGCGCTAAAATGGTACGTCGCAAGTTAGATGCTAAATCTTTGGAATATGGTGAAGCAGAGAATGCTACAGGTGATACCAAGCGTCTATTATTAACCATCAAACAAGGTGTAGATAAAGAGCTTGCTAAGAAAATTGTAAAGGTTATTAAACAGGAAAAGATGAAAGTTCAAGCTTCTATTCAAGGTGAACAGGTTCGGGTCACTGGAAAGAAACGTGATGATTTGCAAGCAGCGATGGCGTTAATACGTCAAATGGATGCAGATAGACCTTTAAGTTTTACCAATTTCCGAGATTAATTGATGCTAAAAAATAAAACGCTCAAAGCTATGGCTTTGGTGGGCGCAACGGGTACAGGTAAATCATCTTTGGCTTTGGAATTGGCGCAATCTAAAAACACCTGCATTATTTCATGTGACTCGATGCAGGTGTACCGTGGTTTGAATATTGGTACATCTAAAGCCAGTGTTGAAGAGCAAGGAAAAGTACATCATCATTTGATAGACTGCACGAATACATCCAATATTTGGAATGCTCAAATTTGGGCTAATGCGGCCAAAGTCATTATAAAACAGGAAAATGAACAAGGTAAAATACCCATTATTGTCGGTGGAACAGGTATGTATCTCAAAGCTTTAACGCATGGATTTGTTGATATACCAGCTGAGAAACAGGGGCTTAGAGAGCACTACGAAAGTATACAAAAAAAGTATGGGACACCTTACCTATATCAAAGATTATTAGCTGTTGATATTCCTTTAGCTGAACGACTCAAAGAAGGGGATACACAACGTATTATTCGGGGATTGTGTGTGTTTGATAGTACAAAAAAACGGCTATCTGAGTGGCATCAACAGCAAGATAAAGTCACAATGGAAGCTCAAAATACATTACATTGCCCTGTGTTTTCTCTTGAGGTTTCAACCGATAAGCTGAGGGTAAGTATAGCAAATCGATTTCATCAAATGTTAGCGATGGGTTGGTTGGAAGAAACTAAGTGGCTGATGTCGCTGTCGTTACCTGAAACACACCCTGTGATGCGAGCAGTCGGTTACAGGCAATTGCTTGATTATTTTGAAAATAAACTATCTTTGGACCAAGCGATAGAAGCTGGTATCACAGCTACGCGGCGTTATGCCAAACGACAGCGAACATGGTTTCGAAATCAGACACCCCATGCTCAACGTGGGAAAGCAGTCAACCTAATAGATTTAATGAAGCGAGAGTTTGATTGATACATAATAGTACACAGACACAATAAATAAAAGATAATGGAAATAATACGTAACGTCGCATAATGCATCTTATGACATACAAGGTAAAATAAAAATATGACAAATATGACAAATATGACAAATATGACAAATATGACAAATATGACAAATATGCAATTAAATCTCTACGAACAAGAAGCTACTCGGAACTTAATAATAAATTTCAAATATATTCATAACATTAATTATGCGACGTTACATATTACGCTATAAAATGGGGGTTCTGAATTCAAGTTGCGTTAAATCAGTACATCTAACTTGAATTCAAATGGGTCACTTTGGTCACCAAACTTGATGGTGTGTTTTCCTACTGGGAGCCTCACAATGCCATCGTTGTTACTATTATAGGTATATTCTTCATCATTAACTTCACAAGAATCACCATAGTTCACGATACGCAACATGGCCCCTCCCTCCTTGACAACATCAAGTTCAATGTGTCTTTCATTCACCCGTAAGCTGCAACCTGTGAGACGAACATCAATATGCTTAGGACTTTTAAATAATTCAGTGACGGTTAATGGTGGTCGGTAAGCACCAAACACCCAAGGTAAATGCCCAATAAGTTTAGGGCGATTGCATAGCGATTGTTTAGCGTGATTATTCAAACCTTCAAGTTTGGCAAGTGCGATAAATGTTTCATCATTTTCATCCACTTCTTCATCAATCAATACGTTCTGAAGCCTTGTAAACAATGCAGCTAAAAGTGGTGAAAGTGCCCCGCCTGGCTTGTTTACAAGGCTAATCAGCGTACCTCGGTCAATGACTTCAACTTCACCATCGGTTAAAGCGATGACGGTTGCTGTACGCTCTCTGGATACACCCGCAAGCCCAAGCTCGCCTACAATCTCACCTGCTTGCAGCACACTTGTGGTTATTGATCCATCAAGTCGTTTGCGGTGAACTTCCAGCCAGCCCGATTTAATCAAATATGCAGCGGTATCTTTATCACCCTGTGCGATAATTTTTTGTCCCTCTTTAAATGTCATGATGTTTGCCATGCGTGTTACTCCAAAGTTCCGACCAGTGAAAACAACTGTATTGTTAAGTCTCAGTATGTAATAGGAATCACATCTACCCTTGCGTGCTATAAGGTTCTAGCTTAGAAGCCCTTATGGCGATTAAATCAACAATTTATAAAGCAGACGTTCAAGTATCGAATATGGACACCTATTATTTTGAAGGACACAGCTTAACTTTGGCAAAACACCCTTCTGAACATGAGTCACGTATGATGATTCGTCTTTTGGCATTCGCCTTGAATGCTCACGAATATATGACGTTCACCAAAGGTTTAGGTGCAGAAGATGAACCTGATTTGTGGCAGAAAAGTTTAAGTGATGAAGTTGAAGTGTGGATTGACTTGGGGCAGCCTGATGAAAAACGTATTCGCAAAGCATGTGGTCGCGCCAAACAAGTCATTATCTACACTTACAACTACCGCAGTGCCTTAACATGGTGGGATCAAGTGAAAAATAAACTTTCTCGTTTTGATAATTTAAAGGTATATGCACTCACAGACGAAGCTGTATCTGCTATGAGTGAAATGGCAAAGCGAAATGTGCAATTGCAATATATGATTCAAGATAGTGAAATTATGGTCAGTGATGGTCAAGCATCGACCACCTTTGAATTAACCAAACTTACGTCCTAACTTGAAAAGTATTGCTGTAATACCTGATACAAATAAGCAGCATCCTTTGTGCCTGCTAGCTCACGAATCGAGTGCATGGCAAAGGTCGGCACACCCACATCCACGGTACGTACACCAAGATTGTTCGCCGTAATCGGACCAATGGTGCTGCCACAACCCATATCCGAACGCACCACAAATGATTGCACTGGCACATCAGCGTTAGCACACCATTGTTTAAACATGGCAGACGTTTCGCTGTTGCTGGCATAGCGTTGGTTGGCATTGATTTTAATCACAGGACCATCATTGATAATTGGGCCATGGTTGGCATCATGTTTATCAGAAAAATTGGGGTGAACAGCATGGGCATTGTCCACAGAAATCATCATGCTGGATGCCATCAAACGTGCAAAAACCTCGTGGTTCCCTGTTAAGCGTTGCAGAACCGTTTCTAAGAAGTTGCCTTGCGCCCCAGCCGCCGACACACTGCCCACTTCTTCATGGTCATTGCAGACAAGCAAGGTATTTTGTCTGTTTTTATCGTGAATCAAAGCCATCAACCCCGTATAACAACTGAGCAAATTATCCAAACGTGCACTGGCAATAAAGTCATCATTTAAACCCACAATAGCAGGCGGCTGCACATCATAAAAGCTTAATTCATAGTCCAACACAGATGCTGCTTTGAATGATTTCTTGTTTAATAATTCAAGCAACAAATCATTCAAACTTATTTTGTCTTCAGATACCCGCATCAATACAGGCGGCAAATGCTGTTGTTTATTGATGCTGCGCTTATCATTGGCTTCGCGGTCAAGATGAATGGCAAGGCTTGGAATCACCGCAATGGCTTTTTTCCAATCCACCAACTGATGTGCAATATGCTCATGTTCATCCACATAACTCACCCGACCAGCCAGCGACAAATCGCGATCAAACCAAGGGTTGAGCAACACCCCTCCATATACTTCAACACCCAACTGCAAATAGCCTTGGCGCACCAATTCAGGGTTGGGTTTAACCTTCAAACACGGGCTATCGGTATGCGCCCCCACCATGCGAATCCCCTGCTCCAGCAATGGCTGCATAATGTCAAAAGCAACAATAGACGAATCATTGCGGGTGACAAAGTAACGCCCTTCCACCCGCTTCTCCTGCACAAACCACTGATCTTTCTCATCCAAACGCTGAAAACCCGCACTTTCAAGTACAGAAACCATATTCTGTACTGCATGAAAAGGCGTGGGTGATTGTTGAATGAAACTCAGCAAACCTTCAATAAACATTTTCATTGGCTTTAAATTTGCTCGCGTGTTTTATGGAAAGTTATCTCAGGGTGTTGCTCTTCCGTATAGCTCAATTTCCAAGCTGACGGTGCAAGATAAGTTAAGAATCCATCACCATCTTCAGCAAGATTGGCATCAAAAGTCTTCTTAAAGGCTGCAAGATTTTTATCATCATCGCAAGTCACCCAACGAGCGACTTTAAAATCAGTGCCAACATAGTCTGCATCCACTTTGTATTCAGTTTTAAGCCTAGCCACAGTGACTTCAAATTGAAGCACACCCACAGCACCTAAGATATAATCACCCCCTAAGAATGTACGGAAAACTTGTACTGCACCTTCTTCCGACAGCTGAATCAAACCTTTATGCAACTGCTTACGTTTTAGTGGGTCATTCAAACGAATACGGCGAAACATTTCAGGCGCAAAATTGGGTACACCTGTAAATTTAAGTGCTTCTTTGGTTGTAAAGGTATCACCAATGCGAATTGTACCATGATTGTGAATACCAATGATGTCACCCGCATACGCTTCTTCCACATGCGCTCTATCTTGCGCCATGAAAATAGTTGCATTAGGAATTTTAATATCTTTACCCAAGCGATGATGACGAACTGTCATACCCTTGCTATATTTACCTGAACACAACCTAAAAAATGCAATCCTATCCCTATGTTGTGGATCCATATTAGCCTGTATTTTAAAACAAAAGGCGGAAAAGTCTTTTTCAGTAGGGTCAACCACACGTTCTACAGCTTCACGTGGCTGTGGAGATGGAGAAAATTCAACAAAGGCATCCAACAATTCACGCACACCAAAATTATTAATCGCAGAGCCAAAAAATACGGGCGTTTGACTTCCCTTTAAGAACTCTTCCAAATCAAATGGGTTGGCAGCTCCCTCCAGTAATTCAACTTCTTCCCTGAGTTCATCGGCTTGTGAACCAAGTAGCTCATCCAACTGAGGATCATCCAAGTTATCAATGGCAATCGCATCTGCAATATCATCGCTACCAGGCATAAACAAATGTAGTTGTTTTTTGTACAGATTATAAACACCCTTAAAAGCTTTGCCCATACCAATGGGCCAAGAAAGTGGCGCACATTCAATTTGCAGCTTTTCTTCAATATCTGCAAGCAAATCCAAAGGCTCAAGCCCTTCCCTATCGAGCTTGTTGATAAAAGTGATGATGGGGGTATTTCGCATACGGCATACTTCCATCAATTTGAGTGTTTGCCCTTCCACGCCTTTACCCGAATCAATCACCATCATGGCGGAGTCCACTGCCGTGAGTACGCGATAAGTATCTTCGGAGAAATCTTGATGACCTGGTGTGTCGAGCAGGTTAATTTCGTAGTCTTGACCTGCCACAGCATAGTTAAACTTCATCACTGATGAGGCTACAGAAATACCACGTTCTTGCTCAATTTTCATCCAATCGGATGTGGCATGGCGGTCAGTTTTACGCGACTTCACAGCACCCGCCATCTGAATAGCACCACCAAAAAGTAGTAACTTTTCAGTTAACGTGGTTTTACCCGCATCAGGATGTGAAATAATGCCAAATGTACGGCGTTTTAAAACTTCTTTTGCAAAACTCATGGATACCTCATCAATCAAAGAAATGGAACTATAACAACTCTATTTTTTTCGGCATGAGTTAATGTTAAATAGAAGGTGAATGAAGTTTACCTAAACTTTTTTTCATATTTTTAAATGATAAGTTTCCATATTTATTGACCACAAAAAATAACCATAAAGCAATCACCATATAACCAACCTCAATCGCCCATGTTGACCACCAAGGTAAAATATCCAAACCAATTTTTCTATGTGTGACCAACTGAATTTGTTCAATCATCGCCAAAACAAGCAAAGCCAAAACAAATGACCCGCCTTTGCTTGATCGTTTGGCTTGCAAACTCAAAGGAATCGCGAGAAAAAACAAGATGATAATTGAAATCGAAGGAATCCAGCGCCTTTGCCACTCTGCAAGACTACGCGGATGAGTATCTTCCTGAAGATGTTGGTATAATCTTTTAGCATCCATATATGCAACATCAGATTCAGGTTTCATGGTGGTAAACCCATGTTCAAATACCAAGGGAACTTGTAGACGGTATGCTTCAAATCTTGTTAAGTTAAGTTTATCTTTTGCCCCCGTTAACTGGTGACCATCTTGTAGTTGAATAAGTAATCCAATGTCAGATGTACTTATATTGGCCTGATTGGCAAAATACAAAATAGGGTTTTGACTATCATCACGTTCATCGGCAATCAGAACCTTGATATATGTACCATCACTTTTCTGACCTTCTGAGTAAAAGGTCATACCTTCAACATCTGAAAATTGTTGTGGTACAAAGTTAGGTAATGCACGTATCGCTGAAAGTTGGGCAATCGTATTGTACATGTTCATTTTACTGGCAGGTATCGTTACCATATTCATCCATAATAAAACTAAACTCAATAATATACCCGCCAGTAAAACGGGTCTGAAAATATTAAACAATGAAAGGCCACCTGCATAAAATGCATCGAGTTCTGAATTATTTTGCAGGTGTTTGACCAAACGATATAAAGCAAAAAAGTAGGAAACAGGGATAACCAATAACAATGTCGTGGGAATGAGGTGGGAAAAAAGTTGTAATGCTAGTGATAGCGGAACATCATTCTCAATCAATCGAGGCAACCAAAATAATACTTTTTGCAGCATGAAAACTGTTGACACAAGCAACAAAATGCCTACGAAAGGAATCAACCAATTCTTAAAAATATACTTTGATAAACAGCTGAATGGAAACATACATTTACCTGCTTTGTTCTATATTTTTATATGCCTGATTTACGCTTTTTTCCACCGTGTACCCTCAGATGTATCCTCAAGCACAATACCTTGGGCTAACAATTCATCACGAATCCCATCAGCTTTGGCATAGTCTTTTTCTAATTTTGCAGCATCCCTAGCTTGCACCAACGCATCAATATCTGATGTGTCTTCAGCTACACCTTGAAACCAAACATCAGCATTATGGTTCAGCAAGTTGAATGCTGCTAACATAGCAAAAAACTCACCGCGCAGCGTTTCATCATGGATTTTGTTTAATGCTCTGCATGTTTCAAACAACACAGCCATAGCTTCTGCAGTGTTAAAGTCATCATTCATGGCATCAACAAAACGCTGCGGAAGTTTACCCATGCTTGTATCTTCTAGTTTTCGTTTGCTTTCATACAATCTATCCAAACCTTTCTTGGCATCATCCAAGGCGGCATCGGAATAGTCCAAAGGTGAGCGATAATGGGTGCTAAGAATAAACATGCGCAGCACTTCAGGGTCATATTTCTCAAGCACTTCAACAATGGTAAAGAAATTACCCAAAGACTTAGACATTTTCTCAGCATTGATGTTCACAAACCCATTGTGCAACCAATACTTAGCAAACTTCCCACCATTAGCAGCTCTGGCTTGGGCAATTTCATTTTCATGGTGTGGAAACTTCAAATCCATGCCGCCACCGTGAATATCAAAGGTTGCCCCCAAATGTTTACAGCTCATGGCAGAACATTCGATATGCCAACCTGGGCGACCCTTGCCCCACGGTGAACCCCATGAAGGTTCATCAGGTTTAGCTTGTTTCCACAGCACAAAATCCAGTGGGTCGCGTTTAAGATGGTCAACATCCACCCTGCTTCCCGACTCCAAGTCATCAATATTCTTACCTGATAACTGCCCGTATTCATCAAACTTACGCACCGCATACAACACATCACCTGAATCACATACATACGCAAACCCTTTTTCAATCAAGGCTTCAATCATGGCAATCATTTCGGGCATGTGCTTGGTCGCCCTTGGCTCTAACGATGGACGAAGGCAACCCAAAGCATCCATATCCTTATGAAAGGCATCAATCATGGATTGGGTGAGTTCATCAATATCCACTTTGGCAAGCTTGGCGCGTTGGATGATTTTATCGTCCACATCGGTGAAGTTGCGTACATAACTGACATCATAACCTGATGCTTGTAACCAACGGTAGATGGTATCAAACACCACCATCACTCTAGCGTGACCCACATGACATTGATCGTAAACAGTCACACCACAGACATACATACCCACTTTGCCTTGTAGCAAAGGTTTAAAGATTTCTTTTTTTCGTGTTAATGAGTTGTAAACTTGTAAATCAGACATCCAATAAATCCAACACATGTTTTAAGCGTGCTTGTACACCCGATTCACCTAAAAACACCACAACCTTACTCATTTCAGGACCATGTACCTGCCCTGTCAGCGCAATACGCAACGGCATAAACAACGCTTTGCCTTTAGCACCTGAAGCTTCTTTCAGTGCAGTTGTCCAAGCTTTCCAGTCTGTGCCACCTGTTGCTTTGGCGGTGTTCAAGGCATGTTCAACAAAGGAACGCCCGGCTTCTTTTAATACTGTGATATTTTCATCTGAAATGGTTTCAGAGGCATTCAATAAACGTTTAAAATTCAACACATCTTCAACCCGAGTCAGGTTGCCACCCACAATTTCTGCCAATGCCAAAGCTTGTTTGTTATCAATGCTTATATCATGTTTGGCTAAAACTTCGCCTAATAAAAGTGCAAGTTCTGCGGCAGGTTTATTGTATAAATATTTGGTATGCCAGCGCCACATTTCTTCATTGGACCAGCGCACAGAAGATGTCGATAAATGTTCAATATCGGTATGTTCTAAAAGTGCTTCAATAGATAAAGCATCTTCTGGAATATTCGGGTGACCCAAGCGCACCATGGCTTGCTGTAAAGCTTCGGGAAACAAACCTTCAGCCCTTAAATCCGCAACACTGTGGCTACCTGTGCGTTTGGAAAGTTTTGCACCATCCTCACCCAACAAAAGCCCATGATGCAAACATACAGGCGCTGTATAACCCAGCGATTCCAACATCCATACTTGGTATGCCGAGTTGGTCAAATGGTCATCGCCACGCAACACATGGCTAATCCCATCCACAGCATCATCAATGGCATTGGGTAGCAAGAAAGTAAATGTACCGTCGGAGCGTACCACCACAGGGTCATCCAAATCTTTACGCAAGAACACCACATTATCGCGCAATAAATCAGGTACAGTCACTTCACCACTATCGGCATGAACTGCCAAACGCCAAGTGTGGGTTTCACCTGCATCTAGCTTGCTTTGACGCTCATCATTGGATAGCTGGCGGCAGCGTCCATTATAACGCGGCGGCAAACCACGCGATGTCGCAAGCTTTCTATCCAAATTCAATTGACTTTCTGAACAAAAACAAGGATACGCAAGGTTTACTTCAGCTAATTTATCAAGAGAATCTTGGTGTTGTGCTGCATGTTTGGATTGAAATAGAGGCTCATCATCCCACTGTAAACCTAACCACAACATGTCTTCTTGAAGTGCATCAATGTATTGTTGTTCAGAACGGCTCTGGTCGGTATCTTCAAAACGAAGCAAAAACTTACCACCCATTTTACGGGCAAACATCCAATTTAACATCGCAGTACGCACATTACCCAAGTGCATAAGACCTGTGGGTGATGGTGCAAATCGTGTGACTACCTTATTCATTTTTTATATCCTCTTGCTTTGTTTCTTAACGTTTTGGCATAATAATCATGGTTTCATCAGGGTAAACATACCCCAACTCTTGGCGAATCAAAAACTCTAAAGCTTCGGGTTCTTCGCGCAAACGGATGATTTCTTTTTGTAGGCGCACTTTTTCTATCTGCAAGCTTTTAATATCTTTTTGCAGTTGTAACATGGTTTCTTTTTCCTGCTGAAAAACAAAATACCCATGTTCGGAAAACGTTAGGTCCCAAAACATGAGTATAGTGATAATCAAACCAAAACTGTAAAACAGCCATTGACGCAGCCGTTTCATCAAAAGATTAATCAGACATTAACCTCTTGAAAATGCAGACATACCTGCATATTTAGCGCGGCTTCCAAGCTCTTCTTCAATGCGAAGAAGTTGATTGTATTTCGCCATTCTATCTGAACGAGAAACTGAACCCGTTTTAATCTGACCACAAGATAGTGCTACGGCCAAATCAGCAATCGTCGTATCCTCAGTTTCACCTGAACGGTGCGACATCATGGAGCGATAACCTGCATCATGTGCCATGGTTACGGCAGCAATGGTTTCAGTTAATGTACCAATTTGATTAACTTTGACCAACAAAGCATTGGCAACATTGGTATCAATGCCCTGCTTTAAAACTTCAGGATTGGTAACAAACAAATCATCGCCCACCAACTGAACTTTATCACCAATACGCTCAGTTAGGATTTTCCAGCCATCCCAATCATTTTCATCCAAACCATCTTCCACAGATACAATCGGATATTGATCACATAGTTTTTCGATGAAATCGACCATGGCTTCAGAGTCAAGCTTGCGACCACCCTCACCATCCAGTACATACATACCATCTTTATAAAACTCAGATGCTGCCATATCCGTGCAAAGCACTATATCAGAGCCTGCTTTTAGCCCCACTTTTTCAATGGCTTCAAGAATAACGGTGATACCTTCTTCATTGGAACCAAGGTTAGGTGCAAACCCACCTTCATCTCCAACTGCCGTAATATGACCACCTTTTTGCAACACTGACTTTAAGGCGTGAAAGACTTCTGCACCCATATCCATCGCTTCAGTAAAGCTTGAAGCACCTGCAGGTGCAATCATATATTCTTGAAAATCAATACTATTGTCTGCGTGAGAACCACCATTAATGACATTCATACATGGCACAGGCATCAACACTGCATCTTCGCCACCGATATATTGAAACAATGACACGTCATCTTCTGTAGCTTGTGCTTTGGCAGCAGCCATAGACACGCCTAAAATAGCATTCGCACCTAAACGTGCTTTGTTGGATGTGCCATCGAGTTCAATCAATGTATGATCCAAACCACGTTGATTCGCAGCATCCAAACCAACAACTGTTTTGGCAATTTCACCATTCACATAAGCAACAGCATTGCGAACACCTTTGCCACCCAAGCGTGAGCCACCATCTCTAAGTTCAACGGCTTCGCGTTGACCCGTTGATGCACCACTTGGCACAGCAGCGCGACCAAACGCACCCGATTCCAGACGAATATCAACCTCTACGGTTGGATTACCGCGCGAATCAAAAATTTCACGCCCTTTGATACTTACAATTTTACTCACTTCTTTCTCCTGATCAGCCCCATTGCTGACATCTTACTTTTTATATTTTAACGCGCTTTGAACTTTCTTTCACTTTTAACAACGTCATCTATTTCTTTGAGCGTTGTCAACAAATCTTCCAAATCAGCTAAATACACTGAGTTTGGACCATCTGATTTGGCGTTATCGGGGTCAGGGTGAACTTCCATAAACACCGCCGCTACGCCAATTGCAACAGCCGCCCGTGACAAGCCTGGGACATATTCTCTATTTCCACCTGTTGCCCCACCAAGCCCACCCGGTTGCTGCACAGAATGCGTGGCATCAAACACCACTGGCGCGCCCGTTTCGCTCATCACCATCAATGAACGAAAATCAGATACCAAGTTATTGTAACCGAAGCTTGTACCTCTGTCGCACAACATAATATCAATATTACCTGTTGATTTGGCTTTGTCTAACACATGCGGCATATCCCACGGTGCTAGAAATTGACCTTTCTTGATATTCACAGGAATACCAGCTTCAGCCACAGCAGTGATAAAATCAGTCTGCCTGCATAAAAACGCAGGGGTTTGTAAAATATCAGCCACTTTTGCCACAACTTCAGCTTGTTCAGGTGTATGCACATCCGTAATGATGGGCACGCCTACTTCATCTTTCACCCGCTGTAAAATACGCAAGCCTTCTTGAAGCCCCGGCCCTCTAAAGCCATCCACACTTGTTCTGTTTGCTTTATCAAAGCTGGATTTAAAAACCAAGTTCACACCAACACGTTGACAAATATCGCGAATATCCGCTGCAACTTGTAGGCTAAACTCTTCTCCCTCAATCACACAGGGTCCTGCAAACAATACAAAGGGTAAATCATTGCCTATTTTAAAATCAGCAACTTGGATATGGTGCGGCTTCATGATTGATTCGCCTGCTTCTTCGCCGCTTGAATAAACCCTGAAAACAAGGGATGTGCGGCATATGGTCTTGATTTAAATTCAGGATGAAATTGACATGCAACAAACCAAGGATGGTTTTTAACTTCTATCATTTCCACCAAAGAGTCATCGGGTAATGTGCCTGAAACAACCAAACCTGCCACTTCAAGTTGTTCGCGGTAGGTATTATTAAATTCATAGCGATGCCTATGACGTTCACGGATTTCAGCTTCACCATAAGCGGTTGCCGCTTGCGTACCTTCTATCACTTTGCACGGATAACCGCCCAAGCGCATGGTTCCACCCATATCTGAAGAAGCATCACGGGTCACTTTTTCACCCTCTTCATCCCATTCTGTCATCAAAGCAATCACAGGGTGTGGTGTGTTGGCATCAAATTCACTGCTATTGGCATGGGTTAAGCCTGCAACATTGCGAGCAAATTCAATCACTGCCATTTGCATACCCAAACAGATTCCCAAGAACGGTTTATTGTTTTCCCGCGCATATTGAATAGCCTTGATTTTACCCAGCGTGCCGCGCTCCCCAAAGCCACCAGGCACCAAAATACCATCAACATCTGCCAAGGAAAATATGCCATCTTTCTCCTCTAAGGCTTCAGCATCCACATACTCAATAAAAACACGCACACTGTGCGCCATGCCGCCATGGATAAGGGATTCATTGATTGATTTATACGCATCAGCCAATTTGATATATTTACCCACAATAGCAATGCGAATCAAGCGTTCGGGGGTGCGTATTTTATGGCAAACATCCTCCCATACACTTAAGTCGGGAACCTTGTTTTCCATATTAAACTGGTTCAATAGCACTGAACCCAAGCCACCATCTCGCAACACAAGTGGTACAGCGTAAATGGTGTCCACATCAGGAAGTCCAATCACAGCATTTTTGGCTACATTGCAAAACAATGCAATTTTATCCCGCTCACCTTCAGGAATTTCCCGCTCACTGCGGCACAATAAGGCATCAGGTTGAATACCAATCTCGCGTAGTTTTTGCACAGAATGCTGGGTTGGTTTGGTTTTAAGCTCACCTGCTGTTGCGATATAAGGTAAAAGGGTTAAGTGAATAAAGGCGGTGTTTTCACGCCCAAGTTCAAACCTAAGCTGGCGAATCGCTTCCAAAAATGGCAACGACTCAATATCACCCACTGTTCCACCAATTTCAACCAAAGCAATATCCACATTATCTGCGCGTAGGGATAAAATACCTGCTTTGATTTCATCTGTGATATGGGGAATAACTTGCACGGTTGCGCCCAAATAATCACCGCGACGTTCTTTACGAATCACAGACTCATAAACACGACCCGTGGTGAGATTAGAGCGTTTGGTCATATCCGCATGGGTAAATCGCTCATAGTAGCCTAAATCAAGGTCTGTTTCTGCCCCATCATCGGTCACAAACACTTCACCATGCTGGTAAGGGCTCATCGTGCCAGGGTCGACATTGATATAAGGGTCAAGCTTTTGCATGGTGACTGATAAGCCCCGTGCTTCAAATAAGGCTGCAAGGCTGGCTGCTGCTATTCCTTTTCCCAAAGAGGAGACAACTCCGCCAGTTACAAAGATAAAACGTGTTTGATTATTAGTTTGATTCATGTCGGTCGCGGAAGTTATCAGAACCATTCTAAGCTTTCCAGCATTGTTATACACAAGATGTAAAATTTGAAAAAACTACATTTCATTGCCACGAAAAGTTGAATTTTCGTATTCTCATGCACCTGCGTCGTAATGACAGCCTTTGGATATCATGCACAACATATCAGTTTGTCAGGCAGAAATTATGATTGAGGAAGTGCGACTCAAGGTGAAGGCGTAATCCTGAGAAAGCACCCTGGGGTGTCAGTCGCGCATGCATGATGATGCTTTTCATGCGGGGCTAAAGCCCCACTTCCTATATTGAGATTGCTGTATTACCGTTCATTTTAACGAATGAAGGTAAAACTGAAATCTACGCGCTACAAATGAGAATGGTGTCATTCTTTCTCAACAAAGTGCGTAACATCATGTATTTCCCCACCCAAGGTTCATGCATGGCACAGTTTCCCCATATAATAATACGTCATTTTTGACATCAACACTACAATGAAAATAAACGCTTGACGCTTGAAATACCAACGCTAAAGTTCGCCTCGTTCAACGCGGGTATAGCTCATTTGGTAGAGCGCGACCTTGCCAAGGTCGAGGTGACCAGTTCGAGCCTGGTTACCCGCTCCATTTTGTTTGAACTTGTAAAAGGGGTTTGATTGTCTTCGGGCTCAAGCTCCTTTTTTGTTTTATTGCTTTGTAATACTACCAGGTTACAAGGCTTGTTTGGCAGGGTGGCTCAGTGGTACGGCGGGGGATTGCAAATCCCTTATTCGCGAGTTCGATTCTCGCCCCTGCCTCCAATTTCAACCTTAGCTATATGGCTAATGTTGTTGATGCATGCCGGGATGGCGGAACTGGTAGACGCAGGGGACTTAAAATCCCCCGGTGGTGACACTGTGCCGGTTCGACTCCGGCTCTCGGTACCATTAAAAGATAAAGCCAGTAATCACTACAATTACTGGCTTTTTTTATGCTCCTTTTACTCTGTAAAGATGAATCCTCTCCTTCCTCCAATAATATTCTCTTGCTTCTCTCAAGCTTACGCCTTAAACCTTGAGACTCACTTACAAGCCTACCCCCCCTCCTTTGCCTTTTCATGGATATACCCTAAGCTTTCACAGACTTAAAAAGAGAGGGTTTGATGGCAACCGATAACAACAGCAATTTTGAAGCAACATTATTTAAAACAGCAGATAAGCTAAGAAAGAACATTGATGCCGCAGAGTATAAGAATGTGGTGCTTGGTCTTATCTTTCTTAAATATATTTCTGATTCGTTCCAAGAGTTATTTGAACGCTTAGAGCAAGATGAGTATTCCGACCCTGAAGACAGGGATGAATATATCGCTGAAAACTGTTTCTTTGTGCCTGAAGAGGCCCGTTGGCAACCCCTACAAGCCAAAGCCAAGTTGCCTGAAATTGGCATTGCCCTTGATGCTGCGATGACAGCCATTGAAAAAGAAAACCCTGAATTAAAAAATGTGCTGCCATTGGTGTATGGTAAACCTAACCTTGATAAAACATCGCTGGGGCAGCTTATTGATGTGATTTCTGATATTGAGCTTAAAGCACAGGATGAAAGCTCCAAAGATTTACTTGGTCGTGTCTATGAGTATTTCCTTGGTGAGTTTGCCAATGCCGAAGGGAAGAAAGGTGGTCAGTTCTACACGCCTAAATCCATCGTAAAACTCATGGTTGAAATGATTGAACCCTACAAAGGCAGAGTGTATGACCCTGCTTGCGGCAGTGGCGGCATGTTTGTGATGAGTGAGAAGTTTGTCGAAGAACATCAGGGCAACATTCAAGACATCACCATTTACGGGCAGGAATCCAATCAGACCACTTGGAAGTTATCCAAGATGAATCTAGCGATTCGCAATATCAATTCTCAGTTCGTGGCTTGGAATACCGAAGGCACATTCTTAAAGGATATGAACCCTGATTTAAAAGCGGATTACATCCTTGCCAATCCACCATTCAATCAATCCGAATGGGGTCAGGATATTTTGCAGGAAGATGGACGCTGGAAATATGGTGTTCCCCCTGCTGGCAATGCCAACTTCGCATGGATGCAACACATGCTTTATCACCTTGCGCCGTCTGGTGTCATGGCAACGGTACTCGCCAATGGTTCATTAAGTTCCAACACATCAGGTGAAGGAGTCATCAGAAAAAACATCGTCCAAGCCGACTTGGTGGATTGCATTGTGGCTCTACCTAAGCAGCTTTTTTATAACACAGGCATACCAGCCACCATTTGGATTTTACGCCGAGGCAAAGAAGTTCGCCGTGGTGAAACGTTGTTTATTGATGCCTCTGAAATGGGCTTTATGAAAGACAGGGTTCACCGTGAGTTTGCCCTCGAAGACATTAAGACCATTGAGCATACCTACCACGCATGGCGCGCGACTAAACTCGCACCTCCAAGTCAACCCAATGCAGGAAGTGAGGCTTCAGCCTCGCCAGTTTACGAAGACATCAAAGGCTTCTGCAAATCAGCCAGCCTTGCCGATATTGAGAAACACAGCTTTGTGCTCACCCCAGGGCGATATGTTGGCATTCCTGATGAAGTGGATGATGGCATACCCTTTGAAGATAAAATGAAGGACTTAACCACGACCCTTGCAGCCCAAATGGAAAAAGAGAAAGAGCTTGATGAACAAATCAAAATGCAGCTTGCCAAGATTGGGTTTGAATTATGAGCGAGCAAGATAAGCGTAGGGGCAGGTCTTGTGCCTGCCCTGTATTTACAATCTGGTGTGATTTGAATGATTTGAAGGGCAACCCCTTGTGGTTGCCCCTACAAGAGGTGGTCAGCTATGCGTAATTTTCCAGAGGGGTGGGTTGAGACAACGCTTGGTGAGTATATAAAAGTAAAACATGGGTTCGCCTTTAAAGGAGAATTTATTACTGGGCAACCAACTAATAATATTCTTGTGACTCCAGGGAACTTTTTAGTTGGTGGTGGTTTTAAAAGTGATAAGTTTAAGTATTTTTCAGGCGATGTTCCTAATGAATATGTGCTAAACCATCTTGATATTATTGTGACAATGACAGATTTAAGCAAAAAAGGGGATACATTAGGCTATCCAGCTCTAGTCCCAAAAAGTGACAGTGTTGTATATTTACATAATCAACGAATTGGTCTTGTTGAGGTACTAGACAATGGTTTAGACAAGGACTTTTTGTATTGGTTGTTGCGTACTAGAGTTTATCAAAAGACCATCATAAATTCCTCTACTGGAAGCACAGTAAGGCACACTTCACCAAGTAGAATGCAAGAGTATTCATTTAACCTCCCCCCTCTCCCCGAACAAAAAACCATTGCGGATATGCTTTCTTCTTTTGATGAAAAAATAGAGCTGCTGCGTGAACAAAACAAAACACTGGAAACCCTCGCTCAAACGATATTTAAAGAATGGTTTGTCCATTTCAATTATCCCGATGCCACAGGTGAAATGGTCGATTCCGAACTCGGCGAAATCCCCAATGGCTGGCGGGTTGGCAGGTTGGGGGAAGAGTTTGATATTGTTCTGGGACAGTCACCTAAAGGTAGCTCTTATAATGAATCAGGGGATGGGATGGTTTTTTATCAAGGAAGGGCAGAATTTCAGAAACGTTTTCCAAAGCGGAGGCTATACACAACAGAACCCAAGCGTCTTGCAGAAAAGTATGATGTATTGATGAGCGTTCGTGCTCCAGTGGGCGATATAAATGTAGCTTCTGAAAAGTGCTGCATTGGCCGTGGTTTGGCTGCAATTCATAGTAATAAGAAAGCTTATGCTTTGTATAAAATGGTAAGCTTAAGCAGCCACTTTGACCTATTTGAGTCTGAGGGAACTGTTTTTGGCTCAATTAACAAAAAGTCCCTAGAAGGTATTGAAGTTGTGATTCCGAGTAAGGAAGTTATCAATGATTTCGAAGCTGCTGCGAGTGCAGTTGATAAAAAGATATTCAATAACGCACAACAAATCCAAACCCTATCCCAGACTCGTGATACGCTTTTACCAAAGTTGATGAGCAGGCAAGTGAGAGTAGAAGGAGCAAAAGGGAAAGCATCATGACCCAACACCATACGCCCCATGTAGGGGCATCCCTTGTGGATGCCCATTTCACAATGAACAATCCCAATCAATGGGAAACGGCATTGCGGACTACCCCTACGGTGACATCGCAAACCAACGGGCAACCACAACGGAAATCCATTCGTTTGAAGGGATATGATTATTCGCAGGCAGGCGCATATTTTATCACCATTTGTACAAAAAACCGTGTGCATTTATTCGGTGAAATTATCAATGGAGAAATGATGCCCAATGATGCGGGGGTGATGTTAGAAAACCAATGGGTGGGATTACAGCAACGATTTCATACCATTCAATTGCACGAATACAGTGTGATGCCTAATCATTTTCATGGCATTATTACAATCCAGCGGGCAACCACAAGGGTTGCCCCTACGCTGGGTGATATGGTTGGGGCATTCAAATCATTATCGACTTATGCGTATATTCAGGGTGTAAAACAATCAGGGTGGGCGCGATTTCAACAAACACTATGGCAGCGCAATTATTGGGAACATATTATCCGTAACGCACAGGAATTTGAAAAAATCAGCCAATATATACGAAATAATCCTGCGCAATGGCAATATGACCAATTAAATTCCCGTAAGGGCAACCCTTGTGGCTTCCCAAATCATCAAGAGGAATGGATGACATGACCTATCACCCACCCTTCACCATTACTACTGAAATCATTGATTTAATCAGTGCGGTAAGCGAGCAAGTCGTCTTTATGCAGCGGTATTTTCTTGATGCCCCTGTCAATTTTAATGCAACAGCGCATAGTAAGTGGTGAGGATAAAGATGAGTAATTTAAGTGAAGATGATGTAGAACAAAACTTAATCGAGCTGCTTCAACAGCAGGGCTATACCTACTTCAATGATTCAACTATTAACCCGACAAGTGATAACCCACAGCGTGATGCCTTGGATAGTGTTGTATTAGAAAAGCAGCTCAATACTTCATTGAGAAAGCTAAACCCTGACCTGCCAGAACCAGCTTTGCATGAAGCTTTTCAACATGTGCTGCACCTTGGCACGAATGACATCATGACCAACAATGAGAAGTTTCACCAAATGCTTTGTGATGGTGTGACCGTTGAGCATTTTCAGGATGGGCAATCCGTTGGTTTGCAGGTGAAGCTGATTGATTTTGAAAACTATCAAAACAATGACTTCTGGGCAGTAAATCAGTTTGTGATTAAAGAGAATAATCAGTCCAAACGCTTGGATGTGATTCTGTTTGTCAATGGTCTGCCGTTGGTGGTGATTGAGCTTAAAAGTGCGGTCAGTGAAAAGGCGACACTGGAAAGAGCCTTTACGCAGATACAGAATTATAAGACGGCGATTCCCTCTATTTTCAATTATAACGCCCTATGCATCATTTCAGATGGTATTGATGCGCGAACCAGCACATTATCTGCCCCTTACTCACGCTTCCTTGCTTGGAAATCACCCAAGAAAGAAGAAAACGGTATTACGCCTGAACTGCAAATTATGGCAGAGCAGATGCTCAAGCCTGAAGTGCTGCTCAAGTTGGTTCGATTTAATACCGTGTTTGAATCGGAAGAAATCAAAGATGAGAAGACTGGCATTTTATCCTTGGTGAAAATCAAAAAGGTGGCGGCATATCATCAATATTATGTGGTGGAAAAGGCAGTTGCCTCCACTTTGCGGGCAATATGTAGGGGCAACCCCTTGTGGTTGCCCGATGCAATCCATGAAGACCCTGCCGCTTATGGTTTGAAATCAGTGCAGAGCCAACCTATGGGTGACCGTAAGATTGGTGTGGTGTGGCATACCCAAGGCAGTGGCAAATCATTATCTATGGTGTTTTATGCTGGGCGTTTGGTGGTTGAACCTGCCATGAAAAACCCAACCATTGTTATTTTGACCGACCGCAATGATTTGGATGACCAACTCTTTGCCACCTTTGGCAACTGCACTTCTCTTTTAAGGCAAACACCTGTTCAGGCAAGCAATCGTGACCATTTAAAAGAGCTTTTGACTGTCACAGGTGGTGGCATTGTGTTTACCACCATTCAGAAGTTTTACCCTGAAAATGGCAGCAATACTTATGATGCTTTGTCTGACCGAACCAATATCGTCGTTGTTGCTGATGAAGCGCATCGCAGCCAATATGGGTTTACAGGCAAAGTGGATGACGAAGGCAACATTAAATATGGCAATGCCAAACACCTAAGAGATGCCTTGCCCCATGCTTCGTTCATTGGCTTTACAGGCACGCCAATTGAGAAAGAAGACAGAGATACACAACAGGTCTTTGGTGAATATATTGATGTGTATGATATTGCTCAGGCAGTTAAAGACGGGGCAACTGTTCCACTTAGCTATGAAAGCCGATTGGTGAAAATTAAGTTTAATGAGCAGGCTTCAAAACAGATTGATGCTTTGGTGGATAATATCCAAGGCGCAACCGATGAGCAGGTTGAGAAATCGAAGAAGAAAAATGCACAGGTGAATGCCATTGTCGGACATCCCGACAGGCTCAAAGACATCGCCGCAGATATTGTCAGCCACTTTGAAGCAAGGCAGGAAGTGTTTGAAGGCAAGGGTATGATTGTCTGCATGACTCGCCAGATTGCCGTTAATTTATACGCTCAAATCACAGCACTCAAACCTGATTGGCATGAAAAAGGATTGGATAAAGGAGCCATCAAGGTGGTGATGACCAGCGCATCGGATGACCCTGCAAGCTTCCAACCCCACCATACCAATAAAAAAGACCGCAAAACTTTAGCCATTCGCCTTAAAGATGCGCACGACCCGCTCAAACTGGTGGTTGTGCAATCCATGTGGCTGACTGGTTTTGATGCGCCACCACTGCACACACTGTATATTGATAAGAAAATGCAGGGTGCAGCTTTGATGCAAGCCATTGCACGGGTGAATCGGGTTTATAAGGATAAACCTGGTGGTTTGATTGTTGATTATATCGGCATAGGGCAAGACTTACGCCAAGCCATGCAGGTGTATGTGGAAAGCGGCGGTGAAGGTGAAGTCGCGCCTGATATTAAAGAAGTGATTGCGGGCATGATGGTGAAGTTTGAAGTGGTGGAGCAGATGTTTTTTGGCTTTGATTATCAGTCTTACTTTAAAGCTGCGACAGGCGAGAAACTTAAAACCTTGCTTGCAGCACAAAACTTTATTTTGGCAGATGAAAAGATAAAAGACCGCTTCTTGGCAGAGGTGACTGCACTATCCAAATTATATGTGATGGCAGTGCCTAGCCATGAAGCTGAGAAAATCAAAGATGACATAGCATTCTTCCAAGCGATTAAATCACGCATCAATAAGTTTACACCGACGGGTGGTAAAACAGATACTCAGGTGGATTCAGCCATCAAACAAATTGTCGATAATGCCTTAGCCAGTGATGGCGTGGTTGATATATTTGAGGCTGCTGGTGTGGCTGCACCTTCTTTGGATATTTTATCTGAAGAGTTCTTGCTTGAAGTGAAGAATATGGAGCATAAAAACCTTGCTTTTGAACTGCTTCGCAAGCTGCTTAATGATGAAGTGAAAGTCAGAAAGCAGAAGAACATGACGCAGGGCAAGAAGTTTTCTGAAATGCTCTCAAACGTGATTAAACGCTATCACAACAACCAGATTGATACAGCACAGGTCATTAAAGAACTCTCCGATATGGCGAGGGGTATGAAGCTGGAAGACAGCAAAGCCGATGAATTGGGTTTAACGCAAGAGGAATATGCTTTTTATTCGATTTTAGCGGAAAATGATTCCACTGTTTTGATGAAACAAGAGGATATTCGAGAGCTTGTTCATCGCATTGTTGAAGGCATCCGCAACAACACTTCAGTGGACTGGAACAAGCGTGATGATGTGAAAGCCAAGCTTCGATTGATGGTGAAGAAACTACTCAAACGCTACGGCTACCCACCCAATTTAATCAAGATGGCAGCAGATAGAGTGCTTGAACAAAGTGATTTATTGGCCAGTGAGTTGTCTGCATCAAAATAATTTCCGTGCTTATCAAGACCATTTAAACCTTGTTAATGACAAGTTAAACATAGAAAGTACGCTTTATTCTTTATTTGATGATATGGAGATCAACTTTGCCACATAATTACCCATCTATTCTTGAACTTATTGGTAACACACCATTGGTGCGCCTGACCAATATTGTTCAACAACTGCCTAAAAATATTCAAATTCTAGCCAAGCTTGAGCGGCATAACCCTGGTGGCTCAGTCAAAGACCGCCCTGCCCTCTGGATGATTCAAGAAGGCATCCGAACGGGAAAACTCACCAAAGATAAAATTATTTTTGATTCCACATCAGGTAACACAGGCATTGCCCTTGCCATGATTGGTGCATCTATGGGCTACAAAGTTTGCTTGGTCATGCCTGCGAATGTATCCGATGAGCGTAAGCGTATCTGCCGTGCATTTGGTGCAGAACTGGTGTTTTCAGACCCTTTAGAAGGTTCAGATGGGGCCATTTTAATGGCGCGTCAACTTTATGAAGAGCATCCAAACACTTATTTCAAACCCGACCAATACAATAACCCCCAGAACCCCAAAGCACATGAAGAATCAACAGGCCCTGAAATTTGGCGCGACACTCGCGGTGAAGTCACCCACTTTATCGCATCCCTTGGCACATCAGGCACACTGGTTGGCACAGGTCGCTATCTCAAATCTCAAAATAAGAATATCCAAATCATTGCTGCAGAACCCGATTCTCCTTTTCATGGCATTGAAGGTTTAAAACACATGGAATCAAGTATTGTTCCTGAAATATATGATGAAAATGTCTTTGACAGAAAACTTGGTATTAGCACAGAAGATGCTTATGAGTATACACAACGATTAGCCTCTGAAGAAGGTATATTATGTGGTCAATCATGTGGCTGTGTTTTGGCTGCTGCCATTCATATTGCCAAAGAACTCTCGGCACAGGGGCAATCAGGTACGATTGTTTGTATATTCCCTGATGGTGGTGAGAAATACCTTAGCACTGCCGTATTTGCTGATGGTACTGTCTTTCATGGTGAGGGCATTTAATTACCATCCCAATACAAGGAGTCTGCGAAACTTAACTATGAAATATTACTACTTCATTGTTTGTTTTTTATTTTTCACGCCGTCTTATGCAGATATTTATACCTACAAAGACAGCCAAGGAAAATTGTATTTTACGGATAATAAGATGGATGACTCCTACCGCTTGTTATCCGTGTTTCGCCCTCATTTAACCCAGCAAAGCAGCAAAGATTTCAACTTTAATACTTACCAACGCAATAAAGAAATATTTTTACCCCTGATTAACGCTGCGGCAAAACAATATCAAATTGATCCCCATTTATTACATGCCATCATTGATACAGAATCAGCTTTTAACCCACGTGCCGTATCCAGAGTTGGGGCAACAGGATTAATGCAATTGATGCCAAAAACGGCAAAGGGTTTGGGGGTCAACGATAGGTTTAATCCAGAGCAAAATATCCAAGGTGGGACGCGCTATTTTAGTCAGTTGTTATCGCGATTTGATGGTCAAAAAAAAACTTGCCCTTGCCGCCTATAATGCAGGACCTACTGCGGTGGTCAAAGCAGGCAATAAGATACCCAATTACCCAGAAACAAAGAGATACATCAAAAAAGTGTTGGCCAAATACAAAACGCTTCAATAATACATCTGGTCTTCCCCATCCCTAAATAGCAGGTGATGATATGTTTATTTGAACCACAGAGAACGCAGAGGAACACAGAAATTTATGCTATTTTTAAATTTGGAAGTGAGGCTTTAGCCTCGCCTTCATTTTGGCAGAAACGAGGTCAAACTCTTGCACTTGATTTTTCTTCATGTTTCTTAGTGTCTGTGTGGTAAAAAATGCTCGGCACGTGTGTTTCATACTTTTTGAGTAAGCTCTAAGTTGTTTTTTTAAGCCGTCCTTGCAGTAATATTTCAATTTCACGCTCTGAAAAACCTGCCTGCTGCCGTGCATCCACATTGTATGGCCCATAAATACCCTTGGGAAAATGTTTTTCAATCAAATTAAAAAAAAGTTTCATCAGGTTCTTGCCCTGCTTTTTGACACAAATAATGAAACCAGCGTGTACCCACTTCGACATGACCAATTTCATCAGCAAAGATAATATCTAAAATCGTTGCTCCATGTTTATCCCCTGCTTGCCTTAGTTTTTCCTGAATACCTGGTGTAACATCCAACCCTCGCGCTTCCAAAACACGCGGCACAAGTGCCATACGCTCCAACACGTTATCGGCTGTTTTCTCTGCCATTTCCCACAAGCCTTGATGCGCTGGATAATCACCATAATCAGCCCCTAAAAAGCGTAAATGGGTTCGGATGAGTTCAAAGTGATAGGCTTCTTCATCGGCAACTTGTAGCCAATCTGTATAATAGGATGCTGGCATATCTGGAAAGCGTTGCACAGCATCTAGCGCCAAATTAATCGCATTAAATTCAATATGAGCAATGGCATGTATCATAATCATTCGGCCTTCAATGCTACCAAATCCACGTTTGGCAACTTTCAATGCGCCGACCAAAAGTGGTCTGTCTGGGCAACCATTGCTTGTGCTGGATAACGGTTCACCAAACTGATTTAAAGCTTGATTCATATGGGTATGGTCTTGGCGCATATCTTTGGCCAAGTTGTGAACAAGTCTTAACTTCTCATCCACATGAGATGCAAGCAAACAAGCTCGCGTTCGTTTAAAAAAATGTTCCATCTTTCACCTCTATCATTCATCCTTGTGGCAACGCTTGACGCGCGTCACACTCACCCGCATGAGTCACGCAGAGCATAACCTAAACCCGAAGCAGCAACGAGAAAAACAACGCGCACTTGCCTTGGCAGCATTGACACAAGTGACTGTCCTTATTGAAGACATTGCCCACGAAGGTAAGCTAGAACACGCACGTTTTACTTGCTGTATGGATGCTTTTTTTGACCCCACCTACCTTGGAGATCGCAGTTTTTATGCGGGTGCAATGCAAAGTAAACGTTTACTCCAAGGGCAAGACATTCCTCATGCCAAAGCGATTTTAACCCATAGCGCAGCACTCATTGCCCTAGAAAAAAAACTCGCCAAACAACCCCAAGCCTTGCAACATATTGAGCAAAGCTTGCAACGTATTGATAAGCAAATTCAATACTTCAATGACCCCTACCACAGTAATATTATTGCGGCCATTGCCCACCTTTATGGTGAAACAGTGAGTCAAATCACGCCGAAACTAATAATTCGCGGAAAACCCGAACACCTTACACCAAGCCATAAAGAAAAAATACGCTGCTTACTCTTCTCGGGTATTCGCGCAGCATGGATATGGCGCATCAATGGTGGCAACACATTTCATCTTATATTTGGGCGCAAAAAACTCATTCAAGCATTAGAAAAATTGCAGCACAGCGCATGATTCGCGTGTTAGGTATTGATCCAGGGTCGCGAAAAACGGGTGTAGGCATTATTGATGTTCAAGGCAACCGTATTCGCCATGTTCACCACCATGTTATTCAATGCGGCACTGGCGAGTTTACTGAGCGGCTTGGTATATTGTTTCGTGAATTATCCAAAATCATTGCTATATACCAACCTTCTTGCGCTGCGATTGAAGATGTATTTGTATCCAAGAATGTCTCTTCCGCGCTCAAGCTTGGGCAAGCCAGAGGTGCATTGATTGCAGCGTGTTGCCAAGCAGAGTTAAGCATTGGCACATACAGCCCTACAGCCATTAAATCTTCTGTTGTAGGTCATGGGCGCGCCGATAAGGCGCAAGTCCAACATATGATCAAAGCACTGCTCAAACCACCATTACCTTTGCCTGAGGATGCTGCTGATGCTTTGGCGGTATGTATTTGCCATGCCCATCATGCACCACGTCAAGCTCTGAATAAAATTAGATAACTGATGAGCCACTTTGTTGAGAAAGAATGACTCCACTCTCATTTGTAGCGCGTAGATTTCAGTTTTGCCTTTATTCGTTAAAAATGAACCCTAAATCCTGCAGTCTCAATATAGGAAGTGGGGCTTTAGCCCCGCATGAGAAGCATCATCATGCATGCGCGACTGACACCCCAGGGTGCTTTCTCAGGCTTACGCCTTCACCTTGAGTCGCACTTCCTCAATCATGATTTTCTGCCATGTATTTTCTCGTTCCTGTGTTCTTGCGTGGAAATGACGAATTTTAGCCCGACTGCGTAACATCAGTTAGATAAAGCAGGCTGTTCTCAGCGATTACTGACTTCTCCACCACAGCTTCAAAGCATCCACTTTTCGCCCAAACCATGAAGCTCGCTCAACATCTTGTTGCGCCAGCATCGGTACAGTTTGTAATACAATATCTTCTTTCTCGGTGTGTAATATGGCCTGAATCGAACCAATCACTTGTCCTTTACGGATGGGCGCGCGTTGCGGTGATGTGTAATCCAATTTAAATGCAACTTTACGCTCACTGCCCTTGGGTACTGTAATCCAGATAGGTTTTTCAGGTTTAAGCCAAACACTATCTGACTTACCTTCAAATATATCAATTTTACGCTTAATCTTCTTATCTCTGGGTTGCATGGTCACAAACTGACGCATACCATATTTAAGCAACACTTTGGACTGCTCATGTCGTGATTTATCTGAGTTTGCACCAAACAATGATGATACCAAACGCATATTACCTTTTTCCACGGCACTGGTTAAACAATAACCTGCATCTTCCGTATGCCCTGTTTTCAAGCCCTTCGCTTCAGGCAGAGACCATAATAATTTATTACGGTTCCATTGTTTTCGCCCATCAAATGTGTAACTTTTTTCTGAAAAAATCTTAAAAAACTCAGGGAAACTTCGCCATATCGCTACACCAAGCGTTGCCATATCCATCGCAGAACTAAAATGATTATCTTCGGGAAAACCTGTTGGGTTCATGAAATGAGAGTTTTTCATGCCCAATTGCAGGGCTTTAGCATTCATCAAGCGCACAAATTCATCCGTTGAACCTGCCATGTGTTCTGCCATAACAATCGCTGCATCATTACCTGAAAGCGTTGAAATACCATGAATCACTTCACGGACTGTTGGGTGCATTCTTGGCTCAAGAAACATGGTGCTGCCACCAATTTTCCATGCCTTTTTACTCACATTCACTCGCTCATCCAAATCAAGTGTGCCTTGCGTTGCTGCTTCAAAGGCAAGATACAGCGTCATCAACTTGGTCATACTTGCGGGTGCTAAACGCTTATTTTCTTCATGTTTGGCAAGGATATGACCCGACCGTGCATCCAACAGAACCCACGACTTGGCCTTGATATTTGGCTCTAGCGGCCATGTTACCGCTGCCGTTACCAAGCTGAGTTGGGCAAAAAACATACCCATCAACAAACCCATAAGTGATAATATTTTTACCATTGCCAATCTCCTTCTGGTTCAACGCTCCATATATGCTGCGGTTGCTTTGAACGCATCGCATAACCTTTAATGCCTAATATTTTAGCATGTAGCATCAAGCGCGGGTGTTTTTTGCCGCCATAACGTGTATCACCAAGAATAGGGCAACCTAATGATGCTAAATGCACCCGCAATTGATGGGTGCGTCCAGTATGGGGGACAAGTCTTAACAAAGCGCGATTACCTTGACGCTCAAGTACAAAAGCTTCTGTTTTACTCGCTTTACCTTTTTTATCCACATGATACCGCCCTGCTCTATCAGCTTTGGCAGAAAGTGAGCTGAGAATTTCCATGCTCTCCCACTCTGGTGCAGGTGAAACCATTGCAACATATTCTTTATCCACAGCCTGATGCCAATGGTGTTGCAAATGTTGTAGAGCTTGTGGCTCATAACTCAACATCATCAAACCTGAAGTGCCTTTATCCAAGCGATGAACGGGTCTTAAATGCTTGTTGTTGACAGGGTTAAGCTTTAAAAGCATTGCCAGTTCATAAGGCAGCGTACCTTTGCTGCGATGCAGTGCTTCTTGAGCATATTGCCCTGCTTTTTTATGAACAAGTACCCAAGCATTATCTTGCCACACGATTTGCTCTTCAACAAAAGGCACAAGCTTTTCATCATCCAGCATCACAATACGAACTTTTTCGCCACCTTGAATGATTCGCCCAGCTTTACGACAACGCTTCCTGTTGAGGTAAACGCCACCTTCATCAATAGCTCGCTGCAACCTGCGCCGAGAAAAAGTTGAAATCGCTGCTAAAGCAGAATCAAGACGTTGACCGCCTTCTTCAAGGGGAATCGTTAATTTTATATCTTCAAATACCATGTCTTTAAACCTTTGCCAACACTTCAAGTACATCATCATGCGTTGCGCAATAGACAATACTCTCAAAGCCATGGTCTACACTCATCACCAGTTGTTGTTTCATGATATCCATCATGGGTAGCCAGCAATCACCATACACCAACAGCGGGCGCGGCTCTAATATTTTAATCGCCAGTAAGTCCCAAGTCATCGCAAATTCTGCTAAAGTGCCTAAGCCACCAGGAAGCACAATGTATGCCGCAGGCTGCTCAATCAACAGCTGCATACGCTCGAAGAAATTTGTAGCACGTTTCTCTTCGTTTAATGTGTTGTTGGGAGGGGTCGGAAAAACTTCCAAAGTGACTCCAGTCACATGACCACCTGCCGCACGAATACCATGAGAAAAAGCTGCCATCATACCTTGATGACCACCCACCATGCCATGCCAACCACAACCACCAATTTTCTCTGCCAAACACTCAACGTCTTTAAATAACACATCATCAGGGAGAATCCGCGATGAACCAAAGGCTGTAATCATCTTCATATCTGTCTTCAAGGTATCAATCATGGATAATCATAGCCGAAGGGTAACCCATTCTTTTAACGCGGTTTAAAGTATTTTTTGCCTGCCGAACAGATGAAAAAGGTCCCATGCGAACACGGTAAACACCCGCTGCCTTTTGAATATAAGGCTGAAATGAGGATTGATTGCTCATATCGAACACAACACTTTGTGCATTGCTTTTGTCGCCAAATGCTCCAATTTGAACATATGGCTGCCCTACATTTTTTTGTTGAAGTATACTTGGATGTGGTGTTAATACGGTTTGCACACGCACTTTTGCTGTGCCATGCTTAATCACGCCCAAAGCTTTGGCAGCCGCATAAGATAAGTCAATCACACGTTTCTTTGTAAAGGGTCCCCTGTCGTTGATCCGAACTTTAATGCTTTTACCATTTTCAAGATTAGTCACACGCACAACAGAAGGTATAGGTAACACTGTGTGTGCCGCTGTCATCGCATACATATTATAAGTTTCACCATTGGCTGTTTTCTTGCCATGAAATTTCTTGCCATACCATGATGCTATACCTGTTTCATCATAAGATTGACCAGATGCCAATGGGTAATACCATTTCCCACCAATTTGGTAAGGTTTACCTCGCTTAACCACGCCACCTTCAGCCAAATGCAAAGCTTGAGGCTGTTGACTGGCTGATGCTTTAGGATGCCCTGGTGGATAACGCGTGGGCGCACATGAGGCAATCATCAAAGTGACCATAAACAATAAGAACAAACGCATCATGTTTATCCTATTGACCAGCTACATTACACTTTTTATTTCCCAATGAATAGGCAAGCTCTGTCACAGCTAAAGCATAATTCCATGAACGGTTCCAGCGGGTAATCGCATGAAAGTTGCGGCTAACGAGCAATGAACGCACACCATTTTTGGTTTCGCGCTCAATCAAGGCAACCTTTTCATCGGAAGACCAACCTTCAGGTTTAATAACACCTGCCTGCTCAAATTCACTCATCTTACGGTATTTCCGTGTTTCATCTTTCAATGCCTGCTTGATAAAAGCATTCTTGGGTAAGTCATCCACCCAGTACGCAACTCTTTTATCATCAGTCCAATGGTGACGTTGAAAATAATTAGCCACGCTAAAAATAATATCTTGGGGGGTATGCCAAACATCGCGTTTGCCATCATGATTGGCATCCACAGCATAAGCCCTAAATGATGTTGGGATAAATTGTGTCACACCAAATGCACCCGCATAAGAACCATCAATCTCTTGCGGGTTTAAGCCTTCCTCTTCACATAAAAGAAGAAATGCTTTTAATTCATTACGGAAGAACTTGGCCCTACGCTCATAACCTGTTGATAATGTAAACAAAGCATCCAACACCTTGTTTCTACCCCAATTTTGACCAAAGCGTGTTTCAATGCCCAAAATAGAAGCAATAATTTCAGGTGCTACGCCATACTTTTCATGAGCCTTTGCAAAAATATCTTGATGCTTTTCAAGGTAGTCTAGCGCACGTTTCTTCAAACGTTCATTGACAAACAATGGTCGATAATCTGCATAAGGTCTTGATTCGTAAGGTGTGTTCATCTTAACAATCAAATCGGCATCAAATACTGCCACAGCGATATGTTTGGTGATGTACGCCTTGGGAAGCTTGGTTTCATCCACCATGTATTGAATAATATCAGCGCGTGTATACTTTTCAGCCAACAGTTGACTGGGTAAAACCAACAGTATGCTAGCTATCAAAAAAACATGTTTAAAATAAGAGTTCAATAAAATCATTATCGCAGACTATAAAACTTCAGCCACCAAGCAAGTGATAGATTCCATCATGGGTGAATTATTTTTCCTGCTTCTCTACCACCTTCAACATTAAATTTTCCATACGCTCCAGTCTTTCTTCCATTTGTGAGGTATGTTCTTTAATCCAATGCACCTCACCAGCTTCACCTTCACCTGTCTCTCGGCTCATTTTCTCATGTTCAGATTGCATCACATCCAAAATGATACCAATCATCATATTCATGAATACAAACGTGGTTAAAAAGATAAATGTTAAATAATATATCCAGCTCCACGCATAGATATCCATCGTCTCATACATCACATCTGTCCAATCCTCAAAGGTAGAAACACGAAAAAGTGTCAACATAGAAATACTAATATCACCCCACAGTACAGGGTTTATTTTTTCGAAAAGAAAGCTACCCATCGCAGCATATATATAGAAAATGATAAACATCAGCACCAACACATAACTCATGCGTGGAATGGCAATCAATAACGAATTAATCAATACACGAAGCTCTGGAATCACCGAAATAAGGCGCAGTACCCTAAAAATACGAATCAATCGCGCCAACAACACCATTTCACTATCTTCAATGGGAATAAGACTGACTGTGACAATCAAAAAATCAAAAATATTCCAGCCACTTTTAAAGAAGTTAATGAATCGTTTTTCTGCCAACATGCGGATAATAATTTCGACCAAGAAGAATAGCGTGATGCCCATGTCCAACCATTGGACAAGTTTTACCCAGTGAGGGTTCATATCATAGGTTGAAGCCCCAATGGTTAATGCTGAGATAATAATAATGGCAATAACAGTGAACTCAAACACCTTATTGCTACGAATTTCCATCAATTTATCTTGCCATGATGTCGCTATCAATTTCACAATATATCCTCTTTTTTAGATACTGAATGATGCAAAGCAAAACTTAACTTCGGAAGCTCTGATTCATTAAATACATTAATACCATGCTGCATCAACAATGCCGCTGTTTTGCCTTGGCCTTTAATTTTTGTTTTTGTAAATGTGCCATCATTAATCCAACTATTACCACATGATGGGCTGCCCTGTTTAAGAAGTGCGAACCTAATATCTAACCTTAAACACATGGCCAGTGCTTGTTGCGCACCATACACAAACGCATGGGTGACATCTTGCCCCTCTTTTGTTCTGATGGTTTCACCTTGAATTTCAGATGCATTCCTAGGTATACCAAGCCCACCAGCAACTTCAGGACATAACTCAACCAATAGCCCCTGAGCTTGCCACGCTAGAATCTGTTGCTTTGCTTCCATATGAAGGCGACTCAAACAATCTCTCTGCCATCATAACGCACTGCTTGCCCAAGCAAGCAGGCGCTAATTAAAATTTTAGGTATTGGCGAATGAATAACTATGCAGAACCACTGGAGACTAAGACTTTAGCAGCTCGAATCAAACGACCATTTAAAGTATAACCTGCCACATGCTGTGCAATCACGGTATCTGCAGGTTCATCGGATGGCATTTTAGATAATGCTTCATGAAAATGTGGGTCAAACACCTGCCCAACCGCATCAATGCGCTCAAGCTCAAATTTTTCCGCAACCTTATGCCAAGAGTTCAACGTTAAAGTAACACCTTCACGCACAGCATCTTCGTTACCTTCTTCGGTTTCCACGGCTCTTTCAAGATTATCCACCACATCCAGCAACGCTACGGCAAACTTTTCAACAGCATATTTGCGTGCATCCACCACTTCGCGTTGTGTACGCTTGCGAAGGTTTTCCATTTCAGCATGTTGACGCAATAATTTATCTTGAAGCTCTGCAACTTCAGCCTGAGCAACCGCTAACGGGTCTTGCTCGACTTGTTCTTCAGCATCGACTGGTATGCTTTCATCATTCACCACTTCAGCTTCATGATGATTTTGAAGCTCCTGCTCTATTTCAACATCTGTTGCTTTATCTTTGTTATCGCTCACAAGAAATCTCCTACAATTTTAATGATGATCGGGTTATACATAAGTTTAGCATCTCTTAAATTCAAGACCCTAAACAGCTAAAATTTATCGCTTGGGTAAATACTGCATGGGGTCAATGGCAACTTCACCTCGTCTTAATTCAAAATGAACATGGGGTCCTGTGACTCGACCCGTTTCACCCACAGTCGCTATTTTCTGCCCTTGCTTCACCTTATCACCGTATGATACCAAGTTACGGTTATTGTGTGCATAGGCTGTAAACATTTCTGAATTGTGACGAATAATAATGAGGTTACCATAACCTGTGAGCTTATTATCTGCATAAACAACTTCACCTGATGCCGCCGCTACAACACGCACACCCACTTTGGCAGAAATATCAAGCCCATCATGCATTCTTCCATGCCGAGAGCCAAATTGACTACTCAACCGACCCTGCACTGGCCAAATGAGTTTAAAGTCGCGTGTGTTGGGTGCCGCAACTGTTGGCGGTTTGGTGGGTTTGGTGGGTTTGGTGGGTTTGGTGGGTTTGGTGGGTTTGGTGGGTTTGGTGGGTTTGGTGGGTTTGGTGGGTTTGGTGGGTTTGGTGGCGGATTGGCGACCACGAATACTAAGCCTCTGCCCAACATAAATTGTATATGGTTTTCTTAAGCCATTACGCTTGGCAAGGTATCGATAATCTACGCCATAAGTTCGAGCAATCAAAGAAAGCGTCTCACCTTTTTGAACAGTGTGCATTCTAGAACTTTTATTGATACCTGGTATTTTTTGGATATAAACATGAATACCACGGGGGTAGTAATCATACCGCTGACAAGAGATAAGGCTCAATACAAGCAGGGTCAATAAGCATAATTGTATCCCTGTCCTGTAAAAAAAACCTCGTGTCATAACAAGCTAATCGTGATAAACCCTGCAATCACCAACAAGGTGGCACCGATTGTTATCCATTCGAAATGTTTTTCAACAAAGTTTCTAACCCTAGCCCCACCCCATTGCATTAGCGCACCCACCAAGAAAAATCTTGCGCCACGTGAAACAACTGATGCCAGCATAAACAACATGAAATCAAGTCCAAATGCACCTGCGGCAATGGTAATAACTTTAAAGGGAACGGGAGAGAAACCAGCGATTAACACAATCGCAACACCATAAGCAATGAACCAATCTTCAGCTTTCAGATATTGCGTACCCAAGCCATAAAAATCAATAATGGGCTGACCAATACTGGCAAAAAGAAAGAAACCAATCGCATACCCCACTGCGGCTCCAACCGTTGAACCTGCTGTAGTGATCGCTGCCAATCGCATACCCCACTGCGGTTTACCCAATGCCAAGGCAATCAACAAAATATCAGGAGGAATAGGAAATATGCTGGATTCAATCAAAGCAATAAAAAAAAGTGCGTATCGTGCTGAAGGGTGATCAGACCAAGATAATGTCCAGTGATACAGTCTGCGTAACCACGATTCTTTTTTAACAGTACTCACTTAGCTGACTCCAGATAAAAGGGGAACAAAAGTACAATCATCAAAATATTCTTCGATGACAGTATCTTGACGTTTTTGTCGGCGTACCAAACGGTGAGATTTTCCTTCACCTTCAGGTAGCAGCAAAAGACCGTCATCTTTCAATTGCTCCAGCCATAAGTCTGAAGCAAAACCACCTGCTGTGACAATAATGGCATCAAATGGTGCATACTCTTCCCAACCTTGTAAACCATCTCCGCATTTAAGCATCACATTAGTGTGTCGCCCTTTGCGTAAATTCAATCTTGCCAATGTATGAAGAGATTCAATGCGTTCAATGCTGTATACACGTTTACATAACATTGATAATACTGCAGTTTGGTAACCGCACCCCGTGCCAATTTCTAAAACTTTCTCATGACCCTTTAAGTTTAAAAGCTCTGTCATTTTAGCCACAATATAAGGTTGTGAGATGGTTTGACCTTCTCCAATAGGTAAGGATTTATCTTGGTAGGCATGTGTAAGAAAGGCATCTCCTGCAAAAAGGTGACGATGCACTTGTAACATAGCCTCAACCACACGTGGCGAAGCAATACCCCGGTTAATCAACTGCTCCTGAACCATGCGCTGGCGCGGTCTATCATAACTTTGCTGCAAGAAGCCCCCCTTCTATAATGGAAAATATCAAGTCTTGCCGCAATTTAACCATACCTAAAACTTATGCAACTTGTTATCCTTAATGTTTTACTGGGCTTGAACCTTGATACGCTTCTGTTTATTGTGTCCCAATCACGTTGCATCTACATAAGGAGTTTGTGAAAATGAGTCAATATTGGAGCAAGCTTGTTCATTCACTAACGCCATATGTACCTGGTGAACAGCCTAAATCAAAGAACATGATTAAACTCAACACCAATGAAAATCCATATCCGCCTTCACCCAAGTCGCTGCAAGCCATACACGAAGCTGCCAATGAAGGTTTACGTTTATACCCCGATCCCAATAGCGATTTACTCAAGCAAAGTATTGCTCATTATTATACATTGGAAGCCAAGCAGATCTTTGTTGGAAATGGTTCGGATGAAGTGCTGGCACATATATTTCAAGCCTTATTAAAACATGATGCCCCTCTTCTTTTCCCTGATATTTCATACAGTTTTTACCCTGTGTATTGCGGTTTATATGGCATTGATTACAAAAACATTCCTTTAAACAACAATTTTGAAATTGATATCAATGATTACAATCAGGCGAACGGTGGTATTATTTTCCCCAACCCCAATGCCCCCACAGGCATTGGTTTAGCGCTTGAGTCCATTGAAATATTATTGCAACAAAACCCATCCAGTGTGGTGGTGATTGACGAGGCATATATCGACTTTGGCGGCGTATCTGCTGTGCCTTTAATCAACACATACCCTAACCTCTTGGTGGTTCAAACCCTTTCAAAATCACGTTCACTGGCTGGGCTTAGGGTTGGTTTTGCAATGGGTCATCCTGATTTAATACAAGCCTTGGTACGTGTCAAAGATAGTTTCAACTCTTACCCTCTCGGCAAACCTGCAACACAGGGTGCTACGGCAGCTATTAATGATAAAACTTACTTTCTAGATATATGTGCGCGCATCATCGCAACGCGTGAGAAGCTTACACTACAGCTGGAAGAGCTTGGCTTTGAGGTGTTACCTTCTCAGGCTAATTTTGTCTTCGCTCAACACCCCAAGCATCGTGCCCTAACCTTGGCACAAGCACTGCGTGATAATCATATCATCGTCCGCCATTTTAAAGCAGCAAGAATTGACAATTATTTACGCATTACCGTAGGAACAGATGCAGAATCCGAACAGTTTATTCAATCATTAACTGATATTATCTCATCCATGGCATGATATTTCTTATGCCTTGATAGCATCATTTACCCTTATTCTTTACGCCCAAAAAGCTTATCCAAATCATATAAAGAAAGGCGGACATAAGTGGGTCTACCATGGTTACACTGTGCGATATTGGGTGTTTTCTCCATTTCTCTAAGCAGGCTAACCTGCTCTTGATCGCTGAGTGTACGCCCTGCTTTAATAGAACCTTTACATGCCCTATTTCCCAACCATCGCTCTAAAACACGCCCTAACCCTGTATGCCCTGCTTCGGCTTTCATCCCCAGCAACATACAATATTCAATCAACTCTGCGACCAATTCCACTGGCGGTTCTTGACTCAATATTGCGGGTATACTGTGAATCCAAACACTTTGATCATCTTTTTTCTTTAAAGATACAGCAAAAGATTCTAAATCATGCTTATGGTCAGCCAACCATGCCATTTGTTCACTGTTTAACATTAAAAGCTCAGCTGTGAGCAACATTTGTGCAGCCACTTCACCACCTGACAGTTGTGCTTTTAATTTCTCAAATGTGATACGTTCATGGGCTGCATGTTGATCAACTAAAACAATACCATCACCTGTTTGCGCCAATACATAACACTGATGAATTTGTGCCAAGGGTTGCCCTAAATCCAAATGATCTTCGGTATGGTATGGTGAATTTTTGGCACCTGAAAAGAGTATCCTTTGTACATCATGAGGTATTGGCTTTGAAGGTTTCGCGCGATAACCTGCTGGTGATTCAGAGACAAATTTAGGCATAGTACTGTGTGAAACAGGCTGCTTCGTTGAGCCATAAGATGATTGCATCGCATCTAAAGCTTTATTGGTTGTTGTACTGGCAACCGTTTGCCCCATTCGGGAAATACCCGCGCGAACACAGCCTACAATGGCTGCAAACACAGTTTGGGGTGATTTGAAACGCACTTCTCGTTTAGCAGGGTGTACATTCACATCCACATCTTTGGGATCAATCTCCAATCGAATCACAGCCACAGGATAACGATCGTGAAACATCACATCCCGATAACCTGCTCTTAAAGCTGCAATCAGTTGTTTATCTCGAATGACACGCCCATTGACCAAAAACATCATGCGTGTGCTATCTCGATGGTGAAATGTTGGCAAACCTAAATAAGCAGAGACTTGAATACCTTCATGCTCCAGTTGTTGTGGTAAAAAATTGTCTGCAAAATCTTTGCTCAGAATCGCCAATACCCTTGCTTCTTCACTCTGCGCTGCAAAATCAAAGCGTTGTCGCCCATCCAGCTCCAAGCGTAAAGCCACACTAGGATGCGCCAATGCCAAGCCCTTAAATACTTCGATAATCGCAGCTTCTTCAGTTTTATCGGTACGCATAAATTGTAACCTGGCTGGCGTATTGAGGAACAAATCTAGAATTTCAATTTTGGTGCCTTGACGTAAAGCTGCGGGGCGAACTTCTTGATTGAGCCCACCATCTACACGCACCTCGACTGCTTCTTGACAGAGTTTGGTTGCTGTAATTAAGCGAAATCGCGATACCGAGGCAATGGAAGGCAATGCTTCCCCTCTAAAACCATGTGAGGCGATATGATGCAAATCTTCAGGTGTTTCTATTTTACTGGTGGCATGACGCTCTAAGGCAAGTTCTGCATCAGAGGGCGACATCCCTACCCCATCATCTTCAACTTCGATGCGTTTCTTGCCTGCCTTTTCAATACGCACCACAATACGCTTTGCTCCAGCATCCATACTGTTTTCTATCAGCTCTTTAACTGCCGATGCGGGGCGCTCTACCACCTCACCAGCAGCGATTTGGTTGGCAACTTGAGGTGATAAAATGTGAATAAAAGATTTTGGCATTGTCAAACCCTAGCAAACGCTTTGCTTTAATCCAAAAATAACCTTAAACTTCTTTCTATGATGAATTGGAGGCTGCTATGAGTGATGAAAAAAATATAGAAGCATGTATTAAAGATAAAGGCGTATGGATGCGCTTATTGTATATGATTCTATTTGCAATTCTCTATTCCATTGCCGAAGTCGTTATTTTTGCTGTGGTTGTGTATCAGTTCTTAACTGTTCTTTTCACAGGCAATAAAGACGAAAGGATTCTTAAACTGGGGCAATCATTATCACTTTATGTCTGTGAGGTCTTTCAGTTTCTCACCTTCAATAGCGAAACCAAGCCTTACCCTATGGGCGAATGGCCAGTGTCCAAATTATCTATTGTTGTAGATGAACCTAAACCCGATATGGAAAAAGAAAACTCTAAATCCTAAAATAACGAATCAATTTGATTTTTACCCGTCCCTTAGGGCGGGTTTTTACTTTTTATTTGATGTTAGCCGTACGATCGTATTAACCAATACCTTTGCTAAAATTTTAAATAAGGGGTGTGGAATGTTGGTTAGTTTAAAATAAAAATTTTTATATTATTTGACATAATAAATGAACATGCGACATTATAGTATTCATATTATCGTACTTTTTAGGATTTATTGGCGAATTTGTGGGGTAATTAATGTTACGCAGTTGTGTTTAAGTTATGATCTGATGTTACGCACCCAGCATCTTGAACCTTTGTAATTCCTCAAAAGTTACCCTGACGGCTTTGATGTAAAGTTGTCGTTTTAAGGCGAAGGTATTCATCGTTTTTAACGATGCTTAACATTTCCAGCTGAGCGGCCGCATACAGGGACATAAAGACGTGATTACTCTGCGTTCTTTTTACTTTGGTTGGCGACTTTGCCAAGACAGTGTTTAATTTTATATTTTTATCTGATGTTACGCAAAACATCAGAATCCTGTCATTCCCGCGCAGGTGGGAATTCATATAGCGAGAGATAGAAAAAGAAAAGTTATTTATCAGTCACTTGTTACATATGTATTCCAGGCAAGAGCATGGGAATGACGAATTTTAGCCCGACTGCGTAACATCAGTTAGTAAAATGCTATGGATGTGGCTTATCGATGGTGAAGGATAGCCTTAAAAAATACTCCAAGGCTACCCCCTCTTCCACTATACTTTATTTGCAAATCCTAAGGTGCCCAAAAGATATGAAACAAGTTTACGGAAACATCACAGATATAGATATGCTATGAATGAAACATGCATGGTGCGTCCTTCACATTGTTATAAATATATATTGAATTTTATTCAGAGCTCTAAGTTTTTACGACGTACTCGCATATTGGTTTTTTGCCATTCCTGTTTATCAAAAAACAATTGTGCCTGGGCATTGCCCCGCCCTGCCAATAATTGCAGCCGACTCATGCCTTGAGTCAAAGCAACAGCTTGCACTGCGTTTAAAAGGACTGTTCCTAAACCTTTACCACGCCATTTTTCAGCAACAATTAAATCCTCCACCATACCTACCGTGCCACCTTCTGCAGTAGAAATGAGAGGTTGCAAGGTACACATGGCAATAATTTCATGACTTGATTCCATCAATAATACCGTAGCCTGCTCACATTCCATCAAATAGGCCAACCCTTGCCGTTGCTTTCGAATATTGGGGTTAAAGTCAGGTTCTATATTAAAAAGTTCACTGACCAACACGGTTAACTTACTTAAATCTTCTGTATTTGCATCTCGAATGCGTATACCATATCTTGCAAGTTTTATGTTCTTATTTTGTATCACGTTCACTTGCACCACAGACCTTTGAGTTTGAAATTTAAACCGAGCATAAGTTACTTATATGACATCATGGTGAACATGTATAGCGTGTTTTCCCTCTATTTTTTTGCTAAGATGCGGCTCAATTATATTTACGATAAAGGAAAGACCTCCCTATGCCCGAAAGTAAGCAGTCATATTATGTTACCACACCGATTTATTATGTGAATGATGAACCACATTTGGGACATATGTATACGACAATTGCAGCGGATGTGTTAGCACGCCAGCATCGTTTGGCTGGTGATGATGTTTTCTTTTTAACGGGTGTTGATGAGCATGGGCAAAAAGTGCAGCAAGCGGCTGAAAAACGAAGCATTGAACCCATCGAATTGGCAAACCAAGTCGTACAACGCTATGAAACATTATGGCCTGAGTTATCCATCAGCAATGATGACTTTATCCGCACAAGTTCAGATAGGCATAAAAAAGGTGTTCATGCCATGTGGCAACGCCTCTTGGATAATGGTTCAATTTATAAAGATTTTTATGAGGACTGGTATTGTGTGCCTTGCGAAACCTACTGGACAGAAACCCAACTCAAAGATGCAACACACCCTGAAAAAGAACACTGCCTTGAGGCTGAAATTTGCCCCGATTGCAAGCGTAGTGTAGAAAAAATTCAAGAAGAGTCCTATTTTTTCAAGCTTAGTGAATACCAAGATAGGTTGATTGAGTATATCAATAATCATCCAGACTTTATCGCTCCAACATCACGCAAAAATGAAGTGCTTAGATTTGTCGAAGGTGGATTAAGAGATTTATCTATTTCACGCACCACTTTTTCTTGGGGTGTGCCCGTAGAGGGTGATGAAGGGCATGTCATTTATGTATGGATTGATGCCTTGAGTAATTATTTATCGGCTTTGGGTTTTCCAGAAGACACTGAAAACATGAAGCATTGGCCCGCTGACTTACACTTGATTGGCAAAGATATTTTACGCTTTCATGCTGTATATTGGCCCGCCATGCTGATGGCAGCAGAACTACCCTTACCCAAGCGAGTGTTTGCTCATGGCTGGTGGACAGTTGAGGGTGAAAAAATGAGTAAATCTAAGGGTAATGCACTTCGCCCTGCCGATTTATTAGACCAATATGAAAGCGATACCTTGCGTTATTTCTTATTGCGTGAAGTCCCTTTTGGTGCCGATGGTGACTTCTCACATGATGCACTCAAAATACGCTACAACAGCGAACTTGCCAATGATGTAGGTAACTTACTCAACCGATCTTTATCCATGTTACAAAAATATCGTGGTGGTGTGCTTCCAACAGTGACGGATGAACAAAGCATTGATCGTGCATTGATTGCAGATATTGAAGCCATGCAACGTGAAGTTGTAGTCCATTTGGATCAGCAAGCTTTTCACCTAGCTTTAGAGCGCATCAACCAAGTAGTTCGTCATGGCAATCGTTATGTGGCTGAAAATGAGCCTTGGACATTGGCCAAGGAAGGCAATGATAGCCGCCTTGATACTGTGCTGTATCATTTGGTAGAAGCTTTACGCTTGATTGCGGTGCAACTATCGCCATTCATGCCTATTAAAACACAGCAAATGCTATCTCAAATCACAAATAAAGATGTTAATATTGAAACTTTACGCTTGCATGATGTTGCAGGCTGGGGGCTGTTAAAGCCTGGGCATCAATGCCAAAAACCAACCCCTGTTTTCCCTCGTATGGACGCATAAAAACATATGCCTCGCAAGCTGCTTAAAAAATATATGCCCGACCCTCAAACAATAAAACATAACAAATGTTTGAAAGTATTTGGCTCTTTGCTTCATCATGCAGCTTTATGGCACTTTAACCGCCACACCATTGCCAAAGCATTTGCTATCGGCTTGTTTTGTGCTTGGGTTCCTATTCCATTCCAAATGGTATTGGCTGCAGGTCTGGCAATTTTATTCAATGGCAACTTGCCCATGTCAGCAGCACTGGTATGGATCACCAACCCCTTCACTATGCCACCGATGTTTTACCTCGCCTACAAAGTTGGAGCAATGGTAATGGGGCTGGGTGAATCCCCGTTTGAAATGGAATTAACACTGGATTGGTTAATTCATGGTACATTACTCATTTGGAAACCCTTTTTACTGGGTTGTTTTATCATGGCGATGACAAGTTCATTGCTTGGCTATTTTGGCATACAAATTTTTTGGCGCTGGGCAGTCATGCGCCGCTGGAAGCAACGAAAAGATGCAAACACACCTACCCACGCATCGCATAAGCATTGATGTTCAACCAAGGCTTATGATAACTCTTACGGTAAGCTTCAATAAAGTCCATATCATATAGCAGCAGCTTATTCAGGAGATCATATGACACGTATCATTGACCAAAAAGAACGTGAGCAGGCGATAAGCCCTAATCTATCTTATGTGGTACAAGCACCTGCTGGATCGGGTAAAACAGAACTGCTTATTCAGCGTATTCTAGGACTATTGGCCATAGTGAATGATCCCGAAGAAATATTAGCTTTAACTTTCACCCGCAAAGCCGCTGCAGAAATGCGCGAACGTGTATTAAAAGCATTGTATGCCGCGCAAAAGCCACAACCTCAAGAAAACCATGCTTTAACCACTTGGACGCTTGCTCGTACAGCCCTAAATAGAGCCGAGGTCATGGCATGGAACCTTCCAGATTATCCTGCAAGACTTAGAATTATGACCTTGGATGCTTTTGCTTCAGGTTTAGCGCGCCAACTACCCATTTTATCAGGCTTTGGACAAACACCAGCAACTTCCGATCATGCTGAACCTGTATATATACAAGCTGCTGAAGATCTTCTTCAATACTCAACGCAGAAGCAAGCCCCGACCAATCTTAAACAAGCCATCAACACCTTAATTTTACATCAGAATTGTAATATTGAAAAACTCAAATCTTTATTGGCATCCATGCTATCACGACGCGAGCAATGGTTGCCTGATGTGTTCAAGTATTCACCTGATATGCCCAGCTTCCGCCAAGTTTTAGAAGACAGCTTGCAAACTATTATCGAACACACCATTCATGAATTTGAACAACATATAAGTTCCCAGCAAAAGCATGAGATTGTTCGCTTGGCCAACTTTGCCGCAGCCCAATTATCCATAAGCTTGAATACGACTGAACATGCCTTGTCTCCATTTTTAACTCAAACCACATTTCCTCAAGTTTGTGTCAATGATGTGACAGTATGGAAGGCTATGGTATATTTATTAACTTCAGGGATTGGAAGCCGTACCGCATTTCGTAAACGGGTTGATAAACGGCAAGGTTTCCCAACTTCAGATGAAGGAAAGTGTAACAAACAAGCTTTAACGGAATTGATTAGGCAACTGCAAGCACAACCTGACACACTAAACCAGCTTATCGCTATCCAAAGCTTACCCGATACTCACCACTTTGATGATCAAGCTTGGCATACATTGGAGAGTTTGTTTATTGTGCTCAAAATGCTTGCAGCGCAATTGTGGCAAACTTTTGAACAACACAAACAGGTCGATTTTGTTGAAATCATGCTCAAGGCCAAACAAGCCTTAGGTGAAGATGATGAACATGATAATATCATACCCAGCGATGCTTTATTACGCCTAGACTACCAAATCAAACATATCCTTATTGATGAATTTCAAGACACTTCCAGTCTACAAGTCGACTTATTGGCGCGACTCACTGCAGGCTGGAATGATGATAGCGGTCGGACTCTTTTTATGGTAGGCGATCCCATGCAATCCATTTATCGCTTCCGCAAGGCAGAGGTCAGCCTATTTTTACAAGCAACGCAAAATACTTTACCTATACCACAGGTTACAAGCCTCACCTTAGCACAAAATTTCCGCTCTTCGTCCACCATTGTTGACTGGCTCAATCAAGCCTTTGAATCTATTTTACCCGCACAGCATGACGTATTGTCTGGAGCAATCGCTTACACCCCATGCACCGCCTTCAAAACTGAAAAAGGTTTGGTCAGCTTAAATATTCTAACGGAAAAGTCTGAGCAACAAGAAGCTGATTTAATCGTAGGTATCATTCAACAAGCCAAGGGCAAAGGCAAGCGCGTGGGTGTGTTGGCACGCAGCAGATCTCACCTCAAAACTTTGATGAAAAACTTACAAACAGCCGATATTCCTTTCAAAGCTTTGGATGTCTTACCCTTGCATCAACAGCCTGAAATTATTGACTTGCTCAACCTCACATCCGCACTACTTCACGCTGCCGATCATACAGCATGGGCATCCCTACTGCGTTCGCCCATGCTTGGTTTGAAACTTGATGATTTGTTTTCTATTTTCAACCAAAAACCCTTATCACCTTGGCAAGCGATTCAAAGCTATACGGCAACCACCACCGATGAACATGAAAAACTGCAGTCCTTTATCCAAGCAGTATCACCTGCAATAACACATGTGCGGCGAATCCCCTTACGCAAACTTGTGGAAAGCACTTGGTTACGCTTAAATGGTTCAGCATCTATTTCACATGTACAACTTAGCCATGTTGATGTGTTTTTAAACCTATTGGAGAAGCTTGATGAAGGTGGGCAAGTCGACACAACACTGCTGCAACAACACCTACAAAAATTATATGCCAAACCTGAAAATAAAACTTTTGCTGACCAAGTCGAATTGCTAACGATGCATGGGGCGAAGGGTCTACAGTGGGATACGGTAATCTTGTGCGGCTTGGGAAAAACACCACGCGCCAAAGATAAGGATGTATTGGTACAAACTGAAACGCATACGCATCAAGGTAAACGCTTATTACTGTCGCCCATGCCTCAACATGGCAAAGATCCATCTTATGAATTGATTCGTGGCTTTGAAAAGCAACGTGATGATTTAGAAATTGCGCGACTACTGTATGTTGCCTGCACCCGTGCTGAACGTGAGCTACATATGTTTGGTGAAGTTTCAGATAGCAACCAACAGCCCAAATCATCATCCCTACTTGCCCGATTGTACCAAGAAGATCAAACATGTTTTCAAGCAGAAATAATCCATCATGATCATGCCAAACAACATACAGTGCAAAACAATCAACAAGCCAAAGCCCAATGCTTACCCTTAGACTTTGTTGCACCCAAACCCTTCGCCTCCATTCAAAGTCAACAGAGCCATGATGACACCTTGCAGCAAAACAACAAACCTGCGTTCAACTGGGCAAGTGCGCAAGCTAGGGCTGTCGGCATTGCCTTTCATGCTGCATTACAGTGCATCACTGCACAAGGCTTAAAAGCAGCCAATGAACAGAGCCTGATGAAAATGATGCATCACATCCTGTACCAAGAAGGTATCAGCAACACTTATATTCAGCAGGCGTTATCACGTTGCCAATATGGTTTAAAACAATGTTTTACCAGCCCACGCTTGGCTTGGCTTTTATCCGATACGCATCAAGATAAACGCAGTGAATGGGCCTTGACCTATGTTGAAGGTCAACAGTGTAAACATGTTATCTTGGACTACAGCTTTATTGACAACCAAGGAACGCGCTGGGTCGTGGATTACAAAACAGGTTCACATTTCGATGCGGATGTTGATCATTTTCTTGACCAAGAGCTGCACCGCTACACCGTGGAAACACCGCAACTACCCAAATATGTACAAGTGCTTCAAGCCTTAGAGCCAGAGCGCACCATCAAAGCTGCCCTCTACTTTCCTATGTTGGATGGTTGGCGGGAATGGCAATAGCTGTTATATTAACATTTATTTCAACATCAAGGAGCTAACCATGCTAACTGCTAAAGATATGATGAACCCCAACCCCGAAAGCTGCAGCTTAGACACCCCCATCAAAACCATTATGCAACAATTTGCTGGCAATAATATTGATTATTTATTGGTTTTGGATGATGAGCAGCGACTACAAGGTATTATCACCGAATCCGATTTGATTGAGCAACAAGCTAACCTGCATGTGCCAACAGCCATTGCGATTCTTGACCTGGTGTTGCCTTTGGGTGAAGATAAATTTGAAAAAGAAGTCCAACGCTTGGAAGCACTCAATGCAGCAGGCTTGATGAGCAGTAACCTTAAAACAGTGTCACTCGATACCTCGCTCAATGATGTAGCAAGCTTAATGAGTGAGAAACATGTGCATCATTTGCCCGTGGTCAATGGTGATAGTGTTGAAGGTTTGGTCAGCAAACACGATGTGATTAAAGCTTTGGTCAACCCGTAGTTTTGCATCATCACAGCGGATGAAAGCGGATTCTATTGGTTTTAAATAAGTCATATTGTTGGCTGGGAATATCAAATGGCGCGGCAGCATAAATAGCTTGCAGTAAAGTTTCATCCAATGTCTTCGATCCAGAGCTTTCCAGAATACGCACCCGTACGACATCACCCCTAGGTGATAGCTTCAATTCAACCAAAGGTTTATGCAATTGGCTGGCACTTTCCGTAGGCACTTTCCATTGCCGCTCAACCGCTTGCTGCATCCTTGCAATATAACGATTGATTTCAACATCTGTCATCTGCGCTTGAAGTATATCTTGAAGAGCTTGCGCATTGTGGGTCTTTCTCTTCACGCGCTCTTTGGGTGCTGATTCCATAGGTGCAAATGGGTCGTAATCCAATTCTTCTTCCACCACTTTCTTCTTCTTAGGCTGAGAAGGTGGTGTGGGCGCAATGACAGGTTGAGGTATGGCAGGTTTCTTGTCGGCTTTGGGGCGTGGTTTTGCTTTGCTATCTTCTTTTTTGACTGGCTTTGATTCAGGATTCTTCGGTTGAGTCACAACTTTTTTCACAGGTTGGGGTTTTACTTTCTTTGGTTCAGGTTGTTTCATCATGGCTTGAAGCTCATTCAAACTCACCATATTCACCTGCATTACCCGTTCAGGAAATTTGACCCGCTCTTCATGCCACTCATTGGTAAGCAGCAACAATCCAACCACAATAATATGCAGTGCAAAAGCGAATATGAAATCACGAGTCGCAAGCATAGCGGTTAATGCTGTGGCTCAGTCACCAATGATATTTGTTGAATGCCTGCCGACTCCAACAGGCTCATCACCCGTGCGACATCACCATAAGCTGTTTGGCTATCGCCACGAATAAACACAGGAAGCTTGGGCTTGGCTTTTCGCATGGCTTGAATACGTGGTGCAAGTTGTGTGATTTCAATCTGTTTGTTACGAATAAATAAATCCCCATTTTTTTTAATCGAAATCACCACGGGTTCAACTTGCTGCCTAATTTGTGGTGCATCAGTATCGGGTAAACCTACATTCACACCTTGAGTTAACATGGGGGCTGCCACCATGAAAATAATCAACAATACCAGCATAACATCCACCATAGGTGTGATATTAATTTGCGCTATGAGCTGGTCTTCAGTGTCCCATTCGCTATGTTTTTTTGAAGGTTGCATATTATTTCTTAGCGTGTTGTGTAAGTACATTCATAAATTCAGCACTAAACCCATCCAGCCTGCTATTTAAAGCTTTCATCTTGCCAGTGTAAGCATTGTAGGCAATCACCGCAGGAATCGCTGCTAGCAATCCGAATGCAGTTGCCACCAATGCTTCAGCAATACCTGGTGCAACTGTTGCTAATGATGTGTTTTGTGTAACACCAATGCTTTGGAAAGCATCAATAATGCCCCACACTGTGCCAAACAAACCAATAAAAGGTGCTGTTGAACCCACCGTGGCTAAAAAGGATAGACCTGTTGCAAATTTATGTATTTGTGCTGTCCAAGTATGATCGATTGCATGGCGAATATTCAATGCCGTACCACGTCTCTCTTGTTTTATTTTATGAAATGCAGCATAACCTTGAAGAAACATCGCTGCCTGCGCACTATGCTTCATATTTTCAGCTTGTTGTTTCACTGCATCCAAGTCATCTGTCCCCCAAAAGACATCATCAAACGCATCATCGGCAGCTTTCCCGGCTCGAAATACGCGCCATTTATTAAAAATCAATGCCCAAGAGACAAACGATAGACCCAGTAAAAGAAGCAAGACCAGTTGCACCACAATGCCTGCTTCTAAAACCAATGTCCAAATGGAAAGTTGATCAGTCATATTCATTACTCCTGTTGTAATCTCGCTAAAATAGCTTGCGGAATGCGTTTCGGGCGACCAAATGTGTTGATACATGCCAAGGTGATGTCTGCATGAACCAGTAATGTATCATCGCGCCATATACTTTGCTTAAATATCATCCTTGCACCCTTGGCGACAATGAGTTCAGCTCTTACCGTCAGTAAATCATCCAACCGTGCGGGTCGCTGGTAGCGTATGTCTGCTCGCGTTAAGGAAAACAGTATACCTTCATCTTGTTTCAGTTGGCTTTGCTCAAAACCTAAGCTACGCAAGGACTCTGTACGACCGCGCTCCATATATTTTAAATAGTTAGCATGATAGACGACACCACCAGCATCGGTATCTTCATAATATATACGAACATCGAACACATGTTTCAATAAACTCAAAGCAATGAACCTTGATGATCAGGCTCTGGCAACTCACGTTTCAAATGGGCATAGGCCAAGGCTGTCGCCTTTCTGCCCCTTGATGTGCGTGTGATAAAGCCTTCTTGCAACAAATAAGGTTCAAGTACATCTTCAATGGTATCCCGCTCTTCAGCAATAGATGCAGCGAGTGTATTAACACCTGCTGGCCCGCCTGCATATTTATCAATCAAGGCAATCAACAGCTTTCTATCCAAGTAGTCCAAACCGTATTCATCCACATCCATGCGTTCTAAAGCAGATTTCGCCACTTTTAACGTAATGTCTCCATCGTGGTCAACTTCAGCAAAGTCACGCACTCGGCGTAACAAACGGTTGGCAATTCTAGGCGTGCCACGCGAACGCCTGGCAATTTCTTCTGCCCCACTGTTTTGAGTGGTAATATTTAAAAGTGCTGCAGAGCGCTGCACAATATGTGTTAAGTCTTTATGATTATAAAACTCCAAACGCATCATCATGCCAAACCTATCGCGCAAAGGGTTGGTGAGTAGTCCTGCGCGTGTGGTTGCACCAAGTAAGGTGAAGCGTGGCAAATCCATCTTAATGGAGCGCGCGGCAGGCCCTTGTCCTATCATAATATCGAGTTGAAAGTCTTCCATCGCAGGGTATAAAATCTCTTCAACTTGCGGATTCAAACGATGAATTTCATCAATAAACAACACATCGCCTTCTTCTAAATTGGTAAGCATGGCGGCTAAATCACCAGGTTTTTCAATCACAGGGCCTGAAGTTGAGCGAATTTGCGCCCCCATTTCATTGGCAATAATATTAGCCAGTGTGGTTTTCCCCAGCCCTGGTGGCCCATAAAGTAACACATGATCCAAAGACTCTTGGCGTTTGCTGGCTGCCTGAATAAACACTTTCAAATTCTGACAAATCGAAGGTTGTCCCACATACTCATCCAATGTTTTGGGTCGAAGCGCTGAATCCCAGACTTCTTCACCTTGCGACGCTGCAGTAATAATTCGCTCTTCATCACCTTCTTCATCGCTAGCGAATGGTTCCATCGGTTGAAAATCTACCATTGTTTTTTACTCATAATGCTTTGAGAGCCACACGAAACATACCTTCAAAATCAAGCGAGTTATCCACTGCTTTAAGTACCTTATCAATCTGCACAGGTTTATAGCCCAAGTTTAACAAAGCCGATTTCACATCATGGTGCAGGCTATGGTTTGCTGAGGTGGTTAGCCCAACATCAGCATCTATGAGCTTACCTCTCAGCTCTAAAATGAGTCGCTGCGCTGTTTTCTTGCCAATACCAGGCGTTCGTGCAATGGCAATATCATCACTGCTTTCAATCGCCTGCATCAAATCAGCAGCATTCATGCCAGACATTAAATTCAGTGCGGTTTTGGCACCAATGCCTGAGACTTTATTCAGTTGGCGAAACAATGCCCGCTCTTTCACATCGGAGAAACCAAACAAGGTAAATTGATCTTCCCGAATATAGCTATGAATGTGCAAAGATGCTTTTTCTCCTTGCTTGAGGCTGACAAGTGTTTGCATACTCACACTCACTTCATAACCCACACCATTTACATCCAAGACGATCAACCCCAAAGGGTCTAACTCACGAACTACGCCAGAAAGCCAACTAATCATTCATCCCCCGCTCACCAATAAATAAGCGTATGATGCTTAGTTATCAACGATGAGCAAGCACCAACGCACTTGAGCATACTTATGGATACAAATCAGGGAATAAGCATTGTAAATATTGAAGTTTTACCTTCATATTGCTGTACAGTGATGCATCTTTCATCGGCAAACGCAAAGGATTATTCAATATCGCAGCAGAACTTGGCACATGTGTGCGCTGCGCTCCCGACCAAACACCGTCGCTACGTTCATCTTCACTCAGTGCGCTTAATGTTAAATGCGCCATATGCACCAGCATGATAGGTGCTTGCATATCAGGCGGCCAAGTTTCAGGTTTTTGCCAACATGGAAAATGGTGGTAATAAATAAACCTATGCACTTTGCGTGGCAATTTCCAATGTAAGGCTAACATCATACCCGCATCAATGTGTGAATAACCCAACACGTCGTTCTCAGCTTGTAATGTATCCTTTCCTTCGTCAATCTGCTGTTTGAGTTGCGCTATTTTATCATCCGATTCAAGGTGTAAAATCACCAGCTTTCCAATATCATGCAACAAACCAAACATGGTTGCAGACTGCCCATCCACAACAGGACTAAAGTCCGATAAAATACGTGTAAATAAAGCAATCGCTTGCCCATGAAATTGAAGTGAACGCACCTCATTGGCTGCTGATGTTTTAAAATCAGGCATGATAGCACTGAGCACCAAACTTTGTGCTGCATCCATACCCATGCGGGTTAACGCCAGTGCCACATCGGTATCTTCTTTGCCCTCTGACGTTAAATAAGCATCCATATTGCAACTTTTAAATACATCAGCACTGACTTTCGCATCTTGCACAATCACCTTTGCCAAATCTGATGCCGAGCTGCTCTCATCTGCAAACACAGCTTGCACCTGATACCAAATATCAGGCAGTATAGGCATGGTTAAGATAGCATTTTTTAAGCGTGCCAAGTTTTGCTTACTCAACCTCGGAGGGTGTCGCATATCAAAAGGTATCGGTAGTGGTGCAGGGTGGGAATCCAAATGAAATGCGCTGCGCAAGGTATGAAAAGCAATGGTTTGATGAGTTTGACCTGTGTCATTATTGCCCACAAGAGAGCCGCCAAGTTTACTAATGCTGGTATTCAAATCAGAAAATGTTGTTTGTGCATTTTGCTCACTCAACGTTGGTGTTAATGATGCTTGAATATCATATAATTTATACATCACCTTCAAGCAAGACTTCGGCCTTTTTTCAGTTTCTTTTGACAGCAGATGCAAAATAACCTTATTAAGTTCATTTGGAATATCAGGGTTCAGTTCTTGGGGAGATTGCGGAGCTTGGCGCACCTGCTTTTCCATGATTTCAAATTCTCCACCACCTGTGGACATAAAGGGTAAAATGGCAGTTGTCATACGATAAAGCACAATGCCCATAGCATACAAGTCTGTATATACACCAATATCTTGACCCAAAATTTGCTCTGGTGCCATGTACATATATGTACCAACCGTGACACCACTTTCCGTAATATCGTTACCGCCCTTCAACGACTTCGCCAATCCAAAATCCATAAGCTTCACGGTTTTACTATTGGTAAGAAATATATTGGATGGTTTTAGGTCACGGTGAATAAACTCAAATTTATGCGCCTCTTCCAATGCAGAGAGAATATCAATCGCTATGCGTAATGTTTCTGCAATCGGTAACACATCTTTATGGTTCATGTATTCTTTTAAGTTACATCCAGACAGCAGCTCCATCACCAAAGCAACAGTTCCTGCTTCCTCATACACATCAATAAAACGAATAATATTAGGGTGATTCAACTTGGAGTGCGTTTCAACTTCTCGGCGAAAGCGTTGTATATGTTTCTTATCACCAAAGCTTTGCGCATTCAGGATTTTAATCGCTACATCTTGCTCAAGGTCTGGGTGTCTTGCACGAAAAACAACCCCTACACCGCCTTGACCCAGCTTTTCAAGTAATGTGTATTCGCCCAGCCTGGATTGACCATCTTCACTTGCCAACAATTCACCGCAGGTTTGGCAAAAAACTTTATGTTCAGGGTAGTATGTTCCACATGACGCACATTTCATAAGTTTACGATTATTAAAAATAATCGATAAATGTCAAAGCTTATCAAGCCAGCCTGCATTCGCATCCTGCATACAATCGGATTCGGGGATATACGGTTTAATATCCAACACAGGTGTACCATCCAACATATCATGATTACCAATGTGTAAGACACGCCCCTTCACCGATAAAAGCGGCACAACCGACAACCCAATACTATTGGGGCGATGTGGTGCGCGAGTGGATAATACACCATGTTTATTTTTCGGGTCACGCGGCGGTTTGACCAAAGGGTTCCAACCTTGATTCAAGTGCATCCAATAAATCACCCAAACATGTGAAAAAGTATCCAGGTCTTGTAAAGCTTGTTCAAAATTTTGTCCTGCATGAAGGGTGATGGTCGCAGGTTTATCTTCCAATGCATACGCAGGCTGCCTTGGCGTGGCAAATCGCTCTTGATAAGGGCTAGCCACCACCCCAATACCTTGAAGCTCAAACATTGAAGAAATGTTTTGCTGCTTATCCGTCGTGTAGCTCTTAACCTGTTTGCTATGCTGTGGATTTCGCCAATCTTCAGACACTATGCTTCACAGCTTTCCTTGGCTTGTGTTACACTTAATTTATCACCATCCACATCCACATGGGCAACCCCACCTTTTTGCAAATCACCAAACAAAATTTGTTCTGCCAAAGCCTTTTTTATTTGCTCTCGAATCAAACGATCCATCGGTCTTGCCCCCATTTGTGGGTCATACCCTTTCTTGGCTAACCATTGTCGTGCAGCGGGTGTAATATCAAGCTCCACTTTCTTGTCTTGTAGCTGCAGCTCCAGTGCCATGATAAATTTATCCACCACATGAAGTGTTACTTCTTCGGTTAGCGAACCAAATGGGATTATAGCATCCAAACGGTTACGGAATTCAGGTGTAAACAGACGTTTAATCGCCTCTTCATCACGCCCAACATTGGTGCTGGGGCTAAAACCAATACTATTTTGTTGCATTTCAAATGCACCTGCATTGCTGGTCATAATCACAATCACATGTCTAAAATCCGCTGATTTACCATTATTGTCAGTCAACGTGCCATGATCCATCACTTGCAACAACACATTAAAAATATCTTGATGTGCTTTTTCAATTTCATCCAACAGCAACACACAATAGGGATGTTTGTTAATCGCATCCGTCAGCAAACCACCCTGCTCATAACCCACATAACCTGGAGGTGAACCAATCAAGCGCGAAACCGCGTGTGATTCCATGTATTCAGACATATCAAAGCGAATCAACTCTACCCCCATAATGCGTGCCAATTGGTTGGCCACTTCGGTTTTACCCACACCTGTTGGGCCTGTGAACAAGAAACTACCAATCGGCTTATCGGGTGAACCCAAACCCGCACGAGATAATTTGATGCTTGCAGACAATTGCTCAATAGCATTGTCTTGACCAAAAACAGATAATTTCAGGTTTCTTTCTAAATTGACCAAAGACTTTTTATCCGAAGATGATACTTGCCTTGCAGGAATACGCGCCATGGATGCCACGGTGGCTTCAATATCAATGACACCCAATTGTTTTTTGCGTTTATTTGGCATTTGCAAATGCACTGAAGCTCCTGCTTCATCCAACACATCAATGGCTGAATCAGGTAATTTCCTGTCTGTAATATAACGCGATGCAAGTTTGGCAGCTTCGGCAACCGCAGCTCTGCTGTATTTAATCGCATGATGTTCTTCCAAACGCGACTTAAGCCCATTGAGAATATCCACAGTTTGCGAAATTGTAGGCTCCACCACATCCACTTTTCGGAAGCGGCGAGAAAGCGCACTCTCCTTCTCAAAGCTTTGCCTGTATTCTTGGTAAGTCGTTGCACCCATGCAGCGCAATTCACCATTGGCAAGTGCTGGCTTGAGCAAATTAGACACATCCATCGCCGAACCATTCACCGAACCTGCGCCAATGATGGTATGAATCTCATCAATAAATAGAATCACATTCTTTTCATCTTTGAGTGCTTTGAGTACGGCTTTAAGCCGCTCTTCAAAATCACCTCGATATTTTGTACCTGCCATCAATGCGCCCATATCTAAAGAATACACTTGCGCATCTTTTAAAATATCAGGCACTTCATCTTGAATAATACGCATCGCAAGACCTTCTGCGATAGCTGTTTTACCCACACCTGCCTCACCTACCAAAATTGGATTGTTCTTTTTGCGGCGGCATAAGATATGTAAACACCTGCTCAACTCTTTTTCACGTCCAATCAGTGGATCTAATTCTTCTAAAAAAGCTCTCTCTGTCAGGTTTTCACAATATCTAGCAAGTGGTGATGAATTCGATTTTTCTTTAATACCCACGCCACCAATTTCAACTTGTGATTCAATCGATGATTGCACATGGTCAGAGCCATGAGAGACAAATCTCGTCACATCCAAGCGTGTCACACCCAATGAATTGAGGAAATATACCGCATGTGAATTTTTTTCAGAGAATATGGAGACCAAAGCATGAGCACCCGTCACCACATCTTTACCCGCCGACTGCACATGCATAACTGCTCGTTGAATCACCCGCTGCAAACCCACGCTGGCAATGGTATCACCACTGCCTTCAGGTAACACCGTAACGTGTTCGCTGATGAAATTTTCCAATTCTTCACACAGTAACTGTACATTCACATTCAAGCCATCAAGCACAGCTCTGGATTCTTTGTTTTCTGTTAGCCCCAACAGTAAATGTTCAATGGTCACAAATTCATTTCGCTTCACATGCGCTTCACGAAAAATATGATTTAATGATTGCTCTAACTGTTCGCTTAAAATACCCATATTCAACTCCAGTTATTCATCTATCTTAAAAAGGATGCAACTATCCCGCTATCTTTCTATGTTATGCCAAGAAGTGCAACCCCCAATACAGCAAGGTTGCTTTCATCATTCATTAAACAAAGGATAACACATCTTTTTTCAAGCCAAGGAGTAGACCATGACACAAAACTCAAAAAAACATGCGACTTTCGCAGGTGGTTGCTTCTGGTGTTTGGTTGCGCCTTTTGAACGCTTCGAAGGTGTAACAAGTATCACTTCAGGTTTTGCAGGTGGTGACATGGATAACCCAAGCTATGAACAAGTCTGCGCAGGTGGCACAGGTCATGTTGAAGCGGTTCAAATCACTTACGATGCCGATAAAGTCGATTATCAGCAGCTTTTGGATATCTTTTGGCAGAATATCGACCCTACCGATGCTGGCGGTTCATTTCACGATAGAGGTTTTCATTATACATCAGCCATCTTTTACCATGATGAAGTCCAGCTTGAAATTGCCCAAGCCAGCAAACAAGCTTTAGCCGAAAGTGGTATATTTAACACACCCATCGCTACCGTCGTTGAACCCTACACCAATTTTTACCCAGCTGAAGAACACCATCAAAATTATCACAAGAAAAACCCCCAGCACTATGCTCAATATCGCATAGGCTCAGGACGCGATGCATTTATTTTACAGGTTTGGAACAAGCCAAAGCACAGTTAACTCATCCTCTACCAGAGACCTCTGCACCATAGTCATTTTTTGAGCGAACCAAGGCAAAGATAAGGGTGAAACCGCAGTTTATTGGTAACAAATGAGGATTGAAGGCTTATTCTTAACGCAGGTGCAGCCAAAAAAATGCACGATACAGAGGTCTCTACCATGGATTATAACCCATGGCTGATGCAAGACTATTCCCTTCCTATAAAGAATATAATCTACATCACACCATAAGGCACAACATCAACAACCTTTAGTTTTTAAATAGAACTTTTCTAAGTCAAGCGTTATGCTTTGTTCTTTCATTGAATAGTTTATTTTAAGAGAGAGTGTCCATGTTTGATTCATTAACCAGTAAACTCGGCAACATTGCCAACAAACTTCGTGGTTCAGCGCGTGTTACCGAGGCCGACTTAGATGCCACACTTCGTGAAATGCGCATGGCACTACTGGAAGCTGATGTTGCGCTTCCCGTGGTTCGTCACCTATTGGATGCCGTGCGTGAGCGCGCATTGGGTGCTGATGTCGCCAAAAGCCTACAACCTGGGCAAGTCATTATCAAAATCCTCAACGATGAACTTACTGTTGTTTTGGGTGGTCAACGCCGCGACTTAGATACTTCAAAAATACCATCGGTGATTATGCTGTGTGGTTTGCAAGGTGCAGGTAAAACAACCACCGCAGGTAAGCTTGCCAAACTTCTTACCGCTCAAGGTAAAAAAGTGTGTGTCACATCTGTGGATGCCACTCGTCCTGCAGCACGCGAACAATTGGAGCTATTGGCTGAACGTGTTGGTGTGCTTTACCTGCATGGTGAAGGTCAGTCACCTGAAAAAATGGCTGCATCAGCACTGAAGCAAGCAAGAATGGGTGGTCACCATATCCTGATTTTGGATACAGCGGGCCGCCAAGTTGTTGATGATGCGTTAATGACGGAAATCAAAGCCGTTGAAAAAGCAATTGGCACGACTGAGCGCCTGCTGGTACTTGATGCCATGACAGGGCAAACCGCATTGGAAATTGCGGAAACATTCCATAAATCTGTGCCACTCACAGGTTGCATCATGTCCAAAACCGATGCTGATATGCGGGGTGGTGCAGCATTATCCGTTGCCTTTAGCACGGGTGTGGCCGTACGTTATGTGGGCACGGGTGAAAAACTAGATGCCTTTGAACTATTTGACCCCGAACGCATGGCGGGCCGCATTCTTGGTCAGGGCGATATTGTTGGACTTGTTGAGAAGATGGAAGCCACCATCGACAAAGAACAAGCCAACAAAGCCGCGCAGAAAATGCGCAAGGGAAATTTTGACTTGATGGATTTTGCCGAACAAATGGGGCAAATGCAAAATATGGGTGGCATCAGTGGTATTATGAAAATGATGCCTGGCATGAATGTACCCCAAGAGGCTTTGGGGCAATTTGATGAAAAGCCCATTAAACGTATGCAAGCTATGGTCTACTCCATGACTGCCAAAGAGCGTACTTACCCCAAACTTATCAATGGTAGCCGCAAAAAACGCATTGCTTTAGGCTCAGGAACATCGGTACAAGATATCAATAAAATGCTCAAACAATTTTCCCAAATGCAAAAAATGATGAAAAAAATGAAAGGCGGCAAAGGCAAGCGTATGATGCAAGCCATGGCTGGGAAAATGGGCATTCCTGGCATGGGAGGTGGTGGAATGCCGGGTATGCCAAAATTCTAAATTATCATTGCTGGATGCCTGCTTATCTTTTTTCTTTTTACCATCAATAACACGCGGCATCTGACTCCAATTTAACCAATGCACACACAGAACACAGTATCAGACCATTTCTTAGTGCATTGGTCATGGGATAACAACGAAGTAAAGCCCAACAGTCTCCTAGACTTGTTTCATTTACCAGCTAGGCTTTCAATAGATTTTTATATTTCAAATAATTAAGCGAAAGGATTTCATTGATGTTACATCATTTTTCTACATTACAGGTGATTATTTTAGCGGCAGGTAAAGGCACGCGCATGGCTTCAAGTCAGCCCAAGGTGCTGCATCAAGTGTTGGGCAAAAGTATGTTGGAGCATGTCTTACACACTGCCGAAGACTTACAACCTGAATCCGTTTGCCTTGTTGCCGGTCATGGTATTGATCAAGTCAAAGCGCATATCGGTGAGCCTGAAAACTTATTTTGGGCAGAGCAAAAAGAACAACTGGGTACAGGTCATGCTGTATTACAAGCAGAGCCTTTAACATCCCTTGCTGACTTGGCATTGATTATTTGTGGTGACACACCACTGTTGACCAGCGATACATTGGCAAACTTGGTGAAATCACATCAAAAAAATCAAGCGACGGTTTCCGTACTGTCCGCTGTCGTTAATACCCCCAAAGGTTACGGTCGCATTGTTCGCGATGATAAAGGCAATGTGTCCAGTATTGTTGAAGAAAAAGATGCAGATGAAAATCAAAGGGCAATTCAAGAAGTGAGCAGTGGCATCTTTTGTGTGAACCGCGATGCACTGTTTAAATATTTACACCAAGTTGGCAACGATAATGCACAAGGTGAATATTATTTGCCTGATATTCTACCCCTTGCCCTTGCCGATAACCAAGTCGTGCAAGCGAGCATCATGGACAACAGCGAAGAAATGCTTGGCATCAACGACCGTGTCCAGTTGGCACAAGCTGAAAGCATCATGCAAAATCGAATTTTACGCGAGTGGCAAAGCAAAGGTGTGACCATTGAACAAGCGGAGACAGTGCGTATTGAAGCATCTGTCAATATTGGCATGGATTGCACCATCAAAGCAGGCACACAATTGCTTGGTTCAACCCATTTGGGTGATGGCTGCATGGTTGGTCCGTATGCGGTGTTGCAAAACAGTTGGTTAGCCGATGACATTACCGTTGCTCCCTTCTCTCACCTCGAAGAAACCAGCATTGGAGACCAAGCAGTTGTCGGGCCTTTCGCAAGGCTGCGCCCGGGTGCGCGCTTGGATGAAAAGGTGAAAATTGGCAACTTTGTTGAAGTAAAACAATCTGTGCTTGGCAAAGGCAGTAAAGTGAACCATCTCAGTTATATTGGTGATACGACCATGGGTAAACATTGCAACATTGGTGCTGGAACCATCACTTGCAACTATGATGGTGCAAACAAACATCAAACCATTATTGGTGATGGTGTATTTGTTGGCTCAGATACCAAGCTTGTTGCACCCGTGCAAGTTGGCTCTGGTGCAACCATTGGTGCAGGCAGTCTTATCACCAAGCAAGTGCAAGATGATGGCTTAACATTATCAGCAAGGCCTGAACAACGTCATTTTAAAAACTGGGTTCGCCCAAAAAAAGGTGATCAATAATGTGTGGGATTATTGGCGCAGTCGCGCAAAGCAATATTCAACAAATTTTATTACAAGCTCTCAAAACTATGGAATACCGTGGTTATGACAGTGCTGGCATCTGTGTAGTAGAGCAAGGCAAACTACAAACCACCAAAGCCAAAGGTAAACTGAATAACCTTGAAATATTACTTGAAGACCAACCGCTTTCAGGTCATTTAGGTATTGGGCATACCCGTTGGGCAACCCACGGTGTACCCGAAGTACGTAATGCCCACCCCCACCAGACCCAAGACATTGCTGTGGTTCATAATGGCATCATTGAAAACCACCAGTCACTCAAAAAAATGTTAACCGCACAAGGTGCAAGTTTTACATCCGATACCGATAGTGAAACCATTCCTTGGTTATGGCAGCACGCGTTAAACAACACTTCCGATGATGAACAAGCCTTCTTAGCCATGCTCAATCAACTGGAAGGTGCATTTGCCATTGCAGGTGTCAAAGCCAACAAAGGTCAAAGGCTTTGGTTTGCTAGGCGTGGTAGCCCACTTTTATTGGCAAAAGGTCAACACGGTGTGTTTGTGGCATCTGATGCGTTGGCTGTTGGCACTGCCGCTGATGAAGTGGCATACCTAAAAGAAGGCGAATGGGGCTGGGCAAACACCCAAGACATCCAGGTCTTTGACCCTGCTGGTAATCCTGTGGATATAGCTTGGGAGCCTATGCCTGAAATGGTTGCGGCAAGCAGTAAAGGTGATTATGATCACTACATGCTTAAAGAAATTCATGAGCAACCGCGTGTTTTTTCTGAAATCTTACACGCATATGCTTCCGATGGACAAAACATCCATTTTCCACAAGCAGCATTTATTGAAAATAATCCGCTGCCTTCGCGTATTATCATCGTTGCCTGTGGTACATCTTATCACGCTGCGCTCACCGCAAGGTATTGGTTAGAACGCTACTTAAAAATTCCAGTTGAAGTCGATGTGGCATCTGAATTTCGCTACCGCGATCCTGTGATTGGTCATAACACTTGGTTTATCACGTTATCTCAATCGGGAGAAACCGCCGACACCTTGGAAGCCTTGCGTTTATTCAAACGCCAAACACCACAGAATAAAACATTGGTATTCTGCAATGTGGCATCCTCATCCATGGTGCGCGAATCCGATGGCGTGATTGAATTGTATGCAGGGCCTGAAATTGGTGTGGCATCCACCAAAGCATACACCGCCCAACTTTTAGCACTTGCCTTGTTCTCACTCAAGCTTGCTACTGACCATAATGCTATGCCAAAGCATGAAGCAGCAGAGCATATCCAACAATTGTTTTCGTCTATTGAAGGTACTCAGGGTTTGTTAAATGAACCAACTGTATTCGATAAACTTACACCTTTGTTTGCAACGGCACATGGGGCTTTATTTTTAGGTCGCGGTCCGTGTTTCCCGCTTGCTCTTGAAGGTGCGCTCAAACTCAAAGAAATTTCTTATCTTCATGCCGAAGGTTATGCTGCAGGCGAAATGAAGCATGGTCCTATTGCTTTGATTGATAAAAACCTACCCGTTGTAGTCTTGGCACTTCGCCAGTATCACTTGGATAAGGTCATTTCAAATCTTCACGAAGTTCAAGCGCGTGGGGCAAGGGTTATTTTGGTTACTGACATGACAAAAGAAGAGTGTCCAAACAATGTTGATGCTATCATTCATATTCCAGAGGGCGATTTTTTCAGTGCGCCACTCCTAGCATCTATTCCCTTGCAGTATTTAGCATACAATGTTGCGCGCGCCAAAGGTACGGATGTCGATCAACCACGAAATCTTGCCAAATCGGTCACAGTAGAGTGATATAACGGCAATGAAGATACTTATCCCGCTTCTGTTGCTGGCTGCTCTCTCAGCGGGAGGGCTATGGTACATGAGTTCCAATACAACGCAAAAAAGCACTGATGCTGACATGCTAGCATTGGGCAACTTCGCCTTTCAGCAACAGCGCTATGATGATGCTATGCAGTGGTATACCAAAGCTGCACTGCAAGGTGATCAAGAAGCGCAATACCAGCTTTCTCGCATGTATAAACAAGGGCAAGGTGTTGATAAAGATGATATTTTAGCATTAAACTGGATGAAAAAAGCTGCAAGTAATGGTTTAGCGAAAGCTCAGTTCATGTATGCCAATATGTTGTTATTGGAGCGAGGGTTAGAACAAGACAATGCAAAAGAGGTACTGCATTGGTATAAAAAATCTGCAGAACAAACCCACCCTCAAGCCATGCTCAAGCTTGCCACACTCTATTTTGAAAAGGGTAACACAAACCTGTATGATGCGTTGGACTGGGCTATCAAAGCTCAAACATCTCCTAACACACTAAAGCTTGCCAAGGTATTACATCAAAAAATCATCGATACTATCTTACTTCAAGCACGAAATGGAAAAAAAAAAGCACAATATAAAGCTGCCACCATGTATCAAAATGGAATAGGTATCGAGAAAAATCTTGAAGAAGCAAAAAGGTGGTTTTATCAAGCTGCGCAACAAGGACATGTCGATGCTCAATTTCAGTTGGGTTTATGCCTTCTCAAAGATCCATCCAAGACAAACGAAAGTGTGCAGTGGTTTACCAAAGCCGCAAAACACAATCATCCACAAGCAGGCTATGCACTTGCCTCCCTACTCGTCAATGCACATATTGAAAGCAGCACTGCAACTCAAGAGGCATGGCGTTGGTTGTACCACGGTATGCGTCGTAATGACCCGAAAAACCTATACAATTTGGCTGTTATTCTCCACCAAGGAAGCTTGGGGCTGCCTCAAAATGATAAGAAGTGGCAGCCATGGCTGACTTATGCTGCGGACAATGGCATTACTTTTGCTCAAAATGATATTGCTATTTATCATATATTAAACAACATAAAATCTAAGAAAAATTTAACTTGGCTAGAGACCGCAGCACATTCAAATGACATGCTTGCACAATTTAATCTTGGTTTATTATTTGCACGAGGCGAAAGCTTTCACCTTAACAATGAAAAGTCTTTGTATTGGTGGAAACTTGCCGCACAGAATGGAAATGAAAAAGCGTATTTGATGCTCGGTCTTCTGTATCACTTGGGAAGAGGTACTGGACGCAGCGAACAGCATGCCGTTGATTGGTATCAGAAAGCTGCTGAAGCAGGTGATCACGATGCTTTATACAACCTTGCTATGATTTATTATCGTGGCGGTGATGTCCCTCAAAATTACACCAAAGCAGCTAACTATCTGAGTCAACTCGCCCACCAGGATGATGCAGAGGCTCAGAATTTATATGCTTCCTTATTCTTGCATGGTCATGGTGTAACCTATCATCCACAAACCGCTATTACTTGGTTTACACGCGCAGCAAAGGCTGGCAACACGCATGCAATGTTTAACCTTGCCACCCAATACCGCAGAGGTCATGGCATCGCTCAAGATGACAAAAAAGCCATTTTTTGGTATAAAAAGGCAGCCGAACACAACTTTGCACCTGCACAAAATGCAATTGGTTATTTGTATGCTGAAGGTCGAGGTACTCAAAAGAATATTGATGAAGCTGAAACGTGGTTTTATAAAGCCAGTGAGAACGGGCTAAAAATCGCGCAAAAAAAATATATCCGCTTTACATCAACGCGGCTCTTTTTCCTTGGTTGTACTGCAAGTGAACACAGACATTCGCAGTACTGCCTTAACCAACAAGGAGCTTGATTTAAGTCAATGGTTAGAAGTTCACCATCAACCTGTATTGTAAAGCTTACTCAAAAAGTATGGCGTAAGCGTTGCGCATAGGTTGGAAGTGAGGCTCAAGGTGAAGGCGTAAGCCTGAGAAAGCACCCTGGAGTGTTATCCTCGCATTTATGAATGATATTCAATCACTTCACCAAAAATAGAACAAAATCTAACACTTGGCTTTTTTTGGGCGAGGCTAAAGCCTCACTTCCTATGAAAATAACCGCATAAGTTTCCAGTTATGTGCAAGACTTTTGTGGTCAGCCTAGTCAAAGCTTTGCACTTTATGCGGCTGAAAACATGATATTATTTCAATATATCAATAGCTTATGATTTTTTGAGTTTAATCTATTGTAAGCTGGGTTGAAGTTTCAAGTACAACTTGAGTGAGTTTGTTGGTGTCAAACGCATGCCATTCGAATCTACTCTATATCTTCAAAAAAACCAGCGCATATCCCCTAAATCGTGTGCTATGGGTGCATTGGGTAAATTTTTAATGACTTCCTTGCCGTAGCGTTTGTGATGTAAGCGCGAGTCCAAAATAGCAATCGCCCCTTTATCCGACAGTGAACGAATTAAACGACCAGCCCCTTGCCTAAGTACGGCAATGGCCTCAGGAAGCTGAATATCCATGAAACCATTACCGCCTTCTGCTTCACAAGCTTTGGTTCGCTCTTTGAGCAACACATCGGTAGGTGGGGCAAAAGGTATTTTATCAATAATAACCAAAGATAATGTTTCACCTGGTACATCCACCCCTTCCCAAAAGCTGCGTGTTCCACATAAAATCGAATGTTTATCTTTACGAAAGGATTCAAGAATAGCATCGCGACTTCCACTTTCACCTTGTATCAATACCTGCCAAGGCAAAACCTTCTGCAAATGAGTCGCGAATGTGCTTAAAGCATAGTGAGATGTAAACAAGACAAAGGCACGACCACGAGAAGCGCGAAGCAAAGCTTCAATTTCATTGCGCATCACTTGTTGATAATTTGGAGTACGTGGCTCTGGAATATGCTTGGGTAAATAAAGCATCGCTTGTTGTTGGTAGTCAAACGGTGACTGGTGATAGGTTTCTTGGGCAAGGTCTTGGCTTAAGCCCAACCTTGCACGGTTATAGTCAAATTCATCGGATACACGAAGTGTTGCCGATAAAAGTACAAATGAAGCTTCACGATCCCATAAATGATGGGTCAGTACAGGACCAGTTTGGATGGGGGCAGAAATATATTGTTTTCTATCATCCTTGCCTTCTTCCCACGCTACATAACCATCTTGAGGGGTCAAAATTTGTTGCATCTCTTCAGATATAAGCGTAGCGCGTTCGACCATTTTTCGCATATCATCATGACGCTCTTCTCTGGAAATAGCGATATCCAGCAAGGCTTCCCAGTCATTTTTGATGGCTTTGAGGTCTTTGCCTGCCCATAGGGTAATGACTTCTGCCCCAAGCTTACGTACCTTTTCTTTTAAAGCTGCTTCATCACCCAAGGTGTCCAGCACTGCTTGCATATCACTGACCCAATATATGAGCTTATGGCGCGATAACTGAATGCCAAACTGACGACTGGCAAGGTCGGGTAAACTGTGTGCTTCATCCAAAATATAAACATCAAATACGGGTAAAATTTCACCAAAATCACCTGATTTTAAAGATGCATCAGCGAGCAACAGGCTGTGGTTGGCAATCACAATATCCGCACTTTGTGCTTTTTGTCGTGCCTTCATCAATGGGCATTGTTTGTAATGCTCGCATTTGCTGCCTGTGCATTGGTCGCCTGTTGCAGTGACCAGTGGGCCAATACCTTTCTCAAACACATCAAAGCTTAACGAAGATAGATCACCATCTCTTGTATTTTCAGCCCACTGAAGAACTTGAAGAAGGCTTTTCTTTTGCCAAATTTCTTGCTGATTACTGGCAAGGTACATATTCAAACGTTGTGGGCAATAATAGTTGCTGCGCCCTTTCAGTAAAGCAACTTTTCGGCGAACTCCTAAAGCATCTTGTACTGCAGGTAAATCGCGAAACATGAGCTGATCTTGCAAGGACTTGGTATGTGTTGAAATTAATACCTTATCTGATGTGCGCAGTGCAGGAATCAGGTATGCCAGTGTTTTACCTGTACCTGTTTCCGCTTCGGCAATCAATATGCTTTGTTGTTCTAGTGTGTTGGCAATATTTTCAGATAACTTTACTTGCTCTTCACGGTACATATAACCCGCTAAACCCGTTGCCAAAGCAGATTTAGGTGCGAAGTCTGCTTTGACTTGGGCTAAAAAATTAGATTCGATAAGAAACTCAGCTATCTATGGGTTATTTATTGGGTCAAACGGATCAAAGCTTCGCGGTATTTGTCCGCTGTTTTTTGCATAATATCTGCATCCACTTCGGGTGCTGGTTCTTGTTTATTCCAATCTTGGGTTTCCAACCAATCGCGGATAATTTGTTTATCAAAGCTTGGTGGGCTAATACCTGGTTGGTAGGTCGAAACATCCCAAAAACGCGATGAATCAGGTGTTAGCACCTCATCAATCAAGGTTAGTGTGCCATTGTCATCTAAGCCAAATTCAAATTTAGTATCCGCTATAATGATACCTTTTCTCAAAGCATAGGCGGCAGCTTCTTTGTACAATTGAAGGCTGACATCGCGCACCTGCGTGGCAAGGTCTGTACCAATAGTATCGCACATACGTTCAAAATTGATGTTTTCATCATGTTCCCCCACTGCTGCTTTGGTGGAAGGTGTAAAGATAGGTTCTGGAAGCTGATCAGCTAGCCCAAGTCCATCAGGGAGAGGAATGCTACAAACAGCACCGCTTTTTTGATAGTCCTTCCATCCTGAGCCAATCAAATAACCACGAACAATGGCTTCAATGGGTAAAGGTTTAAGACGCTTAACAACCAAAGCACGGCTACGAACGCGTTCACGCTCCTCAGCATTGCTCATAGCATTATCCAAACTTAAATCAGACATTTGGTTGGGGATGATGTGTCCCAGCTTGTGAAACCAAAAATCAGAAACTTGGTTTAAAATCTCACCTTTTTGAGGCACGGGCGTGGGTAAAATCACATCAAATGCAGATAATCTATCCGTTGTCACAATCAAAAGGTGTTTGTCGTCAATCTCATACATATCACGCACTTTTCCGCTATGAAGTAATGGTAAAGATGTGATATTGGCATGTAGTAATGTGTTGATACTCATATTGACTCCAAATTAAAAGATACGAAAAGTGACAGATAACCAATTTTTTCACAAGTAGTTTTACAATCGGGACTTCACCTCTAACGTGAGTCTAAGTGCAAATTGAAATCTGATGTTACGCAAATGTAATTGTCTACTTACATTGAGCGGGTATTCTTAAGAGGAATTTGATATATATTTTCCACTGTTTTTCCAAATAAAAGTAATATTTTTTGATGCAATGGCGTAAGTCCTTCAATTACCTGCTCTGTTTGATGTTGCGTGGTAATTTTAAGGCAATGAATGCCATGTAATAGCTGAAAAACCCAACGTAAAGTTGGCTTAGCAGTCGCTTGATTAATTTGATTGGGTAATGTTTTTTTTGCTCAGCAAGGCTGGCTCGCATTCGCCTTTCTGCAATACCATAAACAAGTAATGAAAGCAGCATGACCATTAATAATGCCATGATTCGCCTTGGTTTTTTTACAAATAATGTAGATGTGAAAAACAATGGATCTTTGAGAAAACGAAAGCCTCGTTCAACTTGGTTTTGCTCTTTATAAGCCAACACCACAGCTTGATCCAATACCTTCGCCAAAATAGCGCGCATTCAGCTCGTATTAACCATGAATTTCATTGAAATTTTATCAATCAGTTCGTTAATAAAAATACGTTCGGCATTTCCCCCCACATAATTTTAATGTTTCTTGTACCTGCTTGCGCGCCAGAAACCACACCTTCACATCGTGCATACTTCTGCCGACTTTTCCGTCATTCTGAGCGATTAATGCATATGCCATATTAACCATAAACATTGAAAAACATGCGCTGTTTCGAACTTTGGCTTCTTTTACAACCATGAAATCTTCCAGTCCCCAATATTGTTTAGCATCACGGAAATTGAATTCAATCTGGAAGCGCAAACGATAATAATCAACGACTTTATCCCATCCCAATGCAAGATCAGAGCTAAACAAAATAACATGAGCTGTTTTCCCGCTACTCACTGACGTTTTTCTTATAATGACAACACCTGAATTCAAGTGATAAGTGCAATTTCCACTATCGATTTTATGTGAACTCCTGTATTTTCCTCAAATACTTCGTATGGAGTTTTGAACCCCAAACACTTTTTGGGTCGGTTATTAAGCCTATGAACGGCTTTTAGAACTTCTTTTTGTAGTCACTTCAAGCAAGCTCATTGCTTTGGGGAAGTACTGCCGTAGAAGACCGTTTGCATTCTCATTTTGACCACGTTCCCAAGAGTGATAGGGCTTTGCAAAATAGGCATTACAATCGAGTGCTTTGGCGATGGTCTTATGGAATGCGAATTCTTTACCGTTGTCGAAAGTGATCGTGTGTACCCAGTCTTTTATTGGCTCCAAAAGCTTGATAATGGTTGCTGTCACGTCCTTGGCATGCTTGCTCTTAAGCGGTGCTGCAAGGCGGTGTTTTGTATACTCATCTTAGGCACCAAAATAAGACCTACAGGAAACGTTATGGATCAGCGCATACTCGTCATGGTATCACCAATCGGGTGGATATTGATGAACGCCCTGAAGCGGCTAACAAACGAGAGCGAATAGGTGATTGGGAAGGTGATACAATGATAGGAAAAGAGCACAAAGGCGTGCTTGTAACACTCGATGATCGTCGCTCAAAACTTCGCCTTGCAGCACCGCTTAAGAGCAAGCATGCCAAGGACGTGACAGCAACCATTATCAAGCTTTTGGAGCCAATAAAAGACTGGGTACACACGATCACTTTCGACAACGGTAAAGAATTCGCATTCCATAAGACCATCGCCAAAGCACTCGATTGTAATGCCTATTTTGCAAAGCCCTATCACTCTTGGGAACGTGGTCAAAATGAGAATGCAAACGGTCTTCTACGGCAGTACTTCCCCAAAGCAATGAGCTTGCTTGAAGTGACTACAAAAGAAGTTCTAAAAGCCGTTCATAGGCTTAATAACCGACCCAAAAAGTGTTTGGGGTTCAAAACTCCATACGAAGTATTTGAGGAAAATACAGGAGTTCACATAAAATCGATAGTGGAAATTGCACTTATCACTTGAATTCAGGTCCATCATATTGAATGAAAACAGCCTTTTATGACCGAATCATTTAGCCATTTAATGAAAATTACGGTATCGATTTTCAACTTTTTGCTTAAGTTGGTTGTAGATTGAAATTCGTAGGATAATCAGAATCGTGATGTATATCCTTATCTCATTGATTTATAAGGATAAAATAACCAAGAAAACGATAAAACATACCCGCTCAATGTAAGTCTATAATCAATGTTTCCCTTTTATTATCAATAAGATCTAGTCGGCTAGGAAGCTTTTCAACGTTAGCTATGATCCTCACATAACGGCTATATACCTTGTGACAGTAGGACTCTTGTATTCCAAAATATTGCCAAGAACTTGAAAGGTTGGATAGTGGCGAATATAGTAAAGTGCTAACAAGATACAATCTTGCAATGATACTCTAGAACTTTTCAGACCGCGCCTTTTCAGAGGGTTAAGCTTCTTTTCATTTTCAATATATTGCTTTACTTTATCATATAAATCTGAAAAGTTTTTTTGCGTTATTCCTGTCATACGCAAAAATTTTTGAGGCTTACAGTGGATGATTTCTTTGTAGGGTTCCATGATGCATACATCATACACAAACCGTGTATCTGAGGTAGGGTTAATAACCAATAAGAGAATCACGTTATTTAGGAAAGATGTCTAATCTCAAGTACCTTAACAAGTTGGCACTGCTTTTCGCTCAGTGGACCAAGCTCATCCTCAAGCCAAGGAAATAATGACCCTTGAATTCTTTGCCAGATTTGCGATAATTCATCATGTAGGTGGTTCATCTATAATCTCCTTGTTGGTTTGTGTCGTTGATGGCTTATATTACCAGCAGGGAGTTTTTTTTTCAGGTTTTAAATAGCGGTAATTCAACTCGGATGAAGAGTTTTGCAATTGCCTCTTGGAGAATACGGTATTTCTTATCACCACTCAGCTTTTAAGCGCAATGTTTTGTTATTGTTTTCTGCATGCTTCACCTCACCAGCGCACGATAGCAACTTAACGCTTTAACATCGTGCCACCATTTAGGTGGCACTTAGCTTTCAAGCTACCCCGACCGCTAACGAATCACCCACTTCAATTGTAAAATAATGGCATAAAAACACTCTTTTGTTATGGTGTCGCTCAATTTTAATTTAAATTTGAAGATTTGGAGCTCTGTGTGACTGATAATTTTAACGCAAAAGATACGCTAACCGTAGGTGATAAAACCTATACTTATTACAAGCTGGATGCCGTAGGCGATACATCTCACCTGCCCTTTTCGCTCAAAGTGTTGTTGGAAAACTTACTTCGCCGTGAAGATGGGGTGAATGTCACCCGCGAAGATATTTTAGCTTTGATCAACCGCAAACCAGGTGATGAACCTAGAGAAATTGCTTATATGCCAGCGCGGGTATTGATGCAGGATTTTACAGGTGTACCTGCTGTTGTCGATTTGGCGGCGATGCGCGATGCTATGGCGGATTTGGGTGGTGACCCTGCTCAGATTAACCCTCTCGCTCCTGCTGAATTGGTGATTGACCACTCCGTGCAGGTGGACAACTTCGCATCCAATGATGCGGCAGGGTTGAACACTGCCATTGAATATGTACGCAATGAAGAACGCTATAAATTCCTCAAGTGGGGTCAAAATGCTTTTGAAACCTTCAAGGTTGTGCCTCCAGGCACGGGCATTGTGCATCAAGTGAATTTGGAAAACCTTGCCCGTACTGTGTTTGTCAATGATGACGGCGTGGCATACCCCGACACCTTGATTGGCACTGATTCACACACCACCATGATTAACGGCTTGGGTATTTTAGGCTGGGGCGTGGGTGGTATTGAGGCTGAGGCGGCGATGCTTGGGCAACCTGTGTCTATGCTTGTGCCGAAGGTGGTTGGTTTTGAATTGACTGGCGAATTACCTGAAGGCGCACTTGCCACGGATTTGGTGCTAACGATTGTTGAAATGCTACGCAAACATGGTGTGGTGGGTAAATTTGTTGAGTTTTATGGCTCTGGTTTGGACACATTACCATTAGCCGACCGTGCTACTATCGCCAATATGGCACCTGAATACGGCGCAACATGCGGTATTTTCCCTATTGATGAGGAAACACTAAATTATATCGAACTCACAGGTCGCGGTGCACAAAAAAACTTAATCAAAGCCTATTATCAAGCGCAAGGCATGTTCCGTGAAGGCGGTGAAAACAAGGCTGTGTATGATGAAAGCGCCAGCCTTGATATGTCCACCGTCGTACCCTCCATTTCAGGACCGAAACGCCCACAAGACCGTATCATTTTGAGTGAAGCCAAAGCTGCATTCCAAAAAGATGTGAAAATCATTAAATCCGAAGCGGGTTTAACCTCTAACCCCATCAGTACCACCATCAACGGTAAAGATGTGATCATTGATGATGGAGCGGTGGTGATTGCAGCGATTACATCATGCACCAACACATCCAACCCAACCGTAATGTTGGGCGCAGGGCTTGTGGCGAAAAAAGCTGCGGCTTTAGGCTTAAATGCTGCACCTTGGGTGAAAACATCGTTGGGCCCTGGCTCATTGGTGGTCACCGAATACTTGGAAAAAGCAGATTTAATGAATCCGCTCAAAGACTTGGGGTTTCATGTGGTGGGTTATGGTTGCACCACGTGTATCGGCAACTCTGGACCTTTGCCTGCGGAAATTTCTCAAGCTATTCGTGATGGTGATTTACCCGTCACGGCTGTGCTATCGGGCAACCGCAACTTTGAAGGCAGGGTTCACGCTGAAGTGCGCATGAACTATCTCGCATCGCCGCCGCTTGTGGTGGCATATGCCATTGCAGGTACGATGAATATCGACATCTTTAATGAGCCTTTGGCGCAAGATAAAGATGGCAATGATGTGTTCCTTAAAGACATTTGGCCAAGCCAAGCCGAGCTTGCGGCAGTGGTGCATGATTGCGTGACCAAAGAACAATTTGAAGATTCATACAAAGATGTGTTTGCAGGTGATGAACATTGGCAAGCTTTGGATGCACCAAGTGAAGCGCGTTTTGCCTGGGATGATAAGTCCACCTACATTCAAAACCCACCCTACTTTACAGGCATGAAACAAGAGCCTGAAACTGTTGCTGATATTTCAGCTGCGCGCTGCTTGGCAGTGCTTGGTGATTCAGTGACTACCGACCATATTTCACCCGCAGGTGCGATTAAGGCTGATTCGCCTGCAGGTCGTTATTTGGCGGACAACAATGTGGCGCAAAAAGATTTTAATTCCTATGGCTCTCGCCGTGGTAACCATGAAATCATGATGCGTGGCACATTTGCCAACATCCGCTTACGCAACTTGCTTGCACCGGGCACAGAAGGTGGTGAAACTATTCATCAACCCTCACAAAAGCCAATGAGTATTTATGATGCTGCCATGCAGTATAAAGCCGACAACGTGCCTGCCATGATTATTGCAGGCAAAGAATACGGCTCAGGCTCCTCACGCGACTGGGCAGCCAAAGGCCCGATGTTGTTGGGTGTGCGCGCAGTCATTGCTGAATCCTATGAACGTATTCACCGCTCAAACTTGGTGGGCATGGGTATTCTTCCTTTGCAATTCAATGAAGGTGACACACCACAATCATTGGGGTTAACAGGGCAGGAAAGCTTTGATATTATTGGCTTGGGCGATGGCTCTGCTAAATCAGTCACCATCAAAGCCACGGCGGAAGATGATAGCGTGAAAGAGTTTACGGCTGTGGTGCGTATTGATACGCCCAAAGAAGTCGAATACTATCAACATGGCGGTATTTTGCGTTACGTGCTTCGCCAAATGAACAGCTAAAAAGGAATATATTGAACCGCAGAGGGCGCGAGTTACACGGAGGTTTTAGTAAGTGCGCGACTAAAGTCGCACCTCCATTGGAAGTGAGGCTTTAGCCTCGCATGACCTCCATTATTTTACTCTATGTCCTCTGTGGTTCAAGAAAAAAGGAAAACAAACATGAGCATTGAAAAGTCCAAAATAGATTTTGAAGCAGCCAAAAAAATCATCCCCGGTGGTGTAAACTCACCCGTTCGTGCCTTTAAAGGCGTGGGTGGTACACCTCGCTTTTTTGATCATGCCAAAGGTGCTTATGTCACCGATGTGGATGATAATACTTACATTGATTATGTGGGTTCTTGGGGCCTATGATTTTGGGTCATGCCCATCCTGCGGTGATTGATGGTATCACTGAAACTGCACAAAAAGGTGTGTCATTTGGTGCGCCATGTGAGCTTGAGATTGATTTGGCGCAAATGGTCATTGATATGGTGCCATCTATCGACGTGGTTCGCTTTGTAAGCTCTGGCAGTGAAGCGACTATGAGTGCATTGCGTTTGGCGCGTGGTTTTACAGGGCGCGATAAATTCATCAAATTTGATGGTGGCTATCATGGTCATGCCGACGGTTTCCTCGTCAAAGCGGGTTCAGGTGCGGCAACATTTGGCGAGCCTGACTCTGCGGGTGTGCCCAATGATTATGCCAAACTGACTTTAACTGCGCCTTTCCAAGATATGGATGAAGTAAAACGATTATTTGCTGCCAACAAAGGCGAAATCGCTTGTATCATCGTTGAGCCTGTTCCGGGCAATACGGGTGTTATGGATTTGCATTCAACAGGTTTTTTACAACAACTGCGTGATATTTGCACCGAAGAAGGCGCATTGCTGATTTTTGATGAAGTGATGTGTGGTTTCCGCGTATCTTCGGGTGGCGCACAACAATTGTTCGGCATCACCCCCGATTTAACCTGTTTGGGTAAAATCATTGGCGGTGGTTTACCTGTGGGCGCTTATGGTGGTCGTGAAGACATCATGCGCAAGATTTCACCCGATGGCCCAGTCTATCAAGCAGGCACATTATCAGGCAACCCACTTGCCATGCGTGCTGGCTTGGAAACATTATCCCGTTTGCAAGATGAAGCCTTGTATGCTGATTTAGAAGTGAAATCCAAACGTCTATTCGAAGGTTTATTGGCTGGCTGCAAAGAAGCTGGCGTTGCCGCAACGGGCAATCGCTTTGGTTCAATGTTTACCATCTTCTTCACTGACTTAGAAAAAGTAACATGTTGCTCTGATGTCAGTGGTCATTGTGACTTGCCATTCTTCGGTAAATTCTTCAACGGCATGTTGGATGAAGGTGTTTATTTAGCACCTTCCCAATATGAAGCGGCATTTGTATCTGCTGCGCACACCGATGAAGACATCGACAATACCATCGCCGCTGCAAGCCGTGTATTGGCGAAATTAACCTGCATGATGATGAACCTATTAGCGAGCATCAAATTTAATGAAGCAGGGCTTGTGCCCGCCATCGCCCAAGATGCAAAGTCGGGTCGTGTATTGATGATGGCATGGATGAATGAGGAAGCAGTGCTTGAAACCTTTAACACAGGTTTTGCCCACTATTATTCGCGCTCTCGCCAGAAGCAGTGGAAAAAAGGCGAGTCCAGCGGTCATGTACAAAAAGTCTTAGATATGTATCTTGATTGTGATGGTGACACGATTTTACTCAAGATTGAGCAAACTGGCGCAGCTTGTCATACCAATCGTGAATCATGTTTTTACCGTGAGAAGCGCGGTGATAAATGGGTGGAGTTTGAACAACCCATCATATAGGCTTGAAGTCGAAAGCAAGGAGGAAGCCATGGCAAAACAAGCATTACAACCGTCAGATATACAAGCTATGGTGGATACCATTGTGCAAACCATCAGCCCTACCCGCATTATCCTTTTTGGCTCTTATGCTAAAGGCAATGCGACACAAAGCTCTGATATTGACCTATGTATTATTGAAAAAGATGCGTTTAATGCCAAGCGAAGCCGGCGCAAAGAAACAGCCAAGCTCTATAAAGCGCTATCTTCATTTGCTATACCCAAAGACTTATTGCTGTTTAGTGAAGAAGAGTTAAATCAAGAAAAAAACCAACACTTGTTACACCCTATTCAACAGCAAGGTAAAGTTTTGTATGAATCCACCTGATTTATCACAACCTTTGCTTACTATGGCAAGAAAAGACCTCAAAGCAGCCAAAGTGTCTGGCCTTAAGCGATGAACCTGACGTAGAAATTGTTGGTTTTCACTTACAGCAAGCTACAGAAAAGTCTCTAAAAGCATGGTTGACAGCACTTGGGCAACCTATCTCTAAAACCCATGATTTAAGTTACTTACTCAACCAACTCGAATCACTTGGCAAAAATATAGATAATCTATGGTCATTAGCAGAACTTAACCCGTTTGCAGTTCAATTTCGTTATGGATTATTTGATGATGAACCATTTGACTGGCAAGAAGCCTATACAGAAGTTGAAAGCTTGCTGAACCATGTAGAAAAGGAAATATCATGAACAACAATATATTAAGCGAACTCGCAGCGATTCTTGAAGCACGCAAGTCTGAAAGCGCTGATACATCTTATGTTGCGTCTTTATTTGCTAAACCCGATAAAATGCTAGAAAAAATTGGTGAAGAAGCAGTAGAAGCCATTATTGCCTCAAAAAACAATGATAAAGACAACATCATCTACGAAACAGCCGACTTATGGTTTCACAGCATGATTATGTTATCTCACCACGGTTTATCTGCTGATGATGTACTCCAAGAACTTGCTCGTCGCTTTGGTGTCGTCTGGGCATGATGAGAAAGCATCTAGGAATAAGTAATTAATGACGAGCAGGCCTAAAATGAGCAGACTGGACGCTAATTTCGAAAGCGTCATAGAAGATGAATTTGCCTATCACGCAACTAAATACCTAAAAATACCATCAAATTTAATTGCTCAGTACCCAGTTACAACAATATGTGGCAACTTACGTCTAGACTTTGTATATACGCTTGAGAGTGGGCGAAAGGTAACATTTGAATGCGATGGAAAAGAGTACCATGATGGATCACGTGACGAATGGCGTGATGCTCTAATCCTTGGTGATGGTTTAGTAGACCGAATATTCCGTATCCCTGGCTCGGCTATTTATTATCATATTGAAGACACATTTTTTATTATTTCAAAGCTAGAGCCTGATATATTCTCTTCTCGAGGCCTCATGAACCTAAACACACTTGCTTCTACTTCTGCAAAAGATTTTACTCCAAGATCCATACAAAGAATTGGATGTGCATATGTCTTACCCAGAAACAGATTACTTCCCTGCTTCTAACATCCGCCTAGAATACAGACCTAAGTCAATCAACCGTCGCCGAAAAGAGTTTTGGGAAACGTTATACTCCTTCGCATTAAAGCACCCAGGAAAGAAGCTAGATGATTTAATAAGAACCTATAGTACAATACTTTCGCCAAGGTTCAAGCGTTTCGTCGCAATAGCAAGCGAGTAACCACAACATTCTAGAATATTGTAGGTATATTAAAAATGACATCCCCAAAACCCCGATGTTATTTTTTCAATATGCGCTTTCTAAATCAATGATGATGTACAAAACACTGAGGGTTTTTTACCAATGTATTCTCTAAAACTGGCGTTAAGGTATTGATAGAAATGAATACTGACTAGAAATGGAGCACTTATGAGTGAAATTAACTACGGACCACTAGAGCAACTGATTGGCACTTGGAAAGGCGATAAAGGAACTGACATCGCCCCTGAGCCATCGGGTGAAGAGAATAATCCTTATTTTGAGACCATTACCTTTGAAGCCATTGGTGATGTGAGCAATGCGGAAACGCAAACCTTGGCTGTGCTGCATTATAAACAAATTGTGCAACGCGCTGAAAATGGCGATGTATTTCATCATCAAGTCGGTTATTGGTCTTGGGACAGTGAAACGGGTGTGATTACCCATTCATTTGTGATTCCGCGTGGTGTGGGCGTGGTGGCATGTGGTCGTGTGTTGGATAGCGATGAAGCCGATATGACTGTGATTGAAGTCTCTGGTGAAGACACTGGCTTTGATGGTGGCATTGCCCAATCATCATTTATGCAGAAAAAAGCCAAAACCACAGCCTTTACGCAAACATTTACCATCCAAGGCGATACACTCCAATATGACCAAACCATTATGCTGGATATTTACTGTAAAACCTTTGAGCATACGGATACGAATACGCTCGGTCGAAATGACAATGCTTAGCTGCCTGTCACCTCGACTGAAATGGAGAGGTCTGAACAAAATAAATACTACCCCGTCAGCTTCGCTGCCACCCCTTTATACATGAAGGGGAACTATTACCCTCTGGCTAGAGGGGTGTCACATCGTGACGGGAGTGGTTCAAATCAATGAATAAAACCAGTATGTACGCGAGGCTAACATCTCACTTCCTTGGACATGCGACTTTAGTCGCGTCATTAATCCATGAATAAACAAAACATCTTAAGCCAAATCATCAATCAGCTTGAAGCGGATATTCAAATCGCGCAACAAGCTGTGGATGTGGCGCGGGATACTGCAACCCACAAAGACTGTTTGGGTTCATCCAAGTATGAAACCATGGGTACTGAAGCATCATATCTTGCCAAAGGGCAAGGTGAGCGATTGCTTGAACTGCACCATGCACTTGCCTACTTCAAACAGGTGCAACTTACACCATCAAGCCAAGCTTCCCTATCAAGCTTGGTCAGCATTAAAAATGAAACAGGAAAACAACAAAGCTTTTGGTTGGCTGCGGATGCAGGTGGCTTAAAAATTGTCCATGAGGAACAAAACATCACCGTGATTACACCCCAAGCACCCTTGGGCAGAGCGTTGTTGGGTAAAAAAGTGGGTGATGTTGTTGAAATTAAAGCTGCGAACAAAAGCACTGAATATGAAGTGGTTGGTATTTTATGAACTTCTACGAGGCTAAAGCCTCACTTCCAAGGCGATGCAACTTTAGTCGCGTTACAAATAGATGAGATGAGCAGCAAGCCAGCTTGGTATCTCTACATGATTCGCTGCAAAGGCAATGTACTCTACACGGGTATCACCACCGATGTGGCGCGAAGACTTGGCGAACACCAAGCAGGTAAGGGTGCAAAATTCTTGCGTGGCAAAGCACCGCTTGAATTGGTGTCTCAACAAGAAGTGGGCAGCCATTCCGATGCACTTAAACTTGAAATCAACATTAAAAAACTCAATAAAACAGAGAAAGAAAAGCTTATTGCTGATGAATTGGATATGATTTGTTAAGCTTTTGCCTTGTAGAGGTGTTGATATGAGCGACTGTTTATTTTGTAAAATCATTGATGGTGATATTCCTTCAAGTAAAGTGTATGAAGATGATGATGTATTTGCCTTTAATGATATTCACCCCAAAGCGCCGACACATATATTGGTGATTCCGAAAACACATATCCCTACCCTTGCTGATGTTCAAGACCCTGCCCTGCTTGGCACACTGATGGATAGAGTGAATCACATCGCCAATGATGTGTTAAATCTTGAAGCTGGTTATCGCGTAGTCATCAATGTGCGTGAAGGCGGCGGACAAGAAGTTTTTCATTTGCATGCCCATATCTTGGGTGGCAAAAAGTTACCCTTCTAAGGTTCATCACATCAACCATGGCAACCCACCGTAAAACACGCAAATCATCCGAACTCAAATCACTCAATATTAGCATGAATAAAATTATTGATAGTGAGCGAATGCAACGCCTAACATCCATTGCAGTTCTACGCAGGCATTGGCATGATATTGTAGGCAGTATGATGGCGGAACGCTGTGAACCCATTGCCATTGAACCGCAAGTTGATGGTTCGTTGGGTTTAATTATCGCAGTCAACCATTCGGTGATTGCCGACATGATTCGTTTGGAGTTTCATGAAAACATTCGTAAAGCCTGTTTTACACGCTGCAAACTGCAAGGTTTACGTAAGGTTTGGACACGAGTTCAAGCCAACGCGGGGATTCGTGAAGAAAAGAAAGTGCCTATCATCAACGCTATTCATTGCCATGATTTGCGTTTACTTGCCCAAAGCATTCAAGGTGTGAAGGATAAGCCACTACGCAGAGGCATTTTTCGCGCTGCTGCGGCACAACTCAAGTTTACGCAAATAAAAAAGGATATTTAATCATGAAAAAAATCATTGTTTTTAGCTTGTTAGCTATATTTATCAGTGTTACAGGTCTAAGTAACACCGTTGAAGCCAAACGCTTTGGCGGCGGCACGAGCTTTGGTAAATCATCCAAAAACCAAAAGAACTTCTCTAAACCTGCGCCACAACAAGGCGCGAACACACCCAACGCAGCACCTCAGCAAGGTGCGGCATCAGGATCACGAGCTGGCGGCATGATGGGCATGCTTGGTGGTTTAGCCATGGGTGGATTACTGGGCGCAATGTTCTTTGGTGGCGGTTTTGAAGGTATCAACTTTATGGATATTTTATTGTTTGGCGGCATTGCTTTTGCCATTTTTTGGTTTATGCGCCGCGCTGCTGCCTCACGCCGAGAAACCTATGCCCCTGCTGGGCATCCATCCCCTCACAATGAAAGCTTCGGGCATGATACGCAAGAGCAGTCACACACGGCATTGGCAGAAGGTGATGCAAGCGACACCTCAGCAAAACCACAGATTGATGAGGAACAATTTTTGCAAGCTGCCAAAGGTATTTTTGTGCGTATGCAAGCGGATTGGGATAGTAAAAATGAAGAAGATATTCGTTCATTCTGTACCCCTAGCGTGGCAGAACATGTGTTAGAGCAAATCAAGCAATTGGGTGATCAAGAAACACGCACCGAAATCGCTGTGGTTTATCCAGAGCTTTCAGGCAGTTGGATGGAGTCAGGCTTAGAAATGGCAGCCGTTCATTTTCAAGCAACATTAAATGAAAAAACATTGGATAATGGTGGGCAAGTGATTGCCAGTGAAAGCAATCATGTGAATGAAGTTTGGGTATTCCAACATGATCCCAACAGCGAAGACCCAACATGGTACCTCGCTGGCATTCAACAAGTTTAATCTCTCAATAAAAGGAACAACGCAACATGAATATCGCAAAAATGATGCAGCAAGCCAAGAAAATGAAAGATGGCATGGCACAAATGCAAGAAGAACTCGCCAATATGGAAGTGGTCGGTGAATCAGCCAATGGTTTGGTCAAAGTCACTGTGTCGGGCAACCATCAAATCAAACGCATTGAAATTGATGATAGTTTGATGGGTGATGACAAAACCATGCTTGAAGATTTGATGGTGATTGCAGTGAATGCAGGTATGCAACAAATCGAAGAAGCAAGCAAAGCCAAACAAAAAGATATGATGGGTGGTGTGTCATTACCACCAGGTTTTTCACTGTAATGTATCATTTGACAGGTATGCCTGAGCCCTTGGCGCGACTGGTGGAGCAACTTAGTGCATTTCAGGGCATCGGTCCCAAAACTGCCATGCGCCTTGCTTTAAATATGCTTGAGCAGTCGGAAAATGAAGTCAAACAACTTGCTGATTCTTTGGAACATTTGCATGAACAGGTCAAATTTTGCAATACCTGCGGTGGTTTTGCTTCGACAAGCCACTGCACAGTATGTAATCAGGTCAAACGTCAACATGAGATTGTGTGCGTGGTTGAGCAACCCGTGGATGTATTGATGCTTGAACGCGGTCATTTTCAAGGCAGTTACCATGTTTTACACGGCAGACTTAGCCCTGTCGATGGGGTTGGACCTGAGAAATTATGGTTCAACAGCTTGGACAAGCGTATCGCCAATGGTCATATCAAAGAATTGATTTTAGCCACCAGTGCCACTGTGGATGGTGAAGCCACTGCCCACTTTATTTCACGCCGTTATGCCCACCACGGCATTCAAGTGTCGCGTATTGCACGCGGTGTACCCGAAGGTGGTGAGCTTGAATATTTGGACGAATACACCTTATCCCGCGCATTGGATCAACGTGTACTTTGGGATCAAGAGCGCATAGCTTAAAAAGGATTGAACACAATATGTTAAATTTTGCAGATAGAGATGGAAAAATTTGGTTTGATGGTAAAATGGTGGATTGGCGTGATGCTAAAATTCATGTGCTTACTCACACCTTGCATTATGGCATGGGTGTGTTTGAAGGTGTTCGCGCTTACCATGCCGAAGAAGGCGCAGCGATTTTCCGCCTACAAGAACACACCGACCGTTTGTTTAACTCGGCAAAAATCATGAATATGGATATGCCCTACTCCAAAGATGAGATAAACCAAGCCCAGTTGGATGCTGTGAAGGTCAACAACTTGGATTCAGCATACTTACGCCCTATGGCATTTTATGGCTCAGAAGGCATGGGATTACGCGCTGATGGTTTGAAAACACATGTGATTGTTGCCGCTTGGAACTGGGGCGCATATTTGGGCAAAGATGCTTTAGAGCAAGGCATTCGCATTCGCACCTCTTCTTTCACCCGTCATCATCCCAATATCGCCATGTGCAAAGCCAAAGCCAATGGCAACTACATCAACTCCATGCTTGCTCTCTCGGATGCACTTCAAGATGGTTATGATGAAGCACTGTTGTTGGATGTGGATGGATTTGTGGCAGAAGGCAGCGGTGAAAACTTCTTCTTGGTCAAAAATGGTGTAATTTACACACCAGAACTCTCCAGCGCATTGGATGGCATCACCCGCCAAACTGTGATTCAACTCGCCGAAGAAGAAGGTTATAAAGTGGTTGAAAAACGCATCACCCGCGATGAAGTGTATATTGCTGATGAAGCCTTTTTTACAGGTACAGCCGCCGAAGTCACCCCTATTCGTGAATTAGATAGGCGTACCATTGGCTGTGGTTCTCGTGGACCGATCACTACCGTTTTACAGAAGAAATACTTTGATGTGGTACATGGTAGAAGTGCTGCGCATAAAGACTGGTTAGCCACTGTTTAAATGAGTTCTGATCGCGTATTGGTGTATTCTACTGAAGATGGGATGGTCAACAAATCATCTCAGCCTTCATCCAAAAATAAACGCAGAAATAAAAACAAAGCTGCACCATCACCCATCAAAAACCCTAACAAACAAGGGGTGCGTATTATGCGTGAAAGCAAAGGGCGTGGCGGAAAATCGGTATCGGTGATCACAGGGCTAAACCTCAAAGCTGATGAGCTTAAAAAACTGGGCAAGGTCCTCAAAGCACAACTGGGTACAGGTGGCGCAATTAAACAAGGCAACATCGAAATCCAAGGCGACCACAGAGAAAAGTTGCTCGAACTTTTAGCCAAGCAAGACATCAAAGCCAAGATTGCAGGTGGTTAATGGCAGCCGATACTCAAGTTCATTTTGAATTATTAACACATGCTGACCGCATCAAAGGCATTGCTCATCTTTTGTTTCGGCGCAACCGCTTAACACCCCATGTTTTAATTTTATGCCCTGATATTGATACCATGCAGCAGCTTGATGACACCCTATGGACCATTCACCCCACTGCTTTTTTACCCCATGCTATTGCTTCAAACGATACTGAATACAATGCCAAACAACCCATTTTATTGGCAACAAACATCAATCGTGATAATCAAGCTACGGTTCTTATCAATGCGGGGCTTGAAGTACCACCCTCATTGGAAGGGTTTTCACATATTGTAGACTTTGTGGATGGGTGGGATGAAGGCTTAAAACAAGCTTCGCGTGAACGCTTCAAAACTTATCGCCAACTTTCTTTTGAACCCACCTATATTTCATCGCAATCTTGACATCCTCCCCGCCTAATGCCCGCAAAGGTCAGGATTTCTGGCTTCGCCAATTCATCACAGGACGGGGTTTTACGGTGCGGCTGATAATTTTCCAAGAGAGATACTTACATTGAGCGGGTATCTCTTTTTAAAAAAATGATTTAAAATTGATGTCGGATGATGTTTGTTCTCATCATATTGAATAAAAATAGCCTTTTATGACCAATACCTTCGCCAAGATTCAGCGTGTTTCGCGCAAAGCAAGCGAGTAACCATAACATTCTAGAATATTGTGTTATATTAAAAATAACATGCCCAAAAACCCGATGTTATTTTTAATATACGCTTTCTAAATCAATGTGTTACAAACACTAGGGTTTTTTACCAATGTATTCTCTAAAACTGGCGAAGGTATTGATGACCGAATCATTTAGCCATTTAATGAAAATTACGGTATCGATTTTCAACTTTTTGCTTAAATTGGTTGTAAATTGAAATTCGTAGGATAATCAGAATCGTGATGTATATCCTTATCTCATTGATTTATAAGGATAAAATAACCAAGAAAACGATAAAACATACCCGCTCAATGTAAGGAGATACTGATAAAAGGTGAGTATCGCGCAGAATATGTTTCCTGAATTCGTATCATCAAAAAAATTGAAATATAGCGTTAAATCAAACTTTTCGGCTTAACTTTACTTTTTTCAGCATCCCACTCATCTTGAGTAAATATTTCTTTTTGAATCAATAAACGAATGAGCGCATCCCATTCCTGTTGGTTATTGGGTAAGGATTGATTGGATATTTCTTTTTCATCAACTGCTGAGGAAGGCACCTCACCCGACATTTCTTTCATCAAAGCATCATCGACAATGCCCGTCGTTTTTAAACCTTTCTGCTTTTGATAACTTTTCACTGCATCCCGTGTATCTGTACCAAAGAGTGCTTTTTGATCATGAATTTCATAACCCATCCGCCTCAAGGCTTCTTGCAACTGAGTAATACTTTTGCCACGCATGAACACTTTCAAGGGTCTTGCCATGATGCTGTTGCTCCTCTGTTATCTCCTGCTCTATTGAAAACTTGATTCTATCAAGACCTTCATTCAAAAGACCCTGATCAATGCTTATTGCTCACATTCATCCGAGCCTTTCAAACATGAAACTTACAAATGACAAATATGATCGCGGTCAGGACCTGTGGAAAGCATGGTAATTGGGCATTCACACACTTCTTCAATGCGTTTGAGCAATGCTTTGGCGGCTTCAGGTAGTTGCGTAATATCTTTCAGACCAAAAGTATTGTCCGACCAACCTTCAAGTGTTTCATAAATAGGTGTGCATTCTTCCAAAGTTTTGGCACATGCAGGAATGGATTGTAAACGTTCGCCGTTTCTTTCATAACCCACGCACAATTTCACTTCTTCTAAGCCATCCAACACGTCAAGCTTGGTGATGGCTAAACCTGTCACACCATTGATGCGCACGGCATGTTGCACCACCACGGCATCAAACCAGCCTGTGCGGCGTGGGCGACCTGTGGTTGCACCAAACTCTTGCCCTTTTTCTGCCATGTGTTTACCTGCATTTTTAGCATCACACATACCATCAGCATTGTATAGTTCCGTTGGAAATGGCCCTGCCCCCACGCGGGTGGTGTATGCCTTGCAAATACCAAGCACTTCATCTACTTCTTTTGGGCCTACGCCAAGCCCAGCAAGGGCTGCGCCTGCAACCGTGTTGGAAGAAGTCACAAACGGATAAGTGCCGTGGTCAACATCAAGCATAGAACCTTGCGCACCTTCATAAAGAATACTTTTACCTGCTTTGATATTCTCATGCAAAATCAATGGCACATCAGCAGCCAAGGGTAATAAACGCTCACGCGCCAAGTCCAAAGCTTCAACCACATCTTCTTTTTTTAACGGCTTCTGCCCCTAAAAATTCAACCAACATAAAGTTGACGTAACGTAAGTTTTCATCAATACGCGCATCCAAATCATCGGCTGTTAAATCAACAAGACGAATACCACGCCGCGCTGTTTTATCTTCATAACAAGGGCCAATACCGCGACCCGTTGTGCCAATTTTTCCTTTGCCCTTGGCAGCTTCACGCGCTGCATCCAATGCACGGTGATAAGGAAGAATAAGCTGGCAACGGTCTGAAATGCGTAAACGCTCATTCACTGGGATATTGGCTTCAAGCAACATATCCAATTCTTCAACCAAGCGGAATGGATCAACCACAGTACCATTACCAATCAAGCTCAGGATATTTTCATGTAAAATACCTGATGGGATATGATTTAATACTGTTTTTTGGTCGCCTATCACTAAAGTATGCCCAGCATTGGGCCCACCCTGAAAACGGGCTACCACATCCATTTTTGGTGCAAGCAGGTCAACAATCTTACCCTTGCCTTCATCGCCCCATTGAATCCCAATCGCTACTGTGTTTGTCATGTCTTATCCCTATTTATTCCTTCAAACTGTGTTACTTAAAAACTAATTACTAAAATATATGAATCTCAATCAGCGTATGATGTGTTGTCTAACCATGCCCAAAGGTCAAAACTAAAACCTGTCGCTGGCATATCTCTGCCGTGTGCTGCCATCATTTGGTCATAACGACCACCATGCAATAATGCATGTGATGAATTGTTGGCAAAACCTGTGAACACCATGCCGCTATGATACAAAAAACGCGGTGTTACCGCGGCATCAATCACGATCCCCACTTCACCTGAGAGTTTATCATTCACTGTTTCAACCAAGTTTAAAAGCTCATCGGCTGCGGTATTAAACTGGGCATTCATGTGTACTTTTTGCGCCTTTAACCAATCAGCACCGCCCTGCCCTGCTGCCAAAGCCATCAAAGCTTCCTTTGCCACATCAGACAACGGTTCTGTCTTTAAATAATTCGCCATGTCTTCAGGCGAGTGACGCGCAATCAATTCGACCCATGTTTCTAAGGCTGCATCGCTGCCTTCAACCAAAGCTTGAATCAGACCCATATGCCCAACTTGCAAAATTGCGCCATCAAATCCTGCGGTAGCCATGGATAATGCTGCCAAGTGCATCACTTCTACATCACCTTCCACACCTGCAAGACCCAAACATTCTACACCCGTTTGCCATTGCTGGCGTGAACCCGTACGCACATCAGGGCGCGCCAACATCACAGGTCCTGTATAGTGAAGTTTAAGTACAGGTTCATGGCTTAAACGCGTTGCCACAATGCGGGCAATTTGTGGGGTCATATCAGGGCGAATCGCCAACAACCCTGCATCGGCTGGGTCAGAAAAGACCACGGTTTGGTCGGCAAGGAAGCGACCTGAACCCGATGTTAAAGCCTCAGGACGTTCCACCAAGGGTGGAATCACTTCAGAGAAGCCAGCGGCTGTATAAATCTCAAACAAACGAAATTGTAACCGACGAAGTGCCATCGCACGTCCGCCAAAAGCGTCCTCAAGTCCTAGGATAGGTTTTATTACACTCACAATGCCTCCAAGGCAACATAACGCACCATGGTTATGTTTTCTAAAACTTCTAATCTTTCAATCACATCTGCGGTTGGCTCAGAGTCGATAGATACCAATGCCAACGCACCATCCATCGTCTCCCTGCGCCCCAAACGAAAATCACCAATATTAATATTGGCCGCCGCCAGTGTAGAGCCAATATCTGCAATCACACCAGGTTTGTCTTTATTTTCGATAAACAGCAATCTTCCTTGTGGTGTCATTTCCAACTCACACTTATCAATGCTTACCAAACGCGGATTGCTACCATCAAACACCGTACCTGACACACAACGGTATCCTTCATCACCATAGACTTCCAAACGCATCAAGCTGGAAAAATGATCGGAGGTTTCACTCGCCACCTCTTCAAGCTCAATTCCGCGCTCTTTAATCAACATTTGCACATTGACCGCATTCACTTCATCCATGCTATGCGATAACAAACCTTGTAAAATTGCATTCAAAATCGGTGGCCGATTCAACCTACTGACCTTCCCTTCAAAACGCACAATAATTTTATTGTAGCCTGGACGCATCACTTGTCCCATAAATTGCCCCAATGATGCTGCAAGCCCCATAAATGGTGCCAAAGCTTTAGCTTCTTCTTCAGACAATGATGGTACATTCACTGCATTATTGATGCTTCCTGTCAGCAAATAGTCTGACATTTGTTCAGCGACCTGCACCGCAACATTCTCTTGCGCTTCATCACTGCATGCCCCGATATGTGGGGTAAACGTCACGTTATCCAATTCAAACAAACGGTTTTCTTTGGCAGGCTCAGTTTCATACACATCCAAAGCCGCAGCCCTTAAATGCCCTGATTTACACACTTTATAAAGTGCGGCTTCATCCACAATGCCACCACGCGCACAGTTGACCAAAATGGAACCTTTCTTCATTTTTTTCAATACACTAAAATCAATCAAGTTCCGCGTTGCATCAATCAATGGCACATGAATGGTTAGAATATCCACCAAAGCTGCAAGCTCTGCCACGGTAGTCACTTTGGTCACACCCATAGCAGCAGCGCGTTCATCAGAGATAAATGGGTCATACACAAAAACAGACATGTGCAAACCTTTTAGTCTGTCACACACAATCGCACCAATATTACCTGCACCAATTACGCCAGCTTTTTTACCTGTAAGCTCCATGCCCATAAATGCAGATTTTTCCCACTTTCCAGCGCGTGTTGAAGCTGTGGCTTGAGGGATTTGACGCGCTGCAGCCACAATATGTGCCACAGCGAGTTCCGCAGTCGTAATGGTATTGCCAAACGGCGTGTTCATCACAACCACACCTCGGCGAGAGCAAGCTTGCACATCAATGTTGTCCACACCAATACCAGCCCTACCAATCACTTTAACGTTTTTCGCAGCAGCCAATAAGTCAGCTTTAAGGGTGGTTGATGAGCGCACAGCAATACCATCATAATCACCAGCAATTTTGATTTGTTCGTCTACAGATAAACCTGGTTTATAATCGACTTCAATACCGTGAGAGCGAAACACCTCAATGGCGCGTTCGCTCATTTTATCAGCAATCCAAACTTTAGGACAAGACATTCTAATGGGCCTGAACAGGAATAGTCACTGGGCTAGGTGAAAGAGGGTACTGCTTCATCAGTGATACTCCGTGGCGATAGAAATACATGCTTGCAATCAGCAACGGATTGCGGCGAGAGCCTATAAGCTTGGTTTCATAGGTCAATTGAAAATCAAAGCTTCATGCCCATACCCTCAAATTTAATTACCCTTGTTGTTTTCAAATGCCTGCATATAAGCCACCAACGCATCCACACCCTCTTCTGGCATCGCATTGTAAATACTGGCGCGCATACCACCCACGGAGCGATGTCCTTTAAGGGTAATCAAACCTTGCTCGGCTGCACCTTGAAGAAAGTCAGCATCCAAATCAGCATCAGCCAACGTAAACGGCACATTCATCCAAGAACGACCATTTTTAGCCACTGGGTTGCCGTAGAAATCACTATGATCAATCACAGCATACAGTTTATCGGCTTTGCGTTTATTCACTTCTGCCATGGCTTTCAAGCCACCCTGCTCTTTAATCCACTCAAATACCAAACCCGCCATATACCAGCTATACGTTGAAGGCGTGTTGTACATTGAACCATGATCAGCATGCACTTTATAATTAAACATGGTGGGTGTGTTTTCAGCGGCGTTACCGAGCAAATCATCACGGATAATCACAATACACAAGCCCGCAGGGCCAATGTTTTTCTGTGCGCCAGCATAAATCATGGCAAATTTAGAGACATCAACAGGACGCGATAAAATCGTGGACGACATATCGGCAATCAAAGGCACGTCACCCGTCTCTGGAATATAATCAAACTCAACACCACCAATGGTTTCATTAACGACATAATGAACATAAGCCGCATCAGGGTTAAGCTTCAATTCAGCTTGTGTTGGCACAGTCGTAAAACCATTATCCGAAGTATCTGCTGCGAGGTTCACATCACAATAGCGCCCTGCTTCAGCAATCGCCTTTTTCGACCACATACCCGTATTCAAATAATCCGCACTGGTTTTATCACCCAAAAGGTTAAGCGGAACCATAGCAAACTGCGAAGAAGCCCCGCCTTGCAGAAACAATACCTTATAATTATCAGGAATCGCCATAATATCACGCAAATCTTGCTCTGCTTTGCCAGCGATAGACATATATTCTTTACCGCGATGGCTCATTTCCATGACCGACATACCCGTGTCGTGCCAGTCCAGCATTTCTTGTTGTGCGCGCTTGATAACCGCAGTTGGCAGCATGGCTGGCCCTGCACTGAAATTAAACAATCTTGTCATGGTATGTAAATCCTTTGTTGTGGTTTTTGAGGCATGTTAAGTGCGAAACACGGCGAATGAACGCATACCCTCAAATTTCAAGCGAGAGCATAGCTAGAGTTTCGCTTTTCCTCAACAAGACCTCTCCACCGCAGTTGTTTTTTGGGCGAATCAAGGCGAAACTCAGCTTGACCCCGATGTACTTATATCAATATCTTGCTTCATGTTTGATTCCTATGCGCCCTCTTTGAAATGAAATGCGAAACATGACCAAGATTTTACAACTTGTCATGCTCTCCGCTGCAATAAGCACTTCCTTAATCAATACCTTCGCCAAGATTCAGCGCGTTTCGCGCAAAGCAAGCGAGTAACCACAACATTCTAGAATATTGTGGTATATTAAAAATAACATCCCCCAAACCCCGATGTTATTTTTAATATACGCTTTCTAAATCAATGTGTTACAAACACTAGGGTTTTTTACCAATGTATTCTCTAAAACTGGCGAAGGTATTGTTAATCTGACACGCTAATAATCACATTACCCCTTTTATGCCCTTGCTCCACATAGCTATGCGCTTCAACCATATCTGCCAATGGGTAAGTTTTATCTATGGCAGTTTTTAGCTTACCATCTTCAATCAATGTTTTGAGATAAAGCAGGTCTTCGAGATGCAACTTCAAACAATCCGTCGCTTTGAGCACATCCAGATAAACCCCGCCCTTTTTGAGCGCTGTATGACGCGCTTCTGCTTCCATTTTTCCCACCGCATCAAAAATCACATCATGTGGCTCAAGATGTTGCGTAAAATCAGGGGCAGTGTAGTCCAACACATGGTCTGCGCCCAGCGATGTCACCATATTCACATTTGCTGCGCTGCACACACCCGTCACTTCCGCACCCATACTTTTCGCCAGTTGCACTGCATACGAACCCACGCTTCCCGATGCGCCATAAATCATAATCTTCTGATTCTGCTCAAGCGTATGTTGTTGAGCTTTTTTACTTTTACGCAACACCATCAATGCTGTCATCGCCCCATTGGGCACAGCCGCCGCCTCTGCATGGCTCATATTGTTTGGTTTATGCGCTATGATTCCATCTTGGTCAACGCATATGTATTCCGCATAAGTGCCAAACTTCATTTCGGTTGAAGCAAACACTTCATCGCCCTCATTAAACCGCGTCACACCGCTACCAACAGCTTCCACCACCCCCGAACATTCCATGCCAAGAATCTTCCGCCTCGGACCATAAAACCCAATAATTAATCGCATCAATGGCTTAATCATAAAGTCTTTAATAGCACCATACCAGGCTTTAGGCTACGAATTTTCACATCACCAATATGCACCGTCGTTGCGCATATCTTTATCAACACTTCATTGGCTGTGGGCGTAGGTTTATCCACCTCCACAAGCTCCAATACTTCAGGTGAACCGTATTTTGTGCAAATCACTGCTTTCATCATCACCTCACAATCCCTTAAACCCTATCATTTCGACATGGCAACATAGCTACAATTCAATCATTTTAAAATAGCCGACATTCCGCACCCCTAAATCACTACTGTCCGACGAAAGTTCGAGGCTTTATTTCCAACTCTTTATGCCATAAAGGTTTCCTTTGCGGCACGATGTTATGAGACAGGAAGTAATATTTTACGCTTTACGTCACTCCCGCGAAGAGCTTGCCCCCGCGAAGTCGTGGGGCGGGAATCTATTATTTGCAAGGTTTTTTGGATACCCAGTCAAGTCGAGCATGGCGATATGTAACTTTCGTCAGACAGTAGTGCCCCTAAATCATGACTCCTACATGTAATTGTTGGTAGATTCGGAACAACTGCGTAATACCTGTGGGTTAAAGCTTGCTTGCCACGCTACACAATAAAATAATCACCACGCGGTACATCACTGATTCCCATACTCCTGTTTGGAAACGAGTAAATAAGTCTCCAAACGTTTAAACCAGCCTTTCAACCAGCGGACTTCATGACGCTCTGCTGGTGCATTTTCCACCCGTTGCTGAAGTATTTCCTTTGCGGCGCTTACGAATGCTTGTAAAGCATCATCTTGGCGATTCATATGGAGTAAGACTTGGGTCAATCCCCAACCTTGACCTTGATACCGTTCACTGGGTTTCATGCCTTCACCTTTAAAATTCACATAATCAACGAGGGCATACCAGCCATTGGGGGTCGCTGCTACACGTTCAAATTGATGTTGAATATGCTCTTTATCTTGTTCACTGCTGACCACTGCCAATATTTTAGGCAACGCATCTTGAAGCCGCTTCATGATAAAACTGGCTTGCACGGCTTTGGTATCCGCCAAAAATTGACGCAATATCTTAATATTCATTTGATTTTCAGGCTTGGAAAAGTCTTGTTGAGAACCCCAAGGGCAATCTTGGTTGGGTTGCCATAAGTCGCGTAATGTTTCAGGAATTTTAACATGATGCTGCTGATACCAACGCATCAAAGCAGGGAAACTTTCTTGAAATGGTGCATTGGAATCCTTAGGAAACCAAATAAAATGACCAATACCCAAAGATGCAAAGTCTTCCCCATCATTCCATGATACAAGACACTTAAACTGACGGTTGCATTCATTTTTAAAAATCAGGTCTGCAATTTGGATGTGTTCAGATTGATTGATATCACGTGCTTCCACTGACGGTATTAAGCCACCAAAGCCTAAAATAACCGCAATATATGCAAGTCTACGCAGGGGGTACACAAACCAAGTGGGCTGCAGCATCGGTGAAACAAACACAATTATGCCACCCGCGCCATCTTCATCGCGACTTCTTCCTTAATGCACAAACTGGATGTCTAAAGTCCGCATATAGGTGTGCAAACCTGCATCTTGCACAGGAAACACATACGCATCGGTATCCGATTCGTTGTGATGCGAATGCCACCAGCCAGGAGGCGTGACAAACACGGTATTCTTCTCCCACATCGCTTTCACAGGATTAATGATTTTACCATCAGCATCAATCTTTTTACCTATCAAGGTATAGGTGTTTTCTGCAGCACTCACTGCCAAGTCAAGCGCAACAGATTGATGACGATGTGGCTTTTGCATTTGTTGCTTGGGCAAAAGGTTAAACAATGTCCACATGGTATGGGTCACTGTTTTTGATTTTGCAGAGGCATGATTACCCAAAATAATGCCCACACGATTGCGGTTTTCATTCATCGCTGCTTCGCGAATGCGCTCAACGGCATCCATCATGTATTTTTTATCATAAAAGGCAGGTTTGAACATTGGCTTGTTCGGCACAACCCCCATGTGCTCCAATAGTGGGGCATCATGTGTCCAATACAATGCACTATCGTCTTCGGCAAAGTGAGTCACGCCTTCATTGCAAGGCAAGGTGAACGAATCACCTTCTTTCCACTGAATCGCGCCTGTTTCGGTTTCGGTATAACCTTTACCGCGCATCACAAAAAAGATTTCCGATGTGGCGCTCACATGGGTATGGATATTTTCATTGGGGTTGATTCGAATATAATTGGCAAGTAAGTTGGGCGATGTAGCGAGGTATGGTGTTTCTAATTCTTTGGATAAATCCAGCGCAATCACCCGTGTTTCACCATGCTCATGCAAAGATGCAGGAAATGGCTGAATTGGCACTTCATTCAAATCAGGTGTGGCGGCTGAAGAGTATTCCCAGCTAATCACTTCCTGCGCCCATGTTTCATTCATGCTTTCCCCATTGAACCAAAAAAATAATATCCGAATTGGCGCGCATACTCATTTTTAATACCATCAATGCAATCAAATCCTTGATGCACAATATATTGAGGAAAACTTTGATAAACATTTGAAGAGTCATCATATGAAAACAGAAGCGCAGGAAATAAAGTGCTTAGTTTTTCTTAATAAACTCAGTTAGGATTACAATCATCTGCCCGTTGACTCTTCCTTCAATATGCTCTGGATTATCGTGAACAAGGCGAATATTACGCACCGCAGTGCCGCGTTTGGCTGTAAAACCACCACCCTTAACCACCAAATCTTTGATAATCGTGATGCTATCCCCTGCCTCTAAAATCGCACCATTGCTATCACGGTGAACAATCGCTTCTTCTGCATCATCATCCGCCACGCCTGCTTCAGCCCAAGCGCGCACATCATCTTCTAAATACATCATATCCAACAAATCTTGTGTCCAGCCTTCGCCTTTGAGCTGGTTCAGCATACGGTAAGCAACAACCTTCACTGCATCCACTTCGCTCCACATACTATCATTCAAACAACGCCAGTGATTAGCATTCACACTGTCGGCATCATTTAATTGTGTGTTGCATGTGCCACATGCATAAATTGCAGCATCAACACCTTCTGTCGGGCTGTTAGGTACTTCATACACATGCAAATCATCTGTATTACCACAGAGCTCACACTTGTTGCCACTTCTTGTTTCTAATGCTTGTTCAAAGCTCATATTCATATCCTTCATTCATTTATTTATTCAAATCTTTCAACGCTTGCGTGTTGGCTGATGCCCACGACCTGAACCTACCACAGGAACCTGACTGCGCGGTTCAAGCAAATGAACCTCTTCACCACGCAACACAATGTCTTTCCCGCAACCTTTACAAGCACCACCAAAACCTGAAAAGGGGAACATCTTGACATGCCCACACTCTGGACACTCTCCTTTTCTCGCTTTTAAAGGCAGCGTCAACAAAGCAATCATGATGATAACCGTGCTAACAATGCCTGTAAGAGGCATAACAAAACATAACATCAAAGCTACCGCCAACATCGGCAACAAAAACAACACAATACGCATAGGTGCTTTACTGGATGCACTTATTTTTAGGGTTTGACGTTGGGGGCGAATGCGACTCATGCCCCAATCATGCGCAAACAAAAACACCGTGCAAGTGATAAACTTACACGGTGTCCGTTGATTCCGTCATTCCCGTGAAGACGGGGAATACACATCCTCTTCGTTTAGTCTTTAAAATCCAAAGCTTGACCTGTTGGGCGTGGCAACAATGGGAATGTCACTTGCGGCGCTTCACCTGTTAATGTTTCCAAGAAGGCAACAATATCTGCAATTTCACGCTTGGAAAGCTTGGTATCCAATTGCACTTTCGCCATGGTATCTACAGCTTCTTCCAAAGTGGCTGCTGAACCATCATGGAAGTATGGCGCAGTCATCGCCACATTACGCCATGATTGCACACGGAACACATGGTCATCCTCGGCTTTACCTGTCACCGATTTCAAACCTTCATCTTTACCATAGGCAAATTCAACAAAATCATTGTTGGTAAACAACACACCTGAGTGACACGACGTGCAGCCAATTTCAGCCACTTTAAACATGCCGCGTTTGGCTGCTTTAGAGATAGAGCCTTGACCTTCCACAAACTTATCAAACGGTGCATGTGGTGTAATCAAAGTGCGTTCAAAGGCTGCAATGGCTTTGGCCATATTGTCGTAATTTAAAGAATGTTTACCAAAGACTTCGTTAAACAACGGCGTATAACCTGCATCTTTAAGACGTGTTACGACCGCCTCCTCACTATCGGCTGCCATTTCAACGGGGTTCAATGGTGGACCTTTGGCCTGGTCTTCCAACAATGGTGCGCGACCATCCCAGAATTGTTTACTCCAAAATGCTGAGTTCAACACCGTTGGTGCATTGCGCCCACCACGGTTCCACTGGTGACCAATAGAGAATTTTTGATTATCTACACCCCAAGTGCCTAGATTATGGCATGAGTTACATGAGAACTGCCCACTTTTGGATAATGCAGGCTCGAAATACAACTTCTTACCCAATTCAACTTTTTCTGTACTCATGGGGTTATCCGCAGGCACGGGTACTTGCGTTGGCAATACACCCATACCCTCAGGGATATTCGCTGCATGAGCCGCAGTTAAACCCAAAAAAGATAATGATGCCAATAAAACCAGCTTTTTCATTTGTTTCTCCTTAATTTTTGTACTATGCAAACAACACTATTCATATTAGCGAAAAATAATATAACTCATATTAAAAAGTCATTAAATTAAAAGCATAACCTTACCTTTAAAAAATGATGTTGCGCAAAATATCAGTTAAAAATTGATGTTACGCAGTCGGGCTAAAATTCGTCATTTCCACGCAAGAGTACAGGAACGAGAAAACATATGGCAGAAAGTCATGATTGAGGAAGTGCGACTCAAGGTGAAGGCGTAAGCCTGAGAAAGCACCCTGGGGTGTCAGTCGCGCATGCATGATGATGCTTCTCATGCGGGGCTAAAGCCCCACTTCCTATATTTAGATTGCTGTATTACCGTTCATTTTAACGAATAAAGGTAATACTGCAGTTTACGCGCTACAAATGAGAATGGTGTCATTCTTTCTCAACAAAATGCGTAACATCAGTTAAAAATATAGATTCTTACATCTCAATGGTTAAGCTTTGCAATAGTGAGACCTCTGCACCGTAGTCATTTTTTGAGCGAATCAAGGCAAAAATAAGGGTGAAACCGCAGTTTATTGGTAATAAATGAGGGATGAAGACTTATTTTTAACGTAGATGCAGCCAAAAAAGTGCACGGTGCAGAGGTCTCATAGTTTAAATACGGAGGGATTTTATGAGTATCTCAATCGGCACAGCATTAACATCCACAGCAACCAAAGCGATGCTGCTTGGTTCTGGTGAGCTTGGCAAAGAAGTTGCCATTGAATTACAACGCTTAGGAGTGGAAGTCATTGCAGTAGATAGCTACGCCAACGCACCTGCCATGCAAGTGGCGCACCGCAGTTTTATTGTGAATATGTTGAATGGAAATGCGCTGCGTGAGCTGATTGAGCAAGAAAAACCCGACTTAATTGTGCCTGAAGTCGAAGCCATCGCCACAGACACCCTTGCCGAGCTTGAAGGCGAAGGATTTACCGTGATTCCCACCGCCCGCGCCACGCAACTAACCATGAACCGTGAAGGCATTCGCCGTTTGGCAGCCGAAGATTTAAATTTAACCACCTCCCCTTATCAATTTGCTGAAACGATTGAAGAGTTTGAAGCGGCTGTTGCAAGCATTGGTCAACCGTGCGTGGTCAAACCCATCATGAGCTCATCAGGTAAAGGGCAATCTGTGATTAAAACAAATACTGACATTCAAAAGGCATGGGATTATGCCCAAGCAGGTGGTAGAGCAGGCAAAGGCAAGGTTATTGTTGAAGGTTTTGTTGATTTTGATTATGAAATCACACTTTTAACCATCCGTCACCGTGACGGCACTTCATTTTGCCTACCCATCGGACACTTGCAAGAAGATGGCGACTACCGCGAATCATGGCAGCCGCAAGCCATGAGCGACAAAGCATTGGCAACATCCAAACATATTGCAACACAGGTTACTGAAGCTCTTGGTGGTTACGGTTTATTTGGCGTTGAGCTGTTTATCAAAGGTGATGAGGCGATTTTCAGTGAGGTCTCACCCCGCCCACATGATACAGGTTTGGTCACACTGATTTCACAAGATTTATCCGAGTTCGCACTTCATGTTCGCGCTATTTTGGGCCTGCCTATTCCCAATATTACCCAGCATGGTTTTGCTGCATCTTGCCCCATTGTGGTGAAAGGTGATTCACACCGAGTTTCCTTTGGTAACTTGGAACATGCACTTGCTGAACCAGACACGCAAATGCGTATCTTTTCTAAACCAGAAGTGCATGGTCAACGCCGAATGGCAGTCATCTTGGCGCGTGGTCACAATGAGAAAGAAGCAAGAAAAAAAGCCAAAAAAGCTGCCAATACAGTCAAGATAAAATTATAACCCTTATCCAACAAAGGTGTTAACACGGGAGAATAAGGAAACTTGCTATGAATATCTTATTTTTTAATACCAAACCCTACGACAAAGATTCCTTTACCCAAGAAAACAAGCACTTCAAGCACAACATTCGCTTTATCGAAGCCAAGCTTTCCCATGATACGGTTGCTTTAATTCAGGGTGAACCTATCATTTGCATTTTTGTCAATGAGTGCGTTGACCGTGCGCTGATGCAGCGACTATCTCAAGCGGGGGTGCAATTGATTACCCTACGTTGTGCAGGATTTAACAATGTCGATATCAAGGCAGCGGATGAATTGGGTATCACAGTGATGCGTGTTCCTGCATATTCTCCTTATGCCGTTGCCGAACATACATTGGGTTTGATGCTATCGCTCAATCGCAAGATTCATCGTGCTTACAACCGTGTTCGCGATGGGAATTTTTCACTGGATGGTTTATTAGGCTTTGATTTTCATGGGCGAACCGCAGGCATTATCGGCACAGGTCGTATTGGGGCATTGGTTGCAAAACTTTTGAACGGCATGGGTATGAAAGTGATTGCCTATGACCCACAACATCATCCTGATAGTGATGCATTAGGCATACACTATGTCAGCTTGGCTGAGTTATTTACCCAAGCTGACGTGATTTCGCTACACTGCCCACTAACACCTGATACCCATCACTTGATTGGTCAGCAGGCATTGCAAAGCATGAAGCAAGGGGCAATGCTGATTAATACCAGCCGTGGTGCGCTTTTGGATACCAAAGCCGTGATTCATAGCCTCAAAAGTAAACACTTGGGCTACTTGGGTTTGGATGTATATGAGCAAGAGAGCGAGCTGTTTTTTGAAGACTTCTCTTGCGATATTATTCAAGATGATATTTTTGAACGCTTACTCACATTCCCCAATGTATTAATTACCTCACACCAAGGTTTCTTCACCCAAGAAGCCTTACAAAACATTGCCAAAATAACCTTGGACAATATAACGCAGTTTGAACAAACACTTCAAAGCAAGCAGCCACTCAAGACAATCAATAAGGTGACATGAGGTTTAGCCCGCATTATTCACAAATACAGCCGCGCCCTTGCTTGTCCCTTTATTCGCAACAAACCTCTCATCAATCGTTAGTAAGCGCGGCTACGATCGATTTCTTTAAAATTCGTTGCAAACAAAGGTTCTACGCAATCATCACGACGATTTATGAATAATGCGGGTTAGAAAAGTGGAAGCGATGGGGTCAACCAGAAAAAACAGTGCCTACACCTTCATCTGTAAACATTTCAAGTAAAATAGCATGTGGAACTCTACCATCAATAATATGCGCTCTAGCCACACCATGTTCTACGGCATCTAGACAACAGTTCACCTTAGGAATCATCCCGCCCGCAATCGTGCCATCATGGATCCAACTTCTTGCTTCATCTGTAGTGAATTTTGATTTGAGGTTTTTATCATTATCCAACACACCCACCACGTCAGTCAACAATATCAACTTCGCCGCACCCAAAGCTTGAGCAATCGCGCCTGCCACCAAATCTGCATTGATATTATACGATTGCGCTTCGTCTTTATAATAACCCACAGGCGCAATCACTGGCACAAACCTATCATTTTCAAGCACACTCAATATTTCCGTATTGATTTTATGCACTTGACCAACATGCCCCAAGTCAATAATTTCAGGCACATCCAATTCTGGAGAGTCCTTGGTCACCTTCATTTTTCGCGCACAAATTAAACCACCATCTTTACCCGAAAGACCAACTGCTTTACCGCCTGCTCGATTGATATTGGCAACGATTTCTTTGTTCACTTTGCCCGCAAGCACCATTTCCACGATGTCCATTGTCTCATCATCGGTGACCCGCATACCATCAATAAACTCAGCTTGTTTACCCAGTTTCTTGAGCACATCACCAATTTGAGGTCCACCACCATGCACCACCACAGGATTGATGCCCACCTGTTTGAGAAGTGTAATATCTTTGGCAAAGCTTTCTTTCAAGCTTTCTTCCACCATAGCATTGCCGCCATATTTAATGACAATGGTTTGGTCAGCAAAATGTTGCAAATAAGGCAATGCCTCGACCAACATCGATGCGCGTGAATGCATATGTTTCACGCTACCGCAGCCTTTTGCTTTTTCGTTTTTCTCTCTGGCTCTACATCAAGCAACATTTGAAACACAAGTAAAACACCAATCGTTGCCACGGCAGCACCCAATGAAATAGCAATCAATGATCCTTCAGGATGCTGAAGCTGTTGCCCCATCGGAATGAACACCAGTAAACCTGGTACAATCAAGGCAAGCCTTGTCATTCTAAGTTCAAGAGAAAACAAGTTTGCCGCAATACCAGGTGTTGAAAGAAGTGCGTACAAGGTCAAAGCAATCCAGTGGTTTTCACCATCCACTGTGGTCAGTCTTTCCCAAATCGACATGTTTAGCGTTGGGTCTAAACGCATATCAAAAGATGCGGCAAAAGCTAAAATAACCACACCCAGAACTGCCCACATGATGATTGCAATGAAGCGGGATTTTCGCGCCCACTGATTCACCCATGCCGCGTTACCTACCACATAAAACAACCCTGCGAACAAAAAGCCCCAAAAAGCATCATTATAATTCAAATCCATAGTTATTACCCTTATTGTACCGTATTGATTGAACGCACCCTACAAACAAAGCCACGTTTCGACAAACTGTTGCACTTTTAAGTTAAATTAATATGAACATTCACGCAAAGTCTTGGTAAAGACTTTATTTTATTGACCCTCAACGGTCACTAAAAAAGGACACACAAAAGAGACCTTTGCCATCTGCTGCCACACAATGTGGCATTTCAGGTGGGATATTCGCTGTTTCATCGGCGCAAATTCGGATAGCTGCTTGCCCTTCAGGCTCATAAAGTAATACACCTTGCAGCACATGAATCTTACCCCAAGTGCCCACCTTAGTCGTGTGATTCTTTAACAAACCTTTGGGAATGGTATCTTGGGTAAACTCAGGTGTGCGTTTATATTCCTTTAGACCTTTTGGAAACTCCAAAACATCGCACCGCTTACAATCAAGAACTTCGCCAAGCTTGCTCGCCCTACCCTCTGCCGTTGCCGACCATGGGCGGTTAAAAAAGGGCGGTTCATGGCGAACATGTTGCCCATGAAAACAATTCAAATCAGCCACCCAATCTTGTTTTTCATCTTGATGGTAACCCACGATTTTTCGTTTCATGGCAACATGAACTCCTTCATTTATTTTAAGATTTCAATGATACGACTGCGGTATGAAGTGTGACACGCCATACATGCACTCAACATTTGAGATTGTTTGGCAATCAAGGTTTTCATATCTTTAGCTTTGGCTGCTTTTTCAACCTCTGTAGCAAGCACATGCACTTTGTGATCTGCTTTCTTAAATTCCTTCATGTCCGTACGCAAGCCACCCATCAACTTCATTTTTGTGCCTAATGATGGTGTGCCATGAAAAGCAATCGCATGAGCCGCTGTTGCTGCTTTAGCAAAGTCTTCTTTAAAAATAGCATCATTAAGTGCTGCATAATCCATAGCTATCTGCTGCATCACAGCTTGCAAACTTCCCTCTTCAGCTGTAATCCCACCTTTAAAGTTGGCATGTTGCACTTTTGGTGCTGCCGTAAAGTTAGAACACATTGCATCATACCTTTGTTGATGCTTTTTATACATTTGCATTTTACCTTCTTTCTTAAATCGTTCTGCGGCATGTTTCCAATGGCTGCATGGTGGCTGAAATGTTTCATCATGAATATAAGCCGCGATTTTGCGCACCTCATCTTCTTCTGCACCAATATCAGGCATCACACCCAACACTTTGACAGGCTCTTTCAACAATGTTTTTTCTTTGGTTGGGTGCATCACAAAATCAGTGATTCTATTCACAAAGCTTTCTTTATCTTCTGTTGCCATTTTGTATTTCATTTGCACACCAAACATGGGTGGCGCTTGGGCAGGCTCAAGCTCTGCATTATGGCACATAAAGCAATTTTGCTGAAATAAATCCTTACCTTCCTTAAACGTATCAGCAGCTTGTGCTTGCGATGCCAGTAAACCTGTGACCATCATCGTCATTATTATTTTCTTCATATTCTCTCCTTATCATATTATTATATAATATTTTAATGTTTCTAAATGTAATAAGCAGCATATGAATCCCACATTAAAAACCACTCATCATGTCGCAGGCTCAGCCACACCATTCGTGTAACAACTGCAATCAAATCAACAACAAAACAAACATGAACACATCTATATGCCTGTGCACTTTAAACCTTATCTCCATGAAAACTCACCTTGAACATTCAGGAAGCAGCCTCAAACAGTGTAGATAAGCTTGAGCTTTTCTTTCCTTCACACAAAACACCGTATTTTTTAGCCCGCCATGAGCTAAACATTAAAATGTATATTCAATTTCTGTATAAATTCTATCATTATTGGCGAATTGACCAAAGAAGTCTGTGCTATCACCCGTAAACACATCAACACCTACACGCCCCAACACCATATCACTAAACTCATACGACACTTTCGGGCGAATCATGGTGCTACCATCTGAATAGCTGATTAAAGCAATCATTTCAGGTTTCAATTTATCATTCATATAGTCGGTAGACACAGATAAAGTAATAAACCCTGAATTTTCTTTTTCAATCATGGTGTTATCCCAATTTTGAATATAACGCACAAACACCTGACCACTGATAAACCAGTTGTTGGCATTGTGATCCAAACCGACGGCAGCATTCCACGTGGTTGCATCCATAGGGGAAACACTTGTGGTCAAAATCTCATTGGTATTGATAGCCATTTCAGTGCGAATCACCCATGCACCAAAGGCATTGGATGCCGAGCCACCCACTGTATTCATACGCTGATATACAGGCGTTAATGTAAGCACGCCAGGGCTAAAACTTTGCTGAATCGCAGGCGTGTCTTTCCAACCTTGGAACCAGTTTAGCGATACATCCCAACCATCCAAGTTGGCGCGCCACGCTGCACCATATTCCGCATCGGCAAGACCAAAGCTAGTTTTATTGTCTTGCCCAATATTGAGCGTTGCGCCTACTGGAGGCGTTGGCATATTGTATGCCCAACGTGAACCATTCGGTGCAAACTTGGCAGCTTTGGCATCGGGTATCAACACAAACTCAAACTCATGTTCACTGCCACCAATATCAGCGTAATAGTTTAAGCGCGCTGCCAACAAACCCATGCGCGAGTCCAAGAAGTCATCCATCAAAAACTCACGCATATTCAAAGGATTGACCACATCCAACAAGCGCAAACCATCAGTTTTACCCCAGACAATTTGCTGTTGCCCAAGCCTTAAGTCAAAGGCATCACCTGCATACAAAAAGTAGGCTTCTTTGACTTCGGCATAGGTTCGGTATTCATCTTGAATAGCTGTGGTGTAGTCAGTGGCATTGGCGGCTTCAATATCGGTTGCTGCATCATACCAAGCTAAAAACCGACTACGAAACTCCCATCTATCACTCAAAATAGCTTCAGGTTTGAAGTCCACACGATTCTGTACTTTGTCCAAGCGTGTATCACCCGACACAAAGTAAGCCGTTTCATTTTTCACCGCCCCATGCATCGTCCATTCTACAGCCGAGGCGTTGTTTACCCACAACACCCCCATGGCTGCCAACGTCATCACATGTTTCATACTTTGATTTTCTCCTTACCCAAACCTAGCAATACAGGGAACAAGTAAACGGTTGCCAGATAACAAATAATCATGGTCGCAGCGATGAGCGCACCCAACTTCATTTGCGGATACAGGGCTGCCGATAACAACACCAAAAAGCCACCCACCACCACAATAGTGTTAAACAAAATCGCATGACCCACACTACGGTTGGTATTGATCACACTTTCTTCGTAACTGTTGTTGGCTTTGCTTTCCTCGTGGTATCGATGCAAATAATGAATAGCGAAATCCACGCCAATACCCAGCGCCATGGAACCTGTTAATGCTGTTGCCAAGTCCAATGGAATGCCAATATTACCCATGGTGCCGTAATTGACCGTCACCGCCAGCGTCACAGGAATCATGGCAATGAATGCAATCAACAAACGCTTGAACATCAACCAGCAGAGTAAAAATATAGCCAAGATAGACAGCGCAAGCGAAGTGATTTGCCCATCAATAATCATCTTCGCCAAAGCATCCAAGGTGTAACCCGTACCTGCCCATTTGACGGTATAACCTTCCGATTCAGGGAACCAAGCTTCCGTTTTATCTTGTAAACGCGCCAGTATCTTGGCAACAGCTTCGGTGCTATCACTTCGCATATTGATGACCACATGCGCTTCGCGATAATCACTGGTCATAAACTTCTCAAAATCGTCGGGCGCACCAGAGAATGAATAAAGCAATAAATATTGCGCTGCCAAATCAGAATTGTCTGGCACACGATAATACTCAGGATTATCTTCATTGAGTGCTTTGTTCATAATCATCAGAAATTCTGCAATCGAAGATGTGTCACCCACGATAGGGTCTTTCTCGATTTCAGTTTGTAAATCGACAATCTTTTGCAAGAACTCAGGCTCTAACAAACCATTTTCTTTACCCGTATCAATCATAATGTCTAAGCTGGTTGTACCTGCAAAATGTTTATTCAACACTTCATCGGCATGTCGCACTGGGTCTTCGGGCTTAAATTGCGCCACCATGGATGCATCCACTGTAATCAATGTTTCACCATACACCGACACCACCACCAACATGGCAAAAAATGCCATGATACGTTTGGGATAACTTAAAATCGCTTTGCTCGACCATTCCACATAGTCGGTAAACAACGGTTTTCTATCCGCATGACCATCTTTTTCAGATAATACCATCAATGCCGCAGGGAATAAGGTTAAAGTCACAATGAGTGCATAAGCAATACCAATCGCAGCAAAAATACCAAATTCTTTGATAGGCGGTAAATCTGAAGACAACATGGATAAGAAACCCACACCCGTGGTTACGGATGTCATCACCATGGGTTTCCAAAGCTCGTGCATCACTTCTACCAAACGCTCTTTGCGATGCGAGTATTCAGAGAAGTGCGCCAACAATCGCTCTCGGCTGAGAAAATGAACCGCATCGGCAATACCAATCGCCATAATCAGAATAGGTAGCATGGTGGTGATGGTATAGATGTTAAAGCCCAGTGCTGCCATGGTTCCTATCGTCCAGATTTCGGCAATCAGCACCGTCAACAATGGCAAGACCACTCCTCTTGGTGAGCGGAAAGAAACATACAACAAGATAATCAATAAAAAGATAATAATCGGCTGCATACGCGCCATTTCTTGCGGCATATACACGCCAAATACACCCTCAATCACAGGGCGACCTGAAATAAAGAACTCTTCCCCACCACCGCGTGCTTCAAGCTCTTCAACTTTATTTTTCACCAAGTCATAAATGTCTGCATAAGTTTCACGCGCATTGGGTTGCGGGCGTACGGCAAGCACCGTGCCTACACCATCTTTGGACACAATCACATCTTCATAAATGCCAAACTCGTGCATTCGTTGCTTGATATAGTCAATTTCTTCTTGGGTTTCAGGCACACCGTCCATAAACGGTTCCACATCAAGCCCAGAAGCCGAACCGCGAATATCTTTGATGGTGGCAAGTGATAACAAATCATTGAGTGAAAGTGTTCGCAATAACGGCTGCTCACCCAACCAGTCGGTTAATTCTTGCACCAAAGCAAGCGTATGTTTGTTGTACACACCGTCTTCTTTATTGATGATACCAATAATCACCAAGTCACTGCTGCCAAACTTCTCATCCAGCACTTGTTTATTGACATAAGCATCACTGTGTTTGGGCAGCATCGCATCCGTATCGGTTTCGATATGAATGGAGCGCATTTGATTGGCTGCCATGGCTGTAATGACAAACAACAATAACAACACCGTCTTCGGGTGGTCAAGAATCCATGAAAATAACTTGTGCATATCTATATACCCTTATTTACCGCGATAGCCGCGTTTAATCATACGCTCCGTAAACAACCTATCCGATAAACCTGTGTTGTATTGGTGTTCGGATAATAACAACTCTGTTTTATGATTGGTTTGCACATTGGTCATCAAACCACCCGTCGCTGTCCAAATACCATCCACTTGTGTGATGCCCGTAGAGATAAGATGCTTCAACTCACGACCTTTTCTATCCCAAAAATCCACCTTAATGTACATATATATGTCTTTACGCACGGCATAACGAACTTTGGAATAACCTAAGTTTTTGATCAACTCTTTGGTTTTAGGCTCGGCATCCACCACCCAAACATCTTGACCATCCAGCACTTCAGAACCTTGAAGTGTCCAATTGTAGTCACCAAGTTCAGGTGTGGATTTAATATCTTCAAAGGTGAAGTCTGTACCCATAAAGTAGTCGCCACGGTCAGACGATGAAATACGACGCACTTTTTTCAACGCTGGCAAATATAACCACTGATCATCATCTTTAGCTTCGTCCGCATAATCCCATGTTAACATGGCTGTATCACGCACATTTGCAGGTGATAAGAAGTAGGAAACGGATTTGCTATCCAAGCCATAGTCTTTCCTGAACGAAATCATTTGCCGCTCACGCACGCTGCCCCGTTTATCAATCAAGCGTTGGGTCATTTTCTGTATCAAGTCATTGCCATCATCCCGTGCTTCTACCAACTTCATGATTTCCAAACCTGTTGTGGGTTCACTGGCGTAAACGGGTGCGCTAAAAGCAAGGCTCAAACCTACTGCAATCCATATCGATTTAATGTTCATGCGAATCTCCTTTAATGATAATTTTGTATGCTAAAAATGATAAAACAACCCAGACTGTTGAGCGCAAAGTCATTGCACCAATCGTCCGTGTTTCATAAACGATGTCTGCAAATTGAATGCTTAAAAACAGAGTTAAAAATACCGTTAATGTTGATGCAGCAATGGCGATTGCCAAATGAAACGACCAGACTTTTTTTCATCCAAAATGCGGCCCCTGCAACGATGTATAAAAACCCCGACATAAAGTTCAATACCTTCGCCAAGATTCAGCGCGTTTCGCGCAAAGCAAGTGAGTAACCACAACATTCTAGAATATTGTGGTATATTAAAAATAACATCCCCCAAACCCCGATGTTATTTTTAATATACGCTTTCTAAATCAATGTGTTACAAACACTAGGGTTTTTTACCAATGTATTCTCTAAAGCTGGCGAAGGTATTGAAAGTTAAACCACAATACTTCTGGCACATAATTACCCGCTGCAACACGCGCTTCTTCACTCCAAAATAGTACATCACCACCTGATTTAATGGTAAGTAACCCAAATACAATCGCCACAATGCCAATCACATACCTCATGATATTACAGCTTTTTTTCTTTTTTTGATTATCCATCATGTTTCATCCTTTTTTTATGAGCCACTTGAAAACTCTGGGTGGCTCTTATAATTCTTACTTCAAATTCATCAGTGTTTGCGTCAATTGTTTCAACACTTCTACTGTTGTTTCTTTATCTTCAGATGAGACGTCTTCAACCAATTCCATTTGAAAGCCCAGTGCCATGGGAAGTGCCTGCTCTAACAAACCTTTACCTTTTTCAGTGAGGTGAATGTTGAAACGACGACGGTCGTCTGGGTTCATCATTCGTTCCACCAAACCTTTTTTTTACCAAACCATCAATGCGCCGAGTAATTGTTGTTTTATCACGCATCATCAGCTCTATAATCTTGGCTTGCGGCACATCCCCTTCTTGGAACAAACGCATCAGAATAGCAAATTCTTGCGCCACAATATTTAAGCCCGCTTGGGCAAATCGCTTTTCAATCTCCTCTGTCATCAAGTACGACACCCGATTGATATAAAACCCTAAAACCTGCTCAAATCTAAATTGCTTCAACTCACTCATCTCATTTCTCCCTTTGGCGCACTTTATGCACATTAGATGCAATACGCAACTATTTAATTAAGCAACTAATCTTAAATTGTATAAAACAATAATATTTCTACGATGACAAAAGCTTCATAATTGGTTACTCTGCGCAACCTTTTTTAAAAAGGTGTAGGAATAGTGATAAGTTTTTCATTGGAGTCGCTGATGACGCAAATGCCGAAAAAGCAAGGATTATACAGCCCCCAACATGAGCATGATGCTTGTGGTGTAGGATTCGTTGCACATATTAAGAATGAAAAAAGCCATGATATTGTCGAAAAAGGCTTGGAGATTTTACTTCGTCTAACCCACCGTGGTGCAGCAGGCGCTGACCCTAGAGAAGGTGATGGCGCAGGTATTCTACTTCAAATCCCAGACGACTTTTTTTCAAGCTGTTACACCTGACTCCGACATTATATTACCTGTCGCTGGTGAATATGGCGTTGGCATGATTTTCTTACCACAAGATGACGCACATCGCGCAGCTTGCGAAAAAATCATTGAAGATACCATTGCTGCAGAAGGTCAAAGTCTATTGGGTTGGCGTGATGTTCCTGTGGATGCGACCTATGCTGACTTACCTGAAAGCGTTTTGGCTTGCGAGCCTGTTTCACGCCAAATCTTTATCGGTCGCGGTAGCAACTGTGCTGACCAACAAGCATTTGAGCGCAAGTTATTTGTGATGCGTAAAATCTTTGAAAATGCGATTGCGGATAAAGCCTTTGATGATAACGCCAAGTTTTATGTAAACTCTTTATCTACGCGCACCATTGTTTATAAAGGTATGTTTTTATCACATCAAGTCGGTGCATATTTCACTGATTTAAGTGATGCGCGCATGAAATCTGCATTAGCATTAGTGCATCAACGCTTCTCCACCAACACTTTCCCATCGTGGGAATTGGCTCATCCCTTCCGTATGGTGGCGCACAATGGTGAAATCAACACGGTTCGCGGCAACATCAACTGGATGAATGCTCGCCGTCACTCCATGAAATCCAAGTATTTGGGTGATGATTTGGACAAGGTTTGGCCGCTCATTCCTGAAAATCAATCTGATACGGCATGTTTTGATAATGCTTTAGAGTTATTGGTGATGGGTGGTTACTCACTCACCCACGCTGCCATGCTTTTGATTCCTGAAGCTTGGGCTGGCAATGATTTGATGGATAAAAAACGCAAAGCATTTTATGAACATCATGCGGCATTGATGGAACCTTGGGATGGTCCTGCAGCTGTTGCCTTTACCGATGGTATTCAAATTGGTGCAACACTAGATAGAAACGGTCTTCGTCCAGCTCGCTACTTGGTGACTGATGATGATTTGGTGGTCATGGCATCTGAAATGGGTGTTTTGGACATTCCTGAAGAAAAAATCATCAAAAAATGGCGATTGCAACCTGGGAAAATGTTCCTGATTGACTTGGAAAAAGGTCAAATTATTGATGATGAAACCATTAAAAATGAATTGGCAAATGAACACAACTACCAAAAAATCCTCGCCGAAACTCAAATTCAGATTGAAGATTTGGATGCTGATGTCGAAGTTGTGCAACCTGAGCACGCCACACTATTAAACAAACAACAAGCATTTGGTTATACCAAAGAAAATTTAAAATTCTTGATGGAACCTATGGTACTGACAGGTATGGAAGCCACTGGCTCTATGGGCAACGATACACCTCACGCTGTGTTGTCTAACCGTGCTAAACCACTGTATAACTATTTCCGTCAACTCTTTGCCCAAGTCACCAACCCACCGATTGATCCGATTCGTGAAGAAATGGTGATGAGCTTAACCTCTTTCATTGGTCCCAATCCCAATCTTTTGGGGCTTGGTGAAAATAAGCCTGACCTACGCTTAGAAGTACATCAGCCAATTCTAAGCAACTATGATTTGGAGAAAGTTCGTCATATTCATGCTTCAACAGAGGGTAAATTCCGCACCGTCACCTTATCCATGTGTTACCCTGCCGACTCTGGAGCAGCAGGCATGGGTGTTGCTGTTGAGAATCTATGTAAACAAGCCGAACGCGCAGTGTTGGATAAGTTTAACATCATTATTCTATCCGACCGCGATATGGACGAACAACACATTCCAATCCCTGCGCTGTTGGCAACATCAGCCGTGCATCAACATCTTATCAAGAAAGGTTTACGCGTGGAAACTGGGCTTGTCATTGAAACAGGTTCTGCTCGTGAAACCCAACACTTTGCAACACTTGCAGGTTTTGGTGCGGAAGCAGTGAATCCATACCTTGCCTTTGAAACATTGATTGATATGCGTAATTGTGGTCATTTGCCTGATGATTTAAGTGATGAGGTTATTATTGCCAACTTTATCAAAGCTGTGGGCAAAGGTTTGTATAAAGTGATGTCGAAGATGGGTATTTCAACCTACCAATCCTATTGTGGCGCGCAAATCTTTGAAGCCTTTGGTCTTTCAACAAAATTTGTTGACAAGTATTTCACAGGCACAGCTACCCAAATCGAAGGTATTGGCTTGGAAGAAGTTGCCAAAGAAGCGGTGATGCGTCATCAGCTTGCTTATGGTAACTCAATGATTCATAAGAAAATGTTGGATGTGGGTGGCGAATATGAATGGCGTGTGCGCGGTGAACAACATGCATTAACCCCTGAAACCATTGCCAAGCTGCAACATGCTGTCCGCACCAGCAATTATGATTTATACAAAGAGTTTGCCAATACTATCAACAATCAAAAAGGCAGATTGGTGACCTTGCGCGGTTTATTCAAATTCAACAAAGGCAATTCGATTTCAATTGATGAGGTTGAGCCTGCAACAAATATCGTAAAACGTTTTGTAACAGGCGCGATGTCTTTTGGCTCCATTTCACACGAAGCACACAGCACCTTGGCGATTGCCATGAATCGCTTGGGTGGCAAATCCAACACAGGTGAAGGTGGTGAAGAAGTTGCACGTTTCACACCATTACCCAATGGCGACTCCATGCGTTCTGCGATTAAGCAGGTTGCATCTGGTCGTTTTGGTGTAACCGCAGAATACTTAGCCAACGCCGACCAAATTCAAATCAAGATGGCACAAGGTGCGAAACCTGGTGAAGGTGGGCAACTTCCAGGTCACAAAGTGGATGAACGTATTGGTAAAGTGCGCCATTCAACGCCAGGTGTGGGTTTGATTTCTCCGCCGCCCCACCATGATATTTACTCCATTGAAGATTTGGCACAATTAATTTTCGACCTTAAAAACACCAATACCGATGCTGATATTTCAGTAAAATTGGTATCTGAAATTGGTGTCGGTACGGTTGCTGCGGGCGTGGTCAAGGCTCATGCCGACCATGTGGTAATTGCAGGTCACGATGGTGGCACGGGTGCTTCTCCGCTTACATCCATCAAATATGCAGGCTCTGCTTGGGAAGTTGGTTTGGCTGAAACCCAGCAAACACTACTCTTGAACCGTTTGCGTAGCCGCACACGTTTGCAAGCTGATGGGCAAATGCGTACAGGTCGTGATGTTGCCATTGCTGCATTATTGGGTGCGGATGAAGTGGCATTTGGCACGATTGCCTTGATTGCTGAAGGTTGCGTGATGATGCGTAAATGTCATCTCAACACTTGCCCAGTCGGTGTCGCCACACAAGATGCTGAATTACGCAAGAAATTCGTGGGTAAACCTGAAGATGTGGTCAACTACTTCATGTATGTCGCTGAAGAAACCCGTGAAATCATGGCTGAACTTGGTTTTAGAACTTTTGATGACATGGTTGGACGTGTGGATATGTTGGACACTGATGATGCTGTTCGTCATTGGAAATCTGAAGGCATTGATTTATCCCCAATCTTCCACCAAGTAGAATCTGAAGACAATAAATCACATAACCAAGCACAAGACCATGGCTTGGATAAACTCATTGATAACAAACTTATTGCTGAAGCAAAATCAGCACTTGAAAACAAAACACCCGTTATCATTAATACCGATATTTGCAATGTTGACCGTAGCTTCGGCACTATGCTTTCGGGCAAAGTTGCCAAAAAATATGGTCATGCTGGTTTACCTGAAGATACCATCGTAATTAATGCCAAGGGTACGGCTGGGCAATCGCTAGGCGCATGGCTTGCGCGTGGTGTATTCATCAACCTTGTCGGTATTGGTAATGATTATGTGGGTAAAGGTTTGTCAGGTGGTCGCATCAGTATTCGCCCACCAGAAGAAACACCTATCAAAGCCGAAGAAAACAGTATCGTGGGTAACACAGTTTTGTTTGGTGCAGTTGATGGCGAGGCATACTTCAATGGTATTGCAGGCGAACGTTTTGCCGTGCGCAACTCTGGTGCTGTCGCTGTTGTTGAAGGCGTGGGCGACCATGGTTGCGAATATATGACAGGTGGCACGATTGCGATTTTGGGTGAAACAGGGCGTAACTTTGCCGCAGGTATGTCGGGCGGCATGGCGTATGTGTATGATGCGAATGGTGCATTTGAAAGCCGCTGCAACAAAGCGCAAGTTGCTTTGGAAAAGGTTGAAGGTTCGGCATCAGAAAGCAGTGCGAATGAATCATTAAATATTGAGCACAGCATTGACCAAAATGATGCGCAAACATTGTTCAATATGATTTCTCGCCATGTGCATTACACCAACTCAGCGCGTGGTAAAGAAATTTTGGACAACTGGGATGATTCACTTGGCAAGTTTATCAAAGTGATGCCAGTAGACTACAAACGCGCTCTTGCAGAGCGCAAAACAAAAGCAGTATCTGAGGAGACGACTCATGGGTAAACCAACAGGGTTCAAAGAATTTGAACGTCAAAACCTAAGCTACGCACCTGTTGCAGAACGTGTGGTTCATTTCAAAGAGTTTTCAAAGCTACCATCGGATGATGATTTAAAAACGCAAGGTGCGCGTTGCATGGATTGTGGTATCCCCTTTTGTCACAATGGTTGCCCTGTGAATAATATCATCCCTGATTGGAATGATTTGGTTTACCGCTCGCAATGGCAAGAAGCCCTTGATGTGCTTCACTCCACCAATAACTTCCCTGAGTTTACAGGTCGCATTTGTCCAGCACCTTGCGAAGAAGCTTGCACGGTTAATTTGATTGGTGATGCAGTCACCATCAAAAACATTGAGTTGGCAATTGTTGAAAAGGGTTTTGAAAATGACTGGATAAAACCTGAAATCGCCGAGAAAAAAACAGGCAAAAAGATTGCTATTGTTGGTTCAGGTCCTGCGGGCATGGCATGTGCGCAGCAATTGGCGCGCGTGGGTCATGATGTTGTTCTTTTTGAAAAAGAAAATCGCATTGGTGGTTTGATGCGTTATGGCATTCCAAACTTTAAGTTTGATAAAGCCGTAATTGACCGTCGTATGCAGCAGATGGAAGCTGAAGGTGTTGAGTTCCGTGTCAACCAACATATTGGCGTGGATACTCCTGCCCAATCATTGCTCGCTGAGTTTGATGCTGTTGTTTTGACAGGTGGTGCTGAAAAACCGCGTGACTTACCGATTGAAGGTCGTGATTTCACTGGCATTAATTTTGCGATGGAGCTACTCACCAAAAACACCAAGCGTGTGCTTGGCGATGACATTCCTGAAGATGAATTTATTTCAGCCAAAGGTAAACATGTGGTCGTTATTGGTGGTGGTGATACAGGTTCGGATTGCATAGGCACATCCAACCGTCATGGTGCAGCATCTATTACCCAACTTGAAATTATGCCAGCACCACCTGAAACACCCAACAAACTGGTGACATGGCCTGACTGGCCCATGAAAATGCGCACATCCACTTCACAAGAAGAAGGATGTGAGCGTGACTTTGCTGTGACCACTAAACGTTTTATTGGTGAGAATGGGCAAGTCACAGGTATTGTTTGCGCCCGTGTGGATTGGTCACAAGATGATAGTGGGCAGTGGAAGATGACGGAGATTGAAGGTTCTGAATTTACCCTCAAAGCGGATGTTGTGTTCCTCGCTATGGGTTTTGTTCATCCAGTTCATGAAGGTATGCTTGAAGAACTAGCTGTCGCCAAAGATGTTCGAGGCAATGTCTCCGCGAATATGGATGACTATAAAACAAGCTTGAATAAAGTTTTCTCTGCAGGTGATATGCGCCGTGGTCAATCACTAGTTGTTTGGGCAATTCGTGAAGGTAGACAATGCGCTGCGTCCGTGGATACATTCCTTATGGGTGAAACAGGTTTACCGCGTTAAACCGTCATACACCGATTCAACGAATGAAGCAAAAAGACCGCCATGTGCGGTCTTTTTTTATGCCTTGTTCAAAAACGAGATACCCAAGTATCCACACATGTCGCAATCTCACCATAAACACGTTGAAATGTTTCTTCTGACCTGCCCATAGGGTCATCAATGATTTTTCCACCGCATGGTTGGGATAACAGCATTACTTTGCCAATGTGTTCAGGTTTCTTTTTCATCAAATGCGCCCGCTGGTCAGGCTCCATCACCAACACCAGTCCTGCCCTATCCATATCTGGAGCTAGCAAGGCATTGGATAGGTGCGTGCTCATATCTACACCAAACTCTAAACCAACTTTTAATCCAGATTCAGGTACACCTTTACCTTGAATCATCAGCAAACTTCGGCTAAACACTTCACCTTCGATACCCTTTTCTGCCAAAGCTTGGCGCATATAAAATTCAGCAAAGGGGCTGCGGCAAATATTGCCTGCACACACCATCATAATTGGGCTGGGCATAAACATAAATTAACTCTCCTTCCATAAAGCTGCATCACCACTTTCTTTGGCGATACGCTGCATCAAAGCTTGATGACGTTGCAAATCTTCACTTCGAATATTGATAGCATCGCGTCTAACCAACGCTGCTGTCTCACTTTTTTCTGTTTGGCTACGCACAGCCGATGGAAGCCGCACAAATTCTGATGCAGGTTTAATACCCAAATCCATGCCTAACGAAAACTGACGACCACCTGTCATGCCCAAATAGACTTGCCCCAGCAATTCCGAATCCAAAAGTGCGCCATGCAACTCTCGATGCCCACGCTCAACCTCAAAACGGTCACACAAAGCATCAAGGTTATTACGTTGCCGTGGAAATTGTTTCTTCGCCATTGCAAGCGTATCAATCACAGGTATTTCATGAATGTTGGGCAAGCCACAGGCTTCCAACTCCGCCATAATAAAACCCAAATCAAATGGTGCATTGTGAATCACCAATGTTCCACCCTGAATAAAGTCCAAAAACTCTTGCGCTATATCTGCAAAACGGAGCTCATCTTTCACTCGTGCATCATCAATACCGTGGATACGCACCACTTCAGCAGGAATCTTGCGCCCAGGGTTCATAAACTTATGGAATGTTACATTCTGGTTCATATCACGATTTTCAATCGCAATCGCACCAATTTCTACCATTTTATCACCATTGGAAGGTGATAAACCCGTAGTTTCGGTATCCAACATAATTAATCGCATACGCTTATTCCTTAGCCTCACCTTTTTCTTAGGCTCAAACCATTTGCTTGGCGTGAACAAGTCTTCCAAATAACCCCCCGACGGTAAACCTGCTGTTGCTGCACCAATCTCATCTACGACTGCATCTGATGCTGAACCATGAACATGATATATTTTACGCAATATACTTTTATCTTCGCCAGTTAAAATTGAACCCAACAAAGGAATCTCACTGATAATGACTTCAGCATTTTGCCATGGTCGCGCCACGAGCACAATATCCATTGTTCCGTCTTTCAAATCAATCTCACCCGTGCCACCCGCATCTAAAGCTGAAGATAAAAAACCCAGTTGCGTAATATTCAGTATGTTACTTGAAAAGTAAGCTTCAACTTGCAATTTATCATACAATAAACCATCACCAACCACATCCTCCCTATCGAGTATCAGATACTTGGGTAAATCAACAAGACTCATCGCCGCCAGTAAATGCGTTAATGTTCCACCTTCCATAATTCGCCCATGATTCACCCTTAGCTTGAAACTTCCTTTCATTTCACGCCACCAAGGCTCTCCATCTTTGTATTCACCATGCCCTAAAAACAGAGCCGCCATATCACCTTCATGAAATAATTTATCCAACTCTGCTTGCTTCATCAGTGTACCAAACTCGCCTTCCATGAGTGCTAAACCTTGCCAACGTAGAGAGCCATCTGGCTGCGTTTTCACAGATCCTGATGCCTGTAACCATTGACCTGACCCCCGTGCTTCAAACAAGTTTAATTCATAAAAACCCAAATCATACAGAGTAAAGTCTGCTTTAATTTCCTCTAAGCTGGTGTCCTGAGAAGAAAAATAATCAACCTTAATTTTACCCAAACTTTTATTATTCGAGGAAAAGCTGACATTAACCTTTTCAGCATAGCTATTTTCCCACACAACTTTATCTATATCAGCCACAACCGACCAAGGGCGTTGAGATTGCTTTACATTATCATTTCCTGTTAAATACATGGATAACACAGGTTTATCCATGTATGCAGCATTCACTTCAATACGCCATGCCACCTTTTCATTCAAAGGCATATCTAACTTCACATCACCTTGAAATGCAGGTGTTACAATATCTTGAAAAGAAAAGTTGATATTGTTTTCATCAATAGAAATTGAACTCTTTAAAGAAAAGTTTTTATGCTCTGCCTTGAACACATCAATTTGTATGGGCAATATTTCAGAACCAACTTGATGCCCAACAAAAGGTAGGTGTAATGTTTCTAAACCTTGCTTATCAAAACCAATAAAGTTATCCCAATCATTGGCAGATAGATCCAAATCACCCGACCATTTTCCCTTATCATAACTAACCTGAACTTTGCTTAACCCTTGTGGGTTCACAATAGGTAAAGAAAATGTATCGGTTAAATTTGCCAAGGGTGCATAGCCATCAAGCAAGACATCTTGCAAAACCCACCCTTTATTTTTATCAATAAACGCAGTTAAATCCCCCTTTAACCACGGCAAGGTTATGTGCATGTTTTTTAAATCTAGACCCCGTTGATAGTCCCAAACTGCTTCACCACTTTGAACTGCTATCGACACATCTTGCGGTGCAATGTGCCAAACTTGATTTGTCATGGGTTCTAATCTTACAACCACATCTTGCGGCTCATTTTCATCCAAATCCCATGATAAATATACTTTAGCCTGAGCTGGAGCATCACCCCACACCAGCGGTGCAGCTGATTCAGGATCTAGCCACGTATGTAATGAACCCACATCAACTTGCCCTTCTGCATTCACATCCATCAATAATGTATCCCAAGCAATGTGATAGTCTCCATGGAGTATGCCAAGCCCATCATTAAGCTCCGCATGGTTAATCTTCGCTTGCAACTGCTGCTCATCCACCCATACGTCAGCAGAAATATGATATAGATAATCACCTTCCAAACCCAAGGCAATATCTGCATCATGTGCTTGCGCTGTGACATGGTATTTCATATCCAATAAGTTCTGCAATGTTGGCGCATCGTGCAGTGGTGTTTTCCATGGTAAGTCCACATTAGCACTCACCTGATTGATTCGACCATGTTTCATACTTGCCAACCACTGATGAAACAATTCGTCGCCAATCGGGCGCAACCACGACCACAACAAAGGCATAGCTGTTGAAGCATCTAAAGCTTCAATGTGTAATATATCTTCTTGCCACAAAGCTTTGAACACACCGAAATTATCGCCATCTTTCCACTGTAAATCAGAAGCTTCAAAGGCAACAAGGGCTACATTACCTTCGCTTATATCCAATTGTATATCACCATGAGATGACAATGAATCAAATGGAATGCGGATATCTTCTTCATCAAAAGCAAGTAAACCATCATCAGCTTGAACATCACTTTGCCAAGCCCATTGACTCTTGGCTTGACGTTGTATACTTATCTTAAAATCGTTCATACCCTGCGCATGTTCTAGCCAAGTATGGGGTAAGTAGGAAAAATTAGTGATATTTAGGTCTATTTTCTTTGGTAAACCATCACTATCCCAATGAGTCTTGAGTGCCAAACCGTATGCATCCAAAGTTATGGATGTCGCCCACGGTGTTATCTCAGCATCAGCATGGTATATTTTCTGTGTTTCACCTTGGTATGTCCAATTGATTTGAACATTATTCAGTTTTGTTGTGATATACACTGGGGAGGTGTGGCTTGCTCTCTCGACATCAGCATCCAAGTTCAATGCGATTACACCACCTGTGAGTGAAAGAACAGGAGCGGTATCAGCATGAAACAATTGGGGCATTGAGTATGAAAGGATAATGCGAGAATTATCTATCGAGAATGCGTTCGATGATATATGGACAGCTCCAACATCAAATACGGGACCCGAATTCCAGCTCATATTAACCGATTGAATATTGACATGGTCGGTATTCAATGCCGAACCTATCTTTTGTTCAAAATAAGCTTTAACAAAAGAAATATCTGGGGAAGAAGAAAAAAGTGCTACAATCGATGTTAATGCAATAATAATCAACATCAATACAATTCGACAGCTGCGAATCAAACAAATTTTTACCATTCAACTACACCAAGGAAAAGCTTAGAAAACGAATATAAGCATTTAACCTTTGGCTTTTAATTTAGCAACTTTTTTGCCTAAAATATCCATCAAACCATCAATACCTTGTTTTTTAACAATCGACTTAAAATCTTTACGGAACGTTGTCACCAAACTCACGCCTTCAATTTTAATATCATACACCTGCCAACCAGAGTGTGTTTGATGCAAGCGGTATTCCATAGGAATTGATTTGTTACTATCTACAACAGCACCTTTGACACGCGCTTTATCTTTCTTAAATTCAGCATCTTTAAGTACAACTTTCTGTCCATTGTATGCTGCCAGTTGATTACCATACGAAAATTCAAGAACTTGGCGAAACAGCTCTGTAAATTCAGCTTTTTTAGCTTCATTCATTTTTTTCCATGGTTTGCCCACGCTACGGCGTGACATTTCACGGTAATCAAATTTACCTGCCACAACTTGGCGAATACCTTCACGATCCATAGCATTGACTGTTGTTTTGTCTTCTCTAGATTCTAATACAGCAATGATTGATTCAATCGTGCTCATAACCACTTGTTTTGGTGTTGTTTCTTCTGCTCCTGCCCATGACGAAAAACCCAACATCAATAAAAATATGACGATACTTTTTTGGAACGGGATCATGGTGTTTCTCCACTGAATATATATTTACCTATCATGTCTTCCAAATTAATCGGTGATTCTGTATCATCAAACTCGTCACCGTTGCTTAAAAAATCTTCTTCTATCCCTTGATTCACACGCACAAACTTTTCACCAATCAAACCTTTGGTTCGCACTGAGGCTGATGCATCTGAGGTAATTTTTACTTCTGATGAGATATTTAATATCATCAACGCTTCTTCATTATCTTTAAGCGTGACTGAGCTGACTTTGCCAACAATCACACCTGCAAGCAGTACATCACTACCTTCGCGCACTCCACCTGCATCATCAAAAATAGCAGTTAATTCATACCCTTTGCTTCCAATACCACCAACCCCGCCAAGCTTCACCGCCAACCAAGTAATACTCATGATGCCAACCAAAACAAACACACCTACAATCATTTCTATTTTTTTATAATTTTGCATTTCTCAAAGCTCCTAAAGGTAAAATGATGTAATGATATAATCTAAAATCAGAACCATCACTGAACATAACATCACCGCTTGCGTGGTTGCCTTGGCAACCCCTTCTGTGGTTGGTGTCGCTCGCTGCCCCATATATGTGCAGATAATCCCCACCAGTAAACCAAAGTAAATCGACTTGGTTAAACCTGCAAACACATCATTTAAAGCAATTTTATCAATCGTTTCACCGATATAAACACCCGCATTCACACCCAGCATTTCTACGCCAATCAAATAACCCGCAAACAAACCCACCACATCAAAAATACCAACCAGCAAAGGCAAAGCAATGGCACAAGCAATAATCCGTGTTAACATCACCCTAGCTTGCGGATTAACCGCCATCATTTCCAAGGCATCCATTTGCTCTGTGACGCGCATAATACCAATTTCAGCGGTAATACTTGAACCAGCCCGCCCAACAAACATCAAAGCAGCCAGCACAGGCCCCAGCTCACGAATCAACGATAATGCCACCGCAGGACCAAGCAATGCTTCTGTACCAACTTTGACCAGCATATGATAACCTTGAAGCGCAAGCACCATACCTGTAAACGCACCCGTAATAATGATAATAATTAATGAGCCCACACCAATAGCATAAAGTTGCATCACAAAATGTTTACCCTGCCAAGGTGAGGTAAAAAGAAGGCGTAAGGTTGCTAAAGCAAATAAAGTTGCATCACCAAGCTTAGTCATAGCATCAAGCGTATTTCTGCCCAACTTCCCAATGAAATCAACCATTAATCTAACCTCACACAGCCCGGTTTATACGTTAGATCATCAATATATGCAGTTTGACTCCTTGAGAATGGAATCGGCCCGTTAGGCTCACCTTTGATAAATTGTTGCACTCTAGGATCTTTACTTAGACGAACACTTTCAGCCTCACCTTCTGCAATAATTCGCCCTTGCCACAGTAGAATCACATGATCTGCAATATCTAACCCTGCTTGCACATCATGCGTGACCACCACGGAAGTCATGCGTGTTTTCACTGTGGTTTCATGAATAAGCGAACTAATGACACCTGCTGAAATCGGGTCTAAACCTGATGTTGGTTCATCGAAGAAAACCACTTGTGGATCCATGGCCAAAGCCCTAGCAAAAGCAACGCGTTTTGCCATACCACCTGATAATTGTGAGGGCATCATTTCTTCAAAACCACGCAATCCCACTTGTTCAAGCTTCATGGTGACCATGGTATGAATAATTGTATCATCAAGGTCGGTATGTTCGTTCAAAGGAAAGGCTACATTTTCATACACTGTTAAAGAGTTAAGCAATGCTGAATATTGAAACAACATACCCACATGCAAACGTAACTCATACAAACGCTTTTGACTAATTTTTGCCAAATCTTCATTGGCAAACATAATTGAACCTGATGTTGGTGTTTCCAAGCCTGCCAGCAAACGAAGTAACGTCGTTTTACCTGATCCCGAACCACCCAAAATAACAGTCACTTCGCCACTTTTGATGTTTAAATTAATATCATCAAGGGCGGCAACATTGCCATAGATCTTGGTTAGGTTTTTTGTTTTAATCATATTTTCCACCAAACATATGCAGAATACAACTACGACTACTCCCATCATGCAACTTAAAAAACATTCATCTTCTCATTTGCTATCTTTTGCCCAACCTTACCTACCCTTTATTCGCCACGCTCTATTGAAGAAAATGACAAATATTCATCTTTTCATTGCCAACAAGTTTAATACAGGCTATATAATCTTTCTCGATCATTCGTGACACACATCACTTTCAAATAAAAAAGGAGGATATTGGTATGAACCAGTCACAAAAAAAGCAAGAAATCATAGAGGAAACCACAACATGGTCTCTTCTTGGTCACTTGGAATGCTCTAAGTGTCAATCATTGCGTTTTCACCGTTTAAACTTACATTGAGCGGGTATCTTTTTCTAAAAAAATGATTTAAAATTGATATCGGATGATCTTTGTTCTCATCATATTGAATGAAAACAGCCTTATGACCGAATCATTTAGCCATTTAATGAAAATTACGGTATCGATTTCAACTTGCTTAAGTTGTGAGATTGAAATTCGTAGGATAATCAGAATCGTGATGTATATCCTTATCTCATTGATTTATAAGGATAAAATAACCAAGAAAACGATAAAGCATACCCGCTCAATGTAAGTTTAAAGCGATCAAAGTGGATGCGTATATTTTCCAAATCTGTTTTTGTTCAATGCAAAGCATGCCATTTAAAACGCTTTTTACCTTTCGGTGGATAAGCACACACCTCCTATCATACCTCTGTGTCTTATTTTACTCGCTCTCTTGCGTGGGAATGACAGACTTTTGATATTGTGCGTCACATCAGTTATGGAGCATTAAATCCTTAAGCCGAAAAGGATTTTCCACAACCACATTCGCCTTTTTTATTGGGATTTCTAAATACAAATGAGGATGACATCATATCTTCTTGATAGTCAATCTCTAAACCTTTGATGGCATGATCATAAAATTGTTCGGCAATATAAATGGTTAAACCATCAAACTCAGCTGCCAAATCACCTTCTGAGGCTTGATCTTCAAAATCAAGTATATACTCCAAACCAGAGCAACCTGCTTCGCGTAAGGATAAACGCACGGCTTGTTTACCAGCTTCGTTTAGTTTTTTCTCAAATTGAGAAACTGCTGCGGGCGTTAAGTTAATTTCTGCTTGTTTCATCGGTTCTTGATTCATCATTTATACCTTCAACTCTCTTGGAATACTAAAATGCACATCTTCTTTGACTGTTTCGCGGGTGCTAACAATATTTTTATCATGCCCTGAAAGTAAATCAATCACTTCTTGAATCAATACTTCGGGTGCTGATGCACCAGCCGTTACACCGATATTGACTTTATCTTTCAGCATATCTGCGGTGATGGCTTGTGCATTTTCAATCAAATACGCCACGCACCCTTCTTTTTCGGCAACCTCTCGTAAACGATTGCTGTTGGATGAGTTGGGCGAACCTACGACCAAAATCAAATCAGACACCTTAGCTAAATCTTTGACCGCCATTTGTCGATTACTGGTGGCATAACAGATGTCTTCTTTCTTCGGGCTTTGGATAACAGGAAACCTTGCTTGAAGTGCTGCAATCACATCTTTGGTATCATCCACACTTAATGTAGTTTGCGTAACAAAAGCAAGTTTATTCTCATCTTTGACTTGTAATGATACCACATCTTCAGGCTCAGAAACCAGCAAGACAGCACCTTCAGGTGCTTGCCCCATCGTGCCTTCCACTTCGGGATGCCCTGCATGTCCAATCAGTATGATTTGATCGCCATTGGCATAATGACGCAATAATTCCAAATGTACCTTAGTCACCAAGGGGCAAGTGGCATCAATGACACGTAAACCACGTTGCTTGCCTTTTTCTTGCACTGCTTTGCTTACGCCATGCGCTGAAAAAATAAGCACCGCACCATCAGGAGCATCGGAAACACCTTTGATAAAAACTGCACCTTTGGTCTTTAAATCCTCAACAACATGTTTATTATGCACGATTTCATGACGCACATAAACAGGTGCGCCAAACACCTCAATGGAGCGTTCCACAATTTCAATCGCCCGCTCAACACCAGCACAAAAGCCGCGTGGTTCAGCGAGGAATACTGCTTTGGGTTGAATCTTGATGGTCTGTTGCTGCATTTTTTCTGTCCTTGGGTTACGGTTTGCCGCATAGTGTACGCAAAAAGTACGTAGAGGTGAAACAATGACTGATTACACATTAAATGTAGGGGATAAAGCACCACTTGATTTGGCAGTCGATATTTACCCTGAGGCCAAATTTAAGTTGGCGGATAAACTGGGTAAATGGGCGATTGTTTATTTTTACCCGAAAGACAATACATCAGGTTGCACCACAGAATCATGCGAGTTCAGGGATGCTTTGCCTGACTTTAGTGCGGCAGATGCCGAAATTGTGGGTGTAAGTCGTGATTCCATCAAATCACATGCAGGGTTTACTGAGAAACAAAGTTTAAACTTCCCTTTGATTTCTGATGGTGATGAAGCCTTTTGTAAAGCTTTTGATGTGATTCAAGAAAAGATGAATTATGGTAAAAAATATATGGGTATTGAGCGTTCGACCTTTATTATCAGCCCTGAAGGTGTGGTGGTTGAAGCTTGGCGTAAGGTGCGCGTACCCGAACATGTGTCTAAGGTGTTGGCACGTTTGCAAGAGCTGCAAGCTTAATCATGCCGTTTCAAGGCAAACGCATTTTACTTGGCGTAGGTGGCGGCATTGCTGTGTACCGTGCTGTGGAGTTGATGCGTTTGCTGATGAAACAAGGTGCCGAAGTGCAGGTGGTGATGACCAAGTCGGCAACTGAATTTGTCACACCACTTACCTTTGAAGCTTTATCGGGCAACAAGGTACATATGGATTTGTTCGACCTCACAGAACAGCATGGCATGGGGCATATTCAACTGGTGCGCTGGGCAGATGCAGTGGTGTTAGCGCCTGCAACGAGCAACCTTTTGGCAAAAATGACACATGGCATTGCCGATGATTTATTGACTACACTGATATTGGCGAATGAAAAACCTGTGTTGATAGCACCTGCCATGAATGTGTCCATGTGGTTGGAAGATGCAACACAACGCAATATTAGTGACTTGAGAGAACGTGGTTATACTGTGATTGAGCCTGTTGCAGGTGAGCTGGCATGTGGTGAGCAAGGTGCGGGGCGTTTGGCAAAGCCTGAAAGCATTGTTCAAGCATTGTTGCCTTTGTTAACCGAACAAACCTTGGCAGGGCAATATTGGGTCATCAATGCAGGGCCTACGGTTGAGGCTTGGGATGCGGTTCGCACCATGAGCAACCGTGCTTCGGGTTCTTTAGGTGCATTATTGGCTGATGCGGCAGCGGTTCAAGGTGCAAAAGTGTGTTTGATTGCGGGTAAAGGTGCACCAAGAACAAGGCAGGGTGTGCAACGTGTGGAAGTAGAAAGTGCAGCGCAGATGTTGGATGCTTGTTTACTTGCGGCACAGGGTGCGGATGTGTTTGTGGGGACAGCAGCAGTAAGTGACTTTCGTTTTGCAAACCCTTTGCAGAAGAAATTAAAACGCCAGGGAAGTGGTCGTATTCAAGTCGAACTCATCGAAAACCCTGATATTATTCAAGCCGTTGCCAATATGGATAAGCGACCGCATCAAGTGATTGCCTTTGCTGCGGAAAGTGAGAATCATATTCAATTTGCCAAAGATAAGTTATCACGCAAAGGTGTGGATGCCATCGTTGCCAACGACATTTCCAACATGGGGGCAAATCATGCTTCGGGTCATTATATCACGGCTAAACATGTGACCAAGCTAGAAACTCAGGATAAAGCAAATTTTGTTGTCGGTTTAATTCAACATATCACCAACTCATATAGTGAATCATGAATTGATTTACCGTCATGCCCGAGTTCTTTTATCGGGCATCCACCCAAGCTTATATCTTAAAAACTGATGTTACGCACCCAGCATCTTGAACCTTTGTAATTCTTCGTTCCCATACTTCAGCGTGGGAATGAGGGAGTAAATTAATAGGCTCTTATTGGAAGTGAGGCTTTAGCCTCGCCCTCTTGTAGCAGGTGCAATAGATTTGAGAATCAGGCGAAATCCTTACTTACATTGAGCGGGTATGCTTTATCGTTTTCTTGGTTATTTTATCCTTATAAATCAATGAGATAAGGATATACATCACGATTCTGATTATCCTACGAATTTCAATCTACAACCAACTTAAGCAAAAAGTTGAAAATCGATACCGTAATTTTCATTAAATGGCTAAATGATTCGGTCATAAAAGGCTGTTTTCATTCAATATGATGAGAACAAAGATCATCCGATATCAATTTTAAATCATTTTTTTAGAAAAAGATACCCGCTCAATGTAAGTATAAATCAATGAGATAAGGATATACATCACGATTCTGATTATCCTACGAATTTCAATCTACAACCAACTTAAGCAAAAAGTTGAAAATCGATACCGTAATTTTCATTAAATGGCTAAATGATTCGGTCATAAAAGGCTATTTTTATTCAATATGATGAGAACAAACATCATCCGACATCAATTTTAAATCATTTTTTTAAAAAAAGTTACCCGCTCAATGTAAGCCTTAGACATCTTTCCTAAATAAACCCATATCTCATATTGACTAAAGCCGCCACGACCCGCCAATTTAAGCCATAGTTTTTGTGTTTCCCCCGATATACCTCTTTGACTATTCTGAATATTTTACAAAATCGGTTAATGTTTTCAATGAGAATACGCTTCTTTGATAAGGATTTATTGAAGCTCTTATCTTCCTTTGAACGCTCAACTCCTTTCTGTTTTTTTATCGGTGTCATGGAGTTCTCATGATATTTTTTAAGCCCTTGATAGCCTGAATCAGCTAAGAGTTTAGAATTTGGGTGAATAGGAAGGCGACTTTCTTTAAATACGCTGAAGTCATGCTTTTTCCCTTTTGCACAAACAACCGATAAAACCTTTCCTGTTGTAGCGCAAGCTATGATTTGAGCTTTAATCGTATGGCTTTTTTCTTGCCTGAGTAATATTGTTTTTGATGTTTTACAGGACGCTCTATGGGTTGTTCTGATACATCTACAATCAATGTTTCCTTTTATTATCAATAAGATCTAGTCGACTAGGAAGTTTTTCAACGTTAGCTATGATCCTCAGATAACGGCTATATACCTTGTGACAGTAGGACTCTTGTATTCCAAAAATATTGCCAAGAACTTGAAAGGTTGGATAGTGGCGAATATAGTAAAGTGCTAACAAGATACAATCTTGCAATGATACTCTAGAACTTTTCAGACCGCGCCTTTTCAGAGGGTTAAGCTTCTTTTCATTTTCAATATGTTGCTTTATTTTATCATATAAATCTGAAAAGTTTTTTTGCGTTATTCCTGTCATACGCAAAAATTTTTGAGGCTTACAGTGGATGATTTCTTTGTAGGGTTTCATGATGCATACATCATACACAGACCGTGTATCTGAGGTAGGGTTAATAACCAATAAGAGAATCACGTTATTTAGGAAAGATGTCTCTTATCATAGCCTGAGTTGGGCGAGGCTAAAGCCTCACTTCCGAGGAATAGGTGCGTAACATCAGTTAAAAAAATATGGAACCCCGCCTTCACGAGGATGACGCAATATCGGTAGTCAATTCCTGAACTACTATAGCTTACACCCAAGAGACCCCTAGCCGCGCTTCTCAATGGGTGTATAATTCTGGTTCGATACGCCATTATAAATTTGCATCGGGCGATAAATGCGGCCATCAGCCAACTGCTCACGCCAGTGTGCCAACCAACCTGAAACACGCGAAACAGCAAAAATTGGTGTGAATAAATCTGTATCAATACCAAGCTTGCGGTAAACAATGCCTGAATAGAAATCCACATTGGGGCAGACACCTTTTTTGCCTAATGTTTCTTTAGAAAATTGCTCAATATATTTGGCAATTTCATAGGTTGGATCTTCGCCCAACTCTTTGGTTAAATCACCATATAATTTTTGCAACAAGGTAGCGCGCGGGTCTTTGGTTTTATAAACCCTATGCCCCAAACCTGCAATTTTTTCTTTATTGGCAAGCTTGCTTTTTAAATAACTTTCAGCATTGGCCAACGTGCCAATTTCATCGAGCATATGCAACACATCTTCATTCGCCCCACCATGTAATGCACCTGATAAAGAGCCAACAGCCGCGCTGATGGATGAATAAGGGTCTGCTTGTGATGATGCCACCACGATAGTTGAAAAGGTACTGGCATTCATGGTGTGTTCAGCATGAACAATCAATGCTACATCCATAATGCGCTCGGCAAGTGGGCTTGGCTCATCACCCGTCAACATGTACAAAAAGTTGGCCGCATGGCTTAAATTATCACGCGGTTGAATCGGGTCGTCCCCTTTTCGCATTCGCGCATGGGCCGCAACAATGGTGGGCAACTTGGCAATGAGTCGCAAATAAACCTCGCGAATTTCATCTTCGCCAAGCTGTTGGTTCAAACCTTTTTCCATCGGGTAATACATACCCAAAACCGCCACACACGCCTGAAGTGCATCCATAGGATGTGCCGATTCGGGGAAACACTTCATCATATCCCGAATGCGAAATTTGATGCGACGATGATGACGCAATTCATCATCCCAACTCGCCAATTCATCTTGAGAAGGTAAATGCCCATAAATCAAAAGGTATGATGTTTCTTCAAAGGAAGATTTTTCTGCCAACTCTTCAATATCAATGCCACGGTATGCAAGCACACCCTTTTGCCCATCTATGGTGGAAACACCTGATTCTGCAACGGGAATACCCGCCAAACCTGGTGAATAACATGAAATATCTTGTGTGGATGCCATTGTTTATCTCCTGACCATGTATCGTAAAAAGGTTTGTCACCATATAAATTAAAGTATATTTGTCAAACATCATACGCTTTATAAAAAGTAATGATATTATACTTCTTTACCGTTAAAGTCGGCAACCATAGGAGTACACACCGGCTATGATTAAAAAAGTATTACTGAAGATCTTTCGTGAAGGTATAGGTGGATTAATGGCATTGGTTAGCTATCTCACCACCCCTTCCAAAGTGAAGCGAAGTTCAGAAGAGCAAGAAAAAGTTAATACCGAAGTGCAAAAGTTATCATTATACCAATATTTTACCTGCCCTTTTTGCATCAAAGTCCGTCGCCATATTCGCCGCCTTAATTTGCCTATGGAATATCGCGATGCTCAAGTTCGTGGTGGAGAACATCGTAACACCTTGGAGCAAGAAGGTGGTGCGGCTAAAGTTCCTTGTTTGCGTATTGAAGCAGATGGAAAGGTCATTTGGATGTATGAGTCCAATGATATTATTGCATACCTCAACAAGCATTTTGATCCAACATTCAAACCCAACAGCTAATCCATTAACCATGCCATTGCCAGCCATGTATTCAGCTCTATTGCTTGAAGATGAAAAGCCTGCCCGCGATCATTTGGCGGCAGCCATTGCAATGCATCCACAACTCAAGCTGGTGGCTGCTGTTAGTAGCTGCCAAGAAGCTTTAATCTCGCTAGAAAAACATCAACCTGATATTCTTATTTCAGATTTAGGTTTGCCTGATGGTCATGGTGTCAAGGTGATTCGCGAAGCCAAACGCTTGTATCCCAATATTGAAGTTTTAGTGGTAACAATGTACGCTGATGAAGAGCATGTGGTGGAAGCATTGGAAGCAGGTGCAAGTGGCTACTTACTCAAACGCCAAGCTTTTGAAGAGCTGAGTGAAGCGATCATGACTCTGATGCGAGGAGAGTCTGCTATTAGCCCAGAAGTGGCGCGCTTTCTACTCAAACGTTTCAACCCCACTCAACACATCAAAGTCAACATCAAAAATCCACTAACCCCTCGTGAACATGAAGTTTTAAAGTGGATTGCTAAAGGCTATAGCTACGATGAAATTGCTGGCATACTAGACGTATCTTCCAACACCATTCGCACACATATCCGAAGTGTTTATAAAAAATTAGCTGTCAAGTCACGCTCTGAAGCGGTCTTTGAAGCCACCAACTTAGGTATCATCAACTTGAACGATTAAAATCCTGAATGGTCACCATTAGAGAAGTTTTCAAAACGGGTAAACTCTTTTAAAAAGGTAAGTCGTGTTGTACCAATCGGACCATTACGTTGCTTGGCGATGATAATTTCAGCAATACCTTCATTTTCAGGCTTCTGATTATAAACCTCATCACGGTAAATAAACATAATCACATCAGCATCTTGCTCAATTGCACCCGATTCACGCAAATCAGACATCATGGGGCGTTTATCTGCGCGTGATTCCAATGAACGGTTAAGCTGAGACAAAATAATAATCGGAACATCCAACTCTTTGGCTAACCCCTTGAGCGAGCGCGTCATTTCACTGATTTCTAAATCTTTGCGGTCTGCATTGGCATTGCCTGTCATCAACTGAAGATAATCAATCAGCACCAAGTCCAAACGTCCTTGCTCTCGTTTTAAACGACGACATTTGGAACGCACTTCAAGCACTGAAATACTGGGTGTATCATCAACAAAGATGGCCGCTTCAGAAAGTTTCCCTGTACCTGAGGCAAGCTTGCGCCAATCATCGCTGGCAAAACTACCCGTACGCATTTTAGACATATCCACTCGGGATTCTGCAGCCAACAAGCGCATACCAATTTGTTGCGCAGACATTTCCAAAGAAAATACAGCAACAACATTTTTCTCTACGTCACGAATGGCAGCATTCTGTGCTAAATTCATCACAAATGCTGTTTTACCCATACTTGGGCGACCAGCAATAACAATCAAGTCACCACGTTGCAAACCTGCCGTTTTTTCATCCAAGTCTGTAAAACCTGTGGCAATACCTGTAATTTTACGTTGGTCTTCATAGCGGCGCTGCAGCTCTTGATAACCTTCTTGAATCAGCTCTTTCAAACCTTGAAATGTGGGTTTGGTTTTCGTAAAGCTTTCAGATACTGCAAGGATTTGCGATTCGGAAGCATCCAAATGTTCACCCACAGGTTTAATGGGGTTTTCATAAACTTCCTGAGATATTTTACTGCAAACTTTCAGCAGCTGCCTAAGAATCGCACGTTCACGCACAATTTCAGCGTAATAACGTACGTTGGCAGACGTTGGGATAAGTGAAATCAAGTCGCCAAGATAGGCTTCACCACCACATTGTTCCAATTCACCAGAACGCTCTAAATAGTCTTTGACTGTGAGTGCATCAACAGGATTATTTTGACCCGCTAGTGATTGAATCGCATTAAAAATATAACCATTGGCTGCCACATAAAAATGATCGGGCAATAAAATACCTTCAAGTCGCTCTAACGCCTCTGGATCGAGCATAACTCCGCCCAATACTGCACACTCAGCATCACGAGCATGAGGAGGAACTCGCTCGCGCAAATCTAATTCACGCGGCGATATCCTTCCCTCATCAATCAAGTCGCTTCAGCTTCCACAACGATTTTAATCGTTGCAACCACATCAGGGTGTAAACGAACACGGAATGTTTGATCACCTACCGCTTTGATTGGCTCATCTTGTAAAATGTCACGACGTGCAACATCAAAGCCTTCCAGATTAACCAGCTCAGCCAATTCATTTGCACCAATTGAACCATACAAGTGTGTGCCATCGGAAGTCGCACGGGTCACTGTCAGATCCAAAGCAGACATTTTTTCTGCTGCAACCTGCGCTGTTTCCAACACGTTTCGCTGCTGCTCTTCCAATACTGAACGGCGACGTTCAAATACTTTACGATTCCCTGCATTTGCAGGCACAGCTTTTTGTTGCGGAAGAAGGAAGTTGCGACCATATCCAGCACGAACTTTAACTTCATCACCAACGTTACCAAGTCCTTCTACACGTTCCAAAAGAATTAATTCCATCATTTTTCTCCTGTTGCCGAAATCAACTTTCGACGAAAATTAAACCACATATCAAGTAGTCCAATGAGCGTGAAAACCACCACCACAAAGGACCAAAAAAACAACATTATGTACATCACAACAATGGTATTGATCATTTCCCGACTTTTCAGCCATGCATGAACAACCATCACACCTTGCACCGCCAGCAGACCTGCCAATACAATCACACCACTTAAAGCTAAATATTGTAAATTTCCAGTTGCCAAGTTTGCAAAAGCAAGAAAAAGCAAGAGTACGTAAGCAACAATATTGGGCAAAGCAAAACTTAAAGTATCGCGCCCATCACCTTGGTAAAAACCATACTTCTGCGCAACATTTCGCGCATACATAAGACCTGTCCACCAAACGAACCACAGCCCCAAGATAAAGAGTCCTGGGAAAACGCTAACCATTGTCGCTTGTAAGCTTTGCATCGAAGCAAGGTCTGATTTTGCTTCAGGTGGAATACCTGCAAGCATTTCATCAAACACAGGTTTGAACTGCTGTTGCACCAACAACTCCATACCTTCTGGACCCGCATTGAACAACATTGCAGTCGCAAAACCGATAAACATCACCAAAGCCAAAATCCAACCTGCCTGCCCCAAACCTTTGCGCTGCATCGTTCGTGCGACAACAATAGGGAGGAGTACAAACAGCAGCATAAAAACAACAACGACACCCATACTTCCAGATAAAATAAGAAGTAATAGTCCGCCTGCAATAGCTCCTGTTTGTAAGCCAAATTTGGATCCACCACCTAAACTTATCAAAGCAAACAAGCTGGGAACTGCAAGATGTAGCAACACACCAACCAATAAAAAGATAAGTGCAATGAACCCTAAGTTACCAAACAGTACATTAAACCAATATGCCGAAGTGAGCATAAACACTGACAACACAGCACAAAGCACACGGTTGGTTAAAAACAAGTCAAGCACTTTAGGCATGGCTATGCCTTGAGGTAAAGGTTCTTGACTCATGATTTAATTACTTGTGATGTAAAGGTGTGAATGCCAACAATGCCAATACACGTGCGCGTTTAATCGCAGTTGTTAATTGACGCTGATGTTTTGCACAAGTGCTTGTCACACGAGACGGAATGATTTTATGACGCTCTGAAATAAATTGCGCTAAAAGCACGGGATCTTTGTGATCAACGGTTAGGCTTGTATCTGCACAGAATTTACAAAACTTACGACGGCGCTGGAATTTTCCACCACGTCCACCAGGACCACGACGTTGTGGGCGCGCAGGACGCGCTCCATCAGTACGCGCAGGGCGAGCATCTGTTCGTGTAGCGGGTGCTGCTTCTTTTTTTACTGTATTTTCTTCACTCATTCTTATTCTCCTCAATCTTCTGAAATGTTATATCATTCACCCAAACTTCAACCTGACCCCAACGCTGCTGCCCATCGCGACTATAATAACGGCGGCGAAGCTCACCTTGAACATAAATAGTCTGTCCTTCGAGCTTCAGCAGCCTTTCAGCATACTCACCTTCTGCGCGTAGCGGCATGGGTTGCTCATCTATCATCGTTGCTCGTTTCTGCCCTAAATGTGGGCGGTCAACAATCAAAGATGCAACAATAGCAAGGCTTCCATCAGGCATCCAGCGATCATGAATGTCTGCAACGACACCATGAAGCACAACATGATTAGCCTTCAGATTTTTCCTCAGATTTACTTTCAACTTCCACGGCGACTTCTTCTTTCTTTTTAGTTTCTTCTTTGTTTTTAGTTTCCGCTTTGTTTTCTTCTGTCTTGCTATCTTCAGAAGCAACAACACGGCGACGCAACAACGGCGAAGGGTCATTAGACAATTCAGTGATACTTGTTGTTAAGAAGCGTAGAACACGCTCATCCAAGCGTAAAGTTTCATCAATCATTTTAGACACATCGCCAGCACCATCAGTGACAAGCAACGTGTAATGACCACGGTTACGTTTTTGGATAGAATAAGCAAGTGGACGAGATCCCCAGTATTCGCGTTTCACGATACGGGCTCCATCTTTTTCAATTTTATCGACCAATTCATTGGTCATGATTTCGGTATTTTCCTGAGAAATATCAGGGTTTACGATAAATACTGTTTCGTAATACATAGCGCTCCTCTTGGTATGATTATCTTCTGATAATCGTTGCTTCGAAACATTTTTAGGCGCGTTCAAAGCAAGGTTATTTTAGTGTCACTGCATGTCACAGCGAGCGGCACTATAAGAGCTACCCTCCCCTTGTCAAACAAGGGGTTCTAAATTCAGCAAAATTAAAAGCTTTCTAAACATCATTAAAAGCATGCGTAATTGGGTAACGTCTATCGCGCCCAAAGGCACGCTCAGTAATTTTAATACCTGGTGGTGACTGGCGGCGTTTGTATTCGGCAAGGTTGAGCAGGCGAACAATACGCTCAACCTCTTTTTCATCATAACCTAGTGCTGAAATTTCAGACACACTCATACTGTCTTCAATGCTGGCTTTAAGAATAGCATCCAACACATCATAATCGGGTAACGAATCCGAGTCTTTTTGGTCTGGCCTCAGCTCTGCGGATGGTGGTTTGTCTATCGTGTTTTGCGGGATAACAACTTGCTCTTGATTCAAATAATGACACAAGGCAAACACATCCATCTTGTACACATCTTTAAGCACAGCAAAACCACCCGCCATATCACCATACAAGGTGGCATAACCCACTGCCATTTCGGACTTATTGCCCGTGGTGAGCAACATACGTCCTGTTTTGTTGGAAATCGCCATCAACAACACACCACGTGCACGCGCTTGAATATTTTCTTCGGTCACATCAGGTTCTGATTTACCCCAAACTTTGAATGTATCCGCTAATGTATGTTCAATCGCAGATACACTTTCAGCTATGGGCAGTGTAATACTTTCTATACCAAGCTTATCCACCAAATCTTGGGCATCTTTGATGGAATGGTCACTGGAAAATGATGATGGCAACAAAACCCCCAACACATTATCTTTACCCAACGCATCCACTGCAATTTTTGCCGTCAAAGCCGAATCAATACCGCCTGACAAGCCAAGTACCACCTGGCGACTACCATTGCGTAACACATAATCTTTTGTACCCAAGACCAAGGCTTGGTATACCTGCTGCAAGCGATGTGGGATATCTTGAACAGAGTATTCAATATTGGCCAAGTCCACATGACAACTTACAGATTCAAACAATGGTGCACGTAAGATTAAATTACCACATGCATCGACAACATGTGAACCGCCATCAAACACCACTTCATCTTGCCCGCCCACAGGGTTTACATACACCACAGGGCAAGCAAACTGCTTGGCTCGCTTGGCAGTTAAAGCCTCACGTTGCTGCTGTTTACCTTCATGAAACGGTGAAGCATTCAAATTTAACCACACATCACAACTTTGCTTGGCTTGCTTTTGTGCCAAAGCATCATGCCATAAATCTTCGCAAACACCCAAGCCAATCGACCAACCATCAACCTTCACAACCGCATGTTGACCATTGCCTGCAACAAAATAACGTTGCTCATCAAACACACCATAGTTGGGTAAACATTGTTTATCATAAGTGGCAATCAGTTGACCTTGAAAGGCAATAAAAGCACTATTTTTTAAATGATTTCCATCGCGTCTTGGCGCACCAAACACCACAATAGTTTGTTTGCTTTGTCTGATGATATGCTGCACCGCTTTGTCGACTTCATCCATAAAAGAAGATCGAAACAGTAAATCTTCTGGTGGGTAACCCGTCACCACCAATTCAGGAAACACCAACAAATGAAAGTGTTGTTGTGCCGCTGCGCCCATAGCTCGGCAAACAAGTTGTGTATTGTTTATAATATCGCCTACACGCGGCACACATTGTTCTAATCGAATTTTCATGGGCAAAGTGTATCCGCCTTGATGCGTGATGGGTAGATTCTGTGTAAGCTTTGCCCATGGCAGATGATTTGAACATCCAATATGTTGAAGGCTTAGACCGTGGTTTAAGTTATGCTGAAAGCTGCTTTGAGACTTTCCGTGTGCTTGATGGTTCAATATTCGCATGGGATTATCATTGGCAGCGGCTGCAACAAGGCTTGCAATGCTTTGGTATTGTTTTGACGAACCAACAACAGATTTTGCAACAATGTTTAAACGCAGCAAAGGATAAGAGTGCGGATTGTTTGGTTAGACTAACGGTTTCAGGCGGTGACGCACCTTGGGGTTTAAAGCAGCAAGCCATACCCAAGATCTTTATTCAAAGCCTACCTTTTCAAGCTAAAAAGGCTGAAGTTCACTTACAAGGTGTTGAATATCCTTTTCCCCTAATGCCCAAAATTGCTAAGTTTACATCTGATTATGCTCTCACCCTTCGTGCATCGCAAAAATGGAATTTAGATGGTGCAAACACGGCACTTGTTTACAAAGATGGTATGGTACTGGGTGGTATCACCGCCAATATTGCACTCTTTGTTGATGATCAATGGCTCACCCCTGAAGGTGAAGGCATTTTGGCAGGTACAGTTCGCCATTTCTTGGTTGAGCAAGGCTTGATTCAAGCACAAGTATGTCCTGTGAGCCTTTTAGAGCAAACCCAAGCTGCGCTATTGCTCAATTCAGGAGCTTTTGTGCAGGTTGCTCATAGCATCAACGGTAAAACATTGGATACATCACACCCTTCCACTGCTGACTTACAACATATCCTACAAAAGCAACAAGGTGTTCGGTTATGAAGAAGAAAGTTTTTATCATATTCGCCGTTGTGCTACTGGCTTTGGCAGGCGCAGCATTATGGATACAATCTGAAATCAACCAACAACATAAGGTTTCACCCCAAGACATTGAAATCCCCAATGGTGCATCCAGCAAACGCATTGCAAGCATTTTAGAAGCGCACAAGGTTATCTCATCAGCAAGCCTATTTTCTTGGTACACGCGACTATCTGGACAGGCATCCATGCTCAAACCAGGGCTTTATCATTTTTCTGACACACTGAATATGCCCCATGTGTTGAACATACTCACCCAAGGTAAAGTCTTACAATTTAAGGTGACCATTCCCGAAGGTTTACGCACGGATGAAATGCTTAACTTGCTGGCAGAAAAAACACAAACATCACACCAAGACTGGCAACATGCACTCAAAAATATCATTGGTAATGGCGAGCCTGAAGGTCTTTTTCTACCTGAAACTTATATGTACAACAAACCCATCAACCCGAAAGAAATATTGCAGCAAATGTATAATGCTCGCGCCAAAGTTGAGGCAACACTTGCCCAAGAAAAAGGCTGGGATGAAGAGCAAATCAAACGCAATCGCATCATGGCATCCATTGTGGAAAAAGAGACTGCTTTGCCTAAAGAGCGCGTATGGGTATCGGCTGCGATTCATAATCGCTTGAGCAAAAACATGCGTTTGCAAATGGATCCCACAGTCATTTATGGCATGTATCGCACACAAGGGTCATTTAACGGCAACATCAGACGCAAAGATTTAAGAACGGATACACCTTGGAACACCTATACCCGCAACGGTATTCCACCCACACCCATTTGCAACCCAGGTGCTGGAAGCTTAAGAGCCACAGCATACCCTGCGGATGTCGATTATCTTTATTTTGTCGCTGATGGTACTGGTGGTCACGCATTTGCCACAACATTGGCAGAACATAATGCCAATGTGCGCCAGTGGATTAGGATTGAGAGAAAACTAAACCGCCATTAAATCAGGTTTATTTTTCTTTTTCAGGTAAGCCCGTAAACTCAATATAAATATGTTTGGCTTCTTCAGATTCTTGGCTCACCGCTTCTTCCAACGATGCCCGAACATTATCTAATCTGTGCATAAAGCGAATCGCTTGCTGTACTTCTTCTGCTGTCATATCAGCAAACAATTCTTCTTCTCTTAACTCAAGTTCTGCCATCAAGATACTTTCTTCAGGTGATAAAACAATACTATGAATATGACGTACATTTTGCACTCGTTCATCCGCACTCCATGCCTTTAAAGCCACTTGGTTAATTTCTTCGTCGGATACGTTCAACAAGTATTTCTTATTGGTCGCCGCCAAGAATATAGCCAACAAACCCATCAACACTGCAATAGCCATAGCTGCTGCCACATCAAAAATGGCAGAGCCAGTATATGCCGCCAAACTCATGCCCAGAAGGGCAAACGTTAAGCCTAACACAGCCACGGTATCCTCAATCAAAATAGCTAATGTCGTTGGGTCTCGGGTTTCTTTCACATACTGCATGAAACCCATATTTGCCTCTTTGCGTTGGCGGGTAAATTCCACAAATGCCACCCAAAGTGAGTAACCTTCCACCACAAATGCAAAACCAATAATCCCAAACACAAGCATACTTATTTCAGGTGCATGGTTAGACTCAAGCTGACCTACGGCGTGCATCATGGTGTAAATAAAGCCCAAAAAGAAAATTGTAATTGCCGACACCAAGTTCCAAAAGTATCGCTCTTGCCCGTAACCAAAGTGATACTTACCATCGGCAACACGCTTGGAACGCTTTAAACCCAAATATAATAATGCTTGGTTGGCTGTATCTGCCAACGAGTGAATAGCCTCAGCAAGCAGCGCACTCGAACCTGAAAATGCAAAACCAACAAACTTGGCAATCGTGACGGAAGCATTGGCTACAATTGCCGTGACTACCGCTTTGGTCGAACCATCATGTGACATTCATCAAACTCCGTTTACACTGACGCTATGTGGACATACCAACACCAGTCATTCATCGTACATCAGTTGCCTGTACTTCGAGACAACTATATTTATATTATTCAAGACCGCCATAGTTCCGTAGCTTGTGTGGTCGATCCTGCCTTAGCAGCGCCTGTGATTAAAGCATGTTCACAGTTAAAGATCACACCCACCCACATTCTTAATACCCATCATCACTGGGATCATACCGATGGAAACGAAGAACTTGTGCAGACCTACCAGTGTGAGGTTGTTGCCAACCAAGATGATGCTTCCCGTATTCCTCATATCAGCCAACCTATTGCGGTAAATAGTGCATTGACGCTAGGGCACTTAAATATACAAAGCATAGAGGTATATGGTCATACATTGGGACATATTGCCTTTGTCATTGATGATGCCTTGTTTTGTGGGGACACTTTGTTTGGCGGTGGTTGCGGTCGTTTATTTGAAGGTAGTTTTGCACAAATGTGGAGCAGTTTACAAAAGCTTGCGGAGCTTCCCAATGAAACGCGCTTTTATTGCGCCCATGAATACACATTGCCCAACTTAAGGTTTGCTCGTGATATGGATAAAGATAATGCAGCTTTAAAACAGCGCATCAAGCGCGATACCCAAACCCGCATGAAGCAACAGCCCACCATTCCTTCAACCATCGGTTTGGAAAAAAAAACCAACCCATTTCTTCGCCCTTTAAACCCAAGATTTGTGGATAAATATAATCAAGAAAATAATACAACCTTCAATGCGCTACAAGTGTTCACCCATTTGCGAGAGCGTAAAAACACTTGGTAACCTAAACCTTCTTACAAACCAATATAAGTCTTCAACTTCTGCTGTAAATCCGGTGATATGCGATGCATAAATATGTCATATTTATTTTTTAATCGCGCACCAGTTGCATTTCTTGAACCTTTTAGACCATAATAAATTTGCATACGCAGCATTAATGTTCGCTGACTATTTTCATAACCACCCGCGCCATATTTATCAGCAAAAGACGCATAGTTATCTTCAATCACACCTTCTAAAAAGTCACTAGGATTATCCACGCTCATCCCCCGTGGCAAAGTGTAAATAAATGCTAGTTCCATATATGATTTGTAATTGGTAATAATATAAGCCATACCTTTGTATTTAAATTTCCACTGACCATTGGCATGTTTTGCCTCATGCACAGGTAAACTTTCCAGTCCATCATCAATGATGGTCATGAAATCATCAATACTCAATGAGTAAACTTTTTTCTTGGCTGGTGCTTGAAAGTAAGGCTTAATAATATCATGTAGATCATCCGAAATCGATGCAACATAACGCTCAAATCTTTGATGATATCCTTGAATATCTTCACCATCAATACGTTTACTGTATGGGTAAACAAATACCACTGTGGTAATACCATTCTTACGATAATGGGGTTCAATTTTTACATCCTTTGCACCCTTAGGGAGCCTTGATTTCACGCGTTTTAGCAATTCATCATACATTTTTTCCGTTTTGTATTCTGAAATCCATGAGCCTGTTTTAAGCAGCAATACTTCCTGCATATGATCACCGAAGTTAATGGTTTCCACATGGTCACCCCCAACTTTCCAAGCCCAATGCCCCATTTTTGATGCCCGTTGTTTGACCTGATTTTTGAGCGTAAAATCATGCCCTATAATTTCTAGAAAGGTTTGGGCTTCATTGATACTCGGATACTTTTCATCCAATATATCTTCAAAATAATCTTCTTTGGAGTCAATATTGGATTCGTACAGAGTCTTCATAAAAGCCTGCCATTTCTTCGCGAAGTTCAACAATCAAGTCTCGCAATTCTTCAAGTGTTTTACCACTAACATTCACACTACCTTCAAGTAAAACAGCCTTGGTGTTATGCCCAATATTGGAACGAAAACCTTTCAAATCACCACTATCATAATCTTTCAAATCATTGATGGTGCTTTTAAGATCTTTAAACACCCTATCAACAACACGCCTATCAACATCTGTCAATTTTATTTTAATATACAATTTATTGCCTGCATATTTCAATGTGGTTGGCATAGCAATGATTCTTTTTTCGCCCGTTTCAACGTCTTTAATTTGAGCGCGAAACTTCATCGTCCAAGCATTGTATGTACCTGGAACTTGCTCCACATCAGCAATATAAGGCATACCTTTAGGACGCGATTCATCTTGATGCGCTGATAAAATAGAATCAAACACATCCCCATTGGTAAAAGCAAAGGCTGACACGCTCCAACCCAGTGTCAGTAACCCTACCAATAAGCAGGAAAATATTTGTTTATTCATGATCACTACCTCTAAAAATATTTTCAATGCCAAGCATATCAGAAATTAACCCGATGTATTGGCAACAGAAAATATCTCATCAACTTTATTTTTTCCAAGTTTGGCCATCGTTAATGAGCCACCCCAAACACAACCTGTGTCCAAACCTAAAACATGCTCAGTCTCAACCAAACCTTTAGCAGCCCAATGCCCGAAAACAATATGTGTTTTTTTCTTCCATTTGGCATATTCATGTTCAAACCATGGTTTGACATGTGTATCTTTAGCATCCGCCGTTTTTTGTTGCCAGTCAAACATGCCTAAATCACTACAAAAACGTGTTCGTGTCAATACTGCTGCATTAAAAAGCAGTCGCACATATTCATCTTCAGGGTCTTGCGTTGCAAAACCTTTATATTGCAGGGCCTTACAAAAGCTACCCCAATCATCCGATTGCAGTATTGCTTCAACATTTCTGGCTCGTTTTTTTGCTTTTTTCAAGCTCCACAACGGACTAAGCCCTGCATGAACCATGCTCCAGCCCAAAGCCTTATCATGATGCAATAATGGCTGATGTCGCAACCAATCAATCAAGGCTTGTCCATCTTTAGCCTTGATAATGGTGTCCAATGTGTCTCCCGAAAATGATTTTCCACCTGCATAATAAGCAAGCAGTTGAATATCATGATTCCCCAACACACATACACATGCATCACCCAAGCTTTTCAAGTAGCGTAACACTTTAAGCGAATCAGGGCCTCGATTAACCATATCCCCCGCACACCACAACACATCTTTTTTTGGGTCAAACTTCACTTGTTTGAGCAATGATTTTAAAGGTTGATAACACCCTTGAATATCACCGATAGCATATATTGCCATTTATTTCACCATCTCAGCCCAACAAAGAGCTGCTAGTTTTTCTGCTGGATTATTCGCACCCAACAATGTTTGTAAACCTGCAAAAGCATTCAATTGCGGCTGTGTTTCACCGTACAATAATGGTATCACGGCAGCTTCAATATTTTCAATCGTCGCATCATGCTGCAACAACTCAGGCACAATACCTTGTGAACTTGGTGCATCACCCAAAAGAAGGATGTTTGCCAAGCCAACGCAGCGCCCCTTAATCAAGCGTTGCCCAATAAACCAAGAAAACGCGGAGGTTTTATATACCAATACCGTTGGTGTGTTCCAAAGCGCCAACTCCAAAGTTGCCGTACCCGATACGGCAATCGCAGCATCAGCTCTAAGCGCATAGTTATTTTCAGTGCGTTCCAACAAAAGAACGCCAACATCAGTCAGTGCTTTTAAAGCTTCAGCTTTGACGCTGGGTGCAAGTGTTGCCACCGCTTTTAATTCAGGTCTAGCTTGTTTAAGTTGCACATAAGTATCAGCCAATAGTTGTACATGTTTCTTGAGTTCTCCAGGTCGCGAACCTGGAAGCAATGCCAAAAGCTCATCACTTTCTTCTAAACCCAAACGTTGTTTGAGTTCCGCCTTGCTCCAACCACCCTGACACGCATAAGCACTGGGATTACCCACATATTGCGCATCTGGGATGCCGCGCTCTGTGAACCATTGTTGTTCAAACGGGAAGATACATGCCAGTCGATTTTGGGACTTTTGGAGTTTAGTGATACGTTTTGCGCCCCATGCCCAGAGTTTCGGTGCAATATAATGGGTGACGAATAAACCCTGTGCGCGAAGTTTACGCCCTAAACTGAGGTGGAAACTGGTAAAATCCGTAAGAATCACCATATCAGGCTTAAATTCAGCAGCAAAGGCAACTATATCCCGCTCCACAGCCTTGATACGTGGCAACGCCCTGATCACATCGCCAAAACCCATCACATTAAGCTCTGACATGTCCCGCACAGCCACACAACCTTCCACCTGCATCAAAGCCCCTGCAATGCCTGCAATTTCAAGCTTTACACCTTCAGGTGTTTGCGCTTGAAGTTGTTTGATAAGCGCAGATGCATGTAAATCCCCAGAGGTCTCCCCTGCGGATATAAGAACACGATATGTTTTAGAAGGGCTGTTCATGCTTGCAAGTCTATACAGCTTTTAAAATTTTCACCAATCTTGAGCCAAGACAAAACACAAAGCAGGCACAAAAAGGGCTCTGACTCCCCTAATGCCCCCCCCTAAGGAGGTGAAATGTATGATTGCAAGACTTGACCCCTATGTGTGCGCCCTATGTATGCGTATATGCCTCTTCAGTACGCCGACCATAATGATAATAGCGCATCACTTCACTCACTTGATCCATCAAGCGCACAGATTGAGGTCGAAATGTTGGTTCTTTCTTGACCTTGGATGGATATATCGGCATTATCGCTCCTGTTCCGCTTAACGCGGTCTTTAGGGCAAAATAGGACAAGGCATCATGGAAACAAAGAAATCTGATTTCCTGAATTATGAAATATGGATTCTCACATTTGGTGGCGGTCTTCAAAGATCTGGCGTGTATACAGACAATGTCTCTGATGCTAATAAATCTGAATTCCGTAATAACGTAAGAAATAAAATAAACATTCTTGTAAAAAATAAATATACAAAATCTTCAGTAACGTCAAAAGAGCATATTAGTAACCTTATTGAAATTCAAAAATGGATAAATACAAACCACTCTCAAGTATTAAAAAATCGCAACATAAAGCTAGGCATCGTTCAAAAACTAGTAAATCTTTATTTAAAATACCAATGGTGCTTAGGGTTAATAAAAACACCACCACATTGTCCATTTGACAGAATAATAATTTCAAAAATGAAACTACCCAACCCACCTGCATGGACTAAACTTGAATCAGTTGATACATACAAAATGTTAGTAAAAAAAGCTACGGAATTAGCTGGCAATAAATCAATAGCAGAGTGGGAGCTAGATGTATTCTCACGTAGATAGTAAAAAGGGCATAGGGGTCAAGTCTTGCAATACGACATTTAATGTGATGTGACGATGGCACGTTCAATAAGAATAGAATACACGGATGCGATTTATCACGTTACGAGTCGTGGTAATGCACAAACAGATATATATTTAGATGATTCAGATAGGCTGTTATTTTTAGAAACATTCGCCCAGGTGGTGCAGCGTTTTGGCTGGTTATGCCATGGGTATTGTTTAATGGACAATCCTGAATTCAAGTGATAAGTGCAATTTCCACTATCGATTTTATGTGAACTCCTGTATTTTTCTCAAATACTTCGTATGGAGTTTTGAACGCCTTGTTCTCCGCGCGAGCGGAAACAAGGAAGTGAAAGTGAAGCTTAACGCGGTCTATATACGCC
>JAUZSH010000007.1 GCA_030949605.1 Ghiorsea sp.
TGAGGTAATTGCAAAACTCTTCATCCGAGTTGAATTACCGCTATTTAAAACCTGAAAAAAAACTCCCTGCTGGTAATATAAGTCATCAACGACACAAACCAACAAGGAGATTATAGATGAACCACCTACATGATGAATTGTCGCAAATCTGGCAAAGAATTCAAGGGTCATTATTTCCTTGGCTTGAGGATGAGCTTGGTCCACTGAGCGAAAAGCAGTGTCAACTTGTTAAGGTACTTGAGATTATTCGCATTGAGGAACATCTACATAGTTATTATCGCATGACTGGTCGGCCACCTGCAAATCGGGTTGCTATAGCACGAGCGTTTGTTGCCAAAATGGTCTACAACATGCCATTCACTTCGATGCTTGTTGAACGTTTAAAATCGGATAAAACCTTGCGTCGCATCTGCGGTTGGGAGGCGCAATATCAGGTACCCGATGAGTCTACATTCTCCCGCGCTTATGCCGAGTTCTCAGCTAGTCGCCTGCCCGAACGTGTCCATGAAACGTTAATTGTAAAAAAATACACGAAAGAAATTATTGGTCATCTGTCCAAAGATTCAACGGCTATCCATGCACGCGAAAAACCTGCTAAAAAAGAGGCTAAAGCCAGACCCGCACCCAAAAAGCGTGGTCGTCCGAAGAAAGGGGAAGAACGCCCTAAGCCAATGACTCGACTGGAAAAGCAAAGTGATGGCATGAGCTTACAGGCGATGTTGGATGACCTTCCTACAGCCTGCGACGTAGGAACCAAGCGCAACAGCAAAGGGCATAAAACCAGCTGGATCGGTTATAAACTTCATATTGACGCTGCAGATGGCGGAATCCCGATCAGTTGCTTACTGTCATCAGCCTCTATGCATGACTCTCAAGCGGCCATCCCACTGGCAGAAATAAGCAATACCCGAGTTTCTAGCCTGTATGACTTGATGGATGCCGCTTATGATGCTCCATCTATTCATGCACACAGTCAAAAGCTGGGGCATGTTCCAATTATTGATACCAACCCACGTACCACGGTACGCAAAAAGAAGATTGCGGCGGAAAACAAAGCACGTGCAACAATCAACATGAAGCCTGCTGAAGCAATCCGCTATAACGAACGCAGTACAGTTGAACGTGTTAATGGTCGTTTGAAGGATGAATTTGGAGGACGCTTTGTACGGGTGAAAGGCGATGTCAAAGTCATGTGCCACCTGATGTTTGGCATTCTCGCGCTTACTGCAGACCAGCTTATGCGCATGATCCAATAACGATAAGCCCTATCCAGAACACTGAACTGAAAGGCTGTATTTTAAGAATGCACTGGAATCATTCGCCTTAAAAACCAGAAAATGCTGAAAAATGATATGTTCTGAGAAAAATTGAGGCTCAAAACTAAAACAATTTAACCATATGAAAAATACGGGTTAAGTTTTCGGTTTCGCCTAGAGTTTTGCAATTACCTCGCATGTTTAAACAATACCTTCGCCAAAATTGATAGGGTAGCCACTTTGTCATAGTATAATTTTTTTCTACAAAACAAATAACCAAACAAAAGAAGCTACCCATGAATGAAATAATGCGCATCCTATCGCCAATAAGCAATACTTTGGATTCAAAAACATTCAAACAGCTTAAAGTAATCACCGAGGCAGCACTCTCTATGACGGGACGAGTGACGATGCTGGGGTTATCTCGCTGGTCAGGTGATGGTGGAAGTTATCGAACGGTTCAACGCTTTTTTGGTCTACTGAATATAGCATGGATGAAAATGAATTGGCATTTATGCCGCTCTTTTCTGCAAGATAAAGACGATGTTATTTTACTTGCGGGTGATGAAGTCACCGTTACTAAAAGCGGCAAGAAAACGCATGGTCTGGACTATTTTTTTCTTCCATTCAAGGGCAAGTTGTGCCAGGACTGTGCTTCCTATGCATTAGCCTGATTAGTGTAAAGCGCCGCAAATCTTTTCCATTGCAGATGCACCAGTTAATCAAAAAAGAGCTGACAGGCTGCTCAAAGTATCGCGAAATAAGCACCGAAAAAGAAATTTCTAAAAGCGATGAAAAAACAGTAAAAAAACGAGGTCGCCCCAAAGGAAGAAAAAACTTTAATCGCCGTGATGTTGAGTTATCACCCTATATGACTGTTTTACAAGAGAAAATAAGGGAAGTTAAATCACTTATTTCTGATTCATGTGTGCCAAAGTACTTTCTTTTTGATGGAGAGTTAGGCAATAATTTTGCCTTGCAGATGGTGAGGCAGGTCAATTTGCACCTGATTTGTAAACTACGTTATAATTCTCAGCTTTATTTGCCTTGGCAGGGTGAATATTCAGGACGTGGGCGTAAACGGATTTATGGCGAACGGTTACTGCCGCAAAAAATATCTAATGAATATCGCGTGCATGAAACGTGTGAGGATGGTGTACTTACAGAATACTTTCAAATTGAGGCACGGCACAAAAAGTTTCCAGATGCATTGAATGTTGTCACCGACATTCCGCACCCTTGATTTTGATTTTTGGTATTTAATGAAAAGACATGAAAACATAATGTTTTCAACGCTAAACAAGCTTACTATGGTAATACATTGCTTGTGACTTTAGCCCTCATGACAAGAGGATTATTCATAATTTTAGTCATTTACCCTCAAATATACCTTTCATGAGAGGTGGTACAGTTTAGCGAAAACAGCCTCATTTTCCTAACCTGTTGAAAAATATAGATAAATTAAATACAGTAATATTGATTTAGGGGTGCGGAATGTCGGTTGTCATTATAAGAAAAACGTCAGTGAGCAGCGGGAAAACAGCTCATGTTATTTTGTTTAGCTCTGATCTTGCATTGGGATGGGAAAAAGTCGTTGATTATTATCGTTTGCGCTTCCAGATTGAATTCAATTTCCGTGATGCTAAACAATATTGGGGACTGGAAGATTTCATGGTTGTAAAAGAAGCCAAAGTTCGAAATAGCGCATGTTTTTCAATGTTTATGGTTAATATGGCATATGCATTAATCGCTCAGAATGACGGAAAAGTCGGCAGAAGTATGCACGATGTGAAGGTGTGGTTTCTGGCGCGCAAGCAGGTACAAGAAACATTAAAATTATGTGGGGAAAATGCCGAACGTATTTTTATTAACGAACTGATTGATAAAATTTCAATGAAATTCATGGTTAATACGAGCTGAATGGGCGCTATTTTGGCGAAGGTATTGGTTTACGACCCAAACAACAAGGTGCCAACATTTTTCTCTATCACCACGGCAAGCAAGCATGATAAAAAGGCTGCTGAAAAGATGCCTCTACTGGATGGCGCAACCTATGTTTTTGATAGAGCCTACAACGATTATGCATGGTACTATAGCATGAGCCTGCGTGACATTTCTTTTGTCGGGCGCATGAAATCAACGAGAAGGTTTGAGGTGGCTGAAGTGCTGAAGGCATCAGGGAAAGGGGTGTTAAAAGATGAATTGATTCACCTCTCTTCAACCAAAGCCAAGAAAGATTGCCCCTGTATATTACGCCATATTCGTTTCTTGCGCGAGGAAGATGGCAAGGAGTTATCATTCATCAACAATGACCTAAAACGAACTGCAGTAGAGATTGCAGACCTATACAAACAACGTTGGCAGATTGAGTTGTTCTTCAAATGGATTAAGCAGAACCTAAAAATCAAACGTTTTCTTGGAACCAATGAGAATGCTGTGAGAACACAGATTATTATTGGCATGATTAGTTACCTATTACTCAAGCTTGTGAATAAAAAAAGTGCTTCAAAACTATCCCTGCATCAGGTCGCTATACTCGTTGCGGCAAACCTGATGAGCCGACGAAACATCTTTGATCTACTCTTGCAAAAGGAGCTTCAAAAGCCACCTGAAATTCACTCAAACCAGCTAACCTTTGGGTTTGGGTGATTTTCGTCGGACAGTAGTGCTTATAAACTTACATTGAGCGGGTATGTTTTATCGTTTTATTGGTTATTTTATCCTTATAAATCAATGAGATAAGGATATACATCACGATTCTGATTATCCTACGAATTTCAATCTACAACCAACTTAAGCAAAAAGTTGAAAATCGGTACCGTAATTTTCATTAAATGGCTAAATGATTCGGTCATAAAAGGCTATTTTTATTCAATATGATGAGAACAAACATCATCCGACATCAATTTTAAATCATTTTTTTAAAAAGAGATACCCGCTCAATGTAAGTATAAACAGTCAAAAATGCGTATTAAGTATCTTCTATCACGATTGACCAATATAGCTTTCATGCCTAATATAAGCCGCATGTTAGCAGCTTCATCAGAGAATATGGAAGGTTTTGGTGCAACCGATTCTTCTTCCGAGTATCCCAATGTTCCCAAACCACATATTTGGTTGGGTGTAAAGGAAGGGCTTACCCAAGCCAAACAGGCCATTGAACATAAAAACTTAACCCTTGCTGAAGAGGTGTTACGCGAAGTCATTGAATTTGCGCCAGCCGAACCTGAAGCTTGGCATATCCTTGCGGCTATTCTCAATCGGAAGGGAGCTATCGAAGAAGCAAAGGTATGTTTAAAACGCAGGTTAACCATTCACAAAACCAATATTCAACTGCAATCAGAGCTTCCTGTATCAAAGCGCGTGGCAAAGTTACTCTGGGCGCAACATGAAAATGAAGCAGCCCTTGATATGCTTGCAACATTACTTCTTCATCAACCTGATGACGCAGAGCTTCTCGCACTACAACAAACATGGGTATTATCATGAGCCACTTACACATTCAAATTATTCACGGCCCAAATCTCAACATGCTTGGCACGCGCGAACCAGGGCATTATGGTAGCCAAACATTAGCTGATATTGATGAAGATCTTATTCAACTTGGCGACAAGTTGGGTGTTCGTATCACATCATTTCAAAGTAACCATGAAGGTGAAATTATTGAGAAGATTCAACACCTTGATGCACAAGGTTTAATCATCAACCCTGCCGCATACACCCACACCAGCGTGGCTATTCGCGATGCCCTACTGGCTGTCCGAATCCCCTTCATCGAAGTGCATTTGTCGAACATTCATAAACGTGAAGCATTTAGACACAAGTCCATGATGGTAGACATTGCTGTGGGAGTCATTGCTGGTTTTGGTTCGCAATCATACACCCTTGCCCTACACGGTTTACACCACCTATTACAAACAAAACAATCATAAGTATTCAAAGGAGATAAGAATGGATATTTCAGAAATTCGCAAACTTATTCGCTTGGTTCAGCAAAGTGATGTCACAGAAATTGAAGTTACAGAAGGTAAAAGCACTGTACGCATTTCACGCCAAAGCTCGGCACCTGTGATGGTCGCCGCAGCGCAGCAACCCATGATAGCTGCACCCGCCGCAGCTGCTACCTCACCAACCACAAGCCCTTCTTTGATTGAAACACCGCCAGAAGTCTGCGGTGAAAATGTCGTCAAGTCACCCATGGTTGGCACTTTTTACGCCGCCTCTTCTCCTGATGATGATCCGTTTATATCCATAGGTTCTTCCGTAAAAAAAGGTGATGTCATTTGCATTGTTGAAGCCATGAAGTTGATGAATGAAATTGAAGCCGAATATGATGGAACAGTTGAGAAAGTATTGGTGAAAAATGCAGATCCTCTTGAGTATGGTCAACCTTTGTTCGTAATTACACCCGCTTAAAGGTTATTGATTATGTTTCATAAAATATTAGTTGCCAACCGTGGTGAAATTGCTGTTCGTATTATTCGCGCTTGCAAAGAGCTTGGCATTGAAACTGTCGCCGTTTATTCCGAAGCCGACAAAGATGCCATGCACACTCGGCTTGCCGATGAATCTGTTTGCATTGGCCCTGCGGCAAGCACCCATTCTTATTTAAATATTCCTGCGATTATGGCCGCCGCCGAACTGACTGACACTGCTGCCATCCACCCAGGTTATGGTTTCTTGGCTGAAAATGCTGAGTTTGCAGAAATTGTGATTGAATCAGGCTACACATGGATTGGCCCCACACCTGAATCCATGCGTGTCATGGGTGATAAGGTCAAAGCCAAGCAACGTATGGCTGAAGCTGGTGTTCCCTTGGTGTATGGCTCACCTGGCGCTGTTCGTACAATTGAAGAGGCTAAGGAAGTTGCTAAAGACTGCGGCTTTCCTCTGATTATCAAAGCGGCTTCTGGTGGTGGTGGTCGCGGCATGAAGATTGTTCGTGCAGAACCGTCGTTGCCAAGCGCATTTAGCCTTTGTCAATCCGAGGCAGGCACTGTATTCGGTGATGATACTGTATTCATCGAACAGTTTTTAGAAGAGCCTCGCCATATTGAAGTGCAAGTCTTAGGTGACGGGCATGGCAACATTGTTCACTTGTTTGAACGTGAATGCTCTATTCAGCGCAACAACCAAAAGGTATTGGAAGAAGCACCAAGCCCATCTATTAGCCAAGAAACACGCGTGGCGATTTGTGCTGCAGGTGTTGCCGCTGCCAAAGCGGTAAACTACGAAGGTGCGGGCACAATTGAGTTCCTGCTCAACCCTGACCAGTCCTTTTATTTTATGGAAATGAACACACGCATTCAAGTGGAACACCCTGTAACAGAGTGGATTACAGGTGTTGATTTGATTGAATGGCAAATTCGTGTTGCCTTTGGCGAAAAGTTAGCCTTCTCTCAAGATGATATTAAAATCAAAGGTCATGCTATTGAATGTCGAATCAACGCGGAGCATCCTTTCAAGTTTACGCCTTCTCCAGGTAAAATTGAATTGTATCATGCCCCTGGTGGACGAAGTGTGCGTGTGGATTCTGCCGTTTATACGGGTTACAGCATCCCACCACATTATGACTCCATGATTGGTAAAATTATTACACATGCACGAGACAGAAAGAAGTGTATCCGCAGAATGCAACGAGCGATTGATGAGCTTGCCATCATTGGCATTACCACGAATCAGGAGTTACATAAACGACTATTGGCTAACCCAGGCTTTCAAGCTGGTGAGTTTAATATCCACTTTTTAGAAAACTGGCTTAAACAAATGATTGATTAATCATCATCATTCACAATACAAAAAGCCATCAGTATTACTGATGGCTTTTTTCATGCGCTTTCCATCACTGCTTACATTGAGCGGGTATCTTTTTCAGCATCACTGGGGTCAGGTCTTGCAATACGACATTTTATTGTATTTTTCATTTTGAATTAAGATCGGTATGAGCATAAGGAGCGAAAATGTATGATTGCAAGACTTGACCCCATCGTCCGTTTCAAGACTTGACCCCATCGTCCGTTTGTACTGCTGCATGGCATTGTTATGTGGGTTTTTGATGTGATAAAAGTTCTTTTGTTAAATTAATTGAATACTGCCAGCCGATTTTTCTTTGTGGTGTTTTATTTATTTTATGTATTATCTCCGACAAATCACAATGCTTCAAACCACCTTCACTATAGATATAATGCTTATAAAGTGAAAGTAAATCATTCATATTTCCGAGAATATTCTTACTGTTAGTTTTTGTATACTGCAAAAATGGGTATTCATTATTTAACTTTTCGATTGCTGAATATTCAACTCCCTCTGTTAGCAATAATTGGTTTAAGCCTTTTAAGAACATTTCATGTAAATAGGGGGTGTTTGATTTCTTGATTCCGTACAATACAAAAGATAACAATGTCTTTTCGTTTACAAAGATAAATGTTTTTCTTCTGTCAATCATTGCTATGTTCACATACCAGTTTCCTAGCGTAGAATCGCTATCTATTATGGCACTCAATTCTTTAGGTTTAATGCCTATTTCTTTTTGAACTTTCGATGTACACCTGAATTGAAGCATATTGTTTTATTTTTTATACACAATCGCGCGGATCAGGAGAGTTTTCCATGGCAAGCTTGCTTGCTATAGAAAATATCTGCTGAAGCCGCTTGTTGTGAGGCGCGAAGCGGCTTGCAACAAGCGGATGGAATCCGCGCGATTGTCGAGGATGCGAAGCGTCCTCGACAACGGCCTGCATGAGGGGCGAGCGAAGCGAAGTCTCTCTCTATGCTTTTGTTAGGCTTCAAAGCTGAAATGTGAGAATGGGCAGTATTTTTTTGATTCATTCTTCAAGTTCATCTTCTTTTGTTTTTCCACACCTAGAGCAAGTATCACCATATGACCCATCATCATTTTGAGAGCTAACAATTCCAGATTCTTCTTTACCTGGACTCATTGATTCAAAACATTCTTCACAAAATAAATCTGTTGGATAATTTTCACTTGATTTATCAGAACTCAAGTCTCCCCATACTGTACAAATTTTCATTTCATACTCCTATTTGTAGAATCCATATTTCTTTTCCTGCCTACCATACGCAATAAGTTTATATCTGTTTTCGGAGATGTATGATGAAACCTTTGCTTAACCACTTAGCATCACTGGGGTCATGCATCACTGGGAGCAGGTCTTGTTTCGCGGATTTTGCCACTCAAGACCTGAACCCTCCCCCTTTAAAAAATAGACCTTTCGGAAGTAGCTTACACCCCTAAAGCAGCTTTTAGTGCATCGACTTTATCGGTTTTTTCCCAAGTAAATTCAGGAAGTTCGCGTCCAAAGTGACCATAAGCCGCCGTTTTTGCATAAATTGGGCGCAACAAATCAAGCGTTTGCACAATACCTTTAGGGCGCAAATCAAACACTTCACGCACAGCTTCAGCAAGTTTTTCTTCATCCACTTTACCCGTGCCAAATGTGTTCACCATAACAGACAACGGATGCGCCACACCAATGGCATACGCCACTTGCACTTCGCAGCGGTCTGCAAGTTCTGCAGCGACAATGTTTTTCGCCACATAACGCATCATATAACATGCAGAGCGATCCACTTTTGTCGGATCTTTACCTGAAAATGCGCCACCCCCGTGATGACCAAAACCACCGTAAGTATCCACAATAATTTTACGACCCGTCACACCACAATCACCCACAGGGCCACCAATGACAAAACGCCCTGTTGGGTTGATGTGATATTCCGTGTCATCATGCAACAAGCCTGTTTTATCCAACACAGGGTGGACAATTTCCTTCATCACACCTTCAACCAAATCTTCATGGCTGACATCAGCAGTATGTTGTGTGGAAATCACAACTGCATCAATGGCAACGGGTTTAGAGTTTTCATAACGCACTGTCACTTGTGATTTGGCATCGGGGCGCAAGTAGTCAAGTGTTCCATTTTTGCGAACTTCCGCTTGCTTTTCCATCAACTGGTGCGATAAATAAACAGGCATAGGCATCAACACATCGGTTTCATTGGAGGCATAACCAAACATCAAACCTTGGTCACCTGCACCTTGATCCAAATCAATACCTTCACCTTCATTCACACCTGCGGCAATATCCACAGATTGTTTATCCATGGTCACCAGCACCGCGCATGAGGCATAATCAAAACCCATATCTGATGAATTATAACCAATATTTTTAATCGTATTCCGTGCAATTTCTTGATAATCAATAATCGCCGAGGTGGTAATTTCACCCGATAAAATCACCATGCCCGTGTTGACCATGGTTTCACAGGCAACCCGCGCCGTTGGGTCTTGTTTTAAAATCGCATCCAATACACTATCGGATATTTGGTCGGCAATTTTATCAGGGTGACCTTCACCCACAGATTCCGATGTAAATACAAAATTTCTATTCATTTCGTTTCCTTTCTAACTAAAAAAATTTAAGCAAATTCAGGCAGTGTGTTGGCATCAAATACAGGACCATCTACACACACGCGCTTGTACTTTTCTTGCCCATCTTCCACAACTTTCACCACACAGCCTGCACAACCACCAATAGCACACGCCATAAACTCTTCCAAACTCAATTGGGTTGGTATCTTCAAATCACGCCCAAGCTTGGCGACCGCATGAAGCATAGGATGAGGGCCACAGGACAACAGTACACATCGTAAACGCTCTTCAACACTTAAGGCTTGCAAATAATTGCGCGCCAAATCGGGCACATGCCCTTCATAACAACCATACAAACCCGCATTCGATGCCAAACGACAAGCAATACCACGCTCTTCCAATGAAGTTATGGTTAATGTTGTATTACCAAAAACACCAGGCAACATCATTGTTGATGGTTTGAGGGCAAACGGAAAAGGAACTTCCGAGCCTGCAAACAACACCAAATCAGCTTTGTTCACCAGTTGGTCTGCCACAAAAACCATGGGCGGAACACCCACACCACCACCGATTAAAATATAACGCTTGGATATGTCCGATAAATCAAAGGGAACACCAATCGGCCCTAACATGGGTAGTATGTCACCTTTTTTACGCTCACCAAGTTGGCGTGTGCCTTCGCCAACCTTTTTATAAAGTAAATCAATCGTACCTTGTTCAGGGTTGGTCAACATGATGGAAATCGGGCGACGCAGTGGCAAAGCATCCGACACACGAATATGTACAAACTGCCCTGGTTTCGCATCCTTGGCTGTTTTCGGTGCTTTCAAACGCAGAATTGCTTGCTCACCATCATGGTGAACATGCGCCAGCACCTCAGCTTGTTCTTCAAAAATTATGTTATTATGCTTACTCATAGATGCGGAACTCTGAATATATAAGCCTGTTCCGTCTACGAATAACTTTTCAGAATCACATCAATAATGAATTATCCTTTTTTTTAGCTATGCTCACGCCATGGATCATCAAAAAATATGGGACCTCATTAAATTACAACTCACGACCGAGCTTCCACCCGCAAAAATGGGTGCTTGGATTGAACCTGTCTCCCCAAGTTTAGAGAATAACATTTTGTGGCTTGCTGTGCCTAGCCAATTCTTCATTGATGGCTTGAAAAATGATTGTGAAGAAAAAATCATTCAAATTCTTCTGTCGATTGGTTTAAAAGATATTAAAATTGATTATCGTATTGATAACTCCATTACTTTATTTCCCACAACTCCTGCCAGTAAACCACCCATAAAACATAATATTGATGGTTTTATTGATGAACGCTTTACCTTTGGTAATTTTGTAGTGGGGCCAAGCAATGAATTTTGTCATGCTGCCAGCATGGCCGTTGCCGAGCAGCCAGGTGCGCAATACAATCCTTTATACATTCATGGGGGGGTCGGCTTGGGTAAAACACATCTCATCAATGCGATTGCCAACCAGCTTTCATTATCAGGAAACTATAAAATTGCTTATCGGACGGGTGAACACTTTACCAATGAGTTAATTGATTCGATTCGCACCCAAAAAACAGCCGCTTTTCGCAACAAGTATCGAAAAGTTGATGTGTTAATCATTGATGATATTCAGTTTATTGAAGGCAAACAAAGCACCCAAGAAGAGTTTTTTCACACCTTTGATGCGTTACACAAGGCAAAAAAACAAATCATCCTCACCTCGGATCGTGATCCATCAGCCATTAAACATTTGGCAGAGCGTCTACGCTCAAGGTTTAACTGGGGATTAGTTGCCGATATTCAACCGCCAAAATTTGAAACACGCATGGCTATTTTAAAAAGTAAAATTGCTTTGGCGGGCATTGAAATTGATGAAGACATTTGCTTTTTACTGGCATCAAAAATCACAAGTAATGTTCGAGAGTTGGAAGGTGCGCTCACCCGTCTTACCGCGTATGCTAAATTGTCGCGAAGACCTATCACCATGGAACTTGCGCAAGATAAATTACGCGACCAGCTACAACTTCAAGCTAAAGTTATTACGATTGAAAATATCCAAAAGCACGTGGCCAATTATTATAATATTCGAATCAAGGATATGCGTTCTAAGGTTAGAAAACGAAACATTGCCTATCCCCGTCAGATTGCAATGTATTTAAGTAAAGAACTCACAAAAATGTCTATGCCTGAAATTGCCGATGAATTTGAGAAAAAAGATCATACCACCATTCTTTATGCTCATCGAAAAATTCAAAAAGAATGTTTAGAAAAACCTGATTTTCAGCAAGAAATGCAACGGCTCATCAAGCTTTTAAAGCAGGGCTAAAACACGCAATCAAACTTCATACCTTGTCGCCACTTTTTTCCAACCTAGCAACAAGGTATGGCTTCATTCTTTTCATCGCTATTGCACCAGCTCAACCCCGCTCAATGCATACACACCTCTTGGGTCATTCCATAGCATCACTTGAGACAAACGGTGTTTGATGGTGAACAATAAGCTATCCAAAGCGTTGGTTTGCGTGGGCGCAACAACAGTAGCGGCTTCACTCAACAAGTTATCCAGCAACAATTCAAACGGGCTGGTTTCAGGTAAAATCTCAATCGGTTCATGGTTCTTTTCAATTTTTGCCAACCTTGCTGCGGCGATAATCGCATCATCAATGTCACCCAAAGCATCCACCAAGCCCAGCTCCAAAGCATCCTGCCCACTCCATACCCGCCCTTGCGCCAGCTGCTCCACTTCAGCAAGCGACATGCCCCGTCCATTCGCAACATGTTGAATAAACTGTTGGTATATATGCTGCACACTCCTTTGGATGGAGTCTGCCAATTCAGGGCTCAAAGCTTTATCCAAACGTATGCCACCAGCAAGGTTACTCGTGCCTACACCATCGGTTTGAATACCTAATTTTTGTAAACTTTTATGAATATTCGGCACGATGCCAAACACACCAATGGAGCCTGTAATGGTGGCAGGTGAAGCCCAAATTTCATCCGCTGCCGAGGCAATCCAATAACCGCCTGAAGCTGCCATGCTACCCATCGACACCACCACAGGTTTACCATGTTGGCGCAACACTTCCACCGCATGACGAATACTTTCTGATGCCAATGCACTGCCACCTGGCGTATTCAGGCGCAATACTACCGCTTTCACCCGCTCATCTTCCAAAGCTATTTGTAATTGTTCAACCATCGTATCGCTACCAATGCTGCCTGCAGGTTGCTCGCCATTTAAAATCTGACCACTACCCATCACCACTCCAATCCAGTTGTCCTCAGCTTGGGGTTGGGCAGGGAATAAACCACTTCCCGTTGCCAACAAGTATGCTTGATAACCCACAAGTTCGGCATCACCTGTTTTTACTATCAATTTGGCATCCGCCTGTTCTGCATACAACAAGCCATCCACCCAATGTTCGGCTAAAAATAATTGCCCAATATCACCACCAAACTTCTCAACGACTTCACCCGAATGATCCAGTACATATTGTAATCGCTCAGGTTCAATACCACGCATATCAAACAAATCATCGGTATACACTCCCCAAAGTGTGTTTAACCAAGCTTGATTGGCTTGCCGCTCTTCTGCATTCATGGCGGTGTGAATCAAAGGTGCTGCCGCAGACTTGTATTTACCTGCACGAAACACATGCACTTCAATCTCCAGTTTATCCAATGCTTCTTTAACATAATTTCGATAAAGACCGTAGCCATTGAGTTCAATCATACCCATAGGGTGCAAATACACTTCATCGGCAGTGGCTGCTAAATAATATTGTGCTTGTGACCAATTATCGGCATAGGCCATCACTGGCTTTCCACTTTCTTTAAATGCTTCGATAGCTTTTTTCAACGCTTGCAAATGTGGCAAGGCTGCTGTGGTTAAATGTTGCAAATCAAGGCGAACACCAACAACGGCATCATCCTTGGCTGCTCGCTTCAATGCGGTGACCACTGCATGAACTTTCACTTGCTGTGCTGCAGGTGAAGTCAATGAAGACAAGCCTATTTCGGGACGTTTCACTTGCTCCACCAACGCACCATTTAAATTCAGTTGTAATACTATTTTATCAGGGAGAGAAGGTTGTACGTTCATTAAAGTGAACACAAAAAAGCCAACAAACAAGAGGAAAAATAAGTTCAACAACACGGTGCGTGTGCCTTCAATACCTCGCATTAATTTAGAAAAAAAGATTCTCATACTGTTTCAATCCTTAGAAGATATTTTTTTAATGGCTTTTAAACAACCATCCTAGCCACATATTAATAGATAGGAATATTCACGTCTTGCAAGCCATCATCACCTTATACCTAGCCCGCATTATTCACAAATACAGCCGCGCCCTTGCTTGTCCCTTTATTCGCAACAAATCTCTCATCAATCGTTAGTAAGCGCGGCTACGAGCGATTTCTTTAAAATTCGTTGCAAACAAAGGTTCTACGCAATCATCACGACGATTTATGAGTAATGCGGGCTAGATCCTGCAAGTGTTTACACATACATAGCGCAACCTCTTAATTCACCTGGTATATTTAAAAAATACTCATCACCAATAAGGTGACCACATGCTTTTTAAATACGCCATATAAACCAATATCTTACGCTCTGCACGTACAAACACTTGCAGGATCTAGGTTATACTTATGACGCTAGCCTACCCGATAACAGTTTACACCTATTTTTTTGATGACCGTTCCATATCACTAATATAACGCAAAACACTTCCGCATGGAACGCCTAGCATTTGGTAAACGCAAAAGCCCATGTTACACTTTGCCACAAAAAAACACTCTGAGAAGACGGTACTCTAGCGTTTGCCTGCAAACACGAGACCGAAGCGGAACGGGGAAACATGAAGAAAAGAATGACAGCAGCGACCTTACGCGCTGCCAAAACAAAACAAAAAACTATGGTTTGGCTCACTGCCTACGATGCAGGCTCGGCTCGCATTGCCGAAGAATCTGGCGTTGATGTCATCTTGGTGGGTGATTCTGTGGGTATGGTCAACTTGGGCTACGACTCTACCATTCCAGTGACTGTTGAAGACATGGTTTTACACACCTCCTCAGTAGTGCGTGGTCGCAACAAAGCTTGGGTGGTATGTGATTTACCATTTGGCTCTTATCAAACATCCAAAGAACAAGCTTTTGCCACCAGCTCGCTCATTTTGCAACAAACAGGTTGCGATGCCATTAAACTTGAAGGCGGCACACACATGGCAGAAACCGTGCGTTTTTTAAGTGAGCGTGGTGTGGCTGTGGTTGGGCATATCGGTATGACCCCGCAATCGGTCAAAAACTTTGGCAGCTTTAGAACACGCGGCTCTAACACCGCTGAAGCTGAATCCATCTATAATGATGCGCTTGCCATTGCACAAGCTGGTGCGGTTGCTTTGGTACTTGAATGTATCCCTGCCGACTTGGCCAAAAGAATCACAGATAATATTGGCACACCCACCGTGGGTATTGGCGCAGGTAAGGCTTGTGATGCTCAGGTCTTGGTGTGGCATGATGTGCTTGGTTTGTCGGAAAACACACCGCCTTTTGCCAAGCCTTATGCTAACCTTAGAGAGCAAGCGGTTACTGCAATCTCAGCGTGGGCAGATGATGTGCGAGACAAAACATGAAAGTTTGTACCACAATCGCTGAAATCCAACATGAACTCGCCAACTTTGACAAAGAGCGTATTGCCCTTGTACCAACCATGGGCTGCTTGCATGAAGGGCATATGTCCCTGATTGAAAAAGGCAAACGGTTGGCTGATATTGTGGTAGTCAGCATTTATATCAACCCGCTTCAATTTGGTGTAAATGAAGACTTGGACACCTACCCTCGCCCCTTTGCGGATGATGTGAAAGCTTGCCAAGATGCGGGTGTAAACTTTATTTTTCACCCAAAAAACCTTTACCCTGAGCATGGTATTCAAGTGGGATTGCAGGTGCATGATTTAAGCCAAAGGTTATGCGGTGCAAACCGTAAAGGTCATTTTGATGGTGTGGTTACGGTGGTGAACATTTTATTCAACATCATTCGCCCACACCTTGCCATTTTTGGTGAAAAAGACTTCCAACAACTAAGCATTATTCAGCGCATGGCAAGTGATTTACATATGCAAGTTGAAGTAGTGGGCGCGAATATCATTCGTGAAAATGATGGGTTAGCCAAAAGCAGCCGCAACCGTTACTTGAGTAATGATGAGCGTCAACAAGCCAAAGAAATCCATGTCGCCCTTCGGTTGATACAAAACAACGCTAATCAAGATTCAAATATCAACAACCTTTTGGCTCTTGGGCAAGCGTATTTAAAGCAGCACAATATTGCCGCTGAATACTTAACCATTTGCGATGAAATAAGCTTAGAACCCATCACCAATATGCAAGCCAATACGCTTGCTCGAATCTTTATTGCAGCCAAAATTGGCACAACCCGTTTGATTGATAATCTACCACTCACCAACAATAATGAGGAACAACCATGCGTATAACCATGTTAAAATCCAAACTTCACCGCGCCACAGTCAGCCATGCCGAACTCGACTATGAAGGTTCATGTGCCATTGATACCAATTTGATGAAGGCAGCGAATATCTTACCTTTCGAGCAACTGCATATTTATAATGTAAGCAATGGCGAACGCTTTAACACCTATGCCATTGTTGCACCTGCTGGCTCAAACACCGTTGGCATCAATGGAGCGGCTGCACACAAGGCCAATGTGGGTGACACGCTGATTATCTGCACCTATGCAGAATTTGAAGCCAATGAGCTTTCATCTTTTGCACCTGATTTGGTGTATTTGACCCAAAACAATCAAATCAGCCACCAAACCCAAGGTGAGTTGGCACAAAATTAAAGCATCTGTACTTACATTGAGCGGGTATTCTTAAGAGGAATTTGATATATATTTTCCACTGTTTTTCCAAATAAAAGTAATATTTTTTGATGCAATGGCGTAAGTCCTTCAATTACCTGCTCTGTTTGATGTTGCGTGGTAATTTTAAGGCAATGAATGCCATGTAATAGCTGAAAAACCCAACGTAAAGTTGGCTTAGCAGTCGCTTGATTAATTTGATTGGGTAATGTTTTTTTTTGCTCAGCAAGGCTGGCTCGCATTCGCCTTTCTGCAATACCATAAACAAGTAATGAAAGCAGCATGACCATTAATAATGCCATGATTCGCCTTGGTTTTTTTTACAAATAATGTAGATGTGAAAAACAATGGGTCTTTGAGAAAACGAAAGCCTCGTTCAACTTGGTTTTGCTCTTTATAAGCCAACACCACAGCTTGATCACTAAGCTCTTTTGGGTCGGTATTGCTACCAATAATATAATGAGCTTCTTTCATTTTTGTGCGTTCAATTTTATTCACATCCTGTTCATTTTCAGCGATAGCCTGATACTTTATACCTGTTGGTGCCTGATATTTTTTTGGGCGACCTTTGCCTTCATAGCTTAAATACTCAATGATTTCAATATCTTTAAGCTTATGGAACTTCCATTTCTTGGCAATTTCTTTTACTGCTTCTGTGGCATCCACGGCACAATTGAATCGTTTGGCTTGCAGGTGAAAAAGCTGCTTCTCAATGGTGATCAATGCCTTGGCTACTTTTTTATCAACTTGCTTTATTGCCCGCTGTTTTGATGTTTCAGAAGAAAGTACATGCCACCGCTGTTTGATATCATAATGCTCGATTTCAACAGTTTTCATCATTCGACCATCATCCAATTTTTGCCAATCGTTGGGTGCAGCAAGAGTTTGCTCAATGATTTCATTGACGCGTTTAATATTATTAGGAATGCGTGTTATAAATAGAAGCTCCTTTAAATTGGGAGCATTTTTCTCGGTGTAAAGTTTGCAATCAGCAATCAGATAACGTGGTGTTTCTGAAGCTTTAAAGCTTTCAATCAATTGTCCGCTACGCTCTTTAAAAACAGTATTATCCGAGGCGTTTCCATCTAATGCCTTGCCGATCAACGGGATGCCGCCATCCTGACTGACCATCATCTCCAACATGACTTGTTTCAAATCAGGGCGATGATCCTTGGAGTACCCTAATTTAATCGCAACGGTTTCATCATCCGTTTTTTCCAAATAATCACCAGACAGCGTAAAACTGGTGCTATCAAGGCTATTAAAACGCGTATCAACCTTCTCCTGACGGCAAACATTCAAAGAAATTTCACTAAACAACAGTTCAGTCCCATAACCATGACAGCGATCCAGTACGCGCCCTAATTTAAAACGATTAAAATCCTCCGCTTTTACGCCCTCACGAAAAAGCAATGATAACGGTACTTTCTTGAAAAATAATGGCGTTAAACTCAATGGTTTATTAGAAAAACCCAACCCATTCATAATCATGCCGGCCACAGTTTCCCCCTGCTGATAAGGTCTCACCTTGAAAAGAACCAAGTCGCTTATCAATAAGCTCAACAATATTCAAATCTTTGATGACACCAGCAATGATACCTAAGTGATCTAAACGTTCTATTGAGTAGCTGTTTGTATTAATAGCTCTATACCTACCTTGTGAAATTAGAGGCGAAGCATAAATGATTTTTTGAATAAAGTTACCCACTCAATGTAAGTCTGTATCACTGTTCTCCACTTAAAATATCCCGTCACTCCCGCGAAGGCGAGAGTCCACATCAAGTCTTGCACCGCTGGATTCCCGCCTTCGCGGGAATGATGGTTTAGTGGGGTTGCCTGTATTTTTCGCCTTTCGCATCTTTTTTGTATAAGCTGCGTCCATCATGTCTGCCACTCTACTTGAACCTGTCATCATTTTAGCCACCGCCACTTATTTTGTAGGAGCCATTCCTTTTGGCTTATTGTTTGCCCGTTGGCTCACGGGTAAAGACCCCAGAGAACATGGTAGCGGCAACACAGGTGCCACCAATGCACTACGCACGGGTGGTAAAAAGGTTGGTATTTTAACACTTATTGCCGATGTCTTTAAAGGTGTGATTCCAGTCAGCATGGCGATGGCGTTAGACTTTAATGAGTCGCAAATACTCATTGTCGCCTTGGCGGCATTTCTTGGGCATATCTTCCCCGTTTACTTAAAATTCAAAGGTGGAAAAGGTGTTGCCACGATGTTTGGCGTGTTGCTGCCTTGGGAGCCTTTAACTGCCGTGATTAGTTTCGCAGTGTGGTTGATTGTCTTTAAATTAACACGTTATGTATCACTCGCATCAATCCTTGCTGGTTTTGCACTGCCTTTAGCAGCATGGGGATTGGGCGCAAGTGATGCTGCAGTTGTCGGTTGTTTAATTGTGGGGGGGATAATGACGATTCGCCATCATGAAAATGTATCCCGCTTGATTGCAGGCACTGAATTTAAGGTTTAAGCATCACAACCGACATTCCGCACCCTTGATTTTGATTTTTGGTATTTAATGAGAAGATATGAAAACATAATGTTTTCAACGCTAAACAAGCTTATCATGGTAATACATTGCTTGTGACTTTAGCCTTCATGACAAGAGGATTATTCATAATTTTAGTCATTTACCCTCAAATATACCTTTCATGAGAGGTGACACAGTTTATCGAAAACAACCTCATTTTTCTAACCTGTTGAAAAATATAGATAAATTAAATACAGTGATATTGATTTAGGGGTGCGGAATGTCGGAAAGACATGAAGACATAATGTTTTCAACGCTAAACAAGCTTATTATGGTAATACATTGCTTGTGACTTTAGCCCTCATGACAAGAGGATTATTCATAATTTTAGTCATTTACCCTCAAATATACCTTTCATGAAAGGTGGCACAGTTTAGCGAAAACAGCCTCATTTTTTCTAACCTATTGAAAAATATAGATAAATTAAATACAGTGATGTTGATTTAGGGGTGCGGAATGTCGGATCACAAGCTACGCACTTACCACCATACTCACGAAGGTGAGCATCAATCAACCTACCATGCCTTGCAGTTTATGGATTCCCTTCTTCAAGGGAATGGCAATAAAAGGTAAGTCAATTGGTAAATTACTATAGCCTAAAAACTAGGTGAAAGATTCGACAAGCGTGTGAATATCTTTATCCGTCACATCTTCGGCAATAAACGCATCACCAATGTTTCGCAATAAAATATAACGAATCAAACTGCCAATATTCTTTTTATCATGCCCCATCGCATCCAACCATTGTTCTGCTGAAAATTGGGGAACATCCACAGGCAACTCTAAGGCTTGCAATGCTTTGACCATCTTTGCTTCTGTGCCATCAGGTGCATGGTTTAATTGCTCAGATAACCTTGCCGCCATACGCATACCAATGGCAACCGCTTCACCATGCAAATAACCCGTATAATGCGTCATGGATTCAATGGCATGACCAAAGGTGTGCCCTAGGTTTAAAAGCGCACGCGCACCTTGTTCCGTTTCATCCTGCATCACGATTTCAGCTTTGTATTTACACGATTCAATAATCACTTTACTGACAACTTCAACATCAAGCTTGTGTAACTCACTTGCATGTTGTTCCACATAGTCAAAAAAGGATTTATCCCAAATCACACCATATTTAATGACTTCCGCAAGCCCTGCGCGCAATTGATTAGGCGCAAGTGTTTTTAAGACATCAGGGTCAACCCACACCAAACGCGGTTGATAAAATGCACCAATCATATTCTTACCATGCGGGTGACTTACCGCAGTTTTACCGCCCACACTGGAATCAACTTGCGCCAACACTGTGGTTGGCACTTGCACAAAAGGAACGCCACGGCGATAACATGAGGCGGCAAAACCCGCCATATCACCGACCACACCACCACCAAGGGCAATGATAGGCTCATTACGCGACAGCTTACTATCCATCAATGTGTCTAATATTTCAGACCATGTTTGTATGGTTTTGAATTGCTCACCATCAGGCACAATATGTTGACTCACTTGCCAACCCGATGCTTCTAATGATTGTTGTACAGTTGCCAAATAAATTGGTGCAACCACATCATTGCTGATAATCAAACAACGGTTGGCTTGCCCAAAAAGTTTGGTACAAGCATCACCAATCTGTTTTAAACAGCCTGATTCAATATGAATATCATAGCTGCGTTCATCTAAATTAACGGTATATTGTTGGATAACATTCATGCGGGTTATACTGACAGAAAATCAGCAATTGTATCCACTGCTTCTTTGGTGTTCATTGAACCTGTGTCAATACGAAGGTCTGCCGCCTCGGCATACAAAGGGTTACGCTGTGTCGCAAGCGTAATCATTTTGAATAGAGGGTCAGCGCCATTCAACAAGGGTCGGTTGCCATCACCTGATATACGACTGGCGAGTTCGGTTGGGCTGGCATCCAACCAAATCACTTGCCCAGCTTGTTGCATCAGCTCTCTATTATGTTCAGAGAGGATAGCCCCACCACCCGTTGCAACAATACTATCTTGGGCTTGCAAAGCTTCTTCTAAAGTTTGCGATTCCATAGCTCGAAATGCTGCTTCACCATCTTGTTCAAATATTTGAGGAATACTTTTACCTTGTTTCGCAACAATACGCTCATCCAAATCGACAAAGCTTAAAGACAATCGAGAAGCTAAAAGCTTCCCGACTGTTGATTTACCTGAGCCCATTAACCCGACCAAAACAATGCTCACATTATTGACCAAAGCTTGAGCTCGGGAGAGACCCTGCCGTACCTTCGCCTAAATCATAGGGTAACGTAAATGTCATACTTGAAGATGACTCTGTACCCAACACTTGTGTTTTGGCTGTAATCTGTGCATCAATCCAAGCAGCGCTAGCCTTCAAGTAAGTTAAATCAAAGTTAGCAATACCATTAGCATCTGTCACCACCGATATAGGCAGAGCACCGGCTGCTGCCTGTGGTGCATCCAGTTGTGTATTGGCTGGATAACTTATTGCAGCAGACCCAGCATCAAGGCCTCCATGCTGAGCGAGTGTTGGATTACATAATGAATTTGTAACTCCATGAGCCACGTCCTCACCAGCATCTAAAATTAAGTTTTGATTAGCATCTTCATTGGTAAAGGTACCTGTAATACAAGGCTCGAAATAATCTAGCGTTGCTGTTCCGTGGAAGTTATTATGATTATACCAATAACCTGTACGGAAAGTCGTTGGCCAAACATCCAAGCTAACCACAGCCCCTGCAACCGCTGAACCACTACTATCCGTGACAATCACAGACATGGGTAGTTGGTATTCCGTAGTGTTTGGAACAACCACTGTACTTGCTCGACCAATAAATACTGAACCTCCAGTTGCGCCAACAATGATATTGGTACTACTTTTCACCAAAGGAAAACCAACCACTTCTGCAAACACATCAATGCCTTGCGCACCACTACTCACATTACCCGATGTAAACGTTGATGTTGCAACACCGTTGGCATCACTAAACACCAACACTGGAGAAATACTTGCACCATTGGCAACACCAGGAATCGAGAAAAATACGGGAGCATTGGCAATGGGTTGATTCAATGCATCAGTCACTGTCGCAGTAATCACACCCGTATTTTGTAATGCCGCCGTACTCTTTGGAATCACACCATTGTTGGTTTGCACACGGATTATCGATGTTGCAGATATTGGTGGTGAAATTGTAATTTGGGTAAAGTCCTTGGTGTTCGGATTGTTCGTATCGTATACTTGAACAGTTGCCACACCAGCCGTTGCGCCTGTAAGCTTTGCACTTGCTGTACCTGCAACAACTGAGACTGCAATCACTGACCCTGTATTCAAAGCATTTGCAGAATCAGTTAAAGTACCCGTTGTCGTTGCAAAGGTTACTGACACAAGGCCAGGTGCATTCACTGTTAAGGTATAAGCATCACCCACAGCCATACCATAAGGGTCAATGGCAGGCGCAGTGATACCAAAGGCTGTACCTGTGACCGACACAGTATATTGCTGTGTTGAGGTTGCACCCGCTGCGGACACAGTAAGTGTAACATTACCTGCTAGCGTACCCACCACATCTACAGATATTTGACCATTCACGTCTGTATTCGCTGCTGATGGCGTAATCGTTGCGGCACCCGTACCCGCTTGCGTTACTGTGACTGGCACATTATACAAAGGTGCATTACTGGCATTTTTAAGCACAACCTGCAACGTGTCCTTGGTTATTCCATCATCTGTGATATTCACATTCACAGGTGTTAGACCCACTGTTGTACCAATAATTTGAATGGGAAGCTGGCGTGTAACTGCAGGTGTTACACCAGATAGCGTAGCTGTAATCGTTTCAAGACCATTAAAACCTGTTGTACTTGCGGAAAAAGTAATTTGAACCTTACCCGTCGTATCTGTCACGCCTGATGCTGCACTTAACACGCCGCCCGAAGCACTGAATAAAACTGTTGCATTGGGTGCAGCCGCATTGTTGATATCCAATACCGTTGCCGTGATCGTGGAGCTATCAATACCATCACTAAGCACTGTAAAAGCAGATGCTGCAAGATTAATGCTTACAGGCACACTCAACGGATCAACCACAGATATACCAACACTTGATGTTGCACCCGCTGCACCTGTGACAGAGGCTGTCACTGTGATGGTTGCACCTGCAACGGCTGCACCTTTGTTCAAGGTAATTGTAGCAATACCTGCTGCATCGGTAGTCACCAAACCTGAACTGATTGCGCCTGAATCAGCACTAAAAGTAACCTGTGCATTAGGAACCACCACCGAATAAACATCCAGCACTGTGGCTGTAATTGTTGCGCTATCAGAGCCATCACTAAGCACTGAGGCTTGTGAAGTCTTCATAGCCAAAGATGAAACAACTTGAGTTATTGTGGGTGTTGTCGTCGTAGGTGTCGTAGGTGTCGTAGGTGTCGTAGGTGTCGTAGGTGTCGTAGGTGTCGTAGGTGTCGTAGGTGTCGTCGTCGTAGGTGTCGTCGTCGTAGGTGTCGTCGTCGTAGGTGTTGTTGTGGGTGCATCCCCACAACCCGTCAAACCGACCAGTAAAAAAAGCATCGACACAACCATCATTTTCTTCACAATATTTACACTCATTTTTTCACCTTCTCAGCATACATTTCAGTTTGTTTCAGTTTGTTTCGTTTTATGACCCAGCAGATCCATTTAATATTTTAGGCGTAATGAATATCAACAGCTCACTTTTATTATCTCGAATGCTTTCTGTTTTAAATAACCAGCCCAAAAATGGAATCTCTGCCAAATAAGGAACACTTGATTTATCACTCGCTTTTTCACGCGTATATACGCCACCAATCACGATGGTTTCACCATTTCTCACATACACATTGGTCGTTACTGTTTTTGTATCAATACCTGTGGATACACCAAAAGCTACGGGCGCATCCTTGCTTACCTTAACATCCAAAATCACGCCACCATCCGCAGTAATTTGCGGTGTAACTTGGAGTTTTAAAAGAGCCTCAACCAATGTTACTGTGGCAGGATTATTGGCTGTCGCAGGTGTTACAAAAGGAACCTGAAACCCTTGGGTCACCATTGCCATTTTCAGATTGCTGGTCACAATTCTGGGATTAGACACAACTTTTGCATCACCATCCGCTTGGGCTGCTGAAAGCTCTAAATCTAAATTAATCGCATTACTAAAAGAGCCAAGACTTAACCCAATCGACCCACCATTGCCTGATGCTGGCAAATCAACCAAGAACCCTCGTCCCGTAGCTGTAGCCTGACCACCTGAAATAATAGCACCCGAGTTTGCTACTGTTGTTCCTGAAGCACCAATCGCCACAGAACCAGGGAAGTTTGTTGATGTTGCTCGATTCACACTACCACCCCAACGCACACCAATACTATGGGTGAATGTATCCGAAGCCTCTACAATGCGCGCTTCAATTAACACTTGCTGAATGGGTTTATCAATCACTGCCACAAGACGTTTAATATTATTAATCGCTTCTCTTGTGTCTTTAACAATTAAAGTGTTGGTTCGAACATCAACCAGCACACTGCCGCGACTAGACATCAGGCCCGAACTGTCTGCTGTTGGCATCGCCCCACTTTTTGACTTCGAGTTTTTTTGACTTACTTTCGATGCTTCGAGCATAATTTTAATTTCTGAGACCTTAGAGTAACTTAGTGTAATAAATTCAGTTAACAGTGGTTCAAGCTGTAAAGACCCTTTTCTCGCTTCAATTTTTGATTCATATTCAGTACGCAACACTTCAACGGGGGCAACACGAAGCACATTCCCACTCTGCTCCTTGCCTAAACCTCTTGCCGATAAAATAATCTCTAAGGCTTGATCCCAAGGTACATCGACCAAACGCATGGTTAATGTGCCCGTCACGTCATCAGACATAATAATATTAAGGTCACTCATCTCAGCAATTAACTTTAACGCATTGCGAATATCAATGTCTTTAAAGTCAAACGTAACCTTCTCACCCGTGTAACTAAAGCCGCCATCAACACCCTGCTTCCCTCTTGCTGCAAGAGCGAGTGAAGCGGGTATAAAGTTCAAGCTAAACACATTACCTTGTTGAAAACTGTTCACTTCAACTTCTTCGCGGGTACGCACCACAACTTTGACATCGTCACCCATGCGATAACTATCAATTTGCGAGAGAGGCCCTGCAAAAGCACGCAAATCTTGCGATATTTCCTGACCTTGCTTCAAGGTTGCATTGTAAATATTAATAATTGTATTACCTTTTTCTTCACTGACATCAATAATTGGGTTTATTGCGTCCGTGCGAATCAATACTTTGGCATACGAACCATCTGGCTGAAAATCAACGCTTTCCACTTGCACAATATCTGATGGCGCATCTGCGACTGCCCCCAAACGAATAATCATTTGGTCGGCTGTGGCATCAATTTGTTGTGCCATATGGCTTGTCGGCAGCAAGTCTATAATTAAACGCAGCCTGTCATCGGCTTGACCAACAGCTAGTGATCTAACGTGCTGTGTGGCATATTGAAACCTATCTTTCTTCAATGCAGATTCTGCACCCCAAAGATCAACGACCAAGGTTTTATTTTTATTGGTTAAAAAAGCATTGTGATTGGAGTCCATATTGCGTCCATCAATGACAATCTCTGTCACACCTGCTTTATCACTCACTTTTATTTTTTCTAATAGTGCGTTCTTCAAGCGATTTTCATCACCCAAACTGGGGGCATCAAAGCGGATAATCAATGTATTTTCTTGCTCGTCAACATGATAAGATAAGGTATCACTCAAACTCATTTCCAAACGTGAACCCAATGCATCCACTTTGGGAAAAAGATTAATGACACCTTCGCCATCACCTTTAATCGCAACAATAGCTGGGTTTACTTCAGAACCTGGGAATGTCATAATCAACCTTGGTGGATCGGTCAAATCAAACATTTGATACTCAAGCGGCTCATCCGACTCTACAATCAAAACATCACCGTCTTCTGAATCCAGCAGCGACAAGCTTTGAATACTTCCTGCGTGAATCAACGAAGGTGTCAAAACCATTGATAGCAGCACAAGGCAGGCAGCCCTCCAACTTGCGAAACTCTTATTATCTATCATAACAAACTCCTGAACTTACAATAAACATAACATTATCGCCCAGCTCTTTTCTCTTTCTTTTTGCCGCCCTCAACAAAACGGTAAGTCACAGCCTGACCTTGAATATTCAATACTTGACCATTTTTCAGCTTTAACTTTAGATTCTTAATATCCACAATACGTGCCATTTCGCCCACACGCTTTAAAAAAGTAAGCAATTGTTTAAATGTTCCTGAAACAGCAAGCGTCACGGGAACTTCTGCATAGATACTTTTCACACTTTCAAAGCCAGGCTTAAATTCAGAAAAAGACAAACCTGAATCTTTACCTGCCCAAGTCACACCTTCCAATAAATCTGGAATTTGTGATTCCTTTGGCAGCATATTTAATGCAATTTTCAGCTGTGTTTGTAGCTTTTTATACTCTTCTCTTTTCTTGGGTATATTGCTTGCAAGCCGTTCATTTCTTTGCAGTTGCACGCGCTGACTCTCAACTTGAACTTTTTCAGCTTCGATAGAATCATACAAAGGCATCAAAAACATCACAAAGTAGCCAGCAAATATACCAACCACAATACCGACCAAAACCAATATCTTGGTTATCATGGGTAAGGGAATGAGTGGCTTCAATACATTAAGGTTTAAAGCATCAAGATTCATTAGAAACCCCTTCAGCTTTTGCTTTTTCCGCCTGCTGTGTCAATGTTAACCTACGCAATGATAATGAAAAAAATCTGACGCTTACACCTTCGGTTACGGCTGACTTATCAACAGAAAGTTTAATATCATCAAATTCATTTCTTCGTTCTAAAGCTCGCATAAAGCTTGCTATCGCTTGACTACTTTCTGCAAAACCATCCAACGCCAAAACACTGTTATTATCCGAAAAGCTGGTTAGCCAAACATTTTGCGGCATTACTTTTGCAATTCTATTGAGTGTTTCCAAAGAGCGAAATCGCCCAGCTTGCAATTCATCAACGATTTGTAATTTACTTTCCACCTCTTCTCTGAGGCTATCTAAATTTCTTAATTCACCAATTCTTTTAGATAACTCTTTATTCTTTGCTTCCAAACTCACACGCTCTTCCTGAAAGGTGACCAAACCTTGTTCGACAGAAGTGTTGATGACAAATACAATGACAACCGACAATAAAATAGCCGCAGTAAAAGCAACAAGGTATTCTATAATTTGCTGCTTTCTAAAAGTCTCTCGGTGTGGAATTAAATTAATGCGAATCATTGGTCAAAGCTCCGCATAGCTAGACCAATCGGAACAACCATCATTGGACCAATTTTGAATAAGCTCTCTGCATCGAACAAGTGTTCTGGAACTTCAATTTTAGCAAAAGGGTTAAAGATTTTTGTTTCTATACCTAAGCGTTGATACAACTCAACATCCATATCTGGAATCAATGCACAACCACCACTAATCAAAATCGTTTGCACAGGGTATTCTGCATTATTCGCACTATAAAAATCAAGTGAGCGATTAATTTCAGCACTTAAATTACTATAAAATTCTTCAAGTATATTGGGATCAATTTCAGAAAAACTGTGTTTCTTCATCTCTTCCGCAGCACTAAAACTCACTGCATGATTTTTTTGAATGAGCTCTGTTAAATTTTGCCCGCCATAAAATTGATCTCGCACAAAGGTCATTTGCCCCTCACGAAGAATATTAATGTTAATAATATTCGCCCCAATATTAACCAACGCGCTTGCTGAACCTCCTGCTTCTTCACCGTCCATAGCCTCAGCTGCATCCATCTCCAGTGAATCTACATCAAGAAAACCTAGCTCTTCCGCAGCATTCTCAATGGCAAATACTGCACAATCAACACAGGTTGCTGCAAGGCCTGCCTCACTTAAAACCAATTGGTAGTCATCGACAACTTCGCGCCGACATGCCACCAAAACCACATCCATCATTTCGGGGTCATCTTCATTCGCACCTAAAATTTGAAAGTCTGAATAAACATCTTCAATATCAAAGGGAACATGCTGATCCGCCTCAAAAGAAATCTGAGCCTCAAGGTCAAACTCGCTGGTCACGGGTACTTGAATAATTTTAATGATTAAGGCATTACCCGAAACAGCAAGAGAAACATTTTTCATTGCTGTGCCAGATTCTTCAATGGCATCAAGCAGCGCTTGCGACACTGCAATCGAATCAATCACTGTATTTTCCACAATAGCATCACGCGGTAAGGGGACATTGGCAAATGATTGCAGCACATAGCCTGATTTTTTTTTATTTAACTCAATCAACTTGATAGCGGTTGCACTAATATCCACGCCTATCAACGTATCTTTTTTTCGGGAAAAAAGCTTCATTTACAACCCTCTGCTAAGGAATCACCCATACATGCTACGCTAACATAGTAATCCTGAAGAGCAAAGTCAATCCTATGCACCTCAAAAAAACTCAATTGCGCTGCATTCATCAAAGTGCCTCTTTCATCTACTTTATTGGAACACCCTCTCTGAGCAAAACCATGCAACCATGGCTACTGTCAAAGCCCTTCAAAAGACTTTCGGCTCAAAAAAATAGCGCCCATATGGACGCTATTCAAACAGCTTTGTGCCAATATTAAAACGGTTGGAATGCCGTTGGTGGTGCAGAGAATCCTGAACCTGGTGCTTTACATTGGCAGTAACCTGGAACATTAGCATTATCATCGTTAGAATCATCGTTAGAATCATCGTTAGAATCATCGTTAGAATCATCGTTAGAATCATCGTTAGAATCATCGTTAGAATCATCGTTAGAATCATCGTTAGAATCATCGTTAGAATCATCGTTAGAATCATCGTTAGAATCAGAGCTGCTAGAATCAGAGCTGCTAGAATCAGAGCTGCTAGAGTCAGTAGAACTTAAATTACTCGCAACCCAAGTACCTGTCAATGAACCACAAGCGCAAGTAGAGCCAGCTACTTGGCCAGTGACTCCTGAGTCGTTTGATTCTGAGTCATTTGATTCTGAGTCATTTGATTCTGAGTCATTTGATTCTGAGTCATCTGATTCTGAGTCATCTGATGTGTAAGATGTTTCTGAATCATCTGATGCGTAAGCTGCTGAAATAAAGCCAGTATTTGTCGCGGTCAACGACATCCCTGCCCCTGCAAACAGCGCCAAAACAAATGCTGATGTCAATATAGATTTTATATTCATAATTAATCTCCCTCATTTTTTGAATAGTAATTCCCTAATTACACGGTAAATTACCTCAAGTGTCAATATGAAACATACAGACCTAAAACAAAAAAACTGTGTTCCGTATCACATAATGCATATCATTATACTGCATAAAATTTAACCCCCTCACCTTTTATTAAACGCATCAAGTGCTTCGTAAAAATAACCCAAAAGGTCGTGATCGAAAGCATTTCGAGAAATTCCTCTAAAACTTTGGCAAAATGAGACACCGTGTAACTACGCAACTCATAATATTCTCGAATATAGGTATAAATATTCCAAGGATGACGCTTGTCTAGCCCCTCAAAGAAGTCCAATACAACAGCCGTCCCCATCAGTAGCAATGCGATGACAATAAGTCGCTTTGTATCACTACCTTGCGCCTGCATCCACAAAAAGTATGCCATGTATAAACCAATGCCACCAAAAATAGGCACAAAAATCAATTGCCATGGATAACTGGGTGAAATATTGAGAATAACACTTAAAGCATCATTGCCTTCTCGCTCCGCTATCGTTTTAAAAGCCGTGCCAACACGCTCATGAATTTGGGCAGCATCATCCACAGCCATGAATATAAAAAAAAGTGCTGTAACCAACCAGCCTAATGTTTCCAGTGTTTTTTTGCCCATTTGCTTGCTAATCATATAAATGACCATCGCAGTTAACCCAGCCAGCAGTGTTTGCGTGGAAGCGAACCACGTTGCCAGCCCATCTTCTCGCGCAAGGTTTGACATTCTGCGCAACGCACCAATATCCGTAAACTTGCCATAGTTGACCACTGCATCCAAAATCACTAAAAATATCTCGATGCCAATCAAGGCAACCAGCATAATGAAAACGACTTTTTTCTCGGTGATTCGAATGGTTACACCTTGTTCATTTATTGTATTCAATATATCGCCCTAACTACCCTTTGCGGTTTACCTTGCACATAACCGATGGCATAAATAACCAAGCCATAATTAATGTCCGTTACCCAAGCGCCTGAAGTCAAACATGCCGCATCAGCATCAACCATCGCATACACATCACAAGGCAAACTCCCTATGTATGCTGCATAAGGGTCAATTTGAAATGGAATCGATCTAATATCAATAGCTGGGGCAGCATAAACATCCATGGGAACAATTTCATAATCATCCGTTCGGTTGCCACCTGTCACCCAAACAATTGCTCCATTGCTAGGGTAATCCACGCCTTCAACATTATTGTGCCACGGTGAAGCAGCATTAACAGGTGGCATAGAAGGTGTAATTTGACCATAATTATCAATACTCAACATAATATAACGTGGCAAATAACGATGGATTTCAAACATCTCAGGTTGACCAACAACAGCTTTACTATACATATCATCACTGCGATACCAAACCATCCGACTGGCTAATGAGCTATTGTCATAATACATAAGTTGCCCATATATATCGACAGTAGCCCCTGCTTTCGTAAAAGAAAAGGCATCATTTCCGCTTGGGTTAAAACGATTGGCTCGCCATTCAGCATAATCACCTGAAGCCAGCGGGTTTGGCAAATATACATAGGGGTCTGCCAAGGGGTCTGTATAGGGGTCGTATCCTCTAGGGTCAGGTTCAGCAAAGGTATATAAATTGGCAACACCATCATTGCGTACAATTTGAGGGTATGTATAACTATCAAACTCAACATTATTATACAATGACCATTGCATGTAGTTGGTTGCCGTTTCTGCATAATAATAAGCCTCGGCTGATAGCTCGGCAGACATACTACTTTTCTGCGACGCATCCACACTGATAAACACAGCCGCCGTCAACATGGTCATCAACAGCATCATCACCAATGATGTTGCCAATATAAAACCTTTTTCATGAGATTGCCTAATCATTGCACATTCCTTGGCCAAACTTTAAAAGATAAACTTAAATCCTTAATGTTGCGGTCTCTATCTTGGTATTCCGCAGTCAATGTAATTGTTCGCACGGTTTGAACCAATTTACCATAAACGTCCACCACATTCGCAGTTGGGGAAATCATCATGCCAGAATCAGTCGCACTAACATGCGCTTTCATACCCCTGAGTAATTCTTGGCAACCTGTACCATCATCTTGCTCATCCCAGCAAATATAAGGTGTTGGTTTATCCGTGTTGTTTTTGGGTCTTATTTGAAAAAATCCATTCTTAGCAGAGTTCTTAGTGCAAAGAGCTGTTAGCTGATTGGCCAGCACATTAGCGGGTGTATCGTTTGGCGATGTTAGCGGCTGGTAACGAATACTTTTTGCAGCCGAATCCCAACAAACCGCCTTGGCTCCGCGCAATTCCAATTGCATCATTTGAGAAGCTAAGAATAAATCATTAAGAATTTCAGATTTTGCATTCAACACATGTGCCGTTCTGGTTTGCGACACAAACAATGCCGACATTCCCGCAAGCACAAACATGGCAATACCAACCGTAATGAGCAACTCCACCAAGGTGAACCCACGCTCTCGTTTAACCTGTTCCACATCCATGCTCATGGCTTCCTCGTAATATGCGTCAACATCACGTTTCGTGTAGCCCCATCAATCGTCCACGACACTTGAACAGTACGAACGCTGACTGTTGCAGAGCCTACATTTGTTGGATCTTGCAATAAATTGCCCATTTCTGGTGCGCCAGCCCCCGTACTATGTCTCAAATGCCCACTTGGAATCGGTGCTTTAACAGGCGATTCCGAAATTAAAATATCAAAAGGGGCAGGGATACCATTGTTGAGGACACATGATGCTGTGGTTGTGTCAAGTACCAAAGCGCCTGCTGCTACACCTGCAACCTTACAGTCAGGGGTTGGTAATGTATTGGTGCTTTGCCAATCTTCTAGAATTTGCTCTGCCAAATGTACTGCGGAAACACGCTCTTGCGCCATCCGTTCAGATTTAATGCTTGCGAGGTAAAAGCTACCCAGTGCTAACATCCCCACCGTGACCATCAGTAGGGTAATCATCACTTCAACAAGGCTAAATCCTTTATCTTTCATTACTATATTCATCATATACCATTACAATTTGCACTTATTTGCCCAGCCTGTTGAATATAAGCACGACCTATTCTATTCACCGTAATACACTTAAAGTAGGTTCCAACTTTAAGCTTGAGCGTGCCGTTATTGACAGCAGAACCGTTGCCTTTAAATGTCGTACTGGCTTGATTACTGGTTAACACAACCAGCGATGAAAACTGCGCCAAATCAAGTCGCGCATTGTTACAATAGGAACACACACCCACCGCACGCGTATATTCATCATAAATAATGTCATGATTCACGGTATCAAACACAATTTTTACATCTCTTCTATCGGACACAGCAACTGTTCTCGCTTGTTTTAACTTGGAAAATACAGCCATCGTTGCAGCATTCACTGCCGAATGCTCTCTCCATTCTTGAAATGCTGGCACAGCAATCATCATGAATATGCCTGCAATACCAATCACAACCAAAAGTTCAACCAGCGTAAAACCCTCTGTTGTACACACTGGTACTTGAAGGGTTGGTATTGTTTCGCTTAGGCTTGGCGACATGCGTTGGTTTAAACTCATTCTGAAAATATTCCTTTCTCTATTTGCACTGTCTGTGATATGCATCACAGGTACAGTTTATCATTTTTCCAAAGGCTTACCACAACTTCATAGTCTTTCAGCATACCAGCCACCCCTCGTTTCTCGCGTTTTTAACACCCAAGGCGAACTTATTGCCGAATATGCAGATGAACATCGCATTCTCACCCCCATATCTGAGATTCCAGACATGGTCAAAAATGCCTTCCTTGCCGCTGAAGATGAACACTTTTACGAACATCCAGGCATCAATCCTGGGCGAATCTTAGCCGCCGCATTGGCAAACTTCAAAGCAGGAAAAAGTGTCCAAGGCGCATCAACGATTACCCAACAAGTCGCCAAAAATTTCCTTCTAACCCGTGAGAAAAGTTACGTGCGCAAGATTAAAGAAGCCATTTTGTCATGGCGCATTGAACAAGACTTCACTAAAGATGAAATTCTCTACTTATATTTAAATCAAATTTTCTTGGGGCGAGGCTCTTATGGTGTCACCTCTGCATCTTGGCGTTATTTCCATAAAAATCTTGATGAGTTAACCCTTGGTGAAGCTGCCATGCTGGCAGGTCTACCCAAAGCACCCAGCGCTTATGCCCCACATGCTCACCCAAAAACCGCGCTGAAACGTCGCAATACCATCCTCAATCAACTCAAAAGAAGTGGTTTGGCGAGTCCTCGTGATGTCAACCTCGCCTTAAATGAACCTTTGATAATAACCCCGCTTACGCAGCGCAAGCTAACCAACGCTTATGCCAATCTGGTGCATCAGCAACTCATCGACACCTTTGGGCGCAATGCTTTGCGTAGGCAAGGTTTAAGTATTATCGTTCCCTTTGATGAACACATTGAGAACACTGCAATTCAGGCGGTACGCGCTGGTGTTTTGAATGTCGAGCGATACCAAGCTTATCAAACCCCTGCTTACCATAAGCCCGAAACATGGGGCGATTTACTTCAAACTTGGGCAGACAACATGAAAGAGAAACCTCTAGCTCGTGGCACTTTAAAACCCGCCTTGGTAGAAGAGGTTCACCCTGATGGCAGCCTTATGGTTCATGATGGGCTGCAAACTTGGCTTCTTCCTCCGCCCAAATGGAAGTGGGAAGTGGACATCAAGGCAAAAAAAGACAATCCAGAACAAAGGATTAAACCGCATTACTGGCAAGTCGGTGATGAAGTTGCCCTACGCAGTGATGGTCATGGTGGCGTGCTCATCTCACAGCAACCCACGGTGCAAGCCGCCTTGTATTCTATCGACTTGCATCAAGGCACAGTGCTTGCCCGTGTCGGTGGATACGATTTTAAATTTGGTGACTTTGATCGCGTTAGCCAAGCCAAGCGTCAACCTGGTTCATCTTTTAAACCTTTTTTATACACCACCGCCATTGAAAAAGGCTACACACCTTCAACCATTGTGATTGATGCACCTATTGTTTTTTCAGGGGGGTCAACCGATGATTTTTGGCGACCCGAAAATTATGGTAATCGTTTTGCAGGCCCTGTAACCCTACGCAACGCACTTGAACACTCGCGCAACCTCGTTGCTGTCCGTGTTTTACAAGATATTGGCATCAATACCTTCTTGCGCCGCTTACGCGACTACCCCTTTGAGCAAAAATTTCCCAAACAACTGGCACTGGCACTTGGTTTTGCCGAAGTCACGCCTGAAGATTTGGTCGAATCATATGTTGTGATTGCCAGCGGTGGCTTAAAATACAAGCCCATATCCTTGCAACAGGTTCAAGACCGTAACGGGCAAACCCTACACCGCTCAGTTGCAGGCAATCGCTGCCAAATTTGCCATGTTAACCCCGTCTTTGCAGTCAATGAATCCATGCGCCCGGCCGAACGCATCTTAGATCCAGTCGATGCCTTTCTCGTACAAAACATGATGACAGGTGTGGTCAAACGCGGCACAGCACGCAGAGCCGTTGGGCAACACTTCAAACGACCTGCCGCTGGTAAGACGGGTACAACCAACAAGCAAATGGATGCTTGGTTTATCGGGTTCACTCCACAAGTACTCACAGGCGTTTGGGTAGGTAAGGATAATCCTGCACCCATGGGCAGGAAAGCAACAGGTGGTGGCGCAGCTGCCCCCATTTGGCTAGAAACCATGCAAGAGATTCACAAAGATCGTGACGTTGAAAACTTCCCTGTTCCTGAGCAAGGCATTGAGTGGGCATCTATTGATTATAAAACTGGATTACTCGCTGGTTCTTCAACCAAATACCCGTTTTTGGAAGCATTTAGAGAAGGTACAGCACCCACAAAAACAAGCCCTGATACCAATACGAGCCAGCAACAAGTTGGGGCACCCTCAAATCAACCCGCTGATTTCTTCGACACTGAACTTTAAGGAGCTAACCATGACCTACCCCAATGCAACCATTACCAAAAAAGCCAATGTTTATTATGATGGCGATGTGATTAGCCGAACAGTTACGACTGAAAGCGGTGAAAGCAAAACTTTGGGCTTTATGCAAAAAGGCACATACAACTTCAAAACTTCTGCCGCTGAAATCATGGAGGTCTTACATGGTGAATGCCGTGTTCGCCTTGAAGGCTCGGAAGATTGGCATATTTATAACGCAGGTGAGTCCTTTGATGTGCCTGCCAATAGCTTTTTTGACATTGAAGTCGCTGATATGTTGGACTATATCTGCCATTTTAAGGATTAAACTCACACCTTGAAAAAAGATAATATGATTCGCGTACAAGGTGCGCGTGTTCACAATCTAAAAAACATCAGTCTGGATATTCCGCGCAACAAACTTGTGGTGATTACAGGTGTGTCGGGTTCTGGAAAGTCATCCCTTGCCTTTGACACTTTATACGCCGAAGGACAACGCCGTTATGTCGAATCTCTTTCAGCTTATGCCCGCCAATTTTTAGGTATCATGGAGCGCCCCGATGTGGATAGCATCGAAGGCTTAAGCCCTGCCATTTCTATTGAACAAAAAACCACCAGTAAAAACCCGCGCTCAACGGTTGGTACAATCACTGAGGTTTATGACTATTTGCGTTTACTCTTTGCCCGCGTAGGGCAACCCCATTGTTACCAATGTGGTAAAATTATAACCTCACAACCTGCCAGCTTAATCATTGAACAACTGGGCGCTTTAGCCAAAGATACCAAGCTGCAATTACTCGCGCCCATTGCGCGCAATAAAAAAGGTGAATTCAAAAAAGAAATTGAGCAAGCCATCAAAGATGGTTTTGTGCGCATTCGTATTGATGGCGCGATTATGCCACTAGAAGATGCGCCTGCTTTAGAGAAAAACATTAAGCACAACATTGAATTGGTGATTGATAGATTGGTTATCAAACAAGGGATACGCACCCGCCTTGCTGATTCAGTGGAAACCGCACTCAAATATGGCGAAGGCATGTTGATTGCCTTGATTGGTAAGGAAGAACGGTTGTTTTCAGAAAACTGTGCGTGCGCTGATTGTGGCATTTCTTATCCTGAAATTGAGCCGCGCTTGTTTTCATTCAACTCACCGGCTGGCGCTTGCCCCAAATGTGACGGCTTGGGCAAACAAACCATTTTTGACCCTGCCCTTGTGGTCAATGACGCGCTCACCCTTGAAAAAGGAGCGATCATCCCATGCGGTGGTCGTGAAACCTTTATGTATCACCAAACCATTGAAGCTGTCGCCAAATTTATGGGTGCAGATATGTTTACACCCTTCAAAGACTTATCCCAAGAAGCACAAAAAGCGATTTTGTATGGTACGGGTCGCAAAAAAGTTGATTTCATCTTTGAAACAGCAACCCAAGCGCGCACAGTCAGCCGTCCATTTGAAGGTGTCATTCCTAATTTAGGACGCAGATACCGTGAAACGTCATCCGAACAAGTGCGCGAAGAATTAAGCCAATATATCAATGCGATTGATTGCCCAACCTGCGAAGGTTCGCGCTTAAACACGACGGCAAGGCATGTATTGCTTGGCGATTTATCGCTGCCCACCATTTGCCAGCTTCCACTTCGCGAAACCTTGGTTTGGATTAGCAATCTAAGCTTGAATAAACAAGACCAAGAAATCGCCGAAAAAGTGGTTGAAGAAATTGCTGCACGCCTTGGTTTTATGATTGAAGTTGGCTTGGATTATTTAAGCCTTAATCGCACCTCTGGCACATTATCAGGTGGCGAAGCCCAGCGCATTCGTCTTGCCACCCAAATTGGCTCGGCCTTGGTCGGCGTATTGTATATTTTGGATGAACCTTCGATTGGTTTACATCAGCGTGATAATGACAGATTACTCAACACCCTCAAACGCTTACGCGACTTGGGCAACTCAGTGATTGTGGTTGAACATGATGAAGATGCGATTCGCCATGCCGATTTTATCGTTGATATGGGGCCTCATGCAGGTGAACATGGTGGCGAAATCGTTGCCCAAGGCTCGCTGGCGCAAATTCTCAAGAAAAAAACATTAACCTCTGATTATTTAACAGGTCGCAAATCCATCAAGATCCCCAAACGTCGCCCCGTGCCTAAGAAACATCCCATGCTTGGTATCATCGGCGCAAGCGAACACAACTTGCAAGATGTCACCGCTGAATTCCCCATTGCACGGTTTACTTGTGTCACAGGCGTTTCAGGCTCAGGTAAATCTACGCTGACATTGGACACTTTATACCGTGCCTTTGCCCATGCCAAAGGGCTGAAGACAGAGCGCATCGGCGCGCACACCGCATTGATTGGTGAAGATAAATTAGACAAAATTATCGACATCGACCAAAGCCCCATTGGGCGCACACCACGCTCCAATCCTGCCACTTATACAGGTCTTTTCACGCCCATTCGCGAGCTATTTGCCGCCGTCCCCGAAGCACGGGCAAGAGGTTATAAAATTGGGCGCTTCTCTTTTAATGTGAAAGGTGGTCGCTGCGAAGCATGTCAGGGTGATGGGCTGATTAAAGTTGAAATGCACTTTTTACCCGATGTTTATGTCAGCTGTGAAACATGCCAAGGCAAGCGCTACAACCGAGAAACCCTAGATATCCGCTACAAAAGAAAAACCATTGATGAAGTCTTAAACTTAACTGTGGATGAAAGTTTTGAATTTTTCAGTGCTGTGCCTTCACTCAAAAATCGTTTAAACACTTTGCAACAAGTAGGCTTAGGTTATATCCGCCTTGGGCAAGCTGCCACCACGCTTTCAGGCGGTGAAGCCCAACGCGTGAAACTCGCCAAAGAACTGGCACGAAAAGCCACGGGGGACACATTATACATCCTTGATGAGCCTACCACAGGTCTGCACTTTGCTGATGTCGACAAGCTGCTTGATGTCCTCCATTCGCTTGTTGAACGTGGCAATACAATGATTGTGATTGAACATAATCTTGATGTCATTAAAACTGCTGATTGGATTGTCGATATGGGGCCTGAAGGTGGCGACAAAGGCGGACAAGTTGTGGTTGCTGGCACACCAGAAACCGTTGCCAAATACAAAACCTCATGGACAGGGCGTTACCTTCAATCACATTTACCATAACTCTGCCAAACAGCCTTCATCAGGGTGTCGTCAGTGCCCGAATCATAATCTGTAATATTTCTTTTGCTTAGACTTGTTGACTCTAAGGTATGTTTTTCCTTGATCTTCTTGAGTATAGCTTGGATGGATTGACTTTGATGGCAGCAAGCCTGGTAATATTCAGCATCAAGCTTCATTAAAACACAGTCTGTTATTGCAGTCACTGTTGCCGTACGCTTTTGATTGGTCATGATGGCAATTTCTCCAACAATACTATTGCCTTCAAGAATCTTTAATAACCGTTCTTTTTTGTCTACATTGACACTGACCACAAGCTTGCCGTGGCACAATAAATATAAACTGAAGCCTGCCTCACCTTCACGCATTAAAACACTATCTTTTTCGATAGCCACAGGCTTCATTTTTGCTGCAACCCAGTGGAGTTGCTGTGCCGTTTCACTCTGAAACAACCTTGTTAATGCGAGCTGTTGAGTGAGAATACGCGATTGGTATATGCTATGTATGCTTTGGTTGAAGGAAGGAAAGTGAGCCCTATACCTGTCTAGAACGACATAAGGAATTTCAAAAACTTCAGTTACTCCTTGTGAGACCAGTTCCTCAGTATGCTTAACATGGGTAAAATAAGCGATTTCTCCACACAAGTTATCATCACCAATATTACCTAAATACATGCGCTTATTTTGAAGCGTGAGGTAGCCCGATACAGAACCACTGATAATCATATATAACACAGAGGCTTTACTATTCATGTTTCGGAGGTGTTCACCATCCTGAAGCTTGTGATAAGTAAGCTGCTTTAGAAATTGATCAAAATAAGCGTTCTTAGAAAATTTGAAAAAACCACTTTCCCGAAGCCTGCTACCCGCAAAATCCGCAGGGCCAAGCAAAATGGAAGGTGGGTTCTCAAGACCACTACCATGCTGAAGGCAAAAATCGTAAATACGTTGGGGGATTCGTTTATTTTCGGGCTTCAGTTGACGATAAACTCGCAAAGCAGCCACGGCTTGTGATGTTTTCATAGCATGGGCATAACGCTCTGCTGTAATCAAGTACCAGCGAGCGGCTGCGTCCAAATCATTGGCCTTGTGATAGCTTCGAGCTGCGTGCAAAGCGAGTGGTGCATTCTGTTCAATGACCGCTGCAAGTGCTGCATAATGCGTCGCCGCTTCCATACCTTTACCCTTCTGGCTCAAGACACGAACTTTTTTGAGTAAATTCAGTGCTGCCTGATCATCCATACGGCAAACATTTTCTTTTCGAAGTGAATGGATTAATTGCTTTTCAATAAATTTAGACTCAAGCACAAGCAACCCCAAGCCAACGGATAAAGCTTATTTCATCCAATCTTGCAATGTTTCCACAATCAACTTGGCCTGTTTGGCATTGGTGATATTAAATTTCGAGCGAGGTGTATATTTTCCGTCACGCTTTTGAAAGCGACGAATCGTATATTTATCCTCACTGTATGCTTGCTCAGCTTTATTCCATGATTGGTACTTGAATAAAATGGTGACCCAAGCACCTTTAGTTAGAATCACTTTATCCGTCTGCTTGGTGGTTAAAATACCACCTTCTTCATAATCAACGGTTAACTCATCTGCTGTTTCTGCCATATTTCTCTCTTTTTAAATTACAATTGGTTTTAAGGAGTGCCAACGCTAGCAAAGCCCTTCATTCAAAGCTATCGATAGCCTTTGACAACATCAGGTATTGGTGAGCCACTTGCAACTCGTGTCATCAATATGTCATGATTGTGTCATCATGTCGTGCAGTGTATTGTTGCTGACGCACTTTTGAGGAGAAGATATGAGCCTAGACTTACAAGCCCCCGAGTTATATTTGAATCGAAACTTAAGCATGTTGGCATTTAACCAGCGGGTGTTTGAGCTGGCCTGTGATGAGTCTGTGCCACTTTTGGAGCGTTTGCGTTTTTTGTGTATCAGCAGCTCCAATTTGGATGAATTTTTTGAAGTGCGTGTTGCCATGTTAAAGCAGCGTGTGGCGATGGGTTTAAACACAAACTCACCCGACGGGCTTTCCACATCCGAAACATTGCATGCCATTCGCACCGACGTTGAAGCCTTGGTCGAAAAGCAATATACATTATTGGAAAATGATATTTTACCTGCGATGCGTGATGAAGGCATCCATATCTTACATCGCCATGAATGGACGGAAGCACAACAGCAATGGATTCGCCGTTTTTTCCGAGCCGAGCTGTTGCCCGTGCTCACACCGATTGCCTTAGATCCAGCTTACCCCTTTCCCAAATTGGTCAACAAAATATTAAACTTTATCGTGAGCCTTGAAGGTAAAGATGCGTTTGGGCGTGATGTGAAGCGGGCGATTGTGCAAGCGCCACGATCGTTGCCGCGCTTGATTGCCTTGCCTGATGATGTGGCAGGTTGTGCGCATGGATTTGTCTTACTTTCATCCATTATGCACGCCTATGTGGATGACCTGTTTCCAGGTATGCAAGTATCACAATGCCATCAATTTCGAGTTACCCGAAACAGCGAACTTTATCGCCGTGAAGAAGAAAGCGAAGATTTAAAACAAATGATAACGGCAGAACTTTTGGATAGTCGCTTTGGTGCTGCAGTTCGGCTTGAAGTTTCTATCCATTGCCCTGAAGAACTTTCTGATTTTCTCATGCACCAATTCAACCTAAAAGAACAAGACTTGTATCGCGTGAATGGCTTGGTCAATCTTTACCGATTGGCCGCAATTTCTGATGAAGTGGATAAGGCAGAGCTGAAATTTAAGCCTTTTGTTGCAGGTTTACCCCAATGCTTGTCTTCTACCAATGACGACCGTTCATCATCATTGTTTGATAGAATCAAACGTTCGGATGTGTTGCTTCATCACCCCTTCCAAAGCTTTGAACCCGTGATGGATTTATTGAATCAAGCAGCCAACGACCCTGATGTGTTGGCGATTAAACAAACCATGTACCGTGTTGTGCCAGACTCTCCGATTGTGAATGCGCTGGTGAAAGCTGCGACCAATGGCAAAGAAGTGGTGGCGATTATCGAGCTGCGTGCGCGGTTCAATGAAGCAGATAATATCGGTTTGGCAGATAGGCTTCATGCTGCGGGTGTGCAGGTGATTTATGGCGTGGTGGGTTATAAAACACATGGTAAAATGATGTTGATTGTACGCCGTGAAGGACGACGGTTGCGCCGTTATGTACACCTTGGCACAGGCAATTATCATAGCATTACATCCAGATACTACACGGATTTTGGTTTGTTATCATGCAGCCCTGAACTTGCTGAAGATGTGCATAAAATGTTTCAACAGCTTACAGGCACAGGAAGAGTACAACGCATGAAAACACTACTTCATGCCCCATTTACTCTGCATAAAGGCATGCTGGAACGCATCGAACGTGAAATTACACATGTGCAAGCAGGTGGACAAGGGAGAATCATTGGCAAGATGAATGGCTTGGAAGAGCCTCAAATGATTCAGGCTTTATATCGAGCTTCGCAAGCGGGTGTCAAAATTGATTTGATGGTGCGTGGGATTTGTTGTTTGCGCCCTGGTATTAAAGGTGTGTCAGAGAATATTCGTGTACGCTCGATTTTGGGTCGTTTTTTAGAGCACCATCGGATATATTACTTCCTCAATAATGGTGAAGAGGAACTGTTTTGCGCCAGTGCCGATTGGATGAGTCGCAATTTATTGCACCGCGTAGAAACATGTTTCCCTATCTTGGATAAAACCTTGTTTGATCGCGTGATGAAAGAAGGTTTACGCACCTATTTGGCAGATAACACCGCAACTTGGAGCTTATGCTCTGATGGTAGTTATGTGCGCATACATTCCGATGCCAAGCCCCGCTCTGCGCAGCAAGAGTTAATGGATTTATTAGGTAGGTGCTTACATTGAGCGGGTATTCTTAAGAGGAATTTGATATATATTTTCCACTGTTTTTCCAAATAAAAGTAATATTTTTTGATGCAATGGCGTAAGTCCTTCAATTACCTGCTCTGTTTGATGTTGCGTGGTAATTTTAAGGCAATGAATGCCATGTAATAGCTGAAAAACCCAACGTAAAGTTGGCTTAGCAGTCGCTTGATTAATTTGATTGGGTAATGTTTTTTTTTGCTCAGCAAGGCTGGCTCGCATTCGCCTTTCTGCAATACCATAAACAAGTAATGAAAGCAGCATGACCATTAATAATGCCATGATTCGCCTTGGTTTTTTTACAAATAATGTAGATGTGAAAAACAATGGATCTTTGAGAAAACGAAAGCCTCGTTCAACTTGGTTTTGCTCTTTATAAGCCAACACCACAGCTTGATCACTAAGCTCTTTTGGGTCGGTATTGCTACCAATAATATAATGAGCTTCTTTCATTTTTGTGCGTTCAATTTTATTCACATCCTGTTCATTTTCAGCGATAGCCTGATACTTTATACCTGTTGGTGCCTGATATTTTTTTGGGCGACCTTTGCCTTCATAGCTTAAATACTCAATGATTTCAATATCTTTAAGCTTATAGAACTTCCATTTCTTGGCAATTTCTTCTACTGCTTCTGTGGCATCCAAGGCACAATTGAATCGTTTGGCTTGCAGGTGAAAAAGCTGCTTCTCAATGGTGATCAATGCCTTGGCTACTTTTTTATCAACTTGCTTTATTGCCCGCTGTTTTGATGTTTCAGAAGAAAGTACATGCCACCGCTGTTTGATATCATAATGCTCGATTTCAACAGTTTTCATCATTCGACCATCATCCAATTTTTGCCAATCGTTGGATGCAGCAAGGGCTTGCTCAATGATTTCATTGACGCGTTTAATATTGCTAGGAATGCGTGTTATAAACAGAATCTCCTTTAGATTGAGGGCATTTTTCTCGGTGTAAAGTTTGCAATCAGCAATCAGATAACGTGGTGTTTCTGAAGCTTTAAAGCTTTCGAGTAATTGTTCGCTACGCTCTTTAAAAACAGTATTATCTGAGGCATTTCCATCTAATGCCTTACCGATCAACGGGATGCCGCCATCCTGACTGACCATCATCTCCAACATGACTTGTTTCAAATCAGGGCGATGATCCTTGGAGTACCCTAATTTAATCGCAACGGTTTCATCATCCGTTTTTTCCAAATAATCACCAGACAGCGTAAAACTGGTGCTATCAAGGCTATTGAAACGCGTATCAACCTTCTCCTGACGGCAAACGTTCAAAGAAATTTCACTAAACAACAGTTCAGTCCCATAACCATGACAGCGATCCAGTACGCGCCCTAATTTAAAACGATTAAAATCCTCCGCTTTTACGCCCTCACGAAAAAGCAATGATAACGGTACTTTCTTGAAAAATAATGGCGTTAAACTCAATGGTTTATTAGAAAAACCCAACCCATTCATCATCATGCCGGCCACAGTTTCGCCTGCTGATAAGGTCTCACCTTGAAAAGAACCAAGTCGCTTATCAATAAGCTCAACAATATTCAAATCTTTGATGACACCAGCAATGATACCTAAGTGATCTAAACGTTCTATTGAGTAGCTGTTTGTATTAATAGCTCTATACCTACCTTGTGAAATTAGAGGCGAAGCATAAATGATTTTTTGAATAAAGTTACCCACTCAATGTAAGTTATAATGACAACATTCAATGCATCTGGAAACTTTTTGTGCCGTGCCTCAATTTGAAAGTATTCTGTAAGTACACCATCCTCACACGTTTCATGTACGAGATATTCATTAGATATTTTTTGTGGCAGTAACCGTTCACCATAAATCCGTTTACGCCCACGTCCTGAATATTCACCCTGCCAAGGCAAATAAAGCTGCGAATTATAACGTAGTTTACAAATCAGGTGCAAATTGACCTGCCTCACCATCTGCAAGGCAAAATTATTGCCTAACTCTCCATCAAAAAGAAAGTACTTTGGCACACATGAATCAGAAATAAGTGATTTAACTTCCCTTATTTTCTCTTGTAAAACAGTCATATAAGGTGATAACTCAACATCACGGCGATTAAAGTTTTTTCTTCCTTTGGGGCGACCTCGTTTTTTCACTGTTTTTTCATCGCTTTTAGAAATTTCTTTTTCGGTGCTTATTTCGCGATACTTTGAGCAGCCAGTCAGCTCTTTTTTGATTAACTGGTGCATCTGCAATGGAAAAGATTTGCGGCGCTTTACACTAATCAGGCTAATGCATAGGAAGCACAGTCCTGGCACAACTTGCCCTTGAATGGAAGAAAAAAATAGTCCAGACCATGCGTTTTCTTGCCTCTTTTAGTAACGGTGACTTCGTCACCCGCAAGTAAAATAACATCGTCTTTATCTTGGAGAAAAGAGCGGCATAAAAGCCAATTCATTTTCATCCATGCTATATTCAGTAGACCAAAAAAGCGTTGAACCGTTCGATAACTTCCACCATCAGCTGACCAACGAGATAAACCCAGCATCGTCACTCGCCCCGTCATAGAGAGTGCTGCCTCGGTGATTACTTTAAGCTGTTTGAATGTTTTTGAATCCAAAGTATTGCTTATTGGCGATAGGATGCGCATTATTTCATTCATGGGTAGCTTCTTTTGTTTGGTTATTTGTTTTGTAGAAAAAAAATTATACTATGACAAAGTGGCTACCCTATCAATTTTGGCGAAGGTATTGTTGCTAGGAAGATGCTAAACAAATCAGTATTTTTCCAAATTTCATTTTTCACCTAAATCCTGCATTTCTATTACTAGACATCTTTCCTAAATAACGTGATTCTCTTATTGGTTATTAACCCTACCTCAGATACACGGTCTGTGTATGATGTATGCATCATGAAACCCTACAAAGAAATCATCCACTGTAAGCCTCAAAAATTTTTGCGTATGACAGGAATAACGCAAAAAAACTTTTCAGATTTATATGATAAAATCACTACTGTCCGACGAAAATCAGTAGGGTCATAAAAAAAGGTCTGAATTCCCGAGGAATATGTTAGATTTGTAGTTATTAAGACAGCAAATCAAACGATCGGAGAATCCAGACCATGCGGTACATTAACACAGTATTTTCACAATTACTTTCAGAAATTCCTCGTTCTGTTTTTAAGAGGGCTGTCGACCGCCATCATGGCGACAAACGTGCGGGTAGTATGAGCTGCTGGACGCAGTTTTGTACGATTTTGTACGGTCAACTTTCATCCAAGCAAACACTTCGAGATACCTGCCTATCGTGGGCAAGTCAGAGTCACTTATATTATCATTTTGGAGCCTCAAAAGCTGCGCGTTCGACTTTGTCCGATGCCAATCGAGAGCGTCCATCAGCAATTTACCTTGAACTTTTTTATTGGCTTTTAAATCAGCTGAGAGGAGCAACCATCTCATGCAAAGATGTTGTTCGGTTGATTGATTCGACCACCATTGATCTGTGTAAACAACAATTTAATTGGGCAACATTTCGTAGTGGTAAGGCAGGTATTAAAATTCATACTGTTTACGACCCAAACAACAAGGCACCAACATTTTTCTCTATCACCACGGCAAGTAAGCATGATAAAAAGGCTGCTGAAAAGATGCCTCTACTGGATGGTGCAACCTATGTTTTTGATAGAGCCTACAACGATTATGCATGGTACTATAGCATGAGCCTGCGTGACATTTCTTTTGTCGGGCGCATGAAATCAACGACAAGGTTTGAGGTGGCTGAAATGCTGAAGGTATCAGGGAAAGGGGTGTTAAAAGATGAATTGATTCACCTCTCTTCAACCAAAGCCAAGAAAGATTGCCCCTGTATATTACGCCATATTCGTTTCTTGCGCGAGGAAGATGGCAAGGAGTTATCATTCATCACCAATGACCTAAAACGAACTGCAGTAGAGATTGCAGACCTATACAAACAACGTTGGCAGATTGAGTTGTTCTTCAAATGGATTAAGCAGAACCTAAAAATCAAACGTTTTCTTGGAACCAATGAGAATGCTGTGAGAACACAGATTATTATTGCCATGATTAGTTACCTATTACTCAAGCTTGTGAATAAAAAAAGTGCTTCAAAACTATCCCTGCATCAGGTCGCTATACTCGTTGCGGCAAACCTGATGAGCCGACGAAACATCTTTGATCTACTCTTGCAAAAGGAGCTTCAAAAGCCACCTGAAATTCACTCAAACCAGCTAACCTTTGGGTTTGGGTGATTTTCGTCGGACAGTAGTGTGATAAAATAAAGCAACATATTGAAAATGAAAAGAAGCTTAACCCTCTGAAAAGGCGCGGTCTGAAAAGTTCTAGAGTATCATTGCAAGATTGTATCTTGTTAGCACTTTACTATATTCGCCACTATCCAACCTTTCAAGTTCTTGGCAATGTTTTTGGAATACAAGAGTCCTACTGTCACAAGGTATATAGCCGTTATGTGAGGATCATAGCTAACGTTGAAAAACTTCCTAGTCGACTAGACCTTATTGATAATAAAAGGGAAACATTGATTGTAGATGTATCAGAACAACCCATAGAGCGTCCTGTAAAACATCAAAAACAATATTACTCAGGCAAGAAAAAACGCCATACGATTAAAGCTCAAATCATAGCTTGCGCTACAACAGGAAAGGTTTTATCGGTTGTTTGTGCAAAAGGGAAAAAGCATGACTTCAGCGTATTTAAAGAAAGTCGCCTTCCTATTCACCCAAATTCTAAACTCTTAGCTGATTCAGGCTATCAAGGGCTTAAAAAACATCATGAGAACTCCATGACACCGATAAAAAAATAGAAAGGAGTTGAGCGTTCAAAGGAAGATAAGAGCTTCAATAAATCCTTATCAAAGAAGCGTATTCTCATTGAAAACATTAACCGATTTTGTAAAATATTCAGAATAGTCAAAGAGGTATATCGGGGGAAACACAAAAACTATGGCTTAAATTGGCGGGTCGTGGCGGCTTTAGTCAATATGAGATATGGGTTTATTTAGGAAAGATGTCTAATGGTAGGAATTGCAAATATCGAAAGGGCAGGGGATTTTGGATTGTGAAACAATATTTTTTTATCATTTTTATGATGCTATTCCCGCTTATATCATTTGCAGAAAAGGCTTCAGATAATGATTATTATTTCACAATGGACCCTAGCAAAGTTCACGCATCACCAACCTCTCACTCGCTTCACCCTCAGGTTTAACACCATTTCAAAAAGTAGCATTTGTAGGTATTGGTGGGATAAAGAATTTACCAGGAAGGCCTGCTAGCGTTGATGGTGCAATGGGTACAGGCTTTGGCTTTGAAATTTCGAAAGAAGATAAGATTGGGGCTGTATTTGGGCTTGATTTGGGAAGCATCAACCCTAGTGATGGTGGTGCATTTGACCGTGGTGACTTGAGTATTGCTATTGGAAAGTATTTTGATGCTTACAATACTGGAGTGTCGCTAGGTGTGAAAAATATAACGCTTTGGTATGCTGGCGCAGGCAGAAATATACCCAGTTATTACGCTGCAGCAACAAAGGTAGCTGTAATCAATGACTATGTGACTATTATGAATATTGGCTTTGGTAACAATGCTTTTCGCACAATTACTGATACGAGACCAAGTAAGGATAGAACTTCGAAGGTATCACCCTTTGGTTCTTTAGCATTTTATCCAGCACCCCAACTAAGCTTGGTCGCAGACTATACAGCAGGTATTACTTCTGTGGGCATTGGTGTAGTTCCTGTTGCCGCGTGGCCAATAAGCTTAACTTTAGGTCTTTATGATGTAGCGAAAGCAGTTCAGGGGCATGACAAAGCCATTTTTATAGCTTCGTTAGCATACGCACATAGTTTTTAACTGATGTGACTCAGTTGCTTCAATAAACACATGGATCATGGGGGCGCATGAAGCGACTTGAACGTTTGTTTAACCAACTGCGGAATCAAAGAGCAGTTCAACCATGAACTGCCCTACTCATCCACTGTCGCGAAGGTGTGTTTTTTAAGTAGTGCTTGGCTTCGATATGACCGACATTCCGCACCCCTAAATCAATATTTACGATTGCATTTATGACTTGAATTCAGGAGAAAGTACTGATTTGTTCTACGCTTCCTTAGCGGACATTCGTGTTTCATGGCAAACGGGAACACCGCTTGGCAATGATAGATTTAGGGAAGAAATTAAAGCAGTGTTGGGCAGAAAGGTTAGGTATTATAAACGAGGGAGACCTGTTAAAAGTGATAAAGAGGAATAAAAGGGCTCTGACCCTTGAAGATTGCTATTTTGTTGGTTTAATGTCGGGTACTTCGCTGGATGGTATTGATGCGGCAGTGGTGAAGCTATCAGGTGATGATGTTGATTTGATTTACTTTGAGACATTGACCCTAGAAGACAAACTGAAAGAGCCTATTTTACGCCTCAATCATCCAGGTTTTGATGAAATTGATGCCTTGGGTATATTAGATAGAGCATTGGGGCTTGCATTTGCTAATGCGGCGTTAAAAGTAGTCAAGAAAGCAGGTTTAACGCCCGAAGAAATCACAGCTATTGGTTCACACGGACAAACCATTCGCCACCGACCACAAGGTATTGAACATAGCTTACCCTTTACATTACAAATTGGGGATGCTGCAACCATTGCCGAAAAAACAGGCATTACTGTGGTTTCAGATTTTAGAAAACGAGATATTGCAGCTTGCGGGCAAGGCGCACCCCTTGTGCCATTTGTGCATCAGCGTTTGTTTGCTTTGCAAGGTGAAAATATTGCTATATTAAATATTGGTGGCATTGCCAATATTACTTATTTGGGTGGTGATGGGTCGCTTTTAGGCTTTGATACAGGTCCAGGCAATATGTTGATGGATGCACTGATGCAAAGCATGACAGATGCGCGATTTTGTTTCGATGAAGGTGGCGAGCTTTCAGCGATGGGATTTGTGCACCAACCCTTGTTAAAAGACCTGTTACAGCATCCATTTTTTAAAAAATACCACCACGGTCAACGGGTAGAGAAGACTTTGGTGAGGATGTGGTGCAGCAAGTCATGGCTGTGGATATTTCGGATGCCGATAAAATGGCAACGGCATGTGAGTTAACTGCACAAAGCATCAGCGATTGTGTAAAAAGCCTTCCTGCACGACCTGAACAAGTATTGATATGTGGTGGTGGTGCGCTCAATCAACACTTAATTTTACGCCTAAAAGACCTGTTACATCCGTCTCAAGTACAAACGACAACTGATGTTGGTTTACCCGTAGAAGCAGTCGAAGCGGTGGCTTTTGCCATACTTGCAGAGCGAACACTTCATGGTGAAGTCAACACTTTATCAGCAGTCACTGGTGCATTGCATGACGTAAGCGGTGGTCAAATTTGTTTGGGTAGAAACAGGCGAATGTGTTTCTCCTGAATTCATCTCATGTTTGCATTAACATATGACTTGAATGCTTTGGTATTACCTAGATCCTGCAAGTGTTTACACATACATAGCGCAATCTCTTGATTCACCTAGACTATTTAAAAAACACTCATCACCAATAAGGTGACCACGTGTTTTTTTAATACGCTATATAAACCAACATCTTACACTCTGAACGTACAAACA
>JAUZSH010000008.1 GCA_030949605.1 Ghiorsea sp.
AAAACTTTCCATTTCAAGTATACCTTTAAACCTAAAAGTAGAATTTATTCACTGCATAATATTAGATTTTAAGTGAATCTGAACACACCCTTTTTAAAAAAGGTAAAGTATGTTGATAATCCACCTTTAACCTGTGGATAACTTGTGTTTAAAGCACATTACCTGAAAAAATAAAAAATAAGTTCCTTTATACACAACTTATGCACAGCTTGTGGATAAAAATAAACACAGCCAACGTCCACTTAACCAGTTGATTCAAAAAAAGAAATAGATTTATACCTGTTATACACATAGCCTACGACGATGACTATTTAATATTAATAAAGAGAAGAGTAATAGAATATGCACCTTAAGATTTCCAGAGCTACACTTTTAAATCAAATACAACGTTGTCAAAATATTGTCGATAAAAGAACAACTAACCCACTTTTAACTAATATTTTGTTCGAGGCTTATCAACAAAACTTAAAACTTACTGCAACTGATTTACAGTCTACATTTTCAAGCTCTAAAGTTGCAGAAATCATAGAAGAAGGCTCGTTAGCTGTTGATTCTAAAAAGATTTTTGAAATTGTACGTGAATTAAATCCTGAAGTTCCTCTAGAATTGGTATCCCATAAAAAATTTTTAGAACTTCATAGTGGTAATGTTAAATTTAAATTGGCTATACAATCAGCAGATGAATTTCCAAGTGAACCTGTGGATGAAACTGATTTATTTATTGATATTCAAGCTTCTGAACTCATTCGTATGATTAGCTCAACAAGTTTTGCGATGTCTAATGATGAAACTCGTAAATATTTAACAGGAAGTTTATTCGAAGTTTCTCAAGAATTTGGTTTTCGTATTGTAACAACAGATGGTCACCGTATGGCCTTGAGCGAAATGCATTTGGATCAACAAGATAGTGAAACAAATTGTATTGTGCCTAAAAAAGCTGTGTTAGAAATTAAACGTTTGGCTGAAAGCGCCGAAGATAAAATTACTTTATATTTGGGAAAACAACAGGTTAGAATCGAAATTGATAACCAAAAGTTTATATCAAAAGTTATTGATGCCAAATACCCTGTATATGAAGAAGTTATTCCTAAATATAATCAATACGAAGCCATTATAGACAAAAACCAATTGGATCAAGCTTTGCGACGAAGCCTTATTGTTGCCAATGTTTTTACGCATGATGTTAAATTAACCTTTACCAGTGGTAAACTTGCCATTGCAGCCAATAACTCTGAGCAAGAGCAAGCTAAAGAAGATCTTGCCATCGATTACCATGGTTCAGAAATTGAAGTCGGTTTTAATGCAAAATATATGCGTGATGTTTTGGGTGCAATCCAATCTTCTACTATCCGTATTAAACTTAAAGACAGTTTATCTCCAGCATTATTGTTGGAAGCTGATCATGAACACTCACGTCATGTTTTGATGCCTATGCGAATTTAGATTGGTCTTTTTCCCCTTTTAACTGCATAATGCAGCGCATAGAGGGCGATTTTCGTTTATCTTTTTTATTTTTATAGGGAGTATATAATGTCTGTTAAACATCCAGTTATTTCAGTAACTGGCTCATCGGGAGCCGGTACGAGTACAGCCAAAGTTGCATTGGAGCATATTTTTCACCGTGAAAATGTAACTCCAGCGATTGTTGAAGGTGATTGTTTTCATAAATTTGACCGCCTAACATTTAAAGAAAAATCAAAAGAATTTGAAGCAGCAGGTAAGCGTTTAAGCCACTTTTCTGATGAAGCCAATCTTTTTGATAAGATTGCAGAGCTGTTCAAGTCTTATGGTGAAACAGGCAAAGGAAAGGCTCGCACATACGTTCATGATGATGAAGAAGCTAAACTTTATGGTATAGATTCTGGAAAATTTACCGACTGGCGTGATATTGGCGAAGGCTCTGACTTGTTATTTTATGAAGGTCTTCATGGTGGCGTTGAAGAAGTTCGCCCATATTCTGACTTAATGGTAGGTATTGTACCTGTTGTTAATATTGAATGGATTCAAAAAATTCACCGTGATACTGCAATGCGTGGTTATTCTTCAGATGCGGTTGTCGATAATATTTTATCACGTATGCATGATTATGTTCATTTTATTACACCACAATTCAGTCATACAGATATTAACTTCCAACGTGTACCATTGGTGGACACATCTAACCCTTTTATTGCGCGTGATGTTCCAACACCGGATGAAAGTTTGATGGTGATTCGTATTCGTAAACCTGAACGTTGGGGTATTGATTTCCCATACTTGTTATCCATGTTGAATCATTCATTCATGTCTAGACGCAACACTATTGTTGTTCCATCGAGTAAAATGCTGTTGGCAATGGAGTTGATTTTCTCTCCAATTATTCATGATATGTTGGAAAAACGTAACGCTTAATTTTTACCCAATGGTGAAAGAGGGACCTGAATTCAGGTGGGGGGCTTTTTTAAGCCTCCCTTTTTTGCAAGTCGCCATAGTGAATCATGCATTGATTTGCCGTCATGGCTGAGTTCTTTTGTTGGGCATCCACCCAACTTATATCTTACTCAAAAAGTAAAAAATACACGTGCCGAGCATTTTTTCATGGAAGTGAGGCTTTAGCCTCGCCTCTCTAAAACCCAAGCGCAAGGGCTTGGCTTGGTTTCTGGCAAAAACCTTGCACCTATTCAAAAGAAGCAGAGGCTAAAACCTCACTTCCAAGTTTGAAAACAGCATAAAGTTCTATGTTCTCTGTGGTTTAAATAAACATACCAACACCTGCTAGCCTTTTTAAGGCAACTCTATCTTTAAAAAAAATACAAAACCCCGCCTTCGCGAGGATGATATAATATCGGTAAGCCAATTCCTGAATGACTATATACTGTGTTAATACTTAGAACCAACCACGATATATCCATTTTTATCATAGTTTCTTATTCTTATGTGGAATTTACACATTGGTTTTGTAATCTAGCGCCATGAAAAATAAAAAAGAAATGTTTCACGTGAAACATCCCGATGGCATCGTGGATGTTTTGGTTATTGGTGCAGGTCATGCTGGTTGTGAGGCTGCAATGGCTGCAGCGCGACGCGGTGCTAAAGTTCGCCTGATTACACAAAATTTAGATACGATTGCAAAAATGTCGTGTAACCCTGCGATTGGTGGCGTAGGTAAAAGCCATTTGGTGAAGGAGATTGATGCATTAGGTGGTGTTATGGGGTTGGTTGCAGATAGATCTGCTTTGCAATACCGCATCCTTAATCAACGGAAAGGTCCTGCTGTACAGGCAACACGCGCGCAGTGTGATAGACGTTTGTATCACATTGCCATGCGGCATCTGTTGGACAAGCAAGGCAACCTTCATCTTTATCAAGGCTCAATCAATGATTTATTATTTGAGTCTTCAGGTGAGATTAAAGGTGTCTTGGATAACTTTGGTGTGGTGCATCTTGCCCCCACCGTTATTTTAACCACGGGCACGTTTCTCGGTGGTTTAATTCATATTGGAGATAACCGTTTTCCTGCGGGTCGCTTGGGTGATGCCGCGATTGAAGGTTTAACGCAAGAGCTTTATCAAAAAGAATTGCGTCTAGGTCGATTGAAAACTGGCACACCACCGCGATTGGATAAACGCACCATTGATTGGGACAGTTTAGAACAGCAACCTGGAGATACCTCAGCAACACCTTTTTCCATTTTAAATGATCAAGTGCTTCAACAACAAGAAAGCTGTGCTATTGCGCGAACCAATTCACATACCCATGATATTATCAGAGAAAATATTGAACGCTCGGCAATGTATTCAGGTGTGATTGAAAGCAAAGGGCCTCGCTATTGCCCAAGCATTGAAGATAAGGTTGTGCGCTTTGCCGATAAAGATAGTCACCAGATATTTTTAGAGCCTGAAGGGGAGGATCATGCAGAAGTCTATCCCAACGGTATTTCCACATCTTTACCTGTTGATGTGCAATGGAAATTTCTTCGTTCTATCAAGGGTTTAGAACATGTTAATATTATTCGTCCAGGTTATGCGATTGAATATGATTATGTTGACCCTACCGAGTTAAGAACAACTTTAGAGTGTAAGAAAGTTTCAGGGTTGTTTCATGCGGGTCAAATTAACGGTACAACAGGTTACGAAGAAGCAGCAGCCCAAGGTTTACTGGCGGGGCTTAATGCTGCGGCGAAAGCCTTAGATTTGGATGAGTGGGTTCCCACAAGGGCTGAGTCTTATCTTGGCGTGATGGTGGATGACTTGGTGCATAAAGGTGTCAGTGAGCCATATCGAATGTTTACATCGCGCGCCGAATTTAGATTACAACTTCGAGAAGATAATGCGGATATTCGCTTGTCACCTGCGGCTATGGACTTGGGTATTTTGCAGCATGATTGGCAAGAAAAAATTATCAAAAGATTGGGTGTGTTGCAAGAAGCTGATTTGGCGTTGAAAACGGTCATTGTAGGATCTGGAAAGGTCTGGAAAGACAAGCTTGATGTTATGGGATTGCCATTACCCAAGCAGGGTATGGCTATTGCTGCCTATTGTAATCGTGCTGATGTGGATGCAGAGAAGGCCCTCACTTTTTTACAGTTGGGTGATTTGAATGCGCGGGATAAAAGATCAGTGAAGGCTTTACTTCATTACGATGGTTATCTTAATAAACAGCAGTTGGAAGTGGATAAGTTTTCCAATTTGGAAGCGATACGTATCCCCAAGCTTATGGATTATGAGCAAGTCAAAGGTTTAAGCACAGAGGTTAAGCAAAAACTGAGTGCGGCAAAACCTTTGAACTTAGGACAAGCATCTCGTATTTCAGGTATCACACCTGCGGCCATCAGTTGCATGATTATTTGGCTGAAAAATACTTCCAAAGCCAAGAAGGTGTCAGATGGATAAGGTGCAGAGACAGTATTGCGATGAAGTGATGAAATTTCGCAAAGTGTTGAATTTAACTTCCATTAAAGATGTGGATGTGTTTTATAAAAGATTTATTCAACCATCTGTATTGCTGGAACGATGGATACCGCAGAATGCCATTGTGTTGGATATTGGTAGTGGTATGGGCGTTCCTGGTCTTCCGCTATTGATTCATCGCCCAGATATTCAAGGTATTTTAGTGGAAAGGCGTAAGAAGCGAACAGAGTTTATTCGCCATGTGATTCGTAAGTTAAAGTTAAAAGGTCAAGCTTTTGATGCTGATATTCATGATTTAGAGCCATTGCAAGCCACGGTGTGTATTGCAAGAGCGGTATCTGAAATTTCAGTTTTGATTGGTATGTGTGATAAACATATTGTGGATGGGGGGCTTGCTGTGCTTCCTATTCCGAATGATGTGATTTTACCCCAGATTCAAGGCTGGGTATTAAAAGATGAGTTATGCCAAGAAGGCATGCAGCGTGTGGTTTGTTATCAAAAAAGCACGTTGATAGGAGTTGTTTCACGTGAAGCATAATAATGTAGGTCCGATTTTTTCTGTGGCAAATCAGAAGGGAGGCGTGGGCAAAACTACCACCAGTATTAATCTTGCAGCATCTCTTGCGGCTTTGGATAAGCGTGTATTGGTGTTGGATTTGGATCCACAGTGCAATACAACATCAGGCTTGGGGGTTGATAAAGATTCCGTGGCCTTGGGCATGTATGATCTTCTTAGCGGAGGAAGTACGCTGGATGATGTTATTATGGAAACAGATTTTGAAGGCTTGCACCTTGTGCCTTCAACTATGGATTTGTCGGGTGCTGAGGTGGAGTTGGTGAATCTACAGAGCCGTGAGCATGTGTTGCATCACCTTTTTGAAAGCTACCAAGGCGAGCCTTTTGATTATGTCATTATTGACTGCCCACCAGCATTGAATATGTTGACTGTGAATGCGCTTGCCGCTTCAGATAAAGTGATTGTGACTTTGCAAACAGAATTTTATGCGATGGAAGGTTTGAGCCAACTGATGGATACAATTCGCCGCGTCAGGGCTAATTTTAATGAAGACCTTGAAGTTGAAGGTATTGTGTTAACGATGGTGGACAGGCGTAATAATTTATCCGTACAGGTGGAAAAAGATGTACGTGAATATTTTGGTGCGCAAGTGTATGAATCGGTGATTCCAAGAAATGTTCGTTTATCAGAAGCCCCCAGTTATGGTGTGCCTGTCATGTATCATGATTTAAGATCGAAGGGTGCGCAAGCTTACTTACAAATGGCACAAGAGCTGACGCAACGCGAAGCTTTTGTAGCATAAGGAATGGAAAAGATGAAAACACCACAAAAGAAAAGACGCGCTTTAGGTAGGGGCTTAAATGCATTGTTGGGTGATAAGCCAACGCCAGAAGTATTGGCGCAATCCACCTTGATACCGTTGACTAAAATTACCCCCAACCCTTATCAACCCCGTTCTTATTTTGACCCTGATGAGCTTGCCATGTTGACTGAATCCATACGCCGTGATGGTGTATTGATGCCTGTGCTTCTTCGCCCCCAAGGTGATGGCTATGAGTTAATTGCAGGGGAGCGACGCTGGCGCGCTTCGAAGAATGCGAAGCTCAATGTTATTCCTGCCGTGATTCGAGATGTTGATAATTTACAAGCCTTAGAGCTTGCAATTATTGAAAATGAGCAGCGTAATGATTTAACAACCGTGGAATCTGCGCGTGCCTACCGTCGGTTGATGGATGAATTTAATTATACCCAACAACAGGTGGCAGACAGTGTGGGTGTATCACGGGCTCAGGTGAGTAATTTGGTTCGCTTGTTGCAGCTTGCTTCCCCCATTCAAACGATGTTGGAAGAGCGTCAATTAAGTATGGGGCAAGCTCGTCCGTTGGTTGGGCTTGATAATGCGCTTGCGCTTAACCTTGCACATCTATGTGTGGAGAAAGGTTTAAGCGCGCGGCAAATGGAAAAAGAGGTGAAGAAATTGGCATCTTCAGCGCCTAAGACCAATCCGAAAATTGAACCTAATGTGGTTAAGCTTGAGGAAGAGTTGGCAAGTGTTTTGGGTTTGAGTGTCAAGCTACGTGAAAAGAAAAATGGTGCGGGTGAAATTAAGCTGACTTATCAAAACAAGCTTGAATTTAATCAGCTTCTGCAACGTCTACGTTAACATATCCTTAAAGTATTGATGAGGGTATATACGAAGGTCGGGTTGGTTGCTTTGAGCTTGCTGATGGTTCTTTTGTTGCTGGTGTTTGCGGTTACCCAAGGTGGTGCAACGCCTGATTCTGTCGTGGTGCATGAGGAGTGGCTGGAAGCTGATGTGCCAAAGGTTCAGAGCAAGCAGGTTGAGCATGTGAAGTCTGGTGATACGGCAGGTCTGATTCTTAAACGGTTGGGGTTTTCTGCATCAGAAGCAGCACGCATGATTGACGCTGCAAAGGCAGTTTACCCGCTACAAAGGATTTATGTTGGGCATACCTTTACCCGTGAAGTTATCAAGGGTAAAGCTGTTGTGTATTATTACATTGATGCCAATCAAAAGCTTGAGTTGACAGCATTGACATCAACATCATGGAAAGCAGCCTTGAAGCAACGCTCTATTTTTTCTCGGGTGAGCATTGTCAAAGCCAGTATTCAAGATAGTTTATTTTGGGATGCAGCCAAGGCTGGGTTAGCGGATAATGTTATTTTGAAGATGGTGGACATGTTTGCTTGGGATATTGATTTTTCGCGAGACCTCCGCAAAGGCGATTCATTTCAAGTGATGTTTGAAGAAAGCTTTGATGATAAGGGCCAAAAGGTGGGTTATAAAATTTTAGCAGCAACCTTTACCAACCGTGGTCATGTTTATTCGGGCATACGCTATGAAACAGAGCGTGGTGTGGAATACTATGATGTGGCGGGTAGAAACTTACGCAAAACATACCTGAAATCCCCTGTGAAATATTCGCGTATTTCATCGCGCTTTCGGTCATCGCGTAAGCATCCTGTATTGGGTTATACGCGAGCGCATCGGGGTGTGGATTATGCAGCCAAAACAGGTACACCGATTCGCGCCATTGGTGATGGTAAAATTGTATACAAAGGATGGAAAGGTGGATACGGGCGTTTTATTGAAGTGAGGCACAACAATGGTATTCATAGCACAGCTTATGCGCACATGAGCAGGTATGCAAAGGGCATGAAAAGAAATAAGCATGTCAAACAAGGGCAAATTATTGGTTATGTGGGGATGAGTGGTTTAGCTACTGGACCACATTTGCATTTTGAATTTCGCTCTCGTGGGCGGGCTGTTAACCCACTCAAAGTGAAACACAAACCTGCCAAACCCGTACCCCAAGGTGAAATCAATGCCTTTAACCTTCAGGCTAAAGCAATGATGCTCATCATGGCACAGTTTGACCCGCTTCGTCACTGGGGGTAATGTGTGAAGATGAATAGTGAAACCTCTCAAGATTGGATTAGCCAAGCCAAAACTGTTTTGGATATTGAAATTGAAGCCCTGCATGATCAAAAAGACGCACTGGGTGATACGTTTGTGCAGGCAGCGAAGCTCATATTAAATCTCAAAGGAAAGCTCGTGATGATTGGTATGGGTAAGTCAGGCATTGTGGCGCGAAAAATTGCTGCCACTTTTGCATCGACTGGCACACCTGCCTTTTTTGTCCATGCTGCTGAAGCCCAGCATGGTGATTTGGGTATGATTACATCTGATGATGCTGTGTTGGCATTGTCCCATAGCGGAGAGACCGATGAAGTGTGTGGTTTATTACCAACCATCAAACGTTTGGGTGTGCCCATTATCGCTATGACGGGTGGTGTAGATTCCACACTCGCCAAACATGCTGATTTTTTACTGCATATTCCTGTGACAAAAGAAGCGTGTCCGATGAATTTAGCACCCACCGCATCAACAACAGCGACTTTAGCTTTAGGTGATGCGCTTGCTGTGGTGGTGTTGAAACACCGAGGTATTCAACCTGAGGACTTTGCCCGCGTTCATCCAGCGGGAAGTTTGGGGCGGCGGCTTTTAACGGTGGCAGATGTGATGCACACGGGGTCGAAAATCCCTATGGTTTCAGCCAACACAAGTTTAAAAGATGCAATTTATACCATGAGCAGTTTCCGCTTTGGTATCACAGGTGTTGGCCAAGGTCATCAATTGGAAGGTTGCCTCACTGATGGAGATTTGCGGCGTATTTTGCAACAAGGTCATGTGGATATGGATATGCCTATACGTCACATCATGCACCCGTCACCGCAGTCGATTGGACAAACCCACCTTGCAACTGAAGCGGTGCGGGTGATGGAAGAAAAGAAAGTAACAGTATTGTTTGTGGTGAATAGCACAGGCGATTTAACAGGTGTGGTGCATTTACACGATTTATTACAGGCAGGTATATCATGAATACATATCAAACTTTTCCTTTGGATAAAGCCAAGGGTATTCAAATGTTGGTCTTGGATGTGGATGGGGTACTCACCGAAGGACATGTGACGATGACTGATGCTGGTGATGAAATTAAAAACTTTAATGTGCGTGATGGGCATGGCATAAAAATGCTGCAACGGGTGGGTATTGAAGTGGCTATTTTGACAGGGAGAAAATCTAAAGTGGTAGCGTATCGTGCTGCCGATTTGGGTATCAAGTATGTGATTCAAGGCAGTTTACGCAAAGCTGATGGTTTGAAAGACTTATGCCAACAAGCTGGCATCTCCCCAAATGATTGCGCGTATATGGGTGATGATGTCATTGATTTACCTGCCATGAAACAGTGTCGCCTCAAAACTGCACCGTGCAATGCGCATAAGGGTGTTTTAAGTCAAGCTGAGTGGGTTTCAGCTTACCAAGGCGGTTTAGGTGCTGTGCGTCAGTTGTGTGAAGGTTTGATTTTAGCCAATGATGGTTGGGGTGATGTGATATTCAAAGCCTATGGGCTTACACCCGAAGATAGCGGCTGGTAAATTGATGCTTGGGCAGTCGCCTTTCACTTATCTCAAGTGGGCATTTTTCATGCTGGCGATCAGCAGTGTGTTGTATACCGTAGTGTTGCTACTTAGCGGCAAACCAGGTCTTCAACAAGCGGTAGACCTTGCGGCGTTGAAGGCAGGCTCAACAATCACGAATCCTGATATTACAGAGTATGATGGTGATAAGTTGGTTTGGCGCTTACAAGCGGACACAGCACAGGAGCAAGGTGAGGTGGTTAATTTGGTGCGACCACGTTTACAAATGGTGTTGGCAAGTGGTGAAATTGTTCCTGTGCTGGCCAAACATGGTGTGTATGATGAGCATCAACAAAAGGTCACACTTACGGGTGATGTGGTGGCGCATTACCAAGCATGGACATTAACAAGCTCCCATATGAATTACATTCAAAATAAAGGGGAGCTGATTGTACCCAACCATTTTGTATTGGTGGAGGAAGGCATAAGGGTGACGGGAAAGGATATGCGTATTTATCGCGATAGTGGTCGTTTGGAAGTGTTGCAAGGTGTACACATGAAGATAGAGGAATCACCATGAGGAAATGGCTACTATTATTATTATGCTTGTTTGTGCCGCAAATGATTTGTTTGGCGGAAACAATGACGGTGGATGCGGATCAATTTGTATTGCTGCAAGATAAGCAACAAATTGATTTTTTTGGTCATGTGGTGATTCATCGTGAGGATATGACGCTTAAAGCCGATAAGGTGCGTATTTGGTACCAAGAGGATGCGCAAACAGGAAAAAAATCATTACAACAAGCTGAAGCGGTGGGCAAAGTCGATATTGTCACCGATGACAGCCAAGGCAAGTCGGATTATGCACTCTTTACCACGGCATCCAATATTTTGGTGATGAAAGGTGATGCACACATGACCTCCAAGCAGGGTACAGTGGAAGGCGAACATATTACTTACAATACAGAAACTAAAGACACCAAGGTGGTTGGTGGTGAGTCAGGCAAACAAGTGCGCTTTACCTTTGATGAGGGCGTACAGTGAGTGAGCTTGTGAATTCAAAACGTGCGCACCTTAAAGCATCCAACCTTAAAAAAGTTTATGGGCATAAAACCGTGGTGCATGATGTGAGTTTGGAAGTGTTTTCAGGCGAATGTGTGGGTTTGTTGGGTGCGAATGGTGCGGGTAAAACGACCAGCTTTTACATGGTGTGCGGGCTTGTCGAAGCCGATGCTGGCGATGTGACTTTGGATGGTGAATCCATGGTTGAAATGCCCATGTATATGCGGGCGCGCAAAGGTATTGGGTATTTGCCACAAGAAGCCAGTGTGTTTCGTAAATTGACCGTACGCGAGAACTTGTTAGCCATTTTTGAGACATTGGACATACCCAAAGAACAAATGCACGAAGAACTGGATGCACTGTTGGCAGATTTTGGGCTTGAAGAAGTGCAAGCGCAAAAGGCATACACCTTATCGGGTGGACAGCGGCGGCGCACGGAAATCGCCCGTTGTTTGGTGACCAAGCCGAAATTTATATTGCTGGATGAGCCGTTTGCAGGTGTTGACCCGATTGCCGTGGAAGATATTCAGGGTATTATTAGTGACTTGCGCGATAAAGGTTATGGTATTTTGATTACGGACCATAATGTGCGCGAAACCCTGAGTATTTGTGATAGAGCTTATCTGATGACCGCTGGTGAAATCTTGGTTAAAGGTTCTGCCGAAGAGATTGTAAACAACGAAGATGCGCGCCGCCTATATTTCGGCGAAAGCTTTAGTTTGTAAGGGATACAAATGATTAAACAAACACATAGCCCCATTATTATCGCCATGACAGGTGCATCGGGCGCACCGTATGCTTTGCGTTTGATTCAGCGATTAGCCAAGCAAGAGATTCAATTGCACTTGTTGATTTCAGATGCAGCACGGGTGGTCTTGGATAAGGAATCAGACTTTAAGCTGACCGCAAACCTTGATGACATGGCGCAAGAGATTGCCGATTTTGTCGGTGTGGATGCGAAGTATTTAACCTGTTGGGGCAACAAGGATTGGATGTCACCTGTGGCATCGGGTTCGGCGGATATGCAGGATATGGTGGTTGTGCCTTGTTCTATGGGTTCTTTGGCGAGGATTGCCACGGGTGCATCGAGTAATTTGATTGAACGGGCAACGGATGTGATGCTCAAAGAACGCAAGAACCTTGTTTTGGTTCCGCGTGAAACACCCTTATCTGAAATTCATTTGGGGCATATGTTAGCGTTGAGTAAAATGGGTGTGCGTATCATTCCAGCTATGCCAGGCTTTTACCATGAACCGAAAACGATTGATGATTTGGTCGATTTTATGGTGGATAGAATATTAGACCACTTGGGTGTGGATGATGGCGGCAATATCAGATGGGGCTAGGGTGCGTTTTCAATGGCTTGTAGCTCATATCACGCACCTTAAAATCGCCTTATCTTGTAGCCAACACCCTCACCAGAGTGAACTGATAAGAATAGCGATTGGATACGATTTCACTTATGATACGAATTCAGGATAGGTTTATTTTTTAATGTTATATTTAAGATGATGTGTCTATGCTACGCCCCCATGTCATTCTTTCATCAAACACTCAAACCTATATTAAATCGTATTGGCTCCATGCCCGTAGCGATTCTTTTACTGCTACTGTTATCTGTTGCCTCGGTGATTGGTACTGTACTTCAGCAAAATCAGGATCAAGCAGATTATTTGCATCAATTTGGACCAACATGGTATTGGACATTTCGTGCATTAGGTCTTTTTGATATGTACCACACTTGGTGGTTCATGAGTATTCTTGGTCTTTTAATGTTTTCTCTTAGCGCGTGTTTGATTCGCAATACACCACGCTTTCTTAAAGAAATGAAAAGCCGCAAAGGCACGATGAAAGAAAACGCACGAAAAAGTATTGATTCTAAATTTGACTTAACATTTGATGATAAAGATAAGGTCATTACAACCATCAAAACAGCATTACCTGATTGGAAATGGATGGAAACGAAAGTGGGCGATGTGCTTTGGATGCGCGGTGATAAAGGTCGCTTTCATAAATGGGGTTATATCGCTGTGCATATTTCCATGCTGGTTATTTTAATTGGTGGCTGGATGAGTGCGCAGTTTGGCTTTCGGGGTAACATGGCCGTGCCAGAAGGTGGGCAGGAAAGTGAGATTTCTTTCCTTCAAGGTACAAGTGTTGGTTATTTAGATATGCCTTTTGAAGTGCGCTGCGATGACTTTGAAATTAACTTCTTTTCCACAGGCGCACCCTCTGAATTTCGTAGTACATTAACGATTCTTGAAGATGGTCAAGAGATGATGACATCCGATATTATCGTGAATGAGCCATTATATTATAAAGGCGTTCGTATTTACCAAGCATCCTTTGGCGATGGTGGGTCTAAGGTGGACTTAAAATTATATCGTTTAAACAAAAAAGGGAATATTGATGATGTTCAAGGGCAAATTTATACCAAGTTTGAAGACCCCTACTCAAGCAATAGCTTAGAATTCAAAGACTTCAGACCTTATAATATTGAAAATATGGCTGCAGCAGGTGAGCCAAAAGACTTTAAAGACATGGGTCCATCTGTTGATTTTATTATGCGTGGCAAAGGCCTCAAGCCTGTTTTGGTTCGCACCTTTATGGAACCTTTTATCATGAATGAGCAAAACCAAGGCTCATATATTATGATTTCAAAATCAGGCGATGCGCGTGACTTTGAAACATTCTTATTGGGATTAGATTTTTCAGACCCAAGAGAGTGGGCTTTGTTCCAGTCCTTTGTTCGCGGTATTCCAGAAGAAAAAGCAGCATCACAAGAAGAGCAGCAGCAGCAAAATATTAAGGCGTTTCGCGCTTCTTTAGATGAAGTATATGGCGATAATCGCCCTGATGATTTGCCTATGCTGGGTAACCGTGTGATTCAGGCGCTTAAAGTCCTTCCCGATATGCCTTGGGCATTTGTGCCTATACTGAATGACTACGATCAAACCTATTACACAGGATTACAACTTGCCAAAGACCCTGGTATGGATGTGGTATGGATAGGAAGCTTGGGCTTGGTGATTGGTTTGTGCATCATGTTTTATATTTCCCATCGTAAGGTTTGGATAAGAATTGAAGAGCAAGATGGTAAAGTTTTATTGCAAGCCACAGGTTTGAGCAACCGTAACCCAGTTGCTTTTGAACAAGAATTTGAAGATTTAGAGCAGCAAATTCAAGATGCTTATCAACACTACAAAGGAGAAAAAACATGACAGCAATAACAATGGATGCTAATTCAAGTACATTTTCGATTTTTACAGGGCGAGTAGCCCATGTTCGCACCTGGACCTATTTAGGCATGATGGTTGGCATGGCGGCGATGGCGATATTTGCTGGCGGCGGTTATGTTGAAGATGATTATATTTTCCAGCTTTTTAGTATGCAAGGGGCAACATGGATGGCTGGCGGCGGTGCTGTGGGCATGGTGTATGGCTTTACCGCATCGAAAGATAAATTCCGAGCCTTTCGTTTTTCTGAAATTCTAGTGCCATGGATTGATGGCGCAGTGCTGATGGTGGCGCTGATGGGATTGTATACACTGTTTGAACCTTCTGAAGCCATGATTACCTATGAAGACCAATCAAACTTGTTCTCTGGTAATGTGGTCATGACCATGAATATTGCTCTTTTATTCTCTGCGTTATGTTATATTGCATACCTTTTCGCACCAGACTCATTCATGGGTAAACTTGGTACAGCAACAGCTTGGATTGGTGTATATGCTGGTGGCTCTGCTTTATTGTTGCGTTGGTATGAATCATATTTGTTGATGGGTGGTGATATTGGACATGCACCCGTATCTAACCTTTATGAAGTATTTATTTTATTGTTTTGTGTGATTTGTGTAATTTATTTAACGCTTGAAAGCCGTCATAACGCTCGCGGACTTGGTGCATTTGTGATGCCAATTGTTGCGGCTGGTATTTTCTTCTCGATCTGGTTGGAGTCCATTGGACAATCAGACATCAAACCCCTTGTGCCAGCATTACAGTCTTACTGGATGAAGATTCATGTACCACTTAATTTTGTTGGTTACGGTGCTTTTGCTGTGGCCTGTGCTGCGGGCATGGCATGGTTGCTGCGTAACCGTATTGAAGAGCGTAGCCCTAATGCAAGGGTATTGAATGTGTTACCAACACTTAAAAGCTTGGATTCATTGGCATACAAATCTGTGGCTATTGGTTTTCCAGCATTCACCTTGGCAACAATTTTGGGTGCGGCTTGGGCGGCTGAAGCATGGGGTGGTTATTGGTCTTGGGATCCTAAAGAAACATGGGCATTGATTGTTTGGTTGGTATATGGTGCATATTTACACGCTAGATTCTCCCATGGCTTACAAGGTAAAACCCTTGCTTGGTGGTGTGTGATTGGTTTCTTGGTGACAATCTTTTGTTTCGTGGGTGTAAACATGTATTTATCAGGTCTTCACTCCTACGGTCAACTGACTTAATTTCTCTGCACTCGCGCCTACTGATGTCCCCACAACCCATGTTAGCTTTGGATACAGCGGTAGGTGCAAGTGCTTGCTTATTGCTTGAAGATGGTCGCGTACACGCACTGAGCGTGGATAGTCCGCGCGCGCATTCGCGAGAGCTGTTGCCAATATTGCAACGCCTGCTTCATGACGCTCAAATAACATGGCAAGATTTACAGGGTTTTGCTGTTGGCACAGGACCAGGTTCTTTCACAGGTTTACGTGTGGCATGCGCCACCATTGCAGGCATCAATGCTTCATTGAAAAAGCCTGTGTACAGCCTTTCATCTTTGGCCATCACAGCCAGACAAGCAGGGGATGTTGACTCATCCTTTTGGGCGATTGAAGATGCGCGGTCTGGTTTGGTTTATGCGGCCAAGTTTTCAGAAGGTCAATGTGTTGTGCCGCCACAGTGTTTAACATGGGAGGCCTTCTTACAATTGCCGCCCGCTCAATATATTGCTTTATCAGACATAACTGTTGATTTACCCCATTGGAAGGCATTGCCTTTACAACAAACGCGTGAACAAGCGTTGGTGGTCGAAGTGCGCAAGCTACAACCCGATTCGAACTTTAAAATGTGGGTCGAGCCATTGTATTTACAACCTTCACAAGCGGAGAAAAATTTAAAATGAACCCCAGACCTCTTCGCGTAATTTTTATTTGTTTGGGTAATATTTGCCGCTCACCATTGGCAGAAGTGGTGGTGAAGTCTATGGTGGAGAAGCAAGGTCTTTCGGCGCTGTTTCACTTTGAATCCGCAGGCACGGGTGATTGGCATATTGGAAAGGGTGCAGATCCACGTTCTGCCAGTAAAGCTTTAGAAAAAAAGCTAAGTCTTAACCATCATGCCGCACAACAAATGACAGCAAGTAAGATTCAAGATTGGGATATATTTGTGGCTATGGATAGGGATAATCGGCGCAATTTGATTACCATGGGCGCAAAACCAGAGCAAATATTGATGATGCGTGACTTTGAAGGTGTCTGCCCTGCGCCCGATGTGCCAGACCCTTATTATGGTGGTGCGCATGGCTTTGAAGATGCTTATGTGATGCTGCAAAACAATGCCCAAGGTTTACTGCGCAAGCTTCATGATTTTGTTCCACCTGTTGGTCACCATTAGGTTGGTAGTAGCCCAATTCATTCATCGCGCGAAAGCTTTTCCCCAGTGGGTGAAAGCCCATGAGGCACTTTACTTAGGTCTTCTTGCTTTGATTGTGGGTGTGCTTGCAGGTTATGGTGCTTTGTTTTTACGTTTTGGCATTGAATGGGTGAGTCGAATTTGGACAGGTGAAGCAAGCTGGTCTGAAGCGCTCCATGATATTCACTGGTCTATTTTTATTTTGGCACCTGTCACAGGCGGGTTACTTGTTGGCTGGATTAATACCCGCTGGTTGCCTCAAGGTGAAGCGCGGGTGATTCCAGGTGTGATTGAATCACTGGCAGAGCGCGGTGGTAAGATTAGTGCAAGAAAGAGTGCAGGCGAACTTGTTGCCAATGTTGTGTCGGTTGGTAGTGGTGCATCCATGGGTAGGGAAGCACCGACTGTTGCACTTGGCGCATCACTCGCTTCACTGCTTGGGCAATGGTTTCATCTCAATGAAAAGCAAATGCGCACCTTGCTGGGTTGCGGCGTTGCCGCAGGTATTGCTGCTGCATTTAATGCGCCGATTGCGGGTGTGTTATTCGCCTTGGAAGTGATTCTGGCAGATTATGCGATTGCCACATTTACCCCAATTGTGATGTCATCGGTGATTGCCACAGTGATTACCCGCTCTGAGCTGGGTAACTTTCCTATGTTTACCATTCCTGAATTTCGCCTTGTTTCAAGTTGGGAAATTCTTGCATACATTGGTTTGGGTGTTTTTTGTGGTTTGTTGGCTACTGTTATGGTGAAAAGTTTACCCAAATCGCGGGCTTTATTTGAGAAGCATGTGCGTAGTGCATTTTTTCGCCCCGCAGTAGCAGGGCTGCTGCTGGGCTTGTGCGCATTGCTGGTGCCTGAAATTATGTCGATTGGTTATGGCACAGTGGACAGTATGTTGCTGGAAAATGTTGAGAGCAACATTTTAGGGGCAGGTTTACCACTTGCGTTGTTTTTGGTTATTTTATTGCTCATGAAAATACTGACCAGTGTACTTTGTGCGGGCGGCGGCTTTGGCGGTGGCATGATTGGTCCCTCTTTGTTTATTGGTGCAACGGCGGGTGCGCTTTATGGTGGTTTGGTACACGATATGTTCCCAGCATGGTCAGAGTCTTATGGGGCTTATGCTTTGGTGGCATGTGGCGCTATGCTTGCAGCGGCTGTGCAAGCCCCGATGAGCAGTATCTTAATGGTATTTGAGCTGTCCAATGATTACCATATTATGGTACCTTTGATGACGGCTTGTGTTGTTGCAGCATTGGTCAAACGCTCATTTGGCAATGAATCGGTGATTACGGAAGGCTTAAAAGAAAAAGGCGTAAACACAGAGTGGAGCTTGGAGCGATCGTGGATGCGCGCAGTGCCTGTGTCTCGGTTGCCATGGCGCTCTATTCCTACGGTGCATACTTCATCCAAGCTTGAAGAGCTAAAAAATGTTTATATCTCATCGGGTAAAGGTTGCGTAATTGTGGCAAACGATGATGGCGATATGGTGGGTATGGTCACTTTTGCAGACTTGCAGTCATGGTTGCTTGATGCTTCGTTAGACCAAGTGGTGGTCGCTGAGGAAGTGGCAAACAAAAAGGTGATGACACTTTCCGAAACCGACAGTTTATTGGATGCCATTGATATTTTGGATAGAGAAGCCTTTGAACAAATGCCTGTGACTGCCAAAGGCAATCCGAAAAAAGTCTTGGGTATTGTGTCACGAAACGCCGTATTTTCCACCTACCACAAGTTAATTGTGAAGCATGGTGAAGATAATACCAAGGGCTGGTAATGAGCCTTAATTCTGCGCAACAATCCGCTGTTGAAGCCGCAGATGGCCCACAGCTTATCTTAGCGGGTGCGGGCTCTGGCAAAACGCGTACCGTGGTGCATCGCATAGGTCATTTGATTGCAAACCGTGGTTATGCCCCCCATCGTATTCTTGCAGTGACCTTCACCAACAAAGCTGCCCAAGCATTACAAAGGCGATTGTCTGAACTTATTGGTGGTGGTGGCGTAGCTTCAGGAACCTTTCATTCCATTTCACTGCGTTTTCTGCGTAGTTATGCTGATGTGTTGGGTTACTCTAAAGATTTCCAAATCTTGGATAGTGATGACCAGAAAACACTGATTAAACGTGTGCTTAAAGCAAGAAATATACCTTCATCCTTGTTGCAACCGTACTTTTTAAGCGGTTGGATTGAGCAACAAAAGAATGCAGGGCGCTTGCCTGAACAAGCTGAATCTATGGTCTGGAGAGGTGTGGGCTTCAAAGATTTATACATCGCTTACCAAGATGAACTCAAGCAACTTGAGCGCATGGATTTTTCTGATTTAATCTTAAATTGTGTGCGTTTATTAAGAGATTTTCCCAGCATTGCGAGCGTAATGTTGGCAAGGTTTGATCATATTTTGGTGGATGAGTACCAAGATACCAACCCTTTGCAACATGAATGGTTATGTTTACTGGCTGCCCAACATCAAAATATCACGGTGGTGGGTGATGATGACCAGTCCATTTATGGTTGGCGAGGCGCAGATATACGACATATCTTGGATTTTGAAAAATCTTGGTGCAACACACAAGTACATAGACTGGAAGAAAACTATCGCAGTACAGGTGCTATTCTTAAGCTTGCCAACGCCATTATTTCAACCAATGAAGGTAGGCATATCAAAGCCTTACGCGCCATGCGTGGTGATGGGGTCAAGCCTGAGTTTCATGTGTGTGTGGATGAGTATGCTGAAGCAAGGCACATGGCAAGCTTGTTTCGCCAGCGTCATGATTATCATGTGTTGTGGTCAAAGATGGCTGTGTTGTATCGCTCTAACCGCCAATCGCTGGCGATTGAGCAGGTGTTTCGTGAAGAGAATATCCCATACCGTATCATTGGTGGCTTAAGTTTTTTTGCCCGTTTGGAAATCAAAGATGCCATTGCATTTTGGGCATTGCTTAATGGTTGCGCGGATGCCATGCACATCTTGCGTATTTGTAATAAACCCAAACGTGGCATTGGGATAAAGGGGCAGGAAACCATTGCGGCACTGTTGCGTAATCGTGATGTCACTGTGGCGGACTGGGTGGGCAGTATGTTGCAAGCCACTACACTCCCTACGCCCATGAAAAAACTTTTGCCGTTACTGCAACTTATCCAAGATATGAAGCTATCAACTGCTGCGATGCCTGATCGGGGCTTGATGCTGCTGTTGGAAAAAAGTGGTTACTTGGAGAGCTTGCAAGCATTGGGTGACATTGAAGCTGAATCGCGCATGGACAATATTAAAACATTACAAAACTATATCGAATTATCTTTAAAGTTGGGTATCTCTCCCGCTGATTTTATGGATAGAGCAACACTGGTGGAAAGTGGTGAGGAGAGTGATCAAGAGCAAGATGCGGTAAACTTGATGAGCTTGCACCGAGCCAAAGGTCTGGAATTTGATACAGTGGTGCTTGCAGGTGTGGAAGAGGGTCTGTTACCCCATCAGCGGGCTTTGGATGAAGGTGAAGTGGGTATTTCTGAAGAGCGGCGGCTGCTGTATGTGGGCGTAACGCGGGCAGAGAACATCCTGCACTTAACGGCTGCTAGGTTGCGCCGTCTTTTTGGTGCTGCGACCTACCCTGTGCCAAGTCGATTTGTTGCAGATTTGAATGATGATGTGTTGTTTCAAGCCGATAAAATGAAGCAACCTCGTATGGTTGATCAGACAGTAACATCAGCACAAGGCATGGCTGTGGGTGTGCATGTGAATCATCCAAGCTTTGGTGATGGTTTGATTGTAAGCTTGGAAGGCGCAGGTGATGCGGTTCGTGTTGCTGTTGAGTTTGATGCTGCGGGCTTAAAACGATTGATGTTGAAGTACGCTGGGTTAACGGTGATATAATTCAAGCTTTCATTATACGCAAGCCTTCTTACAATGTGCCAAAACAACTTAGGAGTAATTTATGGACCTCAGTAAAATCCCAGCAGGCAAAAATGCACCCGAAGAAGTCAATGTCGTGATTGAAGTGCCGCAACATGCCGACCCGATTAAATATGAGTTGGATAAAGATTCAGGTGCAGTGTTTGTAGATCGCTTTATGCACACAGCCATGCATTATCCATGTAACTATGGATTTGTACCGAACACATTATCTGATGATGGTGATCCAGTGGATGTGTTGGTGGTATCTGATTTTGCTTTGGTTCCAGGCTCTGTGATTACATGTCGCCCTGTCGCTGTGCTGCAAATGGAAGATGAAGCAGGTATGGATGCAAAAGTGTTGGCCGTGCCGATTACGAAACTTACACCAGTGTATAAAGATGTGAACGGTCCTGAAGATTTACCAAAATTCTTGCTCGATCAAATTGAGCATTTCTTTGAACATTACAAAGACTTGGAAGCCAATAAATGGGTTAAAGTGACAGGTTGGGCTGATGCCGCAGCAGCGAAAAAAGAAGTGATGGATTCGATAGCCGCTTACAAAGGTTAATGGAACCTTCCGATGATGTTAAAGGCTCTGCGAAAGCAGGGTCTTTTTTAGCGTCATTATGCGGCATAGGTTACGGCTTGTGATTCACAATGACGCTTATTGGTACTGTTTTAGCCTCTAGATTGAGCGGTTTCATCGCATATTCATTGGGGGAAGCTAACAATGCCGCCTACTTTACTTTGGTGTATGTAGGTTTGAAATGAGGTGCTTGAATGATATTTAAAAAACTATTCTTTTTATGTGGTTTATATTTACTGATCACACCCGTTATGGCTGCCGATTTACAGCGAGCAAGCTTTAGTAACGGTGTGCAACTGATTGTCGAAGAAGACCATTCAGCCCCAGTCGCTATGGTGCAAATTTGGCTTAAAGTGGGTGGGCGTGATGAACTACCTGGCAAAACAGGGTTGGCACATGTGTTTGAACATATGATGTTCAAAGGCTCGAAAAAGCTTGAAGCGGGTGAATTTTCCAAAATTATTTCTACTATGGGTGGATCGGATAATGCGTTTACATCCACAGATTATACAGCGTATTTTGAAACGGTTCCTTCGGCACAGGTTAGTCGTGTTTTAAAGATGGAAGCAGAGCGATTTGCCAATTTAAAGCTGCGTGACAAAGATTTTCAAAGTGAAATCAAAGTGATTATGGAAGAGCGGAGAATGCGCACAGAAGACAATGCCAATTCGCGCATGTTTGAAGAATTATCGGCGGCATCTCTTCGTTTGCATCCCTATCGCAACCCCGTGATTGGTTGGATGCAGGATTTAGAAGCCCTCACTATTCAAGATGTAAAAGCCTTTTATAAGAAGCATTATGTGCCCGCCAATGTGACAGTTGTGGTGGTTGGAGATGTTGATTTTAGAGAAGTGAAAAAAGTTGTTCAACGTAGCTTTGGTAAGATGAACGCTAAAAAGGTTGTAGCGCGTTTCAATCCGAAAGAACCCGAACCTTTGGGCGCAAAGCGGGTGGAGGTTGTGGTTCCTGCACAATTACCTTTGGTGGCATTCACCTTACCCGTGCCTGCTTGGGAGCCTCATCGTAATGATAAGGAAGTTGCAGCCATTGCTTTGGCTACGGAGCTTTTGGCAGGTGGGAAGTCTGCCATATTGAATCAAGTGCTGGTCAATGAAAAGCGTGTGGCAATATCTGCAGGTGCAGGTTACGACCCGTTTACCATGGGGCTAGACTTATGGTATGCCTATGGGGCAACAGGTATCGGGCAAGATGTGGCTCAGTTTGAACAAGCATTTTGGGCATTGATGGATGAGATGGGGCAAGTATTGCCTGACCAGCGCAAGTTTGAAGCTGCCAAGTTACGCATGGTTGCCAACAGCGTATTTGCTCAAGATTCATTGTATTTAAGAGCCAAACATATTGGTATTTTAGAGACTGTCGGTATCGGTGCAGATGAACAAGATAGGTGGCTGGATTTGATTCGACAAGTGACCCCCGAACAAGTGCGTGATGCTTTTAAAATATGGTTCAAACCCAGCCGCGCCACAACGGGTGTCTTGTTGCCACAGGCGGTAGAATCATGAAAACATTACTATTATCACTCTTTGTTTTTGTGGGTAGTTTTCAAGCCCATGCGACCACACCTGTGCAGCAATACACCATGGATAATGGCTTGAATATTATGCTCATGGAAGCGCATCATGTGCCTATGGTAGCGATGAAGCTAATCATGCCTGCAGGTAGTCGGTTTGACGAAGCTGGCAAAGGTGGTACGGCATCTTTACTGTCTTCGATGTTGATGGATCATACTCGCAAACATGACCATCAAGCATGGGCATCCAAGCTTGATGAAGCATCGATTCGCTTGGGTGCAGGTGTAGATAAAGATGGATTGTCGATTTCACTCACGGTGCTTAAAGAAGTTGTCGACGATGGTGTTTCGGCATTGGCAGAAGCACTCTTACAACCTGGATGGCAGCCCAAGCGATTTGATTTCATACAGAAAAACACCATATCAGGGCTAACCAAGGCTCAAGAAGATGCTGGTACATTTGCCACCCTTGCCAAGGGTGAATTATTGTTTCCCAACCATCCTTATACTCACCCCGCATCAGGTACTTTGGATAGCGTGCATAAGGTTAAGTTGAATGACTTGCAAAAATTGTATGGGCAGCAAATCAAGCCGCAAGGGACAACACTTGCCATCAGTGGTGATATCAGCATGACGGAAGTTATCCAATTGGTGAACATGCATTTGGGGCAATGGCAAGGTCAACCCCGTGTTCTGCTTTCAGACATCATGAAACCTAAACCTTCCGAAAAGCAAAAAGTACACCATGTCATGGATAAACATCAAATGTTGATGGAGTGGGTACGCCTTGGACCATCGCGTCATGATGAAAATTATATCGCCATGATGGTTCTCAACCACATGCTTGGCGGTGGAGGCTTTGGTTCATTGTTGATGGAAGAAATTAGGGAAAAACGCGGGCTAACGTATGGCGTGTATTCCTACTTCCAACCTTATGAAACGAATGGCGCGTATGTGATTCGCCTGCAAACACGCGCCGATCAAGCAGCAGAAGCCGAGATGGTGATTAAGCAGGTGTTGCAGAGCCTAAGTGATGGTGAAATCACACAAGATATGTTGGATAAAAGCAAGGCCAATTTGATGGGTGGTTTTGCCCAACGTATGGACTCCAACCGTGAGCGTGTGGGTCTTTTGGCCATGATGGGTTTTTATCATAGACCCATCGATTATTTAGAAAGCTGGACGAAAAGTGTGAAGTCCGTCACCCTTGCTGATGTGCGTAAAGGGGCAGAATTTTATTTTCAGCCTGAAAGCTGGAAACAGATTTGGATTGGTCCTGCAAATGAGTAAATAAGGAAAAGTTATGAAGACAGTTTTAGTTGTTGAAGATTCCAATACCAGTCGTGATGTGACTAGCCATTTTTTACAGCAAGGTGGCTTTCGAGTCCTTGAAGCTGAAGACGGGCAAGATGCCTTAAATATTTTAGGTAGCCGCCATGTGGATTTGATTTTAACGGATATTATGATGCCCAACCTTGATGGCTGGGGTTTGTATCGCAAAATTCGTGCCGACAAAAGTTTTAATATGACCCCTTTTGTTTTTCTTTCTGTGTTGGATGACATTGATGACCAAATTAAAGGGCTAACGCTTGGTGTAGATGATTATTTAACCAAACCTGTAACACCCATGCAGTTGATTGCACGGGTAAACACAGCCTTAATGCGTAGTGAGCGTCTGGCGCAATATTTTCATCGTAACCCAGTGACTGATTTGGAAACCGTGGGTTATTTCAAAAAACGCTACCTGCAAGAGGTTGACCGTTGTCGTGATGCCAATTTGGATTTGAGCTTGGTTGTGATTGGTATTGGCAACTATGTTGCACTGGTGCGGGGGCAAGCAGAGTGGTTTGCTGAAGCTGGGGCAACAAAAGCTGGCGCTGCCATAAAAGAAGCAGCGCGTTCGTATGATGTCATTACCAACATGGGGCAAGGTTGTTTTGCTGTGTTACGTCCCAATGAAAATGCGGAGCAAGCCAAGGCTTGGGCCGAAGGTTTGGTTCAAAATTGGAATGTCTCCATGGTTTGGCCCGAGACAGCGCAGCGTATTTCCGTAGATGTTGGTTTCACCTTCAATGCGATTTCCCCCAGCAGTGAAAATGCAGTGCAAATATTGAAAAATAATCTCGCCTCATTTGAAAGAAAGTGGTAAACTACTAAAGCTTTTACAATGAGAATCACAGCAGGGTCTATGCGTGGTAGGGTTATGCAAGTGCCTGATATTAAAGGTTTACGACCAACGCCTTCTAAGGTTCGTCAAGCTCTGTTTAATATACTGGGCGATATTCAGCAACAATCTTTTCTTGATTTGTTCGCGGGTAGTGGCGTGATGGGTATTGAAGCTTTATCACGCGGTGCAACTTCTGTACTGAGTATTGAAGCGAACAGTCAAGCTTACGCTGCCATGAAAAGCATTCAAACATCATGGGATATTGAAGGTTGGAAAATTCAGCACGGTGAACTACCGCAAGCATTACCTGAGTATCACTTTGATGTTATTTATGCCGACCCGCCTTATGACCAAGGTTTCTCTGCCCAAATACCTCAGTGGTTAAAACAAAACAATATCACATTTAAAACTTTGGTGATTGAAGAAGCAAGCCGTGTTAATGTTGCATGGTTGGCGGGCATGATGCCAATGAAACAACGAAAATATGGGGATACAACACTTTACTTTTTCGAAGCTTCGGAGCTGTTATCAGTATGAAAATAGCAATTTATCCTGGTACTTTCGACCCGATTACATTGGGCCATGTGGATGTGGTGCAACGCGGTTTGAAATTGTTTGATGGTATTATCATTGCCATTGCAGCCAGTCCTAAGAAAGATCCTATGTTTGATGTGCAAACGCGACTTGATATGGTGAATGCTACGTTTTCTGGCGAGTCGCGTATTCAAGTTTTAAATTTTGATGGTTTATTGGTGAAGCTGGCGCAACAGCATCAAGCGATTGCTATTTTACGTGGGTTAAGAGCGGCATCTGATTTTGAATATGAGTTTCAATTGGCCGCTATGAATAGAAAATTAGATGCCGATATTGAATCGGTGTTTGTGATGGCCAGAGAAGAATATACATTTGTATCATCGAGTTTTATTCGAGAGATTTCAAGTATGGGTGGTGATGTTGATGCACTTGTACCTGAGGTTGTTCGCGGTTATTTACCCCAATATCAAGGTGAGAAAACATGACGTATGGTTTAAAAGATAAGGTTATTTTGGTGACAGGTGCATCCGATGGTTTGGGTCGCGCAGTCGCGGCGGCTTTGGGTGAGGAGGGTGCAAATGTACTCATTCTTGGACGCAAAGATGTAGAGCTTGAAGTCACACAAGCTCGTATTGAAGAGCTGGGCGGCCGTTGCTTGGCGATTCCCTTTGATTTGTTAAATTTTGATGATTATGGCAAGCTTTTTTTAGCCCTCAAAGACCAAGTGCCACACCTTGATGGGCTAGTGCATTGCGCTGGAGAGCTGACAAAATGTTCACCTATGGAGCATATTAAGCCCAAAGATTTTCGCAAAATGTTGGATATTAATTTGACTGCACCCAATATGCTAACCCAAATCATGCTTCCATTGCTCAAGCGTGCGCAATCAGCATCCGTGATTTTCACATCATGTGATATGGTCGAAGAAGACCAAATGCACTGGCATGGTTACGGTTTGGCGAAACGCGCTCTGCCTTATGCTGCTGCGATGTGGCAAGGCGAAAGCCCGCAAAAACCGTACCGTTTTAATACTTTAAACCCTGGTCGGGTGCGTACGGAAATGTTTAAAAAAGCATACCCTGGTTTGCATGCTCGGCATGTGCCTGCACCTGTGGTGGTTGCACCTGCTTATTTACAACTTTTATCGGATGCAAGCAAAGATATTCGCGGTCAAAGTTTACATGCCATTGATTTGTTACCTGCGTTGAAAAACTATATTGCTCCTGAAGCCTCTGAAAAAGAGTTTGAGGATAAAACATGAATACACCGATACCTGATTTAAGTGTTGAGTTTGCAGGTTTGAAGCTGCAAACACCTTTGGTTTTATTGTCGGGGTGCGTGGGTTTTGGTGAGGAATACACACGCATTGAAGGTTTTTCGAATAAAGATGTTGGGGCAGTGATTCTTAAAGGTACAACACTTGAGCCGCGCATGGGAAATACCCCTCACCGCGTGTATGAAACACCATCGGGCATGTTAAATGCCATTGGTTTGCAAAATCCAGGTACACGTTATGTGATTGATGAAGTCCTGCCGCACTTGCCCCACGATGACACCCAATTCTGGGCGAATGCCAACGGTTCAACACTGGATGATTATGCCGAAGTTGCTGCCATGTATGATGATTCACCTGTAACCGCGATTGAAATCAATATTTCCTGCCCCAATGTGAAAGAAGGTGGTGTTCATTTTGGCAATGACCCTTGCATGGCAGCCAAAGTTGTAGAAGTGATGCGTTCGCAAACCTCCAAACCCTTGATTACCAAGCTTTCTCCTAATAATGCGGACATTGCCGAAACAGCACGGCTTTGCATTGAAGCGGGAACAGATGGTTTGTCCGTGATTAACACACTGGTTGGTATGGCCGTAGATATTGATGCTCGGAAACCTGTGATTGGTAATATTTCAGGGGGGCTTTCAGGACCAGCGATTAAGCCTGTGGCTTTATGGAAAATTCATCAAACACGAGCGGTTGCGAATCAACACAATATCCCCATTTTGGGGCAAGGTGGCTTAACAACACCTAAAGATGCCTTGGAATTCGCGATTGTTGGCTCAACAGCTTTAGGGCTTGGTACAGGTTTATTCTACGACCCATTATTATGCCGCAAAGTGCTGGATGGTTTGTCGGACTACCTTATCAAGCATGAGATGAAAGCATACCAAGACTTGGTGGGTTCATTATCCGCATAACCATTTTATGGGTAGCTTTTTTTGCCGCAATATTGAGCGTTCAACCTGTGGTTGCAGGCACATTATCATGGGTGACACAAGAGCGTTGGGTTAGTGTGAAAAGTATCACTGATGGTGATACATTTAAAACAACAAAAGGCGAAAAAATTAGGCTTTTAGGCATCAATACACCTGAAACGCGAAAAGATACAAGCCCCGCGCAACCCTTTGCCAATCAAGCCAAGCAAGCGTTAAAGAAGATGATTGATGGCAAGCAAGTCCGCTTGAGCTTTGATAAAGAAAAGAAAGATAGATATGGGCGTACATTAGCGCATATCTATACCCGCGATGGGCTTTGGGTGAATGCCGAGCTGGTTCGCTTGGGGCTGGCGCATGTGTATACATTTGCACCCAACACTAAGCTTGCCAACCGTTTGACCAGCATTGAACAACAGGCTATTCGTCAAAACACGGGCATGTGGTCGCACCAACGCTGGCGCGTGCTTCAAGTGAGTAACTTATCGACAAATATACTCGGTCAGTTTCGTCTTGTTCAAGGGGAAGTCACCAAGCTTGATAAACGAGGCTGGGGATTTAACCTTGGTAAACTTACAGTGACTATTCCGAAGAAACATCGGGCCTCTTTTGGTAAGAAGCTTAGATTGAAGATTGGGGATACCGTGTTGGTGCGTGGCAAGGTAAGGCTCTCTAAACGAGGGAAATGGTTCCTCAGTATTTACAATAGAAGTGATGTTCATCACATAAAGTGATTATGGTTTTACAAGTATGCAGGCAAATGAATTGGATAAAGAGGAAGGTTTATGGATCGTATAATTAAACAATGGGTGATGGTACTTTTGTTGCTGGGCAGTGTTATGCCTGCGCAAGCAGAAGAAGCAAGCCAGAATATTTTATTCACAGATTTAGACTTCAATATTGACCTTACCAATTCAAGTCTGTTGCTGGCAGATGCAAGCACAACGCCCGCTGGCTTAAGTGTTCCCAATATTCCAGATTCGGCTTTTGAAAAGCCTTGGTTCACTGAGAATGATTTGCATATGTACCTTGGTCTTGCTTCTATGGGTATGGGGGCTTTGGCAGGTATTTCAGCTCCAGATGGTTATGACCCCGACTTGTTAAATACCGTGCATTTTAAAGCAGCCAAACTGTCTTGGCAGCTTGGCGCAGCGGCTGTGGGTACGGGTCTGTGGGCGCATTGGGATGACTTTCATCTTGAAGACGGTTTACTCGATAGAGACAACCTGCATGTTATCTTAGGTACACTGGGTGTCATTGGATACTATTTGGCAGTCAAAGGTGCTGTGGATGAATATAATAATGCGGGTTATCCGAGTGAAGACCATGCATCAGCAGGAATTTTTGGTGGTTCAGCAATGCTGACTGCCATTGTGATTACTTGGTAATATAAGGGGATATGAAAATGAAAAAAGCAATGATTTTAGCCGCAACATTATTTTTAACGCCAATATTGGCTCAAGCCGATGTCATTCAAGAGCGCTTGGACAGCTACAAAGCAGAGGGCGCGGGCAACTTTAGCGCTGAAGCAGGTAAGAAAATGTGGACGCAAGTCATACCTTTTGAGAAGAAAGGTGAAATGATGAAAGATAGAAGCTGTGCCACATGCCATAATGCTGTGCCCAATACACCAGGTAAACATGCAAAAACAGGCAAGGTTATCGCGCCGATGACGCTAGGTTCAGTGAGTATCAATCGTAAAGGTGTGGAAGAGCAGCGTTTTAGCACGGTGAAAAAAGTTGAAAAATGGTTCAAGAGAAACTGCAAGTGGACATATGGTCGGATTTGTACACCGCAAGAAAAAGGTGACTTCTTGATGTTCTTCAAATCACTGTAAACAAAAGAATTCGAGTAAAAGAGAGATAACGTAAAGATGAAAAAAGTATTGTTATTGTTGTTGGCCATGATGTTTTCAGGGCAAGCATTTGCAGATGAAATTTTTAGCACACTGTTCCGCTTCAAGGGTGTTGCTCCCATGAGCAATGACTTATACAACGAAAGTTGTGGTGAATGTCACTATGCTTATCAGGCTGGTTTGTTGCCGAAAGTGTCTTGGGAAAAACTTATGTTGGTGGATGAGTTGGAAGATCATTTTGGAGAAGTGGCAGACCTTGATGAAGAAGATCGCATTGAGCTTTTAAACCTTCTGGTTGATAATGCTGCAGACACTTCTTTTTATAAGCGTTCGATGAAAATTAGCCGCTCTATTCCAGATGGTGTGACGCTATTACGTATTACAGAAGTGCCATATATCAAGCGCAAACACAAACCGATGACAGATAAATATGTCAAAAACAACCCTAAAGTGAAGTCGTTAATCAATTGCAATGCTTGTCATAGGCAGATTGACAAAGGTATCTTTGATGATGATACGATTCTGATTCCAAATTATGGTTACTGGAGTGAGTTGGATGATGATTAAGGTATGGTCACACTATCTTAATGTTGGATGATGTAACTTTGTGAGTATAAACTTTACCTAGATGGTAACTGGAGGAAAGATATGAAAAAAAATTATTTTAACAGCAGCAATGATGGGTGCAGTAAGCCTTAGCGCAACAACGGCAAGCGCACAGCAGGGAGCACTTGATGCTTTGAATATAGGCTTTGGTTCAAATTTAACATCTTGTAGTGTGTGTCACACCACTGCACCTGCGTTAAACACATTTGGTGATGCATGGCGTACTGCAGGCGGTCTTAAAGCTGGCTCTGGATTAGTGAATTTTACGACTTTAGGCGATGCTGATATTGATGGTGATGGTATAAACAATAGAGATGAAGCGGTGGCAGGTACACTTCAGGATGGGCTTGCAACTGCAACTGCAACTACAACTACAACAGATAGCGGTGGTGGTTGTGTAACATCTTCAGTAACAACACCATTGATGATGGTATTGGCAATGTTGTCTTTGGGTTTCTTTGTTCGTCGTAAAAAGTCGTAACTCAATTTAAAATGTAAACATATAGTCATTCAGGAATTGACTTATCGATATTACGTCATCCTCGCGAAGGCGGGGATCCATTTTTTTTTAAGATATAAGCTTGGGTGGATGCCCGATAAAAGAACTCAGGCATGACGGTAAATCAATTCATGATTCACTATAGCCCTTTGAGATGCAAGTTTCAGAGGGCTTTTTTTTTCAATTCAGTTTGCACATTCATGGAGGAATAACATGAACAAGAAAATATTAACAGGTTTGGTAGTGACAGGACTTTTTACTGGGCTTTCAACACAAGCTTTAGCAAGCTCAGGCTTTGAAAATACGCTTAATCAACAGCTAGGTAATGGTGCAAGTGTGTCCTGTAACGCATGCCATAGTGGGGCAACAACTTCTGCCACAGCAACATTTCCGATGGCAAACACATACCGTGCAGCACGGACAGCCAATGATTACACTTTGATTGCAACATCCGATAGTGATGGTGATGGTTATATCAACAAATTTGAAGTGAATGGGGCTGCAACAGACTTTAATGTTGTTGCAACATCACCTTTTACCAAAGCTACGGCAGCCAATGGCGATGCAAGCGTAAAAACACTTGCAGATAATGCAGCTGTATCGGCAGCATTTGTCGATTCAACAACGGCACCATTAGCCACCACTGGTCAAGTGATTTTGGGAGATATTAAAGTTACACTTAAGCAGGCTGATACACTTTATTTTAAAGCGGGTGGCGTGGATGCAGCAGCAAAAATTTATACTGTAGATGCAGCAGGTGTTGGTACAGATGTAACAGCAGATTGTACCATTAGCGCAGTCGATGGCTCACTTAAAGTGAATGTTGCTCCTGCCGGTGGATTTCCTGCTAACTATGTTGTTGTTCAAGGTACACCAGCAACTGCAGCAGCGGGAACAATAGCTCAAGAGACTGCATCCATTTATGGCTGCACCACAACTTCATTAAGTACACCATTGTTGATGTTTTTAGCAATGCTGTCGTTGGGTTTCTTTGTTCGCCACCGCAGAGCTTAAAAGAAATGAACTGATGTTACGTGCAACATCAAAGATTAAGAGATTGTGAAGTAAGTCACATGAAAGTGTGGTCTACGTTTTATGGTTGAGATAAACTTAAGGAGCATAAGATGAAAAATATTTTTTTAACTAGCATGTTTTTGGGTGTAGTTGGTTTTGGGGCAGTAACAACACAAGCTTTCGCAAGCCCAGGCTTTGAAATTACGCTTAATCAACAGCTAGGTAATGGTGCAAGTGTGTCCTGTAATGCATGCCATAGTGGAGCAACAAATTCTGCCACAGCAACATTTCCGATGGCAAACACATACCGTGCAGCACGGACAGCCAATGATTACACTTTGATTGCAACATCCGATAGTGATAACGATGGCTTTAGTAATAAACAGGAAGTGAATGGCACTGCAACAGACTTTAATGTTGCGGCGACTACACCATTTACCCTTGCATCGGGTGGCATTGCTTTAGCAAATGTTTATGTGACAGGTGATAATAACGCTGACTGAAAAGGCGATTACAGCAGTTGGTGCTGGTATAACTGTCCCAGCGGGAAGTGAAATTCTGGGTGGTGTTGCTGTTGATATCTCTGCTTCGCCAACCTTAACAGCTCCCGTAACACTTCTATTCAAAGCAGGTTCTGCAGCCCTTACGTCCATGGTCTATGCTGTAGACACTTACGCGATTGCTACCGCAGACCCTTATGCAATGAACACCACACTTCCTCTTGCGGCTACAGATTGGTCGTTGACACTTCAAGGTGCAGTTCAAATCAATCAGCTTCCAGCAGGTGCTGATGCCACATATGATATTGTTGTGACCCGTGTTATCCCTATGGCTCCAATTACGCCACAAGCCCCAATTGTACCTTCAAACACTGGCGATGATAGTGGTGTAGAGACAGAAGGTGGAGAAACAGAAGGTGATAGCAATACGACCAATGCCACTTTACCAGCATGTGTTGGTGATGTTTCGACCATACCATTATTGATGTTTCTTGCTTTATTATTGCCTATCTTTATTAAAAATCATCGCAAAAAAATCATTTAAATTAAATTTCTAAAACCACCGAAGGAGTACAAAGTTATGAAGAAAATTATTATGTTGAGTGCAGTTCTTTCCGTAGGGACTGTGGCACACGCCCAAAGTTCATATGTTGCCCCATTAAATGCGGGATTGGGTAATGGTGCAGCAGTATCATGTTCAGCTTGCCACTCTGGGACAGCAACAGAAAATAATGCGACCCTTCCTATGGCTGGCACATGGCGTTCAGGTGCACATTTGGCGTTGTCGGATACCGATGGTGATGGTTTTAACAATGCACAAGAAGTCGATGGTGGTAGTACCAATTTTAACCTCAATACTGTTTCACCATTTAGCTTGGCTAAGGCTGTGGAAAGCTCAACATCGCCTAATGTTGTTGTCGCTACTGGTGGGATAGTTACAGAAACTCCCATTACTGATGTTTATGCTCAAGCAGGTATCACACTTGCGGCTGGGCATAGCATTGCAGGTGGGGTGTCACCGCTAGTTAATAATTTTCCAGCAACGATTACTTTTAATAAAGCAGTGAATACAGGTGACACTGTTTACGTTGTGGACTTGGTTAATAAAACCAGTACACCTGTACCTGTTCAAGATGTGGTTTTTAATGCGAATGGTAGTGTGACTGTGAGTGGGTTAACAGGTCCTGCAAACCTTGTGGTAGATAGAGCAACACCAGTGGTTCCAGCAGCAGGTGCAGCCCGAGGAGAGAGTGAAGGTTTTGAGTGTGTAACGGGGCAGCTATCCACACCTTTATTGATGTTTTTTGCCATGTTAATGCTTGGGTTTATGGTTAAACGAAAACGTAGTTAAAGCTTTCTCAGGCTTACGCCTTCACCTTGAGCCTCACTCCCTATGAAAATAACCGCATAAGTTTCCAGTTATGTGCAAGGCTTTTGTGGTCAGCCTAGTCAAAGCTTTACACTTTATGCGGCTGAAAACATGATATTATTTCAACATATCAATAGCTTATGACTTTAATCTAGTTAAAGCTTACTCAAAAGTCTTTTGGTACGGGGTTGGAAGTGAGGCTTTAGCCTCGCCCCAAACAAGAAGGTGTAAGGTTTTGGCTTTACTTTTTGGTAAAGTTTTTACACTTGTCTATCAATGCGAGGCTAAAGCCTCGCTTCCGACTCTTATCAGGTTTGTACAGCTTCTTTTTTTGTTCCGACTGTGTTGTCTAGCGCCTTCTTCGTGGCTGTTTGGATTTCACCTTTCGTTCAACGCGGGTATGTTGGGTGCGGAAGTTTGTGCCTTGTTTGCTTTTGCCTAAAGGTGCAGATTGGTAGGCAGGAATGAGTTGATGTTCACCGCTACCAATAAGGTCTGCACGCCCCATTTTTTTCAAGGCATCTCTAAGCATGGGCCAGTTATCTTTATCGTGATAGCGTAAGAATGCTTTGTGTAAATCACGTTGTTTTTTGCGTTTGGGGACAAATACTTCTTCTTTATAGCGTGGTTTAACACGACTGATAGCTTTGAGCGGGTTACGCCCTGAGCGATACATGGCTGCCGCCGTGCTCATGGGTGATGGCAAAAAGGCTTGCACTTGGTCGGCTTTGTAGTTGTTTTGCTTGAGCCATAATGCCAAGTTCAGCATGTCTTCATCGGTAGTGCCGGGGTGAGCGGCAATAAAATATGGAATCAAATACTGCTTTTTGCCCACTTCTTTGGAGTATTTTTCAAACAGCTCCTTAAACTTATCATAACTGCCAATACCCGGTTTCATCATTTTATCCAAAGGTGCATTTTCGGTGTGCTCTGGTGCAATTTTGAGATAACCACCCACATGGTGGGAGACCAGTTCTTTGATGTATTCAGGAGATTCCACTGCCAAGTCATAGCGCAAGCCTGATGCAATAAACACCCGTTTAATGCCTTTAAGGTTGCGTGTTTTGCGGTAAACCTCAATCAAAGGGTTGTGGTCTGTGCCAAGACTTTTACAAATACTTGGGTACACACACGATGGTTTGCGGCATGATGCTTCTGTTTCTGCTGATTTGCATTTGAGGCGATACATATTCGCCGTTGGCCCACCCAAATCGGAAATCACACCTGTAAAATTCGGTGTTTTATCACGAATGGCTTCCACTTCTTTAAGTATAGATTTTTCCGAGCGACTTTGAATAATACGCCCTTCATGTTCGGTGATGGAGCAGAATGTGCAGCCACCAAAACAGCCGCGCATGATGTTGACCGAGTTTTTAATCATTTCATAAGCAGGAATCTTGGTTTCTTTGGCTTTGATGTCGCCGTAAGCCAAGTAGGGCAAACGTGAATACGATAAATCAAACACGCTATCCAGCTCCTCTGTGGTTAGCGGAATCGCAGGTGGGTTAATCCACACTTCTCGCGTGCCATGTTGTTGAATCAAAGCTCTGGCATTGCCGGGGTTGGTCTCCAAATGTAAAAGCCGAGAGGCATGGGCATACAAGATTTCATCTTCCACCAAAGCTTCATAGGATGGCATACGAATCACGGTTGTATCGCGGTTCTGCTTAATATCTAGGATAGATACGGGTTCAACTTTTTCGCGTTGCCTGTGCATGGCTTTTTCATCGCAAGCACTGTTTGCACCTTTCATGGCATAAGGGTCGGGATGTTGGAAGGGTTGCTCCGTGTCATGAGTATCAACATCGGTGCTGGGTATTTCAATCCAACCATCAGGTACTTGATTGACCATCACTGCAGTGCCGCGAATATGTTTGAGGTCTTTGATGCTTTTTCCCGCACCAAGGGCATGGGCAATTTCAATGATTTGCCGCTCGCCATTACCGTACACCAAAATATCCGCTTTGGAATCCATCAGCACAGAGCGGCGCACCTTGTCCGACCAATAATCATAATGGGCAATGCGGCGTAAACTGGCTTCAATGCCACCAATCACCACGGGCACACCTTTGAAGGCTTCACGTACCCTTTGCGCGTAGACAGTGACCGCTCTATCAGGGCGTTTGCCACCAATATCACCGACCGTGTATGCATCATCGGAACGAATTTTACGCTCTGATGTGTAGCGGTTAACCATGGAATCCATATTTCCCGAAGTTACACCCCAAAACAGGTTGGGTTTGCCAAGTGCTCGAAAAGCATCGGCAGATTTCCAGTCGGGTTGGGCAATAATGCCTACTCTAAAACCTTGGGCTTCCAAAGCGCGACCAACCACAGCCATACCAAAGCTTGGTAAATCCACATAGGCATCACCCGTGACCAATACAATATCGCAACTATCCCAGCCGAGTTTGTCCATGTCGGATCGGCACATGGGTAGCTGATAAGCAGGGCGCTCATGGGCTGCTGCCCAATATTTAGGGTAGTCTAAAATGGAGCGGGGTTTTGTAAGTGTAGTTGTCATAAAATTACCGAACCGTCATTCCCGCGAAGGCGGGAGTCCATACTTATGGGTGAATCTAATGTTATGTAAAAACAGACTAAACCAGTGGATTCCCGCCTACGCGGGAGTGACGAAGTTGGCTGCTTCATACGGAGTTGAGCAACTTTTTTAGAGCCAATTTTGGGTCATCTTGACGCATCAGTGATTCGCCCACCAAAAAGCCATATACATCATGCTGATTCATCAATTGAATGTCCTCATGGGTAAAAATACCTGACTCGGTAATCACGGTGCGCTCACTTGGGATTTCAGCCAACAAATCCAGTGTGGTTTGCAGGGTAATATCAAAAGTATGCAGGTTGCGGTTGTTGATGCCCAATAGCGGTGTGGCTAAATCCATAGCACGTTCCAACTCTCTCGCATTATGCACTTCGGGTAACACTGATAAGCCCATTTCATTTGCCGCCGTACACAACTCTTGCGCCAAATCATCTTCAATCATCGCCATAATCAGCAGAATACAACTTGCGCCCATAGCTCTTGCTTCCACGATTTGATAAGGGTCGAGCATAAAATCTTTACGCAGGATGGGGATATTGACGGCTGCATGAATATCCCGCACAAACTGGTCATCACCTTGAAAATATTTCACATCGGTCAACACCGACAAACAAGTTGCCCCGCCTTTTTCATAAGCCTTGGCGATATTTACAGGATTAAAGTCTTCGCGAATCACACCTTTGGAGGGTGAAGCTTTTTTCACTTCGGCAATCACAGCGTTTTCTTGCTTGCTGATGCGCTCTATCAATGCACTTGCATAATCCAAAGACTCAATATCAGAGGCTTGGCGCAATAAATCTTGTTCACTGACTTTAGTTTTGCAGCTTTTCACCCACTCGCGTTTGTAGGCTGCAATTTCATTTAAAATAGAACTCATGGTTTCACCTTTTTTGAACCGCAGAGGGCACAGAGTTTAGCAGAGGAAATATAGGATATAGGCTTGATGCTATAAACATTCTGCGTAGCTTCGCGTCCTCTGCGGTTCATACTTACTTGTTCGTGAATGCAGTCAGTGCATTTAAGGTGTCCGTGGCTTTACCATCATCAATGACTTTGGCAGCAACGCCCAAACCATCGGCAATACTTTCTACTTTGCCTGCAACCCATAGTGCTGCGGCACTGTTTAAGAGCACAATATCACGCCCCGCACCTTCAACACCTGCAAGGATATGTTTAATCACTTCGGCATTGAATGCAGCATCGCCACCCTCTAACGCTTTGGGTGTGGCATAGGGCATGCCAAATGCTGACGGGTCGATTTCAAAGCGATGGGTTTTACCATTTTCAACCCAAACAGCATCGGTAATCGTGGTGGTGGTAATCTCATCCAAACCATCACGCCCATGCACAATCAATGCGCGTTTTGCTGCCGAGTTGTGCCAAAGCGTTTGCCACCAAGTCCAATTTATCTTCAGCAAACACGCCCAAGATTTGATAATCCGCACCTGCGGGGTTGGTCAAAGGACCGAGCAAGTTAAACACCGAACGCACACCCAATTCGCGGCGCACAGGCCCTGCATATTTCATGGCAGGATGACATTGCGGGGCAAATAAGAAAACCAATGCCCACTTCATCCACACAAGCAGCGACTTGCTCTGGTGAAATATCCAACTTCACACCCAAGGCTTCCAACACATCAGCACTTCCCGACTTGGAAGAAATGGCGCGATTGCCATGTTTGGCAACAGGTACACCACATGCCGCCAAAACAATCGCCACGGTGGTGGAGATATTGAATGTGGATGCGCCATCGCCACCTGTGCCGCAAGTGTCCAACAATCCTGATACTTTGGGGTTAATTTTGCTTGCCGCACTTCGCATGGCTCTAGCTGCACCTGCCACCAATTCAGGGGTTTCACCACGAATGCTTAAACCCATCAATAATGCACCAATTTGTGCTGGCGTGGCTTCGCCCTGCATGATTTGGTTAAACACGGTCTCCGATTGTTTAGAGCTTAATGGGATACCTTTTTGCGTATCACTAATCGCTTGTTGGATGTTGTAAGCCATGATTATAACTCCAAGAAATTTTTAAGCATAGTATGTCCATGCTCAGTTAAAATGGATTCTGGGTGAAATTGCAGCCCGAATGTGGGATGTTCTTTATGCCTTAATCCCATGAGTTCACCTTCTTCTGTCCAAGCTGTGCGAATCAAATCGGCAGGCAAGGGTTCATCGACAATCAAAGAATGATAGCGGGTTGCCGTAAATGGTGTGGGTAAACCCTTAAAAATGCCATCTTCATCATGGTGGATGGGACTGACTTTACCGTGCATCAAGCGTGGCGCACGAATCACTTTGCCGCCAAAGACTTCACCAATGGATTGATGCCCAAGACACACACCCAAAATCGGAAGTTTGCCTGAGAAATGTTCGATAACTGCCTTGGAAATACCTGCTTCAGCAGGTGTGCAAGGGCCGGGTGAAATTAGAATACGGGCTGGCTTCATTTTCTCGATGTCACCCAATGTGATTTTATCATTGCGGTAAACTTGTGGTAAGTCACCCAGCTCACCCAAATACTGTACGAGATTAAAGGTGAAAGAATCGTAGTTATCAATGACCAATGTTGCCGAACTCATGATTTGTCTCCATTGCGGGGTTGTGCTTGTAGACCTGCAAGTGCCACAGCACGGAACATTGCCGATGCTTTGTTCACACATTCTTGATATTCGCTTTCAGGCACGGAGTCAGCGACTAAGCCAGCACCTGCCTGCACATGCAACATCTCACCTTCAATCACAGCCGTACGAATGATAATGGCAGTATCCATGTTTTCACCACCAAATGAAATATGCCCAATGCAACCGCCGTATGCGCCTCTGGGTTGCCCTTCAAGCTCATCAATAATTTGCATGGCGCGGATTTTTGGCGCACCAGATAATGTGCCAGCGGGGAAGGTGGCTGCGAGTAAATCAAGTGCATCTACATCATCCCTTAGCTCACCTTCAACTTGCGATACAATGTGCATCACATGCGAATAGCGTTCAATCGCCATAGAATCAGTGACTTTCACCGAGCCAAACTCACACACTCGCCCCAAATCATTGCGCCCCAAATCCACCAGCATCACATGTTCGGCAAGCTCTTTGCTGTCTGCCAATAATTCTTTTTCTAAAGCCAAGTCTCCTTCAGCCGTTTTACCACGTGGGCGCGTGCCAGCAATGGGGCGAACAATCGCTTTAGAGCCTTCTTTACGCACCAAAATTTCAGGTGAAGAACCAATCAATGTCACACCTTTAATCGCCATATAAAACAAATACGGTGAAGGGTTGATATGACGAATAGCGCGATACAATGCCAGTGGGTCAACATTTAAGGGCTGGCTAAAGCGTTGTGATACCACGACCTGAAAAATATCACCTGCCAAAATGTATTCTTTAGCCGTTTCTACCATACCTTCGTATTCTTCTTGAGTCACATTGGATGGCGGAATATCCAAGTCCAAACCTTGAGACAATGAAGGGTGGAATGGTGCGGGAGTCGGATTGTTTGCCAAAGATGCTTCAATATTATCCAAAATAGCGTTGGCGCATGCTTCATCTTCTTCAAGCACGCACAAATGCACGATACCTTTGAGGTTGTCATGCACCACAAAGCGGTCAACAAGCATATAAGCAGCCACAGCCGCATCACCCGTGTTTTGTTGCTTTACACCAGGTTCAAAGCGATGAATAATATCATAAGAAAAATAACCCACAGCACCACCAGTAAAGGGCAAATCATCCGCTTCAATTTTTGGCTGGTTAATCACGGTGTTGCGAATCCAAGTCAAAATATCGCCAGCGGCAAAGCGTTGTTCGCTGCCGTCACGGTGTTGAATGATTAAACCATTCTTTTTTTCAATGGCGATTTGGGCAGGGTCAAAGCCGATGATGCTGTATCTGCCCCAGTGTTCACCGCCCTCTGCGCTTTCAAATAAGAAGCAATCATGGTCGCCGCGAAGGCGAGCAAACAAGGATACAGGCGTATCACAATCGGCAGATAATATGCGTTGAAACAGTTTCACGACAAACCTCGATGAATTAGAATGGGCGCATGTTGACACAAAACATCCAGTATGGCTAAATGCGGCTCGATTTTACGGTAAGGTATTCTACTTTGCCATTGAAATGGGGCCTTAGCTCAGCTGGGAGAGCGCCACACTGGCAGTGTGGAGGTCAGCGGTTCGATCCCGCTAGGCTCCACCATTTTCTTGTTTCTATCCTATCCATACTGTTCCATAAACCCT